>NZ_JACUZU010000002.1:0-750266 GCF_014851475.1 Acidovorax sp. ACV02
TTTAACCACCAAGAAGACAAAACCAAACTTTCTTCGCCAACCTTCCGGGCCATCTGCCGCAGCACCTAAGCACCACCACAAACCACCCCATCGACCCCAACACTTTTGCGCTCAGGTCTCAGTAGCGAAGCCCTCGACTATAGCACGGTTTACAACAGGCAGCAGAGTAAACCCAGGGATCGATCTAACAGTCCGCATACACGAGACAAGCCCATCAACCACCAGCGCCCGCAACCGCAGACTCCAAAGCGTCTATGAATAGAAAGGCCACATCGCAGCCTGTCTGATCAAAGATTTCCTGAAAGCAGGTCGGGCTGGTGACATTGATCTCTGTGACGCAGTCGCCAATCACATCTACCCCTGCCAGCAGCAAGCCACGCGACTGCAGCACCGGGCCCAGCGCTTCGCCAATCTCACGATCCCGCGCAGACAGAGGGCGCGCCACGCCCTTGCCGCCAGCGGCCAGATTGCCGCGCACTTCGCTGCCCTGGGGAATACGCGCCAGGCAGAACGGCACAGGCTTGCCGCCGATGATGAGGACCCGTTTGTCGCCATCGACGATTTCGGGCAAAAACTTTTGCACCATCACGCTTTGCGCGCCGTGGCGGTTCAGGGTTTCGGTGATGCTGCCCAGATTGAGGCCATCGGGACCCACACGGAAGATGCCCATCCCACCCATGCCATCCAGAGGCTTGAGGATGATGTCCTGGTGCTCCGCATGAAAGCGGCGAATGTCGTCCGCATCCCGGGTGACCAGCGTCGGTCCGATGAACTGTGGAAACTCCATGATGGCCAGCTTTTCCGGATGGTCCCGCAGAGCGCTGGGTTTGTTGAACACCCGGGCGCCATCGCGCTCCGCCTGCTCCAGCAGGTGGGTGGCGTAAAAGTACTCGCTGTCGAAGGGCGGGTCCTTGCGCATGAGCACCGCGTCGAAGTCGGCCAATGCGGCGCTGCGCTGCGGCTGGGCCTCGTACCAATGGGCGGCATCCCCCGTGAGACGGACGTCCTGCACCCGTGCGGTGACCTTGCTGCCGCGCTGCCAGGTGATGTGCTGCGGTTCGCAGACCGTGAGGGTATGACCACGCCGCTGTGCCTCGCGCATCATGGCGAAGGTGGTGTCCTTGTAGATCTTGAAGCTTTGCAGCGGGTCGGCGATGAAGAGCAGTTTCATGGTGTCGGGTCAAGGAATGGAGGAGGCCAGGGGCCCAGGCAACCAAGGCGACTTACGCGCCGCTGGCCTGCGAACGCCTGTACTGTTGCACAAATAGCGCAATGCTGCCGGCCACCACGCCCCAGAAGGCCGAGCCCACCCCAACGATGACCACACCGCTGAGGGTGACGAGAAAGGTGATGAGTGCCGCCTCGCGGTGCGCCTCGTCCCGCAGCGCCGCCGCCAGGCCGTTGCCAATGGTGCCCAGAAGCGCCAAACCCGCAATGGCCACCACCAGCTCTTTGGGAAAGGCGGTAAGCAGCCCGGTGATGACTGCGCCAAACAGACCGATCGCCACATAGATGGCGCCGCATGCCACCGCGGCCGTGTAGCGCCGGCGGCGATCGGCGTGTGCCTCGGGGCCCATGCACATCGCGGCGGTGATGGCGCTGAAGTTGAGCGCAAACGCCCCGAAGGGCGCCAGCACCAGGGTGGCCAGACCCGTGAGCGTGATGAGCCGGGAGATGGGCAAGTTGTAGCCCGACGCCCGGATCACCGCCACCCCGGGCAGGTTCTGCGACGCCATGGTGACCACAAACAAAGGAATCGCCAGGCTGACGGCAGCCGCTACGCTGAACTGGGGCGCCGTGAAAACGGGCAGGGCCAGCTCCAGCTGCACCGCCGACCAGGCCATCTGCCCCTGGGTGGCCACGAACACCACCGCTACGGCGAGGGTGATGACCACCGCATACCGGGCAGCCAAACGGCGGCTGACCAGATACACCATCAACATCAGCAGCACCAAGGGCAATGCGGTCTGGGCTGCCGCAAACGCCTGCAGGCCAAAGCGGGCCAGCACGCCGGCCAGCAGGGCAGCGGCGATTTCCATGGGGATGCGGTTCATCACGCGCTCGAACCAGCCGGTGACGCCCGCCAGGGTGATGAGCAACGCGCTGATCATGAAGGCGCCGATGGCCTCGCCCATGCTGAAGCCGCCCGCCAACCCCGCCGTGGCCAGCACGGCGGCGCCCGGCGTGGACCAAGCCACCATGACGGGCTGGCGCAAGATCAGCGAGGGCACCAGCGAACACAGGCCCATGCCCAGACCCAGCGCCCACATCCAGGACGTGATCTGCGCGGGTGTGGCCCCAAATGCCTGGGCGGCCTGGAAAACGATGGCCACCGAGCTGGTAAAGCCCACCAGCACCGCCACGAAGCCCGCCACCGCCGTGGAAAGGCTCAGGTCTTTGAAAAATTGCATGGGCGCGATTCTGGCACCGCGCGCGCCTGGCGCTCAGGCAAGCGGTCAGCCCACTCCAAAAGCTACAGTATTGATAGCATCTCAGACAATAGGCACTAGCGCCACAAGGCAAAAACAGCGCAAAACCAGCCCAAGGCACCCGTCCCAGGCCAGGGGGAGCCCCCCCAGCCCGTCAGATCTCGATCTTGGAGCCCAGCTCGACCACCGCGTTATTGGGCAGGTGCAGAAAGTCGGCCGCGCCACTGGCGTTATGGTGCATTTGGGCAAACAGCTTTTCGCGCCAAGGCGCCATGCCGCTGCCGATGGTGGGAATGACGGTGTCCCGCGACAGGAAATAGCTGGTGGTCATCGACTCCAACTCGCAGCCACGCCCACGCAGCAGCTCCAGCGCGCGGGGCAGGTCGGGGTCGTTCTTGAAACCGTAATGCACCACCACCTGCCAGCAGTCGTGCCCCAGCGATTCGACTTGCAGCCGCTTGTCCAGACCAATCCAGGGCGTCTCGTGGTTGTGCACGGTGACAAACAGGTTTTGCTGGTGCAGCACCTTGTTGTGCTTGAGGTTGTGCAGCAGGGCATTGGGCACCGCGCCGGTTTCGGCCGTCAGGAAGACGGCCGTTCCATCCACCCGCGTGGGCGGGCTGATGAAGATCGACTCCAGAAAGTCCTTGAGGTCGATGGCGTCGGCACGCAGCTTGTCATTGAGCAGGCGGCGCCCTTCCTTCCAGGTCATCATGAGCGAGAACACGATGCCGCCGATCATCAGCGGGAACCAGCCACCCTGGAACAGCTTGAGCAGGTTGGAGGCGAAGAACGCCAGGTCCACCACAAAGAAGCAGCCCGTGGCCGCAACGCACAGCGCCAGCGGATACCGCCAGCCGTAGCGGATCACGAAGAAGGTCAGCGTGGTGGTGATCAGCATGTCCAGCGTCACCGCGATGCCGTAGGCAGCTGCCAGATTGCTCGACGAGCGGAACATCACCACCGCCAGCACGATGGCCACGAACAGCCCCCAGTTGACCAGCGGCATGTAGATCTGGCCCGTGTCACGCACGCTGGTGTGCTGGATGTTCAGACGCGGCAGGTAGCCCAGCTGGATGACCTGCTTGGTCACGCTGAATGCGCCGGTGATCAGCGCCTGCGAGGCAATCACGGTGGCCATGGTGGCCAGGATCACCAAAGGCACCAGCGCCCAGTCGGGGGCCATCAGATAGAACGGGTTCTTGACGGCCTCGGGCTCAGCCAGCAGCAGCGCGCCCTGGCCAAAATAATTGAGGGTGAGCGCCGGCATGGCCACACCAAACCAGGCCATGCGGATCGGGCGCTTGCCGAAGTGGCCCAGGTCGGCATACAAGGCCTCGGCGCCCGTCACGCACAGCACCACCGCGCCCAGAATGATGAAACTGGTGCCCGGGTTGGCCCACATGAAGCCCAGCGCGTGGTGCGGACTCAGCGCCCACAAGATCTCCGGATGCCCCACGATATGCGACACACCCAGCAGCGCGATGGTGACAAACCACACCAGCGTGATGGGACCAAAAAACTTGCCGATGCCGCCCGTGCCGCGCTTTTGCACGGCAAACAGGCAAAACAGCACCACCAGCGTGATCGGTATCACGTAGTGCTTGAAGTGGTCCGACACCACTTCCAGCCCCTCCACCGCCGACAACACCGAGATGGCCGGGGTGATGACGCCATCGCCGTAAAACAGCGAGGTGCCAAAAATGCCCACGGCCAGCAACACGCTGCGCAGCTGGGGCTTGTCTTTGACCGCCTGGGAGGCCAGGGCAAGCATGGCGATGAGGCCCCCCTCACCGTGGTTGTCAGCGCGCAGCACCAGCACCACGTACTTCAGGGAGACGATGACCGTGAGGGTCCAGAAAAAGATGGAGAGGATGCCGTAGATGTTTGCGGGCGTGAACGGCACATGGCCGGACCCGAACACCTCCTTGACGGCATACAGCACGCTGGTGCCGATATCGCCATACACAACACCGATGGCGCCCAGCGTGAGCGCTGCGAGCGATGACTTGGAGCTTTGCACTGACCACCCCCGCGCACTGGGCCTGACGGGGTTCCGTTACTTTTGGGAACGCTATTGTGCGCCTGAGCCAGATCAAGCGTTTGGAGGCGAAACCCCATGTTGCAACGCAGCAACTTGCCCTTGGCAACCGGGCGCGGGCGTGGCATGCGGGCCACTGCCCTCCCCCGCAGGCCCGCTGCGCAGGCTCGCGGGGAGGGTGCTGGCGCTGAAACCCGGTATCCCCAAGACCCGCAAGGGGCCCCAAAGACTCTGGTTTTCAGTCGTACACCTCGGCGTCGGGGTTGGTGGCCTCCAGCTCGTAGCTGGCCGCCAGCATCGCCAGCCGGGCCACCACGCCATACATATAGAAGCGGTTGGGCGCGCTCACACCCGGGCGCACGCCAGGCTGGGGCATGTGGGTGCTGTGTTCAAAGGCCAGGGGCACAAAGCTCGCGCCGGGGGCGTTGAGGTTTTCATCCACACCCCGCTCGGCGTGCATGCGGTAGAAGCCCCCCACCACGTAGCGGTCCATCATGTAGACCACAGGCTCGGCCACGGCGTCGTTCACGCGCTCTTGCGTCAGCACCCCTTCCTGGATGATGACTTCGCTCACCGGCTGGCCGTCCTTGATCACGGCCATCTTGTTGCGCGTCTTGCGGTTGACCGCGTCCAGCTCCTTGGCGTCGCGCACAGTCATGATGCCCATGCCGTAGGTGCCGTTGTTGGCCTTGACGATCACGAAGGGCTTTTCGTTGATGCCGTATTCCTTGTACTTGCGGCGCACCTTGGTCAGCAGTGCGTCCACGCTGGTCTGCAGCTGGTCCATGCCCGTGCCCTCGGCAAAGTCCACCTCGCCGCACTGGCTGTACATGGGGTTGACCAGCCAGGGGTCGATGCCCAGCATCTTGCCAAAACGCTTGGCCACCTCTTCGTAGTTCTTGAAGTGGGTGCTCTTCTTGCGCACGCTCCAGCCGGCGTGCAGCGGGGGCAGCAGGTACTGCTCGTGGATGTCTTCCAGAATGCCGGGGGCGCCTGCGGTGAGGTCGTTGTTCAGCAGGATGGTGCAGGGGTCAAAGTCCTTGAGCCCCAGCCGGCGCTTGGTGCGCACCACGGGTTCCAGGGTCACGGTGTCGCCGTTGGGCAGCTCGATCAGCGTGGACTTCTTGATCTCGGGGCTGATGGAGCCCACCCGCACGTTCAGGCCCGCCATGTTGAAGATGCGCTGCAGCTGCACCACGTTGGACAGGTAGAACGTGTTGCGCGTGTGGTTCTCCGGAATGATCAGCAGGTTGCGCGCTTCGGGGCAGATCTTCTCGATGGCAGCCATCGCAGCCTGCACGGCCAGGGGCAGCATCTCCTTGGTCAGGTTGTTCCAACCGCCCGGGAACAGGTTGGTGTCGACCGGGGCCAGCTTGAAACCCGCATTGCGGATGTCTACCGACGTGTAGAACGGCGGGGTGTGCTCCATCCACTCCAGCCGGAACCAGCGTTCGATGGCGGGCATCGAGTCGAGAATGCGCTGTTCGAGTTCGTTGATCGGCCCGGTGAGGGCCGTGATGAGATGCGGAACCATGGAAAGCCCTCGGGAAGCGATTGCGGTGAATTGTAGGATGTGGGGTCAGGCCAGGTTTTCGCAAGTCACCCCCGGCGCAGCCACGGCCCTGCCCCCTTACCGGCGCCAGAACGCCGGGGTGAGCAAGGCCATGAAGCTCAGAATCTCCAGCCGCCCCAGCAGCATGGCCAGGGTGCATACCCAGATCTGGAAATCGGTGAGCACCGCATAGTTGGACGCGGGCCCCACGCTGCCCAGGCCTGGGCCCGCACAGTTGACGCTGGCCAGCACCACCGAAAACGCCGTCACCGGGTCCAGGTCTGTCAGCAACATGACCATGCTCAGCCCAAAGACCGTGCCACCATAGACCAGCATGAAGGCCAGCACCGAGAAGATCACCCGGTTGTCCACCACGGCATCGCCCAGCTGCACCGGCTGCACCGCGCGCGGGTGCACCAGGCGGTTCATCTCGCGGCGCGCCTGCTTGACCAGAATGAGCATGCGCACCATCTTGATGCCACCGCCCGTCGATCCGGCACTGGTGGCCACGCCCGACAGCAGCAGCATGAACACCGGCGCAAACACGGGCCAGGCCAGGTAGTCCACCGTGGCAAAGCCAGTGGTGGTGGCCAGCGACACCAGGTTGAACATGCCATGGCGCAGCGCGTCCAGCGGCGCGTACACGCCCTTGGCCCACAGCAGCAGCGCCACCAGCAGGCCGCCGCCAATCAACGTCACCAGCGTGGCCCGCAGCTCCGGGTCGCGCCAGAAGCCGCCCCACTGGCCCTTGCGAATGGCGACGAAGTACAACGCAAAATTGCAGCTGGCCACGAGCATGAAGAAGATGCAGATCGCCTCCAGCAACGGGGACTGGAAGTAGCCAAAGCTCAGGTCGTGCGACGACAGCCCCCCCAGGCTCACGGTGGTGAACATGTGCATCAACGCATCCAGCGGGGCCATGCCCCCGGCCCAGTAGGCCAGGCCACACAGCACGGAGAACAGCGCATACACCCCCCAGAGCCCCTTGGCTGTACCGGTCATGCGTGGCGTCAGCTTGGTGTCCTTCAGCGGCCCGGCCGCCTCGGCCTTGAACAGCTGGCTGCCCCCCACGCCCAGCAGCGGCAGCACGGCCACGGCCAAAATCAGGATGCCCATGCCACCCATCCACTGCAAAAAGGTGCGCCACACATTCACCGACACCGGCAACGCATCCAGGCCCGCCAGCACGGTGGAGCCCGTGGTCGTCAGCCCCGACACCGCCTCGAAGTAGGCGTGCGTGAACGACAGCGGGTGTCCGGTGTAGTGCCCGGCCAGCATCAGCGGCAGCGCGGCCGACAGGGGCAACAGCATCCACACCAGAGAGACCAGCATCACGCCGTGGCGCGGCTGCAGCTCCTGCCGGAACAACCGCAGCCGCCACCACAGCCACGCGCCGGCCAGCATCGTGGCGCCCATGGACAGCGGGTACACAAACCAGACGCCGTCGCGCGTCCACAGCGAGACTACCAGCGGCAGGCCCATGGACAGCGAGAAGATCATCACCAGAATGCCCAGCACGCGCAGAACGGGAAACATGTCCGTCATGGGGGTCTCGCGCAGCTCGGTGCCAGGTCAGAAAAAAGTCGCGCTCACGCGGAAGAGCTTTTCCACATCGCGCACCAGCCGCTTGTTGGGCAGGAAGAACACCACGTGGTCATTGCTCTCGATCACCGTGGCGCTGCGCGGGATGATGACCTCGGGCTCGCGCAGATCGGCAGCGGGTGCACCCGTGGTTTCCGAAGCGTCAGGCAGACCGCGCACGATCAGGCCGATGTGCACATCGCGCGGCAGTTGCAGATCGCTGACCTTGCGGCCGACCACGCGCGAACTCTTGCGGTCGCCGCGCGCCACGATCTCCAGCGCCTCGGCCACCCCACGTCGCAGGCTGTGCACGGCCTGCACGTCGCCCTGGCGCACATAGGCCAGCAGCTCGCCCAGCATGGCCTGCGCGGGCGACAGCGCGATGTCGATCTGCGTGCCGTGCATCAGGTCGGCATAGCTGCGCCGGTTGATGAGGGCCAGCACCCGGCTTGCGCCCATGCGCTTGGCCAGCAGGCACGACATGATGTTGTCCTCGTCGTCGTCGGTGAGCGCGAGGAACAGGTCCACCTCCTCGATGCCTTCGTCACCCAGCAGGTCTTCGTCGGTGGTGTCGCCCTGCAGCACCAGCACCTCAGGCGGCAGGGCAGATGCCAGCTCCACGCAGCGGTCCGCATGGTCCTCGATGATCTTGATGTGAAAACGCCCGCCCGCCTGGCTGAGCTGCCGCGCCAGCCGCAGACCCAGCCGGCCGCCGCCCGCAATCATGATGCGGCGCACAGGCTGGAGCTGCTGGGAGGCTGGGCGGTGCAGAGCGGCCAGCACGTTGGCGATGTGCTCGTGCGCGGCCAGCACGAACACCTCGTCCCCCGGCTCGACGCGCGTGCGGCCGTCGCAGGCGATGAATCGGTCAGGCTCGTCGGGGAAGCGCCGGTAGATGGCCACCATGCGCATCGCCAGCTCCGGCGCACTCTCGCGCAGCGCGCCAATGGAGTGCCCCACCATCGGGGCCCCCGCACGCGCCCGCACTGACACCAGGCATGCGCGGCCTCCGGCAAATTCGCGCACCTGCATGGCCTCGGGGTACTCGATGAGCTTGCCGATGTAGCGGGTCAGCGATTCTTCCGGGCAGATGATGCGGTCCACCGCAAACCCCTCGGGGCCCACCAGCCGCTCATGGGCCTCGAAGCCTGTGGTCCGCACCCGCGCAATGCGCTTGGGGATGTTGAACAGCAGCTGCGCGATCTTGCAGCACACCAGGTTGGTTTCGTCCTGCGCGGCGCAGGCAATCAGCAGGTCGGTGTCCTCGGCCCCCGCCTCGGCCAGCACGGCAGGCTCGATGCCGTTGCCCACCACCCCGCGCAGATCAAACCGCGACTCCAGGTCGCGCAGGCGCGCGGCGTCGGTGTCGATGACGGTGATGTCGTTGCGCTCGGACACCAGGCTGTCTGCCACGCTCTGGCCCACGCGGCCGGCGCCGAGGATGATGATTTTCATATGAAATGGGCTGCAAGCGCTAGTCGAACATGCGCCAGCAGCTATCGTTTCAGGAGCACATCAGGCCCGCACCTCACCTTCGCCCAGCACCACGTACTTGAGCGAAGTGAGGCCTTCGATGCCCACCGGGCCCCGCGCATGGAACTTGTCGGTGCTGATGCCGATTTCGGCGCCCAGGCCGTACTCGAAACCGTCGGCAAACCGCGTGCTCGCGTTCACCATCACGCTGGCCGAATCCACCTCGCGCAGGAACTGCTGGGCGTGCATGTGGTCGCGCGTCAGGATGGCATCGGTGTGGTGGCTGGAATAGCGGTTGATGTGTGCGATGGCTTCATCCACCCCCGCCACGATCTTCACGCTGATGATCGGGGCCAGGTATTCCTCGCTCCAGTCCTGCTCCGTCGCGGGCACCAGCTTGGCACCCGCCACCGATTGCAAGATGGCCAGCGACTCGGGGCAGCCGCGCATCTCCACGCCCTTGGCGGCATACACCGCGCCGATCTTCGGCAAAAACTCTGCCGCCACGCCGCGTGCCACCAACAGACCTTCGCTCGCGTTGCAGGGGCTGTACTTGTTGGTCTTGGCGTTGTCGGCCACCTTGACGGCCATCGCGATGTCGCAGGGGTCGTCCACATAGGTGTGGCAGTTGCCGTCCAGGTGCTTGATCACGGGCACCTTGGCATCGCGGCTGATGCGCTCGATCAGGCCCTTGCCGCCGCGCGGGATGATCACGTCCACAAACTGCGGCATGGCGATCAGCTGACCCACGGCCTCGCGGTCGGTGGTCTGCACCAGCTGCACCGCGTCCTGTGGCAGACCCGCCTCGGCCAGCGCCTGCTGCACCAGCTTGGCCAGCGCCTTGTTCGAATCAATGGCCTCGGAGCCACCGCGCAGGATGCAGGCATTGCCGCTCTTGATGCTGAGGCTGGCCGCCTCGATGGTGACGTTGGGACGGCTCTCGTAAATCATGCCGAACACGCCAATGGGGACACGCATCTGCCCCACGCGGATGCCGCTGGGCTGCTGCTTCATGCCGAGGATCTCGCCAATGATGTCGGGCATGGCGGCCAGCTGCTCGCAACCCTCGGCGCAGGTCTCCAGCACCTTGGGGGTGAGCTTGAGCCGGTCCACCATCGGGCCCGCCAGCCCATTGGCCAGGGCGCGCTCCAGGTCTTTGGCATTGTCGACCTGCAGCGCCGTCACGTTCTCGCGCAGCAACCGGGCCAGCGCCTTGAGCGCTTTGTTTTTGATAGCTGCTGGCGCTTTGGCCATCAGCGCAGAGGCCGTTTTTGCCTGGAGACCGAGAGAGTGCGTGTATTCAGCGACGTTGAGGGCGTTCATCCGGCGATTTTGCCGCACTTGGTATCGGCCCGGTGGGCGCGGGCCCATGGCTGCTTTACCCTCGGGCCTGTCACTCTCCATCGACCCGCCCGGCTAAGCCATGACCGACACCGCCCACACCCAGCTCACCACCTTCACCCAGGCCCTGCAAGCCTTTGAACGCGGCGACCACACCGCCGCCACCCTGAGCACCCTGGCCCGCGAGCAAACCACCCTGCTGGCCGCCCTGCCCCCGCGCTACAGCGATGTGCTGCTGAACCTGCTGGACCGGCTGGAATCGAGCGCGCTTTTCTCGGAAGAAAGCTGCTCGTTCAGCCAGAAGGATCTGGTAGCGAACCTGGCGATGTGGACAGAAAAAGCACAGGGCATATTGAACGCCAGCTGACACGCCCAAGGGCCGAGCGCAGCGATGGCCCAAAGGGTTGTTGGCTGTTTGAATGTTCGGCTCCCCCCCTGCTGGCTGCGCCTGTGGCGGGGCGGTTGTGGGGTGGCATGGGCGTCGAAGCGCCCATGCTTCGTGAACTGGCTCGCCGTGGCCGTCCGAGTGGCGCGCGCAGCGCAAAGCGAGTTCCACGGCGCACCCCGCAGCCGCACCGCTGCAGGTTTGCCCCCACGCACCGCGTGAGGGTCGCAGACTGGGGGTCGCCTTTTCTTTGCTTACTTTCTTTTGGCGAAGCAAAAGAAAGTGAGCCGCCCGCCGGGGCGATAACCCGGCTCCTGCCCTAGGCCGAGGCACTAACTCCAAATTTCATAGCTACTAGCGTACGTCCACAAAGCGCCAGACGCCAGAAACCCCTCAAACCTCCGCCCGCCCCAACCACTTCTCACGCGCAATATAACCCCGCACCCCCAGCCCCATGAACGGCTGCGGCGGCATGCGCGTCGGCCCACCCAAGGCCAAGGCATGCGCCAGCAACGGATGGTCCTGCCCCAGCGCCAAATCCGCTGCCAGAGCCCCCAGGGCCGTGAACTTGACCACCCCCGCCCCATTGCACCCCGCAACGCCAAGCACCTGCGGGGCCAGTCGCCCCCAGCGCGGTGCGCCATTGCGGGTGATGGCAATCGAGCCTTCCCAGAAATGCTCCAGCGCCACATCACCCAGTTGCGGAAAACGCGCCGCAAACACGGCCGCGTGCTCACGCCGCACCCGCTCGCGCACCGCAGGGCTGACGCGGAACTCCGGCGCATATTCAAAGCCCTGGCGCACCAGAATGCGGTGGTCGTCCGTGTAGCGCAGCGTGGCCCCGGTGACGGCGCTGGCGGGCGTCACGCCCCAGCCCTCGGGCGCGCCCAGGCGGCTGCGCTGCTCGGGCGTGAGCGGCGCCGTGAGCGAACCAAAGGTGACCAGCGGAAACGTCTCTGCCCCCCAGGCGCTGCCGAACAGCCCCAGCTGCTGCGCAAACCCATTGGCCGCCAGCAACAGTTGCGGCGCACGCACACGGCCCTGCGGGGTGTGCGCCACCACCTTGCTGCCTGACAGGTCCAGCCGCTGCACCGGCGTTTGCTCGTGCAGGGTGACGTTGGCGGGCAGCGCATCGGCCAGGCCCCGGCACAGCGCGGCGGGGTTGAGCAGCACGGTGCCCGGCGTGTAGAGCCCGGCGGCAAAGTAGCGAGTGCCCAAGCGCGCGGCCAGGGCGTTGCGGTCCAGCAGCTCGTGCGCAGCCCCCAGGGCGCGCAGCTCATCCACATGGTGCTGCAGCGTGCGCTCGGCCGCGGGTGACACGGCACAGTGGTACTTGCCTGCGCGGCGCCATTGGCAGTCGATGCGGTGCTGCGCCACCAGCCGCTCCAGGTCGTTCATGCCTGCCGTGAGCAAGGCCTGGTAGTGCGCGGCCTGTCGCAGTTCTTCGAGCGAGCTGCCGATGTTGTGCGGCACATCAATAGCAAAGCCCGAGTTGCGGCCCGATGCGTTGTTGCCCACGGAGCCCGCGTCCACCACCACGATGTGGGCGTGGGGGCGCAGCTCGGCCAGGCGGCGCGCGGCGGCCAGGCCCGCAAAGCCCGCGCCCAGCACCAGCCAGTCGGCCAGCACATCGCCCAACAGCGCAGGGCACGGCGTGCGTGGGGGCAGGATCGCGGACCAGCCGTTGGTGGCGTCGTCGTTGGGCAGGCGCAAAGGCTGGGAGGCAGCAGCGGCCGCCATCACCGCGCCGCGCTGGTCAGGCGGCACAGCTGCAAGGCCAGGCGCTGCAGGGCCTGCCAGCCGTCTTGCGGCCAGTCGGGCTGCTTGAGGCCTTTGACGATGCCATCCACCGTGTGGGCCGACTGCAGCAAGCGCGCCAGGGCGGCGTCGCTGGCCTTGGGCAGGATGCGTTCAAACAGCCGCTCCTTGAGGCCCCAGATGCGGTTCTCGCGCAGCGCCATGGGCAAGGGGCGGCCGGCGTTCATCGCGTCTTTCACGCGCTTGAGGGCGCGGATGTCTTCGGCCAGCGCCCAGTGCACCAGCACCTCGGCCTCACCCTCGGCCTGCAGGCCGTCGAGCATGCGCTGCACGCGGGCCGTCTGCCCGGCCAGCACCGATTCGGACAGCTTGAACACGTCATAGCGGGCCACGTTGAGCACGGCGGCTTCGACCTGAGCTTGCGTCAGCTCTCCGGCGGGGTGCAGCAGGGCGAGCTTCTGGATCTCCTGGTGCGCGGCCAGCAGGTTGCCTTCCACGCGGTCGGCAAAAAACTGCAGGGTGCGCTGGCCTTCCTCCCCCGCGACCACACGCTGGCCCTGCGCGGCCAGGCGCGCTGCGATCCACTGCGGCAGTTGGCCGCGCTCGATGGGGTCGATCTGAATCGACGTGCCGTTACCCTCCAGCGCGGCAAACCAGGCACCTGTTTTGGTGGCTTTGTCGAGGCGCGGCAGCATGACCATGGTGAGGGTGCTGTCGTTACCCCGGGCCAATTCGGCGATCTGCTGCAGCGCCACGCTGCCGTCCTTGCCGGGCTTGCCCGACGGAATGCGGATCTCGACGATCTGCTTGTCGGCAAACAGGCTGAGTGACCCGCCGGCCGCCAGCACCGCACTCCAGTCGAAATGGGCACCGGCCACGGTGTAGCTGCTGCGCTCGGTGTAGCCCTGGGTGCGGGCGGTGGCGCGGATGGCGTCAGCCGCCTCTTGCTGGAGCAAGGGCTCATCGCCATGCAGGACATAAAGCGGCGAAAGGCCCCGTTGAAGATGCTGAGAGAGTTGGGCCAGGGCGACTTGCATGCGGCAAAGTTTATCGCCTGGGCAGGCCCGGCATTGCGCAAATTGCCAGCGTATGCCCTCACAGTGCACAAAGGAGGTCACGAACCGATCAGCTGCGGCGCTGTTCATTGGCGCCCAAAGCCCTGAGAATTCCCCCGGGCGCCCGCGCCCTTCCCGCTCACTGCCATACCCCAGAAAGTCAGACCGCCATGCCCCCCACCGCCCTGCGCAGCGCCCAGCCCACCAGCCTGATCGGCGCCCCCACCGACATCGGCGCCGGCGCGCGCGGCGCCTCCATGGGGCCCGAGGCCTTGCGTGTGGCCGGCCTGCAGGCGGCGCTGGAGTCCCACGGGCTGCAGGTGTTTGACCGGGGCAACCTGAGTGGCCCCGCCAACCCCTGGCAGCCACCCGTGGACGGCTACCGCCACCTGCCCGAGGTGGTGGAATGGAACCAGCGCGTGTTCGACGCCATGTATGCAGAACTGCAGCTGGGCCACCTGCCCATCCTGCTGGGTGGCGACCACTGCCTGGGCCTGGGCAGCATCAGCGCCGTGGCCCGCCATTGCGCGGAGGTGGGCAAAAAACTGCGGGTGCTGTGGCTCGATGCACATGCCGACTTCAACACCAGTGCACTGACCCCCAGCGGCAATGTGCATGGCATGCCCGTGGCCTGCCTGTGCGGGTTTGGCCCCGAGGCGCTGACCGGGCTGGCCCGCATGCCGGGCGGTGGCCCGGCTCTGCACCCGTCGCAGATCCGGCAGATCGGCATCCGCAGTGTGGACGCGGGCGAAAAGCGCTTTGTGCACGAGCAGGGCCTGGAGGTGTTCGACATGCGCTACATCGACGAGGTGGGCATGCGCCAGACCATGCAGCAGGCGTTGGCCGGGCTGGATGCGCACACCCACCTGCATGTGAGCTTTGATGTGGACTTTCTGGACCCCGACATTGCCCCCGGGGTGGGCACCACGGTGCCCGGTGGCCCCACTTACCGCGAGGCGCAGTTGTGCATGGAGATGATTGCCGACAGCGGGCGTTTGGCCTCGCTGGACATTGTGGAGCTCAACCCCGCGCTGGATGTGCGCAACCGCACGGCCGTGCTGGCGGTGGACCTGGTGGAGTCGCTGTTTGGCAAGAGCACGCTCATGCGCGTGCCCTCGCACGGCCAGGGGCCGACGCTGAGCGCGTGAGCGCCTGAGCGCGCACATTCTTAGAGCAGCTCACAAAACTCAGCGAAGCGGCCATGGCCAGGCGTTTCGCCGCAGGCAGCACGACTAGTACGACAAGGCGAGACAACGACGCCAGGGGAGTTCTGTGAACGGCTCTTAGCGCTTGGCTGCTGCGAGCCGGCGCATGAGCTGCTGCACCAGGTCGGTCCGCATGTCGCGGTAGAGCAGCGCCTCTTCGGCCTCCTTGGCCAGCGCAATGGTTTCGTTGTAGCTGATGTCGCGCTGCTGCAGCAGCTCGGTGTCCGGGATCAGCTCCACGCCGGTGGGCGTGCGCAGGCGGAACTTGATGCGCAGGCGCAGTTGCAGCTCGCGCACCTGTCCCGACGCATTGAGGCCCACCACCACACGCTCCTGCTGCTCCTGCAGCAGATCGAAGATGGCCTCTGCCGTCGGCATGCTGGCCGGGTCGCGCAGCAGCTTGAGCTGGCTGCCCGATCCGTCGAGTGTGCGCTGCAGCTCACGCGCCAGTGGCGAGCTGGCAGGGGCCGCGATGTAGAGCGAGCCAAACCCGAACTCCGGCACACCACGCAGCCGGAATCCGCAGGCAGACAACAGGGCCACCGGGGCCAGACTGAGCAGTGTGCGTTTGTTCATGGGGTCAGACCACCACGTTCACCAGACGACCTGGCACCACGATCACGCGCTTCGGATGAGCACCTGCGGCCTGGGCCACAAAGGCCTCGCTGGCCAGCGCAATGCGCTCGATCTCGGCCTTGTCGGCCTGGGCGGGTACATGGATGGATCCGCGCAGCTTGCCGTTGACCTGCAGCATGAGTTCGATCTCGTCCTGCACCAGCGCGCCGGCATCCACCTGCGGCCAGGGCGCATCGAGCAGGTCGCCCAGCGCACCAGCGTAGCCCAGGCCCGTCCACAGGCTGTGGGCGATGTGGGGCGTGGCGGGGTACAGGCAGCGCAGCAGGATGCCAAAGCCTTCGATCAGCGCCACCTGGGCACCGGCCGAGTCCATGGCCTTGAAATCTTCGAGCGCGTTGATCATCTTCATCGCGCCGGAGACCACGGTGTTGTACTGCATGCGCTGGTAGTCGTAGTCCACCTGCTTGAGCACGTTGTGAATCTCCAGGCGCAGGGCCTTGGCCTCCTTGCCAAACTGCACGTCCTGCAGGCTGCTGGCACCGGCCACGCTGGCCATGGCAGCCTCGCGGTCGATGGCCGAGAGCTTGAGGCCGAAGTTCCACACGCGGCGCAGGAAGCGGTAGCTGCCTTCCACCGCAGCGTCGTTCCACTCCAGAGTGGCTTCGGGCGGCGCGGTGAACATGGTGTACAGGCGGGCCGTGTCGGCGCCGTACTTCTCGATCAGGTCCTGCGGGTCCACTCCGTTGTTCTTGGACTTGGACATGGTGCCCACGCCCTCGTAGTCGATGGGCGTGCCCACTGGCAACATGCCGACGCCGCTGGTGGCTTCGTTCTTGAGCTTGGCACCGATGATCTTGCCGCCTTCATCGAGCACATGCTCCACGTCGTGCGGCCAGAAGTAGTCCTTGCCGCCCTTGGCGGTGCGGCGGCTGTAGATGTGGTTGAGCACCATGCCCTGCGTGAGCAGCTTGGTAAAGGGCTCATCGACCTTGACCAGGCCCAGGTCGCGCATGACCTTGGTCCAGAAGCGGGCGTACAGCAGGTGCAGGATGGCGTGTTCGATACCACCGATGTACTGGTCCATCGGCATCCAGTAATCGGCGCCGCCAGCGACCATGGCGTCACTGTTCTTGGGGTCGCAATAGCGCATGAAGTACCACGAGCTGTCCACGAAGGTGTCCATGGTGTCCGTCTCGCGGCGCGCAGGCTTGCCGCACACGGGACAGGTCACGCCCGCGTGGAAGCCTTCGTGCTTGTGCAGCGGGTTGCCCGAGCCGTCGGGGATGCAGTCTTGCGGCAGCACCACGGGCAGGTCTTTTTCGGGCACAGGCACGGCGCCGTGCTCGTCGCAGTGAATGATCGGGATCGGCGTGCCCCAGTAGCGCTGGCGGCTCACGCCCCAGTCGCGCAGGCGCCAGGTGGTCTTCTTCTCGCCCAGGCCCTTTTGCTCCAGTGCATGGGCCACGGCGTTCACGGCTTCCTTGTACGACAGGCCGCTGAAGCTGTCGGAGTTGATGGTGACGCCGCGCTGCTTGTCGCCGTACCAGTCGTTCCACTGGTGGTAGTCAAAGTGTTCGCCATCGACCAGCACAACCTGCTTGATCTCGATGCCGTACTTGAGGGCGAACGCGAAGTCGCGCTCATCATGGGCGGGCACGCCCATCACGGCGCCGTCGCCATAGCCCATCAGCACGTAGTTGCCGACCCAGACCTCGACCTTTTCGTCGGTGAGCGGGTGCGTGACGAACAGGCCCGTGGGCACGCCCTTTTTCTCTTGCGTGGCCAGCTCGGCTTCGGTGGTGCCGCCGCTCTTGCATTCTTCGATGAAGGCCTTGAGCGTAGGATTGGTCTTGGCGGCATGGGCGGCCAGCGGGTGCTCAGGCGCCACGGCGCAGAAGGTCACACCCATGATGGTGTCGGCGCGCGTGGTGAACACGTACATCTTGCCGTCGCCGATCAGCGCGCCGTCATCACCCCGGATGTCGTGCGGGAAGGCGAAGCGCACGCCTTCGCTCTTGCCGATCCAGTTCTCCTGCATCAGCTTCACGCGCTCGGGCCAGCCGGGCAGCTTGTCGCCCGTCACAAAGCCCAGCAGCTCTTCGGCGTAGTCGGTGATCTTGAGGTAGTAGCCAGGGATTTCGCGCTTTTCCACGGTGGCGCCGGTGCGCCAGCCCTTGCCGTCAATCACCTGCTCGTTGGCCAGCACGGTCTGGTCCACCGGGTCCCAGTTCACGACCTGGGTCTTGCGGTAGGCAATGCCCTTTTCCAGCATCTTCAAAAACAGCCACTGGTTCCACTTGTAGTACTCGGGGTCGCAGGTGGCCACCTCGCGGCTCCAGTCGATGGCCAGGCCCATGGCCTGCATCTGCTTTTTCATGTACGCGATGTTTTCGTACGTCCACTGGGCCGGTGGCACGCCGTTCTTCAGCGCCGCGTTTTCAGCGGGCAGGCCGAACGCGTCCCAGCCCATAGGCATCAAGACGTTGTGGCCGTTCATGCGCAGGTAGCGCGTGAGCATGTCGTTGATGGTGTAGTTGCGCACGTGGCCCATGTGCAGCTTGCCGCTGGGGTAGGGCAGCATGGAGCAGGCGTAGAACTTCTTCTTGCTCGTGTCTTCCGTCACGCGGTAGGCGTCGGTGGCGGTCCAGTGGTCGTGCGCCGCGCGTTCGACGTCTTGGGGAGAGTATTTGTCTTGCATGGGAGCTCGGGGGTGAGAGAAGAGTGCAGCCGCAGGGCCGCGCTACAGGGATTTTAGGCGGTCAGGGGCTGGCACTGGCGTGCCAGCAGCCGGGGTGGGTCAGCGGGACGGGGCTGGAGACGCAGGCGACACAGGATTCGCTGCAGGTTCGGCCACAAATCCGATGCGCTGCAGCCCAGCCAGGTGGGCCGCACCCATGACTTCGACCACGCGGCCATAGGGCACGGCAGCATCGGCGCGCAATTGCACCTCGGTGTCGGGGCGCTCGGCGCCGATGCGGCGCAGGCGCTCTGCCAGCGCGGTTTGCGACAGGGGCTGGTCATCCAGAAAGGCCTGGCCCGAGGCGTCGACCACCAGCGTGACAAATTGCGGGGCCGTGCCGGGCGTGGCGCCCTCGGTGCGCGGCAGGTCCAGCCGGATGGAGCTGGCCAGCAGCGGTGCCGTGAGGATGAAGATGACCACCAGCACCAGCATCACGTCCACCAGCGGCGTCATGTTGATGTCGCTCATGGGCTGCGGCCCGGTGGTGCGTTCGAGTCGTCCGAAACTCATGCCCCCACGCTCCCCGCTGCGCGTGGTTCGCTGCCCCCCAAGGGGGCTGACCTGCCTTGGGGCGGCCCGGCGGCGGGTCGGCTCATGCCCCCACGCTCCCCGCTGCGCGTAATTCGCTGCCCCCCAAGGGGGCTGACCCGCCTTGGAGCGGCCCGGCGGCGAGTCTGCTCGCATTGCTCAGATCTTCTGTGGTGCCAGCCAAACTGTGGAAGGGCGCCGTGTCGATGAGCAGTTCGCGCAGATCGCGCGCAAATCCTTCCAGGTCGGCCTCGATGCGGCCGATCAGGCGGCCAAACACGTTGTAGGCCAGCACGGCAGGGATGGCCACAGCCAGTCCGGCCGCCGTCATGACCAGGGCCTCGCCCACCGGGCCGGAAACGCGATCAATGGTGATCTGCCCCGCGCCTGCCATGGCGGTGAGCGCGTGGTAGATGCCCCACACGGTGCCCAGCAGCCCAACAAAAGGCGCCGTGGAGCCCACCGTGGCCAGCAGCACCTGGCCAAACTGCAGGCGTCCCAGTACATCGTGCAGCGCATCGCGCAGCACCCGCGTGAGCCGCTGCGACAGGCTGCCTGCCGTGGCCAGCGTGGGCTGGGCCATGCTATCGTAATTTGCTATCAAATTTGCAGCAACCACCAAAGGAAGCACTAGCGCATCCCGGTCAAAAGACTGCAAACGTTGCTGCGCGAGGGCCAGCGAGGGCGCCTGCCAGAACGCGGCCGTGCAGCGGGCCACGTCGGCACTGGCGCGGCGCATGAGCCGCAGCTTCCACACAATGACCACCCAGCTTGCCACCGACATGGCCAGCAAGACCAGTGCCGCACTTTGCGTCACGGCATCGCCCTGGCGCCACCAGTGGAGCGCGTCCATGGGAGTCGGCGGATCAGTGCAAGCCCAGCACGTCGAACATGTCGAACATGCCAGTCTTGTGGGCCGCCAGGAAGCGCACAGCGCGCAAGGCGCCCTGCGCGTACGTGGCGCGGCTGGAGGACTTGTGCGTGACCTCGATGCGCTCGCCGATGCCCGCAAACAGCACGGTGTGGTCGCCCACGATGTCGCCACCACGGATGGCAGCAAAGCCGATGCTGGAGGGGTCGCGCTCGCCCGTCACGCCTTCGCGGGCGTACACGGCGCAGTCCTTGAGGTCGCGGCCCAGGGCCTCGGCAATCACCTCGCCCATCTTGAGCGCGGTGCCCGAGGGTGCATCGACCTTGTGGCGGTGGTGGGCTTCGATGATTTCGATGTCGTACCCCGTGGCCATGGCCTTGGCGGCCATTTGCAGCAGCTTGAGCGTGACGTTCACACCCACGCTCATGTTGGGCGAGAACATGATGGCGGTGCGCTGTGCGTAGGCGTCGAGTTCGGCCTTTTGTGCATCGGTGAAACCGGTGGTGCCGATGACGGCCTTCACGCCCAGCTGGCTGCACACGGCCATGTGGGCCAGCGTGCCCTCGGGGCGGGTGAAGTCAATGAGCACCTCGGCGTTCTTCAGGCCGGCCGCCAAGTCGGCCGTGATGGCCACACCGCTGGCATAGCCCAGAAAGGCCGTGGCGTCCGAACCGATGGCCGGGCTGGCGGCCACATCCAGTGCACCGGCCAGCACGCAGTCGTCGCTGGCGCGGATGGCCTCGATCAGCATGCGGCCCATGCGGCCCGAAGCCCCGGCGACGGCTACACGGAGGGGGGATGCCGCGGGAGCCGCAGGCGAAGAAGTCGCGGTCATGAAAAGGTCCTGTTCATAGATAGGGCAGCCAGCGCACCGGGCTCACTGCCAGGGCCGCAAGGTTCAGCGCGCGGGCGCTTCGAGCGGCGGGTAACTGGTGGCGGCAGGCAATGTCGGCGGTGTGGCAGCTGCTGGCGCGGGGCGCTCCTTGACCGGGTACTTGGCCAGTTGCTCCGGCGTGGCTTCCAACGCCGGCACCTTGCCCTTGGCACCGTCGCGCGCACCCAGCGTGGCGACGAACTCGGTCTCGGTCGGCATTTCATCGCCTTCGGAGCGCTCCAGGGCATCGCCCTTGAAGAACACGGTCAGCTTGCGGGTCTGAATCTCTTCGCCAGGGCGTTTGAGCGTGAACACGTACTCCCAGCGGTCCGCATGGAACAGGCTGGTGACCAGCGGCGTCCCGAGAATCTCACGCACTTGCTGGCGGCTCATGCCGGGCTGCAGGGCTTCGACCTGCTCGCGGGACACGAAATTGCCCTGCACCACGTCCACCCGGTAGGGCTTGACGATGTTGGCGATGCGGCTGCTGGCGCCATCCAGACTGCCGCAACCGGTCAGGGCGGCCATGCTGGCACCGATCAACACAACCAGGCCCAGACGGGCGCTGTAACGGGCTTGGACGGGCATGGGTAAAAGGCCAAAGGATATGATCGTCCCATTGTAGCGGCAGCCCCTCCAGACCCTGAGCCGGTTGCCCGCCCCCGAAAGAGCCAGCCATGACCAATATCGACGAACTCAAAAGCACGGGACTCAAGGCCACACTGCCCCGCCTGAAGATTCTGGAGATTTTCCAGAAGGGGGCGCAGCGCCACATGACGGCCGAAGACGTGTTCCGCGTGCTGCTGGAAGAGCGCTCGGACATCGGCCTGGCCACCGTGTACCGGGTGCTCACACAGTTCGAGCAGGCTGGCATCCTGATCCGAAGCAATTTCGAGAGCGGCAAGGCGGTGTACGAGCTCAACGAAGGGCAGCACCACGACCACTTCATCTGCACTTCGTGTGGCAAGGTGGAAGAGTTTTACGACCCCGAGATCGAAAAGCGGCAGCATGCGGTGGCCAAGGCCAAGGGCTGGCTGGTGCAGGACCATACCATGGCGCTGTACGGGCAGTGCGCCGACTGCGCTAAGAAATGACTACCCCCTGAGCCACCTTCGGCGTCTCCCCCCAAGGGGGACGCTCCCGGCGCGGCGGGGCGGCCCTTGCGCGACGGCGCTGGTATGGGCCGCGCCAGTTTCGATGGCCTGAGCGCGACTAGCCGCCCGTATCGCGCTCCATGGCGCGGCGATGGCGTTCGACAAACTCTTGATAGGTGTCGATGCCGCGCAGTTGCAGGATGGTGTTGCGCACGGCGGCCTCGACCAGCACGGCGATGTTGCGGCCGGCGACCACCTGGATCACCACCTTGAGCACCGGCACGCCCAACACATCCTGCGTGAGCGGCTCGTAGGGCAGACGCTCGTAGTCACGCTCCAGCGTCTCCTTGCGCACCAGGTGCACGATGAGCTTGAGGCGCATCTTGCGGCGCACCGCCGTCTCGCCAAAGATGGCGCGGATATCGAGCAGGCCGATGCCGCGCACTTCCAGCAGGTTTTGCAGCAGCTCGGGGCACTTGCCTTCGATGGTGGTCTGGTTGATTCGGAACAAATCCACGGCATCGTCGGCCACCAGGCCGTTGCCGCGCGAGATCAGCTCCAGACCCAGCTCGCTCTTGCCCAGGCCAGACTCGCCGGTAATCATCACGCCCAGGCCCAGAATATCCATGAACACGCCATGCATGGTGGTGCGATCGGCGAAGTGCTTGGACAGGTAGGCGCGCAGCACGTCGATGACAAACGCCGACGACTCGTGCGTGGAAAACATCGGAATCTGCGCGCGCTCGCACATCGACACCAGCGCGTCGGGTGCGGTCTGGTTGTCGGCCAGCACCAGCACGGGAGGTTCCAGCGTCACTATACGGGCGATGCGGCGCTTGCAATCGTCAGGGGAGGCGTTGCTCAGGTACGCAATCTCGCGCTCGCCGAGGATCTGGACCCGGTACGGATGGATGTAGTTGAGATAGCCGACCAAATCGGCGCCGGAACGTGCGGAGCGCACGGCCACTTCGTCAAAACGGCGCTCGGACGCTCCGAGACCTGCCACCCACTCCCACTTCAGGGGGCCGCGAAATTCCTCGAAAAGAACATCGGCGCTGACAACATTGGGCTTCACGGCAGGTCAGTCAGGGTGATCAGCGCAGGCGGCGGCGAAAGCACTCAGGCCGTTTGGGTGGATTGCCAGCCCGCGATCATGCCGTGCAGTTCGGCGGCATCAGCGCAGGCCTTGAGTTTTTCGCGCAAGGCAGAGTCGCTGAGCAACTCGGCAATCTCGGAGAGGATTTCCAGGTGCTTTTGCGTGGCCGCCTCGGGCACCAGCAAAAAGATCAGCAGACCCACCGGCAACTCGTCCGGCGCATCGAACCCAATGGGATTGAGCAACTGAAACACGGCCGCCATCGGGGCCTTGAGGCCTTTGATGCGCCCATGGGGAATGGCCACGCCATGACCGAGCCCGGTGGAGCCCAGGCGTTCGCGTGCAAACAGACTGTCGGTGATCAGCGCCCGGGAGAGGCCGTGCTGGCTCTCAAACAGCAGACCCGCTTCTTCAAAAGCACGCTTCTTGCTGGTGGCGTCCACGCTCACAAGCACTTGAGCGGAGGGCAGGATGGAGGCGAGTCGGTTCATGGTCAAGGGTAACAATTATGCACATATTGGCGAAAACCCTGAGCGCCGCGCGTCAGGCAACAAAAAAACCGCCCGAGAGGGGCGGCTGCTGTGCCAGGCTCAGGGCTGGCGCATCAAGCGTGCAGTTCGCGCTTGGCGGCTTCGTGGTGGTGATCTTGCAAACGGTCCTTGTGGCGGACCACCTGACGGTCCATCTTATCGACCAGTTCGTCCACAGCCGCATACAGGTCGGCGTGGGAGCTTTCGGCAAACAGGTCGCTGCCCTTGACGTGGATGTTGCATTCCGCTCGCTGTCTCTTTTCCTTTTCCTTTTGCTTCTCTACCGTCAGCAGTACCTTAACATCGACAACTTGGTCAAAATGGCGGGTGATCCGGTCCAGCTTGGTGGTGACGTAGTTGCGCAAGGCGGGAGTAACTTCGAGGTGGTGACCGCTGATCGTCAAGTTCATAAATAAGTCTCCTGTGGCTCTCGGTGGAAAAACGCCGTCCTGGATCAGAGGAGCGGCTCGGCGAACTTGGATGCATCTGTTGTTGACGTCGTGGGTTCACTATGCCCCTGCCCTCCCTGAAATGCAATCCCATACCGCCGCAGGCCGCTGGGTTATGCCCGGCAAGGTGCCAAGCACCCGAAAAGCGCGCACAATGGGTGGATTGAAGGGACTGGCCAAAGTGCAGCGCAAGCCCCTCCCTTGTCACCGTGCCGACGGCGTCGCGCCATGCAGCGTGAGGCGCCCCACCACCAGCATCGACAGCAGGCTGGCGCCGATGCCCACCAGCGCAGCCACCCAGTAGTTCTGTACCAGCCCCTGCGCATCGCGGCTGATCAGCACCCCTCCCACAAAAGACGCAACACCCATCGCCGCCGATTGCACGGAGGCGTTCAGCGTCATGAAGGTCCCCCGCAAAGGCGCGTGCGCCGCAGAGGCAATGATGGCCATGCCCGGAATCATGCGGCCACTGACAAAAGTGAACATCAGCGTGGACACCATCAACACGCCCCACAGCGGCAACCCCTGCACCAGCGTGATACCCAGGATGCAGGGAAGGCCTGCGAGGGCCAGCCACCGGAAGGTGGGCACCTTGCCATGCCGGTCTGTCATGCGCCCGAACAGCCGTGCCGTGAACAAGGTCACCACCCCGCCACACAGGTACACCAGCGGCACCTGATCGGCGCGCACACCCGCATTGGTCTGCATGTAAATGGTGATGTAGGGAATCACCGTAAAACCTGTAAACATCAGCAACGCCGAGAACAGAAATGCCCAACGGTGGTTGCCATCCGCCAGCACCTGGGTGATACCGCTCAGCACAGACCGCCCGTTGGCAGCCTGAACATGGCCCGCCATGGTCGGTAGCGTGCGGGCCGCCTGCACGGCCAGCACTCCCACCATGGCGGCAATGCCAATGAACGGCAGGTTCCAGCCCCCGTACTGCGCGAGGATCAGCCCCAGGGGCACGCCAGCCACCGTGGACACGGAAAACGACGTCATCACGATGCCCATGGCACGCCCTCGCCGCTCAAAGGGCACCACGTCCGCCACGATGGTCTGCGACAAGGCCGACAGCACGCCGCCAAAAGTCCCCGCGAGAATGCGTGCCACCATCAGCGTGCCGTACGTGGGCGCGAGGCCACACGCCAGCGTCGCCAGCCCAAACAGGCCATAGAGCACCAGCAGAAGCCGCTTGCGACCGAAGCGATCGATGTAAGTCGAAGCCAGCAGGCCTGACGCCCCCGCCGACAGCGTGTAGGCAGACACCAGCAAACCAAACTGCGCGTCGGTGATCGCAAACAGCTGCGTGAGCTGCGGGCCCAGCGGCATCATGATCATGAAATCCAGGATGTGGGTGAACTGGATGCCTGCCAGTGTCAGCAGCAGCCACAGTTCGCGGCGGGGAGAAAGCTCAGGCGTAGAAGAAGACACAGCAGACGGCCGCAGGGGCCCAGGCAGGTTCAGGGCCGCCCAGTGTGCCGCATGGCTGCCCGGGACACACCCTTCTCGGCGCATTCCCCGCGGAAACCGCCGCCCTTCAGAGCGGCGCGTAAAATCCATCGGTTGCGTCCAGGCCTCCCCTGCCGCGCGCCCCTTTCCCCTACGTTCTTCGGACTGCCCGCAGCGGACACCCACCGCCCACACCGACACCATGACCCAGCCCAGCTCCACCGCCCTGCACACTTCGGCCCTGACTTCGCTGCCCCTGCTGGCACGCGGCAAGGTGCGTGACAACTACGCCGTGGGCGACGACCGCATCCTGATGGTGGCCAGCGACCGCCTGTCGGCCTTCGACGTCATCATGGGCGAACCCATTCCAGGCAAGGGCGAGCTGCTCACGCAGATGGCCCTGTTCTGGTTCGACAAGCTCGGCCACATCTGCCCCAATCACCTCACAGGCGACGCACCCGAGAGCGTGGTGAGCCCCGAGGAAGCCCCTCAAATCCGTGGCCGCTCGATGCTGGTCCAGCGCCTCCAACCCATCCCGGTCGAAGCCGTGGTGCGCGGCTACCTGGCTGGCAGCGGCTGGAAGGAATACCAGGAATCGCGCTCGGTCTGCGGCGTGCCCCTGCCCGACGGCCTGACCAACGCCGCCAAGCTGCCCGAACCCATCTACACGCCCGCCGCCAAGGCCGCCATGGGCGAGCACGATGAGAACATCACCTTCGAGCGCACGGTGGAGATGATTGGCCTGGACCTGGCCACCCGCATCCGCGATCTGAGCATTGCCATCTACAAGGCCGCGGCCGACATCGCGCTCACCAAGGGCATGATCATTGCCGACACGAAATTCGAGTTTGGCCTGGCCCCTGACGGCACGCTGGTGCTGATGGACGAGGTGCTGACCCCCGACAGCTCCCGCTACTGGCCAGTGGAGGGCTACGCTGAAGCCCTAGCCAAGGGGGAGAACCCGCCCAGCTACGACAAGCAGTTTGTGCGCGACTGGCTGGAGCAGGCCCAGGTCAACGGCAAGCCCTGGGACAAGACAGCGCCTTCACCCCGCCTGCCCCAGGCGGTGATTGAAAAGACGGCGGCCAAGTACCGTGAGGCACTGGAGCGGCTGACATCGGCATAAACCTGCTGTGGGAGTGGCACCCGCCAAAAGCCCGTTAGGCGCCTAGCCCAGCGGCGTCTCGACGGCTTCAAAACGCAGCAATTGCTCGCCTTCGGCCCCCCGTAGCAAGAGCTGCGTGCCGACCTGGCGAAAGCCCCGCACCGCCAGCAGCGCCTCAAAATACTGGGCCTCTAGCCCACTGCTTTGCAGGCACAAGCTGATGTTGGACACGAGCTGCCCCATGCGTAGGTGTCCGCTTTGAGGTTGCCACTCATAGTCAGCGAGAAAGCGGTTGCAGCCGCCCGAGCCTGTCACACGTGGCTCATCTGCCTGGAAAACCAGATGGGGCACCGCCGCACCATCGGCAGGACGGGATAAAGCCTCCCCAGCCATTTCGACGAGCCGCCAATGGGTCAGAAGCAGGGGCACGGACGCCTCCACGGTGGCAGCCAGCGGCAGCAGCCGCTGCATTTGAACATCAACATGGCGGTAGGCCGTGTCCTGCGGCACTGGATAGCGCCTGTCGCTGGCCAGCAGCAACCGCCCCTCCAAGGTGACGGTGGTCCGCACCTCATAACGCCCCTTGGGCACAAACCGCGCAGAGGGGTAGGGAATCCACAGCGCGTAAGGGGGCTGACCTGCAGGTTGGCGGCGCTGGCGCCCCAAAACGACAGGCGGCTGGTCTGGCTGGGTCACATCCAGCAAAGTGGCCTCAAAAACAGCCTCGGGCGGCAGCATGACACGCTCTCGCGAAAGCGCCACCCCCGTAACCACGGCGTCTGGAGCAGGGGGACGCGTCACGCAACCAGTCACCCCCAGTATCCACACCACAACGCCGCCATAGAGCCGGCGGCGTAGGCAGCCTAGACGTGACCCATTGCGCCTGGGTGGCAATTGGATGGAGAGCGCCTGCGTCGCGCCGTTCACCACTGCAACCTCTTGAGCCCTCAGCTCAGCACGACACTCGACAACCGCCGGCGGTAGGTGACCACCACCGGGTCTTCGGGCGGGATCTGGCCCTCGGCGACCTTGGGCTTGGGCGCCTCGATCAGTTCGAGGATGGCGACGTAGGTCTTTCGGGCGATCTCTTCGCTCCACGCCTTGTCGCGCATGAGGATTTCGAGCAGTTCGTCCATGGCGTCGGTCCAGCGCTGCTGGGTGATGAGCCAGCGGGCCCGGGCATAGCGGGTGTCGAAATCCCGCTTGTTCGCAGCGATTTTTGCCTCAAATTCGGCCTCAGCGCTAGCGTCATATGCGTCAGACGCTACAAAATCAAGAGCATCCATCCAGGTCTTGAGGGCCCCCAGCTTGCGCGACATGGCGGCCTTGGCAATCACGGGAGCAAAAGCCACCTTGGCATCGTCCTCGCGCCCCAGCTGCAGCAGCAGCTTGACGTAGTCAAAGCGCGCGTCATCGTTGGCGGGGTCGGTCACGACGGCATGCTGCAGCTTCTCCAATGCGGTGCCGGTATCGCCTCCGGCGAGAGCTTCCTGCGCCTCTTCTTCCTCGGCCTCGGCCACCATCTCTTCAGCGGTGGGGACGTGCTTGTCGAGGAAGGCGCGCACCTGGCCTTCGGGCAAAGCGCCCATGAAACCATCGACAGGCTGACCGTTCATCAGCAGCACGCAGGTAGGAATGCTGCGGATTCCGAACATGCCCGCCAGCTGCTGTTCCTGGTCGGAGTCGATCTTGGCGAGCTTGAAGCGGCCCGCGTATTCCGTCTCCAGCTTCTCCAGCACCGGCCCCAAGGACTTGCAGGGGCCACACCAGGGCGCCCAGAAGTCCACCAGCACGGGCACGTTCATCGAGGCGGCAACCACCTCGGCTTCAAAGTTCTCTACGGTGACGTCAATCATGATGGTGTGGGGCCCGGGGCCTATGGAGCGGTTTGCGCGCTATTTTGGCCCATCGAAACAGCCCCACACCCGCCAGGGAGGCGCAAAAAGTAAAATCGCGGGTTCTACCTATAGCGGCTGGGCAGGCAAGGCCTGCCGGCCAGCACCTTCCACACCATGAAACCCATCCAGATCGGCGTGGTCATGGGTTCCAGCAGCGACTGGGACACCATGCAGCATGCAGTGCAAATCCTTGAACAGTTCGGCATCGCGCACGAGGCCCGCGTGGTGTCGGCCCACCGCATGCCCGACGACATGTTTGCCTACGCCGAGGCCGCCGCAGGCCGGGGGCTGAAGGCCATCATCGCCGGGGCCGGCGGTGCTGCCCACCTGCCCGGCATGATCGCCGCCAAGACCCCCGTGCCCGTGCTGGGCGTGCCCGTGGCCAGCCGCCACCTGCAAGGCGTGGATTCGCTGCACTCCATCGTACAAATGCCCAAAGGCATCCCCGTGGCGACGTTTGCCATCGGCACCGCCGGCGCGGCCAACGCCGCCCTGTTTGCCGTGGCCCTGCTGGCCAATGAGAGCCCCGAGCTGCGCCAGCGCCTGGAAGCCTTCCGCGCCGAGCAGACGGAAGTGGCCCGCAACATGACCCTGCCGCCCGCCGCATGAGCGCCGCCATGCAACCCTTGCTCCCCGGATCGACGTTGGGTGTTCTGGGTGGCGGCCAGCTGGGCCGCATGTTCGTCCACCAGGCCCAGGCCATGGGCTACTTCACGGCCGTGCTCGATGCCGACCCCACCAGCCCTGCCGGGCTGGTGAGCCACCACCACATCCAGACAGGTTACGAAGACCCGCAGGGCCTGGCCGAGCTGGCCCGTCTGTCGGATGCGGTGACCACCGAGTTCGAGAACGTACCCGCTGCCGCACTGGCCACCCTGGCCGCGCAACGCCCCGTGTCGCCCGCCGCCAGCGCTGTGTCGGTGGCGCAGGACCGTGCACGCGAGAAGGCGCACTTTGTGGCCTGCGGCGTGCCCTGCGCGCCGTATGCGGTGATCGAAACGGCAGAACAAGTGACCGCTGTATCGACCGACCTGCTGCCAGGCATTCTGAAAACGGCCCGCATGGGCTACGACGGCAAGGGCCAGGTGCGCGTGAAGACGCCCGCCGATCTGGCCGCCGCCTGGGATTCGGTCGGCCAAGTGGCCTGCGTGCTGGAGAAGATGCTGCCGCTGCAGCTGGAATGCTCCGTCATCGTGGCGCGTGGTGCCGATGGGACGATGGTGCACCTGCCGGTGCAGCGCAACCTGCACCGCGACGGCATCCTGGCCGTGACCGAGGTTTATGAAGGAAATCTGCCGCAAGCGCTAGTGGATCAAGCGGTAGCCGCTGCAAAATCTGTAGCAGAAGGCCTGCAGTATGTGGGCGTGCTGTGCGTGGAGTTCTTCGTGCTGCAGGACGGCAGCCTGGCGGTCAACGAGATCGCACCGCGCCCACACAACAGCGGTCACTACAGCCAGAACGCCTGCGATGTGTCGCAGTTCGAGCTGCAGGTGCGCACCATGGCCCGCCTGCCGCTGACGCAGCCGCGCCAGCACAGCGCTGCCGTCATGCTGAACCTGCTCGGCGACCTGTGGTTTGCCCACGGCGACGCGGCGCAGACCCCGCCCTGGGCCCAGGTACTGGCCCTGCCCGGCACCCACCTGCACCTGTATGGCAAGCGCGACGCCAAGCGCGGCCGCAAGATGGGGCACCTGAACATCACCGCCGCCACCCCCGAGGCTGCGCGCGCCACGGCCCTGCAGGCCGCAGCGCTGCTGGGCATCGAGCCCTTCTGAGCCAGGCTGTTTCCATGATTCTCGACGGCAACGACCCCCAGGCCATCGCCACCGCTGCACGCGCAGTGCGCAGCGGCGCCCTGCTGGGTCTCCCCACCGAAACGGTGTATGGCCTCGCAGCCGATGCCAGCAGCGATACCGCCGTGGCGCAGATCTTCGCGGCCAAGGGGCGGCCCAGCGACCACCCGCTGATCGTGCACGTGGCCAATGCCGAGGGCATTGCGCATTTCGCCAGTGAAGTGCCCGGCTTTGCACAAAAGCTCGTGGATGCCTTCTGGCCCGGCCCGCTCACGCTCATCCTGCCGCGCTTGCCCGGCGTAGCCACCGCCGCCACCGGCGGGCAGGACAGCGTGGGATTGCGCTGCCCCGCGCACCCCGTGGCCCACGCCCTGCTGGTGGCCTGCGCGGCCGCTGGCGACAGCAATGAGGCCGGCGGCCCTCCCGTGTGGGGCGTTGCAGCCCCCAGCGCCAACCGTTTTGGCCGCGTGAGCCCCACCACCGCCCAGCATGTGCAGGACGAGCTGGGCGACGACCTGCTGGTGCTGGACGGCGGGCCCTGCGATGTGGGCATTGAAAGCACCATCGTGGACTGCACGCGTGGTGTGCCGGTGCTGCTGCGGCCCGGCGCCATCACCCGGGCGCAGATTGCGGCCGCTTGCGGCATGGCCCCGCTGTCCAAGGAAGACCTCCCCACGGCCACACCCCGCGCCTCGGGCACGCTGGAGGCCCACTATGCCCCCAGCGCCAAGGTGCGGCTGATGGACGCGAAGGCACTGCAGACCAGCCTGGACCTGCTGGGTACCGATGCCGCCCACATTGCGATCTATGCCCGCGCTGCGTTGCGCAGTCGGTCCTCCAAGCTGGTCATGCGGCGCATGCCCGATGACGCGGCTGCCACGGCGCAGCAGCTGTTCGCCGTGCTGCGCGGTTTTGACGACGAGGGCGTGAAGCTGATCTGGATCGAGACCCCGCCGGCGAGCCCCGACTGGGAGGGCGTGCGCGACCGCCTGCAGCGCGCCTCCGCCGCCTGACCCGGCACGATGGCGCCGCTTTACATCCGTTGACTTTGCGTCGTTAAACTACCCCCCACTTTTCTGGAGAAATACATGGCAGCAAATTGGATGCGCCGCACCATCATGGTCGCCGCATGTGCGTCGGCCGCGTTGCTCGCGGCCTGCGGTTCCAGCACCACCGAATCGGCCATCTCGCCCCAGCGCTTTATTGCGTTCGGCGACGCCATGAACGATGTGGGGCAAAACGGCTCGCGTTACACGGTCAATGACGGCAGCGTCAACAACTGGACCCTGCAACTGGTGGCCAACTACGGCAAGTCGCTCGCCCCGGTCTCCGCAGGCGGCCTGAGCTACGCCACTGGCAACGCCCGCGTCAGCGCCAAGCCCGACGCCGCAGGCAATGCCAGCACCCGGACCGTCACCGAACAAATCGATACCTTTCTGGCCAGTGGCAGCTTTGCGGCCACCGACGTGGTGATCGTGAGCGGCGGTATCAGCGACGTGATCGCCGGCATGGCCGCTGTGAACGCAGGCACCCAGACCCAGGACGCCATGGTGGCCGCCGCCCGCAAGGCTGGAGAGGACCTGGCTGCACAGGTGCGCCGCTTGGTGACGGCGGGCGCCAAGTATGTGGTGGTGACCGGCACCTACGACCTGAGCAAGACCCCCTGGGCCAAGACCATCGGCCGCGAAGCCCTGCTGAGCAACGCCAGCAGCCGCTTCAACGAAGGCCTGCTGGTGGGCATCGTGGACCTGGGCGCCAACGTGCTGTACGTGGACTCGGCCTACTACGTGAACCTGTACACCAGCGTGCCTGGCAACTACGGTTTCAACAACTCCACGGCGGCAGTGTGCACGTCGGTGGATGCAACCAACGGTATCGGCATTGGCGCAGGCCAGGTCAACTCGGCCCTGTGCACGTCCTCCACGCTGCTGTCGGGTGCCAATGCCACCTCGTTCGTGTTTGCTGACACCGTGTACCTCACGCCGTCGGCCCAGCGCCAGTTTGGCACCTACGCCTACGACCGCCTGCGCGCGCGCTGGTAAGACGGAGCGCTGCAGGCGCCCCGAAACAAAAAGGCCGCCCCGAGGGCGGCCTTTTTTTGTGGGCAGCTGGTCTGCCACCTTGTGCGGATCAGAACCGATACACCACGCCCAATGCCACCACGTTGGGGTTGAGCTTGACGTCAATGGTCTGCCCTGTGGACAGGGTGTTGCGGGTCTTCACAAAAGTCTTGTAGTACGCCACGTCCAGCGACCACTGGTCGTTGAGCGCAACGCTCACCCCCACCTGAGGCGTGAGGCCAAACCGCGATTCAGCGCTCAGCGTGGTGGGACGGGAGGGGCTGCCGCCGGTCAGACCGGTCAGCGCGGCGGTACCCCGCTCCTTGAAGAACTTGGCGTAGGTCACGCCCAGGCCCACGTAGGGGCGCACCCGCGCATTGGCCTCCAGAAAACGGTACTGCGCGAACACGGTCATGGGCAGCACCTTGACCTCGCCGATCTTGCCCACGCCGCCGATGGCTCCGGCGCCCATGATGTCGTGCTTGAAAGGCAGCGCCAGAGGCACGTCCACCGCCCAGTGGTCGGTGAGCATGTAGGTGATGCCGCCAGCCAGCTGGGTGTCGGCATGCACGTCCACCTTGGTGCCCGTGAAGCTGGGCGCCGACAGGTCGCCACTGGTGACCTGGGGCGCGATTTGCGTGGCGCCCACGCGCACCAGCCAGCTGCCAGCGGTCTGGGCCTGCGCGCCGCCGGACAGGATGAGCGCCAGTGCGGCCACAACGCCAGCCAGGGAAGGGGTGATGGTTTTGTTTTGCATGGTGTTTGAACCCTTCAACAGCCGATTACAGCCAACCCGCACGGGCCAGCGAACGCGAGACCAGCTGGCTGACCAGCTGGTGGCCATACGGCGTGGGGTGGAAGCTGTCGGAGAACGCATAGGTCTTCCACCAGTCCGCGCCGCCCGTGGCGCCTGCGGGCGGCGTCTGTGCCGACAAAGCTGCCGCCGTGCACGTAGGGAAGGTATAGGTGGGCAGGCCGTCAGCACCTTGGCCGGTCATGGGGCACGCGGTGTTCTTGGCATTGGTCAGCCCGAACTGCGCGGGGTTGGCCACCTGGTCGTTGAACGAGGTGTAGAAGTCCACCACCACCACCTTGCTGTTGCCCGCAAAACGTTTGGCCAGCTGGGCGTTGAAGGCTTCAAGCCAGGCCTTGAGTAGCCCCTGCACTTGCGCGCTCGCGGCGGCGCCGGCCGACGCCGTGATGCCGCCGAGCACCTGTTGCAGACGCGGCGTCTTGTCGATGGCGGGCATGTTGAGCACCGCCACACGCTGCGCGCCCTTGCTCAAGGCATTGGCTTCGATCGCGTCGTGGAACTTGTCGGCCAGCGCCACCATGTAGGCGCCGCCCACCTGGGCCTGGCCCGTAGCACCGCCCGCCAGGCCGGCGTTCACCGTAGCCGCTGGCAGCAAGGTGGATAGCAGGGCACCGAAGGCCTTGCCGCCATCCTTGGAGGCCGACAGGTAGGCACCGATGAGGTCCGCAGCGTCGTTGCCACCGCCGTCGATCAGCAACAGGTCCCCCGCGCTGAAGCCGTCGGCCCCTGCATCGGTCAGTTGCTTGACGATGGAGACAGGCGACGCGGGGGCCGTGAAGTTGTTGATGCGCCCGCCGCCAATGGCGTAGTTGGTACAACCCGCCGCTGTGTTGAACGCGCTGCCAGTGGACACATAGCGGGGGCAGAGCGTGTTTGCGTAGCTGCTAGCCACCAGCTCGGGCCAGATGGGTGTGGACGCTGGGCCTGTGGGCGCACTGCCCTGCACCGTGAACTTGAAGCCAAACGTGCCGCTGTCTGCAATGCTGTCGCCCATGACCTTGACCGTCTTGATGGGCGCCACCGGAGAGGTGTCGGCACCGCCGCCCCCACACGCCACCAGCAGCGATGCTGCCGCCAGAGAAACCCACAAAGCCTTGCGCTGAAAAACCATCGGTATCACTCCTGTTATCGTAAAAATAGAACGACCGTGCTATTCCTCGCAAATCATATTCGCCAACAAAAAAAAGCCCCACCGGGTAAACACCGGTGGGGCTTAGGTGGCGGGTTCTAAAAGCCTGTGGGGCCCGTTCAGCGCTTCACACAGGCATCACGGCTGTCATTTGACGGTGTCGAACACGGCCTTGGCCTGCGCATGGCAGAACGGCGGCTCGTAGGTGCCGTGGTAGCTGCCGTAGTAGGTGGCAAAGGCTGCCGAGTTAGGGTCGGTGGGCGCCTTGCCGCCAGGGCCGTAGGTGGCCTGGATGGCAGCGTCCACATCGACTGTGTTGACGTTCGTCACACCCCGGCTGTCAAAGTCGGCTTTCATGACGACCATGTGAACGGCCGGCGGCACGGTGGGGTCGCCAGCACCGCCACACAGCATCACACGCGCCTTGGGGGTCCAGCCCAGCAGGTCGTTCTTTTTGGCGGCCAGGTACAGCGGGTGGGTGGTGCTGGTCTGGGAGCCGGTGATGAACGCCGACTGGAACAGCGCGTCGCGCGCCTGGTTCGGTGTGCCCGACGGCAGCGTGCCCGTGGTCACCAGGGTGGTGTAGTTGAGCGTGGGGTTGGGCAGCAGGTTCTCGATGTAGCCGGAGTACGGCGCCTTGAACACATCCTTCACGTCGGTATAGACGTTGCCATAGACCTTCTGCCAGGACGTCACGAGGTAGGGCACAAAGAACTGCACGCCCGCGATCGCGTCCGGAATGCGCAGCGAGCCCGACAGGTTGTAGGGGCCTGCCAGGTGCGCGCCTGCGACCACATTGAATTCGTTGCCGTAGTCCCGCTCGGCTGCGCGCTGCGCTGCCATGGACGAGTGGCCGCCCTGCGAGTACCCGGTGAACATCACCTTGCCCGACAGCGTGGCCCCCACAGTGCCCGCCGCATTGCGTGCAGCACGCACCGAGTCGATGACCGATGTGGCTTCCGAGTCGGCATGCAGGTAGGGGTGATAGCTGTAGCCCGACTTGGCAAAGCCCAGGTAGTCGGTGGCCACCACGGCATAACCCTGCGCGGCGTACATGGCCGCCAGCAGGAAGGTTTCGTTGTCCTGCGGGTTGGCCAGGGTGCGGGGCTTTTGCACATCGGTGCCCTTGGCATAGGCCACCAGGGGCGCTGCGGTGGTGCAGGCGCCGGCAGGCACCAGCATCACGCCCGAGGCGTTGGTGTTTTCGCCGCTCTTGGCACCCACGGTCGCATAGTTCAGCGACACCACCTTCACATCGCACTTGGCCTTGCCGCTGATCGCCTGCAGGCCGCTGCTGGCCGTGGCCGCGTCGATCTGCGCCACGGTGAGCGTCGTGAGCGTGGCGGGGGGGTCGATCAGTGCGCCGCGCGCCGGGTCGTCAGAGCCACCGCAGGCGACAAGCAGGACCGCTGCAGCGGCCACACAGGTAAGGCGGAAATAGGTCATGGATGGATACCTCGGTCAGTGAAGAACGACGCATCGTGCGCGCACCTGCGCTGCAGCATCCATAGGGGATAACGCGGGAGGACGGGCGCCGCCAGACACCTAGGCGACAGCGCGCGCAGGCCTGTTAGACCAGTCAGTCGGGACGGCGCACGCCGTACAAAACCTTCATGCCCAGGATGGTGCCCGCGAGGGCCAGGGTGATGGCATTGGCCACCACGATGGGCCAGGCCGCCAGCGCCAGGCCGTAGGCCAGCCACAGCGCGACCCCCACGGTAAAGACGCTGTACATGCCCAGCGAGATACCGCTCACGTCCCGCGTGCGAAAGGTGTGCAGGGCCTGCGGCACGAAGCTGCAGGTGGTCAGGCAGGCGGCCAGGTAGCCGATCAGTTCATGGAGTTGCATGGTGGGGAAAACGCAGGGCAGCAGCAATTATTCACTGCTCGCGCGCCGTCCAGTCGATGAGGCTGTCGAGCACGGGCCGCGCTGCCCCTGCATTGGCGTGGTTGACCACCGCCACCAGCACATAGCGGCGCCCGCTGGCGGCATGCACATAGCCTGCAACGGCCATCACGTCGCGCAGGCTGCCCGTCTTGAGGTGGGCGGTGCCAGCACGGCTCTGGCTGCGGCGCAGCGTGCCGTCCACACCCGTGATCGGCAGCGACGCCACCAGCTCGGGCATCACGGGCGATACCCAGGCCACCTGCAGCATGCGGGCCAGGGCCTGTGCGGTCAGGCGTGCGTCGCGGCTGAGCCCGGCGCCGTTGTCCACCTGCGGCAGGTCGGCATCGCCCATGCGGGCCTGCCACCACTGGCGCAGCACCTCGCGGGCGCCGTCGAATGTGGCCACGCCATTTTTTTGCAGCGCCAGGGTCAGAAAGACCTGCTGCGCCATCACGTTGTTGCTGTACTTGTTCACGTCGCGCACCACCTCGGCCAGTGCAGGGGACGGGACCACAAACGCGGGCTTGAGGCCCGGGGGCACCTTGCCGTCGCGCACGCTGCCCGTGAGCTTGCCACCCAGTTCGCGCCACATGCCCTCCACCGCCCTCGCCGCAAAGCCACGCGGGTCGGCCGCCGCCACCGGCCACACCCGCTCGCCACACGCAGCGGGGTACACGCCCTGGAACGACACCTTCGAGGGGTCCGACAACTCCGCACGCAGAGCGGTCCGCCAGTCACCACAGTCGGCGCCCGGCGCCGCCAGCGCCACGGTGGGCTGGCGCTGCATCCCGGCCAGGGGCGGGTCGTACTGGACGCGCGCCAGGCCAGCGGCAGCATCGGGCACAAAGGTCATCACCGACGATTTGTAGTTGAGCAGCAGGGCGTCGGGTGAGGCGTTGTAGGGCCGCAGCGGCTCGCCATCAAACCGTGCCGGGTCCTGGTCCGGCACGTCGAACGCCGTGCGGTCCAGCACGATATCGCCCACGATGACCTGGATGCCCTGGCCCTGCAGCCGCCGCATCAGCAGCCACAACCGCTCCATGACCAGCTTGGGGTCGCCCTGGCCCTGGATGTAGACATTGCCCCGCAGGCTGCCGTCCTGCACCGTGCCTTGCACATACACCGGCGTGTTCCAGACATAGGCAGGGCCCAGCTGCTCCAGCGCCGCATAGGTGGTCACCAGTTTCATCACCGACGCGGGGTTCACAGGCACCTGGGCACGGTGTGCAAGGCGCGGGCTGGCCTTGCCTGCAGCTTGCGCGTCCACCACCACCACCGACAGGGACTCGCGCGGCAGCTTGGCGCGCGCCAGGGTGGCCTCCACCTCGGGCGGCAGCGAGCCAGCAGGCGACCCGCCCGTCTGCGCCCCCGCCAGGCCCGCCCCGCCTGCGGCCACTAGCCACGCAGCCGCACAACCCACCACACCACGCAGCACACGGCGGCGCCAAAGAGCAGAAACAGACAACATGGCGGGGAGTCTATCGCCCGCGCACCCGCACCAGGCCCCGCGCCAGCACGGCATGCGGCGGGCGCCGATAATCGCGCGATGCGTTTTTCTCCCCGCACCATCGGCCTGCTGGCGGCCGTGGTCACCGTCACCATCTGGACGGGCTTCATCATCATCGCCCGCGCCTCGGCCCAGCGCACGCTCACCCCGTTCGACATCGCACTGCTGCGCATTGTGGGCGCCAGCCTGGTGCTGCTGCCCTGGGGCTGGTGGATGGTGCGACGGCGCCAGACAGCATTGGAGGCCTCGGCACCGCCATCCAGCCTCGCGGGTATCTCCCCCTTGCCCTTGCGCACCACGGCGCTGCTGGGCAGCTTTGGCGGGCTGCTGTACGCGCTGCTGGCCTATTCAGGGTTCTTCCATGCACCGGCCACCCATGCGGCGGTGCTCATGCCGGGCAGCTTGCCGCTGTGGACGGCGCTGCTGGCCGCCTGGTTGCTGCGCGACCACATCACGCCGCTGCGCGCTGCAGGCCTGGCGCTGATCGTGGCGGGCGACCTGCTGGTGGGTGGGCGCAGCCTGCTGGCGGCGTTTTCGGGCGGGGACGTCTGGAAGGGCGACCTGCTGTTCATGCTGGCCGCGTCGTCCTGGGCCACCTACAGCGTGCTGGCGCGGCGCCACGCGGTCGATGCGGTGCAGGCCACCATCGCCATCACCGCGTTTGCCTGCGTGGTGTACCTGCCCAGCTATGCGCTGCTGGTCTGGCTGGGCGCGGTCACCAGCCACCTGGCCCAGGCGCCATGGAGCGAGATCGCGTTCCAGATGCTGTTCCAGGGTGGTGGCTCCGTGGTGGTCTCCGGCATTGGTTTCACGCGCATGATCCAGCACTACGGCCCCGTGCGCTCGACCATGATCACGGCCCTGGTGCCCGGTCTGTCCGCCATGGGGGCGGTGATTTTCCTGGAAGAGCCGATGCACTGGAATCTGGTGGTCGGCCTGCTGCTGGTCACCACCGGTATCCTCCTGGGCGTGCTGCGCAAAAGCCAAGCCCCGTCCACCCCAGCCACAGCCACCTCCTGACCGCCCGCTCACCGACCGGGCCACCCAAGATCTTCCAACCCTGCCCATGAATCTGCTCGCCTTTGACACCAGCACCGACACCCTCTCCATCGCCGTGCAGCATGGCGATGGGGTCTGGCAGCACCAGGGGCCGGGGGGCGCACAGGCCTCGGCGGCGCTGATCCCCGCCGTGCGTGCGCTGATGGCGCAGGCGGGCCTGACTTTCGACATGCTGGATGCGGTGGTGTTCGGGCGCGGCCCTGGCTCTTTCACCGGACTGCGCACCGCCTGCGCCGTGGCCCAGGGGCTGGCCTTTGGCGCCAAGGGCGGTCAGGGCGTGCCGGTATTGCCCGTGGACACCCTGCTGGCCGTGGCTGAGGAAGCACGCCAGCAACACGGCTGTACCCACGTGGTGGCGGTGCTGGATGCCCGCATGGACGAGGTCTACCACGCGCGTTGCGAATGGTTGCCCGCCGAAGCCCGCTGGCACGCAGACGAAGACTTTGGCCTGGGGGCGCCCGAGTCGGTGCAGCCGCCCGATGGCTGGACGTTAGCCGGCAATGCCCGCGCAGCCTATGGCGACCGGCTGGCACCGACCGCCACGCACATCACTGCTTTACCCACCGCCACGGCCCTGCTGCGCTTGGCGCCCGCGCTGATTGCCGCGGGCCATGCCGTGGCCGCTGGTGACGCCCTGCCGCGCTATATCCGCGATAAAGTGGCGCAAACCACCGCTGAACGCGCCGCACTGCGCGCCGCCCAGGCGGCTGTGACGCCCTGAAAAAAGGGTGAACGAATCCAGCATGAGCGCACTGCCTACCTCCTCCACATCGCCGTCCGATGCCAGCCAAAACCGCCCCGAGGCGCGCTTTGAGGCCCTGACCCTGGCCCGGCTCGATGCCGTGCTGGCCGTGGAGCAGCGCGCCTATTCGCACCCCTGGACCCGTGGCAACTTCACCGACGCCATGGCGTCTGGCTACGAGACGCAGCTCCTGATGGCGGACGACCATCTGCTGGGCTACTTTGTGGCCATGATGGGGGTGGATGAGGTGCACCTGCTCAACATCACCGTCACCCCCGAATACCAGCGCCAGGGCTGGGCCCGCGTGCTGCTGGACGCCCTGGCCTTGTGGTCACGCGGGCGCGGTGCACAATGGCTGTGGCTGGAGGTGCGGGCGAGCAACCTGCGCGCCCAGCAGATCTACCAGACCCACGGATTCCGCCGCGTGGGCGACCGCAAGCGTTACTACCCCGCAGCACACGGACAGCGCGAAGATGCCGTGGTCATGAGCCTGGCGCTCTGACCCCGCACCGCACCCCGTACCTGCTGAACCACCGATGGCCTGCTTTCTTTCCGTATGAGCCTCCACCTCGATGCGCGCCAGCGCGCCATGCTGCAAGAAATGGGCGTCACCGTGTGGGGCCCATCCCCCGCCCAGGAGGCCATCGCCCAGCCCCCGGCAATCGCTTCTGCGGCTCCTGCGGCCGTGGCAGCACCTGCCATGGCGCCGCCGCGCGCACAAACACAGACACCGTCCCCTGCGCTCGCCGAGCGCCCCCAAGCGCCGCCGGCCCACACCACCAGCCGCAGCGCACCGCCGGCTCCGACTCCTGCACCTGCCACCACAGGCGCGGCCACGCCCGCCCTGCGGCTGCACCCACCCCAGACGCTCTACCCCACCGCCGACCCGGCGCAAACGCCCGCCGGGTTGGGCAGGGGCTGGCTCATCGTGGCCGAGAGCTTGACCCCCGCCGAGCCCCTGGGTGGCGATGCGGGCCGCTTGCTCGACAACATGCTGCGGGCCATGCAATTGCACCGCCACCCGCGCGTGTTCCTGGCCGCGCTGGAGCGGTCTGCGCCTGGCACGGAAGCCAGCACCGACATCCCGGCCACCCTGGCCGACACCGTGGCCCACCTGCAGCCCGCCATGGTGCTGGTGCTGGGCCATGTGGCGGCACGCGCGGCGCTGGGCCGCACCGAGCCCCTGGGCCGCCTGCGCGCAGGTCCGCATGTGCTGGCCGGGTGCCCGGCGGTGGTGACCTACGACCCCGCCTTTTTGCTGCGCTCGCAGGACAACAAGGCCGCCGCCTGGGCCGACCTGTGCCGGGCGCTGGCCATGGTGCGCAGTGCCGAGGCCGAGGCCGAGGCCGAGGGCTGAGAGCCTGTTGGCAGGGCCCCAGCCCCCTTCCATGCCCCCCGCCGGACCGGCGAGATCATCGCCCGGTGCCATAATCCGCCGCTTGCCTAATTTTTACGGAGACAGCTCCTTGGAAACCTACCCGAGTTGGTAGCTTTCAGCTCCCGGCGCATTTGACTGCTGTGGGGTTGAAAGCACCCCTACCCCTACACCGCAGACGCCAAAAAACAAGGGAGTGAGCCCATGCTCAACATCTTTACGCTCGCCAATGGCCGGCTGTTCCAGGAAGAAATCGAGTCCCTGGAAGAGCTGACCAAGTTCCAGCCGATCTGGGTGGACCTGGAAGCCCCGACGCTCGAAGAGAAGCGCTGGATCAAGCAGCACTACGGCCTGTCCATCCCCGAGGATGCGATGGACGAGGACATCGAGGAATCCGCCCGCTTCTACGAGGAAGACAACGGCGAGCTGCACATCCGCAGCGACTTCTTGATCGATGACGACGAAGACCCCCGTTCGGTGCGCGTGGCCTTCATTCTGAACCAGCACAACACCAACCTCAAGAGCCGGGGCGTGCTGTTTTCCATCCACGATGAAGACGTGCCCGTGTTCCGCCTGCTGCGCATGCGCGCGCGCCGCGCGCCCGGGCTGATTGAAGACGCCAAGGAAGTGCTGCTCAAGCTGTTCGACGCCGACGCCGAATACTCGGCCGACACGCTGGAGAACATCTACGACGAGCTGGAGGCCGTGAGCAAGCAGGTGCTGGCCGGCGACGTGACCGACACCCGCGCCGGCGAGGTGCTGGCCGCCATCGCCCGCCAGGAAGACTTGAACGGTCGTATCCGCCGCAACGTGATGGACACGCGCCGCGCCGTGAGCTTCATGATGCGCTCCAAGATGCTCAACTCCGAGCAGTTCGAGGAAGCCCGCCAGATCCTGCGCGACATCGAGTCGCTGGACAACCACACGGCGTTCCTGTTCGACAAGATCAACTTTTTGATGGACGCCACGGTCGGTTTCATCAACATCAACCAGAACAAGATCATCAAGATCTTCTCGGTGGCCAGCGTCGCCTTGCTGCCACCCACACTGATCGCCAGCGTGTACGGCATGAACTTCAAGTTCATGCCCGAGCTGGACTGGTCGCTGGGCTACCCGTATGCGCTGGGCCTGATGCTGGCGAGCGCGCTCGGGCCCATGTGGTACTTCCGCAAGCGGGGCTGGTTGAAGTAGCCCCCTATGGCGCTGCGCGCCTTCCCCCCGAGGGGGGACGCCTCCAGCGGCCCGGCAAAGCCGGTTCCGCGGTGGCGCTGGTAGATACATTGCGCCGGTTTCAGCGCATCGTATCGAACGGCAAATGGGATGCGGTGGAGTGCTCTTTAGAGGGAAAATCTGCCGCAAGCGCTAGTGCAACATGCCTTAGCCGCTATCAATTTCATAGTTTCTGTAAAAACGACAGCACCATGTGCTCGGCATACCGGCTGGCCACGGTCTGCACGAATTGGGCGAAGTCGCCGTGTGCGTCGTCGTCGGCGCGGTCGGAGATGGTGCGCACCGCGGCAAAGGGCAGGCTGTAGTCATGGCACACCTGGGCGACGGCGGCACCCTCCATCTCCACGGCCAGCACATCGTGCCCGGCCGCGCGCAGGGCGGTGCACAGGCGCTCGGACTCTTGTGCGGTGGCCACAAAACGATCGCCGCTGGCCACCAGGCCCTGGTGCGCCCGATGGGCATCCCCATAGATATTTTTCAAGCCCCAGAGACCGCTTGCGCTAGTGACGCATAGGTTGGCAGCTTCCAAAAGCATAGCAGTCAGTGCCGGATCGCACGCTAGGCGGGTGCGTGCGTATCCCGGCAGCTCCCACCGAGGGAACAGCGGCGAGGCATCCATGTCGTGCTGCACATAGTCTTGCGCCACCACCACATCGCCCCGGTGAACCCCATCGCCGACACCACCCGCGACGCCCGTGAAGACGATGCGCGCTACCCCAAAATGTTCGATCAAGGCCGTGGCCGTGGTGGCAGCGGCCACCTTGCCGATGCCCGACAGCGCCAGCACCACCGGGCGGTCGTGCAGCTCTCCGCGCCAGAACGCGCGGCCGGCGTGCATCAGCCGCTGCGGGTGCGCCAGCTGTTGCACCAGCGAGCTCTGTTCTTCGGGCAGCGCGCTCAGAATGGCAGTGCTCATGCAAAAGTCCTTGGGGTCATGTCATGGGGCCACAAAACACCCACGCCAGCATCGCAGCGCGGTCGCAAAAAAAGGCGGCCGAAGCCGCCTGGGGATTGTGACGTGCCAGCAGGCCGAGTCACTTCTTGTCGCGCAGTTCGCGACGCAGGATTTTGCCCACGGGGGTCTTGGGCAGCTCGGTGCGGAACTCGATCACCTTGGGCTGCTTGTAACCCGTGAGCTCGTGGCGGCAGAACTCCTTGACCTGCGCTTCGGTGAGCGCCGGGTCCTTCTTCACGATCACAAGCTTCACGGCCTCGCCGGTCTTTTCGTCGGGCACGCCCACCACGGCGCATTCGAGCACGCCAGGGCAGTTGGCCACCACTTCTTCGACCTCGTTGGGGTACACGTTGAAGCCGCTGACCAGCACCATGTCCTTCTTGCGGTCCACGATCTTGAAGAAGCCGCGCGCATCCATCACGCCGATATCGCCCGACTTGAAGTAGCCGTCTTCGGTCATGACCTTGGCGGTTTCATCGGGGCGCTGCCAGTAGCCGGCCATCACCTGAGGGCCCTTGATGGCGATTTCGCCCGGCTCGCCCAGCGTGGTGACCTCGCGGCCTTCATCGTCCAGCAGCTTCATGGAGGTGCTGGGCAGCGGCACGCCGATGGTGCCGGTGTATTCGGTGCTGGTGGTGGGGTTGCAGCTGGCCGAAGGGCTGGTCTCCGAAAGGCCATACCCTTCGCAGATGGGGCAACCCGTCTTTTCGAGCCAGAGCTTGGCCACAGCGCCCTGCACCGCCATGCCGCCGCCCACCGAGACCTTGAGGTTCTTCCAGTTGACAGTGTTGAAATCGGGGTGGTTGGCCAGGCCGTTGAACAGCGTGTTGACCGCCGGGAAGCTGTGGAAGGTGTGCTTGGACAGCTCCTTGAGCACCGCAGGCAGGTCGCGCGGGTTGGGGATCAGGATGGTCTTGCCGCCCGTGCGCATGCTCAGCATCATGTTCACGGTGAACGCGAAGATGTGATACAGCGGCAGCGCGCAGATGCTGGTGGGCTGCTCACCTGCGGGCACCTTCTTCATCACGGGCTCGTTCCAGGCCTCGGACTGCAGCACGTTGGCGATCACGTTGCGGTGCAGCAGCACCGCGCCCTTGCTCACCCCCGTGGTGCCGCCGGTGTACTGCAGCAGCGCGATGTCGTCCGGCTTGATGTCGGGCTTCTTGAGCGTGCCGCGTGTGCCCTGCGCCACGGCGTCGTTGAAGCGCACCGCACCCGGCAGGTTGTAGGCGGGCACCATCTTCTTGACGTTGCGCACCACGTAGTTGACCAGGGTCCCTTTGAGCAGACCGAGCTGGTCGCCCATGGCGCACAGCACTACATGCTTGACGGGCGTGTGCGCAATGCACTGCTCCAGCGTGGTGGCGAAGTTCTCGATGATGACGATGGCCTTGGCGCCCGAATCCTTGAGTTGGTGCTCCAGCTCGCGCGGCGTGTACAGCGGGTTCACGTTGACGACCACGAAGCCCGCGCGCAGCACGGCCGCCACGGTCACGGGGTACTGGGGCACGTTGGGCATCATGATGGCCACGCGGTCGCCCTTGACCAGCCCCAGGCCCTGCAGATAGGCCGCAAACGCGCTGGAGAGCGAATCGGTCTGGGCGTAGGTCACGTCCTTGCCCATGAAGCTGTAGGCCACGCGGTTGGCGTACTTCTTGAACGCCTCGTCCATCAGCGCCACAAGGGAGCTGTACTGCGTGGTGTCGATGTCTGCGGGAACACCTTGTGGATAGGCGGCCAGCCACGGGCGGTCGGTCATTGGGATTGTCTCCTGGTAGGTTTTATGGGGGTCCTGCAAGCACGCCGATGTTTTTCAGCACGATCGTGCTTTTATTGTGGAGGAATTATGCCCGTCAGCTCTTGAGCGCGGTCAGTACCTCATCCAGCATTTTCTTGGCATCGCCAAACAGCATGCGGTTGTTGTCCTTGTAGAACAAGGGGTTGTCCACTCCGGCATAGCCCGAGGCCATCGAGCGCTTCATCACGATGGAGGTCTTGGCCTTCCACACTTCGAGCACCGGCATGCCAGCGATGGGGCTGGACGGATCGTCCAGCGCGCTGGGGTTCACGATGTCGTTGGCGCCAATGACCATGGCCACGTCGGCATCGGGGAAGTCCTCGTTGATCTCGTCCATCTCCATCACGATGTCGTAGGGCACCTTGGCCTCGGCCAGCAGCACGTTCATGTGGCCGGGCATGCGGCCCGCCACGGGGTGGATGGCAAAGCGCACATCCACGCCCTTCTCGCGCAGGGTCTTGGTGATCTCGTACACCGTGTGCTGCGCCTGGGCTACGGCCATGCCGTAACCGGGCACGATGATGACGCTCTTGGCGTCGCGCAGCAGCTCGGCCGTCTCAGCGGAGCTGACGGGTACGGCCTCGCCCTGCGGCTCGGCAGCTTCGCCCTTTTTGGCGGGCGTGCCCGCGCCCGAACCAAAGCCCCCCGCAATCACGCTGATGAAATTGCGGTTCATCGCATTGCACATGATGTAGGACAGGATGGCGCCCGAAGAACCCACGAGCGCGCCGGTCACGATGAGCAGGTCGTTGGACAGCATGAAGCCCGTGGCCGCCGCCGCCCAGCCCGAGTAGCTGTTGAGCATGGACACCACCACCGGCATGTCGGCACCACCAATGGCCATGACCATGTGGATGCCGAACAGCAGCGCGATCACCGTCATCACCATGAGCGGCACCATGCCTTGCTCGACGGTCTCGGCGCGCAGGAACTCACGGCCAAACCAGATCACGATCAGCAGCGCGGCCAGGTTGAGCCAGTGGCGGCCGGGCAGCAGCAGCGGCTTGCCGCCGATCTTGCCGTTGAGCTTGCCAAAGGCAATCAGCGAGCCGCTGAACGTGACGGCACCAATCAGGATGCCCACATAAATCTCCACCTCGTGGATGATCTTCTCGGCACCCTGCAGCTGAATCGAGGTATCGACATAGCTGGCAAACCCCACCAGGCAAGCCGCAAGGCCCACCAGGCTGTGCATGAGCGCGACCAGTTCGGGCATCTGGGTCATCTTGACGACCTTGGCCGCATACAGGCCGATGCCGCCGCCAATGACCAGAGCGCCGACGATCCAGGCCACACCTGCGGGGCTCACGCGCGGGCCGAACACCGTGGCCAGCACGGCCAGCGCCATGCCGACCATGCCGAACAGGTTGCCCCGGCGCGAGGTTTCAGGGTTGGAGAGCCCACCCAGGCTCAGGATGAACAAAATGGCCGCGCCCAGGTAGGCCACGGTAGCGAGACTTTGGGACATGTTCTGTGCTCCTCGTTGTTCTTGTCGTTATCGGATTACTTGCGGAACATGGCGAGCATGCGGCGCGTGACCGCAAAGCCGCCGAACATGTTGATGGCCGTGAGCACCAGGGCCGCAAAGGCCAGCCACAGGATCAGCCCGTCCGGGCGCCCGTTGATGCCCGCATCGGGCGGCGCAATCTGCACCAGCGCGCCGATGGCGATGATGCTGGAGATGGCGTTGGTCACGCTCATCAGCGGCGTGTGCAGTGCGGGTGTAACGTTCCACACCACCATGTAGCCGATGAAGCAAGCCAGCACGAACACCGTGAAGTGCCCCAGGAAGGCCACGGGCGCGTAGGCACCGATGGCCCAGAACAGCACAGCCAGCACGGCAAAAACGATGGTCAGCGTCTTGGCGGACATGGGTGCGCCTGTGCCGTGGCTCGATTTCTTCTCGGCCACCGGGGCGGCCGCCTTGGGCACGGGTGCCAGCGCCTGCTTGAGCGGCGGCGCAGGCCAGGTGATCGAGCCTTCCTTGACCACAGTGAGGCCGCGGATCGCGTCGTCCTCCATGTTGACCACGGCCACGCCGTCCTTGGCCTTGCACAGCTCTTCCGTCAGGCGCAACAGGTTGGTGGCGTACAGCGTGGAAGACTGCTTGGCCAGGCGCGAGGCCAGGTCGGTGTAGCCGACGATGGTCACACCATGGCGCACCACGGCCTGGCCGGGCACGGTCAGCTCGCAGTTGCCGCCCTGCTCGGCCGCCATGTCCACGATCACGCTGCCGGGCTTCATGCTCTGCACCATCTCGGCGGTGATGAGCTTGGGCGCGGGCTTGCCCGGGATCAGCGCGGTAGTGATGATGATGTCGGCGTCCTTGGCCTGCTCGGCGTACATCTTGCGCTGCGCAGCCTGAAAGCCCTCGCTCATGACCTTGGCATAGCCGCCGCCGCCCGAGCCTTCTTCCTCGTAGTCCACCTTGACGAACTCGCCGCCCAGTGACTTGACCTGGTCGGCCACCTCGGCACGGGTGTCATTGGCGCGCACGATGGCGCCCAGGTTGGCTGCGGTGCCAATAGCGGCAAGACCGGCCACGCCAGCGCCTGCAATGAACACCTTGGCGGGCGGCACTTTGCCTGCGGCCGTGATCTGGCCGTTGAAGAAGCGGCCGAAGGCATTGGCCGCCTCGATGACGGCGCGGTAGCCGCTGACGCCTGCGGTAGAAGTGAGCGCGTCCATCTTCTGGGCGCGCGAGAGCGTGCGCGGCAGGCAGTCGATGGCCAGCACCGTCGCCTTGCGGGCCGCCAGCTGCTGCATCAGTTCGGGGTTCTGGGCGGGCCAGATGAAGTCGATGAGCGTCGTGCCCTCGCGCACAAGCGCCACTTCATCGCTGCTGGGCGGGCGGACCTTGAAGACGATATCGGATGCAGCCCACAGCGCGGCAGCGTCGCCCACGATCTCGGCGCCCGCAGCGCGGTAGGCGTCGTCACTGAAGTTGGCGGCATCCCCTGCCCCCGACTCCACCGTGACAGTGAAGCCCAGCTTAATCAGCTTCTCCACCACATCGGGCACGGTGGCCACGCGCTTTTCACCGGGAAAGGTTTCCCTTGGCACGCCGATACGCTGCGGCTGCGGGACGGGGCTTGTCTGCATCAGAGGTCTCCTCGAGTTTCGTAATCGTTATGCAAGGCCGCCAGGCAGGGGAGGACTGGCGCGCTAGGGTTTGGATGTGGGCGCAGGGAACGGGAAGGGCGGAATGGCCAGGTGGCCGTCCACCATGCCGGAGCTCAGGCGCACGGCCTGGGCCAGGTCATAGGCCCACTGCTGTGCGGGCCGGCCCGCCACCAGGAATTCTTCGTTGTTGCGCGGACGGGAGCTCAACAACCGCTGATCGACCAAGGCATCCACCACCACCCAGACACCCGCTTCAGTGACGTAACCATAGGCAACATGGGAATAGGGTGCTTTCAACGCGATCTGGCGGCTGGCCATCCATTGAACGAGGTCGGGCCGGTTCTTTTCAAGCCACTTGGGGCTGCTCGCCCAAAGCTTGAAGCGCAGGCAATCGGCCCGCACAGGGCTGCCATTGGCGGAATCCTTCACCATGACGTCCTGTTGCGCCGGGCAATACCCCACCCCTTGCGGAGACCCAAGCAGGTCGCTGGTGCGGTTGGTCTGCACGCGCAGCGCAGCCAGCCATTCGCCTTGCGCACCACGCAGCCCCACGTCACGTGTTTGAAGTGAGGTACGGCCTCCAGAACCCGCAACGGCTTCCTCCGAAGTGCCCAGGTCCTGCCAGGCCCCCGCCGGCAGTACAAGGCGGGCACGCCCGACTGGATATTCGGACTTGGGAGGAACAGTCAGGGGCGCGCACGCCACAGTGAACACCGTCACAGCCAACACAGGCAACAGCCGCCGGAACTTTGAAATGGTCAGAGTCATAGTGAAAGGTTCATACGAATTCGCCTTCAATCATCCCACGGCACCCAAGTCCGTCCCTCGACGGCTTCTGCCATGCAACAACCAGCTCGGTGTAGCTGGTGAAAAATGTGTTGAAAGCGCCCTGGTATCGGACACTTCTTGCGGCGCTGCCGGTGGGCAAGCTGACCGCGAGCTTACATGAAGAAAATCTTGTCGCTGTCGCCTTTGTCTGCAGTAGAGGGAACTCCCCAGTCTCCCTCCGCAAACAGGCAAAAAAAAGCCTGGCAGCACAAAGCAGCCAGGCTGGGCAGCGGCCCCGCAGGGCCTGGTGCCAACGATCAGTTCACCACTTGGGCCAGCGCACCCGAGGCGTACTGGGCGGCCACGGCCTGCAGGCTCAGGCCCTTGATCTTGCTGCCCTGGCCTTCGCAGCCGAACTCCAGGTAACGCTGCTTGCACACCTGCTTGGCCGCTTCGCGGGCGGGCTTGAGCCATTCGCGGGCGTCGAACTTGTCGGGGTTTTCAGCCAGGAACTTGCGCACCGCGCCCGTCATCGCCAGGCGGATGTCGGTGTCGATGTTGATCTTGCGCACGCCGTGCTTGATGGCTTCCTGGATTTCCTCGACGGGCACGCCGTAGGTTTCCTTCATCTTGCCGCCGTACTGGTTGATGATGGCCAGCAACTCGGCAGGCACCGACGAGGAGCCATGCATCACCAGGTGGGTGTTGGGGATGCGCTGGTGGATTTCCTTCACGCGGCTGATGGCCAGTATGTCGCCCGTGGGCTTGCGGCTGAACTTGTAGGCGCCATGGCTGGTGCCGATGGCAATGGCCAGGGCGTCCAGCTGGGTGGCCTTCACAAACACGGCGGCTTCTTCGGGATCGGTCAGCATCTGGCTGTGGTCGAGCTTGCCGACGGCACCAATGCCGTCTTCTTCGCCCGCGTCCCCGGTTTCGAGGTTGCCCAGGCAGCCCAGTTCGCCTTCGACCGTAACGCCCACCTTGTGCGCCATGTCCACCACCTTGCGCGTCACTTCAACGTTGTAGTCGAAGGACGAAGGGGTCTTGCCGTCTTCCATCAGCGAGCCGTCCATCATCACCGATCCAAAGCCCAGGTCGATGGCACCCTGGCAAATCTTGGGCGAGGTGCCGTGGTCCTGGTGCATCACCAGCGGGATGTGGGGGAAGGCCTCGACCGCCGCCTGGATCAGGTGCTTGATGAAGGGCTCGCCCGCGTACTTGCGTGCGCCAGCGCTGGCCTGCAGGATGACGGGAGCGCCCACTTCGTCCGCAGCAGCCATCACGGCCTGCACCTGCTCCAGGTTGTTGACGTTGAAGGCAGGGATGCCATAGCTGTTGACAGCGGCATGGTCGAGCAGTTCGCGCATCGAAACGAGGGGCATGGTCGTGGGGTCCGTGGTGGGTTGAAGAAGGAGGGCGCGAGGCGCTGTAGCACCTGGCAATGCGGCGGTAACCGCTTGGTAACTCGTAATTTTAACCGGGGGAAAATACGGTGGGCGATGGCAAATCCAACCGGTAGCAGGTGGTAAACGGCGCCGGTGCAGGTGCTGCGCCAAAGTGCCCCCCGTGGATGTCCGCCACGCGGCGCAGGATTTCATGCCCCAGATGCAGGCTGTCCACCGGCACCGCTGCTGTGCGACCCGCCCCGCTCCCCACCTGGTGGCGTGCCCCGTCGTCACACACCTGCAGCCACGCGCCACCAGCGTCGGCGGAGCCCAGTTGGACCGCAATCTGCGTGCCTTCGGGCGTGTGCTTGAGCGCGTTTTCCACCAGATTGCGCACTGCGATGTCCAGCAACACCGCATGGCCGGGCACGGTGAGCGCGGGCGGGGCCGACAGGGCCAGGTCGTCGCCGCGTTTCCACGCCGCCTGGGCATAGTCGGCGCACACCGACCGCGCCAGTGCGCTCAGGTCCACAGGCGCCTTGGCTTCGTGCAGCTCGGCCCGGCTGGCGCGTGCCAGGGCCAGCAGCTGGTTGAGAACGTGACCCGCACGCAGAGCATCCTGGCCGATGCGCGCCAGCGACTGGGCCCGGGCCTCTTCCGTCAGCTCCCCCGCCAGGGCGCTGGCCTGCAGCGCGATGGAGGACAGCGGGGTGCGCAATTCATGGGCCACCTCATTGGCCAGGCGGCGCTCGCGCACCATGGCGACCTGCTGGCGGTCCAGCAAGGTATTGATCGATGCCACGACCGACTCGAACTCGCTCCAGGCATGGCGCGATGCCAGCCGCTGCGTACTGGTCGGGTCCAGCGCTGCCACGTCGGCCGACAGCGCGTACAAAGGCCGCAAGCCGCGCCACAGCGCGAGCCCCAGAGCCAGAGACACCACAGGCAGCAACCACAGACCAGGCTCGATGAGCTGTCCGGCAATGTCATCCGCCAGCTCGTCCCGCTCGCGCAGCTCCAGCATCACCATGATCTTGCGGGTGCGCTCCGCATCCCATTGCGAGAAGCTGCGCCAGGCCACCTTGTCCGGGCCCAGCGTGAGGTCGGCAAACCCCTCGGCATCGCTGAAAGGCGGCTCGGGCACCGAACCCGTGAGGGATAGCACCCGCCCCTGCGCATCCCACTGCACCACGCTGATGGTCTGCTGGTAATCGTGCGATTTGAGCCAGGGCGTGGGGGTGCGCTCGGTCCGCTGTGGGCCTTGCATCGCCTCGGTGGCACGCAGGTTGAGCAGCAGCGCGGCCACGCTCGCCAGGTGTCCATCGGTCAGCTCGTCGGCCTCATGCACACCGGTCTGGTAGCCAATGAAGACGAAGCTGCCCCAGACAACGGCCAGAGCCCCCAGCGACCATAGCAACAGTTGCCGGGTCAGCGATGGGCGACGCGCTGGCGCCGGGCGAGGAGCGGTGGGTGCGTTCACGCCGGCTTCTCCTGCGGCATGAAATAACCCACCCCGCGCATGGTCTGGATACAGGCACTGCCCAGCTTGCGGCGCAGGTGGTGGATGTGGACCTCGACCGCATTGCTCTCCACAGCGGCATCCCAGCTGTACAGGCGTTCCTCGATCTGCTGTCGCGACAGCACCCGCCCCCGCGCCTCCAGCAGCACCAACAACACGGAAAACTCGCGCGGAGACATTTCCACGGGTTTGCCTTGCTGGCGCACCGTGCGGGTCGCAGGGTCCAGCTCGATATCGCCCAGACGGATGGTGGGCGACGTCCGTCCCGCCGCGCGCCGCAGCAGCGCCCGCAAACGCGCGTCCAACTCATCCACATCAAAGGGCTTGGTCAGGTAGTCATCGGCGCCCTGGTCCAGCCCCGCGATGCGCTGATGCACCTGGTCACGCGCGGTGACGATGAGGACCGGCGTAGCAGGGTCCGGCAGAGCTGCCGATGCAGCCCCGGTGGCGGGCGGGCTCAGGCGCAGACGCCGTAGCAGTTCGCTACCGTCACCGTCCACCAACCCCAGGTCCAGCAGCACAGCGTCAAAACGCTCGGCGCGCAGGGCACTCCAGGCACTGGCGACGCCGTCACTGACATCCACCGCATAGCCGCGTTGCTGCAGATTGCTGCGCAGGCCACTGGCTATGCCCGCATCGTCTTCGACCACGAGTATTCGCATGCAGGCATTGTCGCAGCCCATCGGACAGGGGCGAGACAAGGGCGGCACCGGCTTTAAGACGGCGTTAAGTACGCCCGCCTATCTTCCGGCACATGCAGCCTTCGCCCGTCACGCCCTCCATCGCGCCCATCACACCCCACGCCCCCTCTCACCGCCACACGCTGCTTTTCTGGACCCTGGGCGCTCTGGCCTGTGTGGTGGCCTGGGATGCCGCAGGGCAGGACTTGGCGTTTGCGCAGGTGTTTGGATCGTCCAACGGGTTTCCGATGCGGGACCAGTGGCTTTTTGTGCAGGTGCTGCATGAAGGCGCCCGCCGTCTGGGCTGGCTGCTGGTGCTCCTGCTGGCGCTGAGCGTGTGGTGGCCGCGCGGCTTTCTGCGCAAGCTGGACGCCAGCGAGCGCCTGCAGATGGCCGTGAGCGCTCTGCTCTCGCTGGCCGTGGTCAGCATCACCAAGAACCTCAGCGCCACCAGTTGCCCGTGGGACCTCGCGCAGTTTGGCGGCGTAGCGCGCCATGTGTCGCACTGGGCGCTGGGCGTGCTCGATGGCGGCAGCGGCCGCTGTTTTCCGGCGGGCCATGCGTCGGCCGGATTCGCCTTTTTGGGAGGCTACTTCGCATTGCGCCACAAGCTACCGTCGGCCGCACGCTGGTGGTTGGCGGGTGCGTTGCTGGCGGGGTTCGTCTTGGGTGCAGCCCAGCAGGTGCGGGGCGCCCATTTCATGAGCCACACACTGTGGACGGGCTGGCTGTGCTGGGTCACCGGCTGGCTTTGCGACCTGGCGGCCACGGCTCTGCGTCCACGCTTCCCGCATTTCGCCAGCACCACCACGCCACCGGACAGCTCCCATGCTTGAACTCGATCTGGCCCTGTTTCAGGCCCTCAATGCCGACGCCGCGACCTTGCCTGCCGTGGTGACGATGGCGCGGTGGGTGTCACAGCAACTACCCACCGCCATGGGCGGCCTGCTGCTCGGCAGCTTTGTGCTGGGCAACGCAGCGCAGCGGCGCGCCCTGGCGCTGGCGCTCGCGTCCATGGCCCTGGCGTGGGTAGGAGTACAGCTGTTGCGACTGGCGGTGCCGGCGCCGCGGCCTGCGCAGCTGGGCATTGGCGTCCAGTGGATCGAGCACGCCGCGCGCGCAGGCTTTCCCAGCATGCATGTGGCGGGAGCCGCCGCGCTGGCGGCCAGTCTTGCCCTGCGGCCGGTTCGCGGGCTGACCTGGCTGGCCGCAGCGGTCACAGCCGCCATGGTGTGGAGCCGCGTCTGCCTGGGAGTGCACTTCCCGTCTGATGTGCTGGCGGGCCTGGTCACCGGGGGGCTGGCAGCGGCGGCCATCCACGCACTGGCCGCGCGCGCACCGCGCTGGCAAGCAGCCCTGCAGCACAAGTCGCCACAAGGCAACGCGCACTGACCGCCGCCCAGCGCCGCCGGACTCCTGCCCGGGACTCTGCCCCGCAGCGGTGAGGGTGCAACCCCTCGATCGGTCAGCTGGCCACGCAGATCTTCAGCATGTTCGTGCCGCCAGGTGCGCCCATGGGCTCACCGCAGGTGATGGCGTACACGTCGCCCTTTTGCACGATGTTACGGCTCTTGAGGTGGCGCTCTGCCTGATCCAGCGCGGTGTCGCGGTCGGCACTGGTGTCCATCAGCAAAGGGCGCACGTTGCGGTACATGGCCATCTTGCGTTGCGTGGCCACCTTGGGGGTGAGCGCATAGATGGGAATGCGGATGCTGTGCCGGCTCATCCACAGCGCCGTCGCGCCACTGTCGGTCATGGCGACAATGGCCTTGGCGCCCAGGTGGTGGGCCGTGAACAACGCGCCCATGGCAATGGACTGGTCGATGCGGCCAAAGGTCTGGCCGGTGAAGTCGGCATCGAGCTGGTGGTCTTCCGCCGCTTCGGCCGCGGCGCAGATGGTGGCCATCTCTTCCACGGTCTCGAGCGGGTAGCGGCCTGCGGCCGTCTCGGCACTCAGCATCACGGCGTCGGTGCCATCCAGCACGGCGTTGGCCACGTCACTCACCTCGGCGCGCGTGGGCACGGGGTTGGTGATCATGCTTTCCATCATCTGCGTGGCGGTGATCACGACCTTGTCCAGCTCGCGCGCCATGCGAATCATCTTCTTTTGCAGCGCGGGCACGGCCGCGTTGCCCACTTCCACGGCCAGGTCGCCACGCGCCACCATAATGCCGTCGGAGACGCGCAAGATGGCCTCCAGGTGCGGGATGGCCTCGGCGCGTTCGATCTTGGCGATCAGGCCCGGCTTATGGCGGTACTCGGAAGCAGCCACATTGCACAGCTGGCGCGCCATTTCCATGTCGGTCGCGTTCTTGGGAAAGCTCACCGCTACATAGTCGGCCTGGAAGCTCATTGCCGTGCGGATGTCTTCCATGTCCTTGGCCGTCAAGGCCGGTGCCGTGAGGCCGCCGCCCTTCTTGTTGATGCCCTTGTTGTTCGACAGCTCGCCGCCCACCTTGACGGTGGTGTGTACTTCTTCACCGCGCACCGCATCCACGGTGAGCACGATCAGGCCATCGTTGAGCAGCAGCAGGTCACCCGCTTTCACGTCACGCGGCAACTCCTTGTAGTCCAGCCCCACGCCTTCGATGTCGCCCAGCTCGGTGCGCGAGGCGTCGAGCACGAATTTGGCACCCGATTCCAGCTGCACCTTGCCTTCGGCAAACTTGCCCACACGGATCTTGGGCCCCTGCAGGTCGGCCATGATGGCCACCTCGCGGCCTGCGCGCTGGGCGGCGGCACGCACGGTGGCGGCGCGGTCGATGTGGTCCTGCGCCTTGCCGTGGCTGAAGTTCAGCCGCACCACGTTCACACCCGCTCGGATCATCGCCTCCAGAAGTGCCGGGTCGCTCGATGCAGGACCCAGGGTGGCAACAATCTTGGTGGCGCGGCGGGTAGGCATGGACATGTCTCTTTTCTCTCGGTCGTTGAGGATGTAATCGAGTTTCAATTCTCACACGAAGCGGTTACATGCGAGTTACCCCGTGCAGCGGCTCCGCGACTCAGCCTCTCAAAGCAGCGGAGATGACAGCAGATGTGCCAGCACGTGCGCAATGATCGCCGCCTCCAGGCCGTGGCGCGCATAGAGCCAGCCCGCCACCAGACCAAAGGCCGTGTTGCCCACCAGCACGAACACCACCACGGGCACGGTCAACACCCCGGCCAGCGCCTGCGCGGCAGGCAGATGCCCCACAGCAAACAACACAGCGCTGAGCACCACCGCCGCAGCCACCAGCCCCTTGCCGGGCCGCCCCTGACCGCGCTGAAGCAAGCGCCAGCCCAGCCACAGCAGCAGGGTCATCACACCCCAGCGCACCAGCAGCTCTTCGGTGATGCCGCCATACAGCAGCTTGACCGCCAATGGCATGGCACTGGCAGGATCGGAGGGCTGCAGCGCCGTGGGCGCCAGCCGGGACAGCACCCATAGCCACGCAGCGCCCGCCACACCACCGCAGACTCCGGGCAGGAGTTGGCCCCGCAGCGCGGGCCCTACGGGCCGGCTGGCCAGCCAGGAAGACATGGCGGGCGCCTGCAGGCCCACGCGAGGCGCCAGCCAGACCCCGAGCGCCACGGCCAGCGCCAGGAGCACCGCCGTCTGCAACCCGCTGAGCACCAGCACGACCTCCGGTGGCAGCGGCAGCAGGGCTTCATTGGCCTTCAGGGTGGGCAGCAGCGCCCAGACCACCGCCACCACGCCGGGCATGCCCAGCAGCCACAGCGCACCGCCCAGCCGCCACTTGTCGGGTTGCGCCGGAGCGCGAGCCGCGTCTGCCCCGGCAGTGTTGTCCACGGCCATGGTTTTGCCCACGCTCAGGCGCGCATCAGCGCTTCGATCTCGTCGGCCTTCACCGGGACACCGCGCGTGATCAGCTCACAACCCGTCTCGGTGACGATGGCATCGTCTTCGATGCGGATGCCGATGTTGTGGAACTGCTCGGGCACGCCGTCGGCGGGGCGCACGTAGATGCCGGGCTCGATGGTCAGCACCATGCCGGGCCGCAGGATGCGGCTGGGGCGATTGGTGATCGTTTCGCCCGAGAGAGGGTCTTTGCGTTCGCTGGTCTGACCCACCTCGCCGGGCTCCACATAGCTGCCGCAGTCGTGCACGTCCATGCCCAGCCAGTGGCTGGTGCGGTGCATGTAGAACTGGAAGTAGGCGCGCTTGTCGATCACGTCCTGTGCAGTGCCCGCCTTGTTCTTGTCGAGCAGGCCCAGGTCCAGCATGCCCTGCGCCAGCACGGCCACCGTGGCGTCGTGCGGGTCGTTGAAGCGCGCACCCGCCTTGGTGGCAGCCACGGCCGCGTCCTGGCTGGCCAGCACCAGGTCGTACAGCGCGCGCTGCGGGCCCGTGAACTTGCCGTTGGCGGGAAAGGTGCGGGTGATGTCGCTGGCGTAGCTGTCCAGCTCGCAGCCCGCGTCGATCAGCACGAGCTCACCATCGCGCACCGGGGCCGCATCGGCGCGGTAGTGCAGCACGCAGGCGTTCGCGCCCGCCGCCACGATGGAGCTGTAGGCCGGGTACTGCGAGCCCGCATCGCGGAACGCATGCAGCAGTTCGGCATCCAGGTGGTATTCACGCACATCCTCCCCGGCGCGCAGCATGCGGGCCGAGCGCTGCATGGCGCGGATGTGAGCCCGCGCACTGATGGCGCTGGCACGGCGCATGATGTCCTGCTCGTGCGCGTCCTTGAACAGGCGCATCTCATCAAGCAAAGTGCACAAATCGTTCTGCTTGGCGGGACAGATGGCGCCGTAGCGCACGCGCCCCCGCACCACATTGAGCCAGCCCTCCACGCGCGCGGCCAAGCCGCTGTGCGTGGCAAACGGGTACCAGACGCAGGCCGTGTTTTCGAGCAGGCGCGGCAGTTTGCTGTCCAGTTCGGCCATCGAATGCGCAGCGTCCACGCCCAAGGCCGCAAGCGCAGCAGCCGGGCCCAGGCGGTAGCCGTCCCAGATCTCACGCTCCAGGTCCTTGGGCTGGCAGAACAGCGTACTTCGGCCATCGTGCGCCAGCACCAGGCAGGCGCCAGGCTCGGTAAAGCCTGTCAGGTAATAGAAGTAGCTGTCGTGGCGGAACAGAAAGTCGCTGTCCCTGTTGCGCGGGCGCTCCAGCGCCGTAGGAATGATGGCAATGCCCCCGGGGCCCAACTGGGCAGCAAGGCGCGCACGGCGCTGGACATAAATGGATTGCGAGGACGTTGAGCTCATCCGCTATTTTTATCGCGAATCCATGGCCAGACACTGGGCAGTGACATCCTGTGACCCAACAATTCCAGAAAATCTACTGCGCCAATGGCTTGTTGACAAACGTATTCATATGAATACCATCGCATTCATCACCATCTGAGGTTCACACATGTCTGTCACGCCCACCACGATGGAGCCCCTCTCCGCCCGGATACCGAGCGATCTCTACCTTTGGCTGGCCCAGCTGCAAGTCGAAGGCGCCACGACCAACAGCGACAAACTACGTGTGTTGCTGGGCCAACTCAAGCGCCACCATGACGGTGCGCTGGACTATGTCGCTGCACATGCCTGGGCGCGGGACATTACGGGGCGGCTGCGCGAATCGTTGGTGCGCACCGAAGGTCAGACGGGGCGGCATTCCGACGTGCTCAACGCCATGCTGGACCACGTCACCACCTGCCTGGCGATCATTGTGAGCAACGCCCCCGCCTCCGAGCAAGAGGCCGCCCGGCTGGAAGACCTGCTGGTGCGCCGGGGCTTCGCGCTCAGTGAGATGCTGCTGCGCCAGGCGACCACGAGCCAGGCCAGCGCCTACGATCCGGCCGTCGTGCAGCGGCATGCGACTGCGACACTGGAGCTGGCCCACACCATTCACCCCCCTGTTTCAAAAGGAGCCTGAGATGGCAGATTCCCTGAAGACCCGCGTTGGACGCGTGATCACCGGCAGCGTCCACGCACTGGTGGACCACCTGGAGAACCAGGCCCCCGTGGCCGTGATGGAGCAGTCGCTGCGCGAGGCCAATGCCGTCATCGACGATGTCCGCCACGAACTGGGCCTGGCCAGCGCCAACCGGCATCTGGCCCAGCAGCAACACGCCAATCTCAATGGCCAGCACGGCAAGCTCGGCGAGCAGATCGAGCAGGCCCTGGCCGCCGGCCGCGAGGACCTGGCGCGCGCCGCGGTGGCTCGCCAGCTCGACATCGAGGCGCAGATCCCGGTGCTGGAGACCACGCTGGCAGAGCTGGCGCGGCAGGAGAGCGAGCTCACCGGCTACGTGGCCGCGCTGCTGGCCAAGCAGCGCGAGATGACGGAAGCGCTCGAAGCCTTCCGCAAGAGTCGCGCCAGCGCCGTGCCATCCGCTGCTGTGCAGCCCGGCAGTACCAACCCGGCGCAGCGCATGGAGGCCGTGGCTGGCGCGTTCGACCGCGTCTACGCCCGCCAGACCGGCCTGTCGGGCACGGACCGCAGCAACACGCTCGACCAAGCCGCCAAGCTCAAGGAGCTCGATGACCTGGTGCGTGACAACAAGATCGCCGAGCGCATGGCACAACTGAGGGCAGTCAAGCCGTGATCGTTGGCCTGTTCACCGCCCCGGAGACCTGGCCCTTCGGCGTGGCCTTTGCGCTCATCGTCGGCATTGCGCTGATCGAGGGCCTGGGCATGCTGATCTCGCTGAGCCCCAGCAACTGGATCGACGACCTGCTGCCCGACGTGCACGGAGAAAGCGGCCTGGACCGGGTGCTCGGCTGGCTGCACCTGGGCAAGGTGCCTTCGCTGGTGCTGATGGTGCTGTTCCTCGCGGGCTACGCCGTGTTCGGCTACAGCCTGCAGAAGGTCGCGCACGGCCTGCTGGGCTTTTACCTGCCGGTGTGGGTTGCAGGCCTTGCGGCCGTGGCCCCGGGCATGGCCACGGTGCGCAGCCTGGGGGCGCTCGTCGCCCACATCATCCCGCGCGACGAGACCTCGGCCGTGAGCGAGATGTCGCTCATCGGCCGCCCGGGCGTCGTCTCTGCGGGCGCCGCGCGCCGGGGCCTGGCCGCGCAGGCCCGCGTGCGTGACACACACGGTCGCACCCACTACCTGATGGTGGAGCCCGATGTGGATGACGAGATCTTCGACGAAGGCGCGCAGATCCTCATCGTGCGCAAGGTGGGCGCCTTCTACCGCTGCATCGCCAACCCGCATCCCGCGCTGATGTAGGCCCCCATTGCCACACCCCCATCCAACAGACAACCAAAGAGGGAGAACCTAGAAAATGACCAACCTGATCGAAATGGGCACCATCGCGGGCATTGCCCTGCTGGCCCTGCTGACCATTGGCATCGTGTTTTCGCGCCTTTACAAGCGCTCCACCAAGGAAACCGCCTTCGTCCGCACGGGTCTGGGCGGCCAGAAGGTGATCATGGATGGCGGCGCCATCCTGCTGCCGGTGTTCCACGAGCGCGTGCTGGTGAACATGAACACCTTGAAGCTTGAGGTAGTGCGCCGCGCCAAGGAAAGCCTTATCACCAAGGACCGCATGCGGGTAGACGTGACAGCCGCCTTCTTCGTCCGCGTCAAGCAAACCGAAGAGGCCGTGAGCATCGCCGCCCAGACGCTGGGCGCGCGCACTATGAGTCCCGAGGAGCTCAAGGCTCTGGTGGAAGACAAGTTCGTCGACTCGCTGCGCGCCACCGCGGCCACCATGACCATCCAGGAGCTGCAAGACAAGCGCCGCGACTTCGTGCAGGCCGTGCAGAACGCCGTAGCCGAAGACCTGGAGAAGAACGGCCTGGAGCTTGAATCCGTCTCGCTGACCAGCCTGGATCAGACCGAAAAGCAGTTCTTCAACCCCAACAATGCCTTCGACGCCGAGGGCCTGACGCGCCTGACCGAGCAGACCGAAGCGCGCCGCAAGCAGCGCAACGACGTGGAGCAGGACACCGAGGTGCAGGTGCGCACCAAGGACCTGGAAGCCACGCGCCAGAAGCTCACCATTGAGAAGGACCAGGAGTTCGCCTCGCTGTCGCAAAAACGCGAGATCGAAAACTCCCGCGCCGAGCAGGCCGCCCTCATTGCCACGCAACAGGCCGAGCGCAACCGCGAGGCGGAGGCCGCCAAGATCGAAGCCGAGCGCCAGGTGAGCCAAAAGCGCATCGAGGCCGAGCGCGAGATCAAGGCTGCCGAGATCGAAAAGAACCTGGTCATCCAGACGCGTGAGATCGAACTGGAGCGCCACACTGAGACCAAGCGCGCCGAGCAGCGCAAGCAGGTGGAAATCGCCCGTCAGGACACGCAGATCGCCATTGCCACCAAGTCGCGCGAACAGTCGGATGCGGACGCCGCTGCCAACCTGGCACGCGCTGAGGCTGTGAAGGCCGAAGAAGCCGTAAACACCGCACGCCAGGTGGCCGTCGCCGAGCGCGACAAGAGCATCCAGTTGATCGAGGCCTCTAAGGACGCCGAGCAGAACGCCATCGCGATCCGGGTCTCCGCATCGGCTGAAAAGGAAGCCGCCCTCGACCGTGCCGAGGCCATCACCATCGAAGCCCGTGCCCGCCAAGCCGCGGCTCTGGCCGAGGCAGAAGGCAAGCGAGCGCTGAACGAGGCCCTCAACACCTTGTCAGCCGCGCAGGTGGACCTGCAGGTGCGCAGTCTGCTGCTGCAGCAACTGCCCCAAATCATCGAACAGGCCGTGCGTCCCATGGAGAAGATCGACTCGATCCGCATCGTGCAGGTGGGCGGCATGCCCGGCAGCCAAGGTAGCCAGAGCACAATGGCAGGCGGCAACGGTGTGCAGGGTACCTTCCCGGAGCAGGTCATGAACTCGGCCCTGCAATACCAGATCGCCAAGCCCATCGTAGATGCTGTGATGAAGGATGCGGGCCTTTCCAACGAAGGTATCACCAGCATGGCGCAGAGCCTGGCGGGCATGCTGGGCGGGCAGCCGACAGCCGTACCGACGCCAGCCGCCCAGCCTGCGGATTGAAGATCAGAAGATGAGCAGCCCGGCCTCAGCCGGGTTGGTTCAGTTGCGCCAGCCGCTCGGGCGTGCCCACATCAGTCCAGCGGCCGGTGTAGAGCTGCGCACTGACGCGGCCATTGTCCATCGCCCGGCGCAGCAGCGGCGCCAGCGGGGCTTTGATGCCGCCCGGATTGCCAGGCGGAATGTCACACCAGGGCCCTGCAAACAGCTCGGCGCGCAGCAGCGCGATGGTGCTGTAGGTGTAACGCGGTGCAGGGTCGTCGGCGGGCAGGTTCAGCGCCAGGCCGTCGGCCGACAGGCCAAAGTCGCCACGCGGGTTGTGGGTGGGGTTGGGCACCAGCCACAGGTGGGCCAGGTGGTCGCTGGCCTCGAAGGCCGCCACCGCTGCGCTGTCGAACACGAAATCGGGCGCAAACACATCGCCTGCGGCCAGCCAGAACACCGGGCCGAGCTGCGGCAATGCACGGGCGATACCGCCAGCGGTTTCCAGCGCGCCGCCAAAGTCCACCCCTTCGTGGGAGTATGAAATTGATAGCTTCCCAGGCATATTATTCCTGCGCTTGGAGGCAAAAATGCTGGAAAAATGCGCGCTGATCTGTCCACCCAGCCATGCGGTGTTGACCACCGCCCGCTCCACACCTGCGTCCAGCAAAGCCTGCAGGTGCCACTGCAGCAGTGGCTGGCCCTGCACCTGCAGCAGCGGCTTGGGCATGCTGTCGGTCAACGGGCGCATGCGCTCGCCCCGGCCTGCGGCCAGCAGCAATGCGGGGACTTGGGAAGATACGTGTACCCCAGGATTCATGGCGTACGTTCTTGCACAACGGCGCCGCGCTGCAGCGCGTGGCGCTCGGCGGCAACAGGGTCAAAAAGTGCCAGCAAAGCATTCATCAGCGCATGCGCTTTTCCCGAGTGGTCCGCACCAAAATTGCAGACATAGACGTCGAGGGTGACCGCCCGCCGCTCCGGCCAAGTGTGGACACACAAGTGGGACTCTGCCAATAACACCGTGGCAGTGACTCCTCCAGGCCCATGCCCCGTGGAAGGAAACGCATGAACAAGCTGGGCGACCGCCTGCAGCCCCGATGCCTGCACCGCCACGGTGCAGGCGCGGCCCAGTGCGTCCGCGTCCAGCAGCCAGTGGGGCGCGCATCGGCAGCCATGAAGATCGGCAGTGAGGTGCAATCCGTGCATGGGGGTGCACTGTAGTGCATCGGCGGGCGGGTCGCGGCCGGCTTGGCGCAAGCGCGCAACCGCACAAAGAGCTTCAATTTTCTGCCAACCGGATCGCGCCAACCGTTTTCGTGCTGCCGATAATGCCCGCTTAGCCTTTGCACAGATCCCAACCCAATGCGCCCGCAGGCCATCAGCACTCCCAAAACCGTCGCCTCGCAGCAGCGGCTCTGGCAACAGCTCGACATGCTCTGCGACCTGGGCCTAGGGCTTGCGCCGGTCGCACCTGACGTCTGCGCGGTGTTGCGCACGCTGGTCGGAGCCGACGCCGCAGCGCTTTTCTGGCTGGACGAAGACGGCCTTCCTGCAGGGTTTCACCACGAGGACTCACCCGCATCCACGCAGGATCTGTTTCTCAACGAATACCTGCGTCTGTTTAACGGCCCCGGGGAAACGAACGTGCTGGAACTTGCCAAGACCGACGGCCCTCGGGTCGGTCGACTCCTGGCCCCGGGGGCAAGGTACTTTCGGTCCAACAGCTACAACCTTCTGGTGCGCGCCAGCGGCCACCAACATACGCTGGATCTTCGCGTCGAGGTGGAGGGCCGCACACGCGCCATTGCGGCGCTGTTTCTGGAGCCTGGCCCCGGTTTTAGCGATGCCCAGGCCAGGATGCTGGAGCGTGCCTGCATCAGCCTGTCACGGGCTTTTAAGCCCACCTCGCTCATCACCCGCTGGGAAACCGGGCGGTTCGGTGCCACAGGCCATATCCTCCTGGATGCTGCCGATCAGCGCCCCCTGCTGATGGATGCGGCCGCCACCGAGCTGCTGCGTCAAGCCAACCTGGCCGGACTCGGCGTGCGCGATGACTCGCGATCAAGCCGGCCGCAAAACTTGCCGCAGGATCTGTTGCAGCGTTTGGGCTTGCCACAGGAGGGCACATCGCGCGTGCCCGTTCCACATGGCTGGCTGGTGGCCAAAGCGCACGAACTGCACTCTCTGGCAGGGGGGCCCGGCCAGGTCATGCTGACGCTTCAACTGGAGCACTCCCGCTGCATTGATGTGGTGCGTCGCGTCCTTGCTTTGCCACTCAGTCCGTTGCAACGCGAAATCGCACTATTGGCGGGTATCGGCCACGCGCGCAGCGAGTGCATGGAACGTACAGGCGTAGGCGCGGCAGCGCTCAAGAAGCATCTGCGGGCCATCTTCGAAGTCACCGGCGCCGCCGACTGGGAGAGCCTGGGCCGGATTCTGCAGCAGCACTAGCAGCAGTTGGGTCGCAACGCCATTCCCCCCCGGGGGACTGGTACACACCGCCACCGCCCCACACAATCGCGCTCCCTGGGGTGCATGCACGCACCCAATCCTATTCAATGGAGCCCCCATGAGAGATGCCGCATGGCCCCTTCAGGCGCGTGCAGAATCCCCCGCCCCCATCGTCGGCAATCCGACCCACAACGTCACCGACCAGACACGCCCAGCCTTGGCGCCCACGAACCGATCCCATGAGGCGATGGTCAACAGCCTCACGTTCGAACCCTTTCTGCATTTTCAGTTTCAATGTGACTCGCCTCTTCACGTGGAGATCACCAGCCGCAGCCGCTCGCCGCTGTACATCGTGGGTAGCGAGGGTTGCCGGCTGTGTTGGGAGAACAACGCCCCGCTGGCCCTGAATGCGGGAGACGTCGTGTTTTTGCCGCACGCAGGGCGCCACCGCATCTATACCGATGAGCGTGCACCACTGCAGCAATTTTCTGACCTGGTGGGCCAGGGTTTAAAGCGACGCGGCAAATCCTTTGACATCGTGATGGGGCACGCGGCGAACGCACCACCATCGGCGGACGAGCGCTGGAGCGGCAGTTTCTACTGGCGCTCTGATCTCTCAGCCCATCCACTGATGGCCTCGTTGCCGCCCGTCCTCGTATTGGCAAAGGCGGATGCGATGACCTGGCTCCCCACCATGACGCAACTGGTCGCATGGATGGCCGACATTCGGGGAGGTGGCAATGGCGTCGGGGTCACGCATGTCATGAATTCACTCATGCAGCGGCTGGTGCTCGCGTGGTTGAACGATCCTCGGCGTGCAGTGCAGAGCCCGGCCAAAGACGTCACCCCCCTGCGGGACGAGCGCCTTCTGGTCGCGCTGGAGAGCATCCATACCCGCTGCGCCCAGCCCTGGACAGCCAGCTCGCTGGCCGCGCTGTGCCACATGAGCAGAACGCAGTTCACCCAGCGATTTCAGGCGCAGACGGGGCTTCCGCCCATGCGCTACCTGGCGCGGTGGCGACTGCACCTGGCGGAGCGCTTGCTCAAAGAGCAGCGCCTCACCTTGCAGCAAGTGGCCGATGCCGTGGGGTATTCCACAGGCGCGATCCTCGCGCGCGCCTACAAGCGAGAGCGCGGTGTCACGCCCTGTGCCGACGCCCCACCGAACAGCCGGCTGTGAATTTGCGCTGAACGGCTGTCGCCGCCATGGCCTCTTTTCTAAAGAATTCACCACGGGCCCGTAGCGGGCCCATTTTGTTTTCTTTGGAAGGGATTTCGCATGACAGATACCGCACTGGCCGCGAATACGCGGCGCGTGCTGAGGGCCGCAGCCCTTTGGCTGGGAGTGACCAGCGCGGCCGTGGCCAGCGCTGCAGGGTGGCAACCAGCGGTCAGCTTCGCCACCGCACGCTATGAGCACACCGCCACCGAGATGAATGATGGCCGCGTGCTCGTGGCCGGAGGGCGCAGTGGCAGCGCCACCAACGCGAGCACCCAGATCTATGACACGGGCACCGGCAAATGGACTGCCGGGCCGGCACTGCTCGGTGGGGCCCGCTCTCGCCACACAGCAACGTTGCTGCGCAACGGTACGGTATTGCTTGCGGGCGGAAGCAACGGAAACGTTTCGCAGACATCGGCCGCAATTTTCGATTCACAAGCGGGCCAGTTCACCACGGTAGGCTCCCTGGGCGTAGAACGTGAGTACCACACCGCCACGCTGCTCAAGGATGGGCGCGTGCTCATCGTCGGCGGCCGAGGGAAATCTGGCGCTGAAGCGCGGCGATCGGCGGAGATCTATGACCCCGAGACGCAGAGCTGGGATTCCATCGCACAAATGCCGGGCCAAGGCGCGCGCCAGCACACAGCCACGCTGCTGAATGACGGACGCGTGCTCGTGGTCGGAGGTATCGACAACGGCCAGTCCTCCACCAAAGCGGTGGCAATCTGGAACCCATCGACCGGCACGTGGGCCTCCGTGGCAGCGCTGCCGTCACCTCGCTTTGACCACACTGCGACCCTGCTCCCCGATGGAAAAGTGTTTTTAGCCGGTGGCAATGATGCAAGCGGTGCGCTGGCCAGCACCTTGCTGTACGACCCCGCCGCCGACACGTGGACTCCCTCGGCAACGCTGAACGCTTCTCGCACCCGGCATACCGCGGCCCTGCTGCCCGACGGACGAGTACTGCTCAGCGGGGGCGAGGCGGGAGGAATACCCATCGATACGGCTGAGATTTACAACCCACCATCGGGTTCGATCAACGTTTTTGCACCCATGATCGCAGCGCGCAGCATGCATACCGCATTGGTGCTGCATACCGGCGATGTGCTCGTGATCGGCGGCCAGGGTGGTGCCGGGGCTCTCGACAGCGCTGAGTTGTTTAGCGCAGATACGCTGGCGCCCGCCGCGACTGGCCCGTTGCCCGCACTGCGGGCTTATCACAAAGCCACTGCACTGCCCGACGGCACTGTACTTATCGCTGGTGGTCTCATTCCCAACGGTGGTTCCAACCAGCCCTCCAACACTGCGCTGCGTTACCACTTCGCCAGTGGCCAGTTTCAAGCGGCTGCACCGATGGCAAAGGCACGGCAGTACCACACGCAAACCCTGCTGACCGATGGTCGCGTATTGGTGGTGGGGGGCGCATATTCCCTCGACGATGTCGAACTGTACGACCCTACATCCAATCGGTGGTCCACGGCTCCTTCGCTCACCCACGGACGGTATGTGCACACGTCCACTTTGCTGCCAGGTGGCGACGTTTTTGTGGCAGGAGGAACCAACAACGGCGGTGTGGGAGAGGCGGAAATTTACAGCGTAGCGACCAACCAATGGCTGTCCGCAGGGTCCATGTTGACGCCGCGCAATGGGCACACGGCGACCCTGCTGCGCGACGGACGCGTCATGCTGGTGGGCGGAGACGCGGTGAACGGGCAAACCACCGCTACGGTGGAGTTCTACACCCCCCGCACGGGTGCCTGGACATCAGGCCCAAGTATGCAAGGTGCGCGGAGCCAGCACACGGCAACGCTGCTATCGGACGGCCGGGTTTTGGTGGCAGGAGGCACAGCCAACTTCACCTACCTGAACAGCGCTGAAATATTTGACCCCGCGACGAACGCCTGGCAACCCACCAGCGACCTACAGCAAAAGCGCGTTGTCCACACGGCAACGCTCCTGAGCGATGGCCGCGTTCTGGTCACCGGCGGTATGTACAACGGGGCTGGCATAGGGTCAGCGGAGGTTTACGACCCAGGTGCCGGAACCTGGCAGACTGCTGGCCCATTGCCCCAGGGGAGAAACCACCACACCGCGACTGTGCTGGCGAATGGACAGGTACTGATCGCAGGCGGTCTGGCCAACGGCGCTGCCACAGCACTGCTCTACGGTGGAAAACTGGGTGTTTCGGATGCGCGTCGCCCGCGCATCACAACGGCGCCGGCACAGGTCGCGCATGGCTCCGCGCTGCAATTGGGCGGACTGCGTTTTACGGGCGATAGCGAAGGCAGCGGCGGCGGATTCAGTCAATCTGCCACCAACGTGCCCCTGGTGCGCATGCAGCGCGTAGACAACGGGGACGTCCGTTGGCTCGCAGCAGAGAACTCCAACGCCACCACCTTCACTGGGCGCCCCATGCCGTCGGGGGCCACTGCGGGCTCGTATCAGCTCACGCTGTTCGCCAACGGCATGGCATCCGATGCGGTCACCCTGCGCGTGCTGGCCGAGGGAGCGCCCAACGCACCCACCAATGTCAGCGCCACCCCTGGCGATGGCCGGGTTACGGTGTCCTGGCAACCCCCCGTGGGGGGCACCCCGCCCACGTCATACACAGTGACCGCCCAACCTGGCGGCGCGAGTTGCACCGTGCAGGCACCTGCCACCTCGTGCACCGTAACGGGCCTGACCAACGGCACGGCGTACACCTTCACGGTGACCGCCAACACCGCAGGCGGCAACGCATCAGCACCTCCGTCGGCCGCCGTCACGCCAGTACCCGGCGCGGTGGGTGGTGTGCAAAACATTCCCACATTGTCTGAATGGGGCTTGATTCTGCTGTCAGTGCTGATCGCCGGTATGGCGCTGCTTCAGAGTGGTCGCATGCGCTTTTTGTTGGACGGCTCGGCACCACTGTGCCCCGCAGTGCGAGCAAGGATCGCAGGGCGCACTGCGGGCGGCGTCAGGAACGACTTGCCATGACTGGCTGACGCATGCTCATACATCTATAGAAATGGCTCTCAGCGCTTGTCAATCAAGCGCTGGTTGCTCACTTTTTTACTCCAAAACGGCTGCGAGCCACTGCCGCGGCGATGTCTCCACATATTTCACGCACCAAGACAACAGGACAACCATGCCACACGACGCTGCAGCCAGACCACACTTCGCACCTCGGGTGCGTGCCATAGCAGCTGGTCTGCTCCTGGCGAGCACCCAGGCGCTCGCGCTCGATTGCGCGCCCGGCCAGTGGCTGGCGGAATACTTCCCCAACACCAGCCTGTCCGGGGCCGCCGTGCTGACCCGGTGCGAAAAGGGCCCCATCGACTACTACTGGATGACCAACAGTCCCGACGCACGTCTGCCGGTGGACGCGTTCTCAGCCCGCTGGACGGCAAGCCTGCCGTTCGCCGCTGGAGCCGCCAAGTTCACCACCTTCACAGACGACGGAGTGCGCCTGTACGTCGATGGGAAACGGATCATCAACCACTGGGCTCGGCACAGCATCGCGATGGACTCCGCATCCCTGCGGCTGACGGAAGGCCATCACACCGTGCGCATGGAGTATTTTGAGGCCGGGGGCGAAGGGCTGGCGCAGCTCTTCATTGAGGGGTTGACGCCCACCACAACGCCCCCGCCCCCACCAGAACCCCCACGCATCCGCGCATTCACGGCCCAGCCAGAAGCCATTGATATGGGGGGCAGCAGCATCCTGACATGGACCACCGAAAACACTGTCGCATGCGCCGCCAGCGGCGGCTGGACCGGCGAACAGGCCACCAACGGCGGTGCCTCCGTGCGGCCTGCCACCACCACCACCTATGGTCTGAGTTGCCGCAATGCGGCGGGTGCCACGACCAGCACATCCACCACCGTCACGGTGCGCAAGACGCCACCACCGCCCGTCACGATCAGCTTGACGGCCACGCCGCCCCGCATTACCGCAGGCCAGAGCGCGCGACTGGCCTGGCAGGCGAGCCACGCAGCGGGCTGCGCCGCGTCGGGCGGATGGAGCGGCCCGCGCGCCACCGAAGGCAGCGAACTGGTAGGTCCCACCACCAACACCGCCTACACCCTGACCTGTACCGACAGCGCCGGCAAGAGCACCACGGCCACCGCGCAGGTTGCGGTAGAGGCGAGTAACCCGCTTCCCCCGGTCAGCGGGATAAGTACGACAGTTTCCGCCCGCGGGGTGAGCCTGGCTTGGGACCCGGTGGCCCGCAGCGGCAAGTGGGTCAACGGCTACTACGCAGGTTGGTTCTGGGAGACCTATCCGCCCGAAGCCGTGGACATGAGCACGATGACACACTTCGTTTTCGGACGCTACGCACCCGCGCTCGGGTCCCTCCCAGGCGGCCGGGCGGGTGATCTGCTCGAAGGAGCGGGCGGAGGGCACTCGCCAGAGGTGGAGGGTGCGCTGATCGCCAAGGCCCATGCTGCGGGGGTCAAGGCGGTGATGATGGTAGGGGGCGATAGTGACGGCCCCGGATTTCTGGCCGCCACCGCCGACCCCACAGTTCGTGCACGTTTCATCCAGAACATTCTGAACAAGGCCGTACAGAAAAACTACGACGGCGTGGACATCGACTGGGAAGAAAACCTGGACACCGCCACCTCACGCGCCCAGGCCCTGGCACTTCTGCGTGAATTACGCGTCGCATCCGCGCAAAGGGCCCGATACCAAGCACCCAACGCGCCACTGGAACTAAGCTGGCCTGGTTTCTGGGTCAACCAGAACCAGTCCGACATCACGCCCTGGCACGTCGAAGTGGCAGCCGCAGTCGATCGCTTCAATTTGATGACTTACAGCATGGCGGGCGACTGGGGCTGGCTGTCATGGCACCACTCCCCTTTGTTCGGAGCAGGTGAACTACATCCAACGTCGATCCAATCGACGGTCCAGGCCTACCTTGACGCAGGCGTGCCACGCTCCAAGCTGGGCATCGGCATCGGTTTGTATGGCGCCTACTACAACAAGCCTGTCACCGGACCGCGCCAGAGCATGAATGGCATGCAGGGCTGGATGAACAATGGCGACTGGGAAAACAACTACCAGCGCCTGGTTCAAGACAACGCCTTCGGCCGGACGGGCGCCACCTACCATTGGGATGACGTGGCAAAACAGAGCTACATCACCTACTCCCCGCCGTGGAATCGCGGCCCTAACACGCCAGTGTCCTACCTGAGCTTCGAAGACGAGCGCTCCATCGCTGCCAAAGGCCAGTGGGTGCGTGAGCAAGGCTTGGGCGGCACCCTGGTGTGGACCATCAACTACGGGTATTTGCCGCAATCCAGCAGCAATCCGCAGATGCAGGCGGTCAAGCAGGCGTTCATCGCGTCCGGGGCTGCAGGCTATCGGGTCTACAGAGATGGCGTACTGATCGCCACCGTCAGCGGAATCACCTTTACAGACACCGCCGCTCCGCGTGGTCATCGGGGTTACCAGGTCAGCATGCTGGACGCGGCAGGCAACGAAGGCCCGCTGTCTGCGCCAGTGTTTGTGCAGGTCCCCTGAAGAGCCGCACAGAGCCGTTGTACCGTACCTGTATCCACAGCGTCAACCCCGCAGCCATGAAGTGCGGTGGGCGACGCCACATCTGGCGCGCCATGCCCCGAACCCAGGGGCCGCGTACAGCATTCCAGAAGCCACCTTGGAGCAGCCCGGGCGAAGCACGCTGGGTGAGTGCAGCGCGCCCCGGTAAAATACCGGGTTTCCCCTGCACCACCCCTCTTGAACCCTCCCCCCATGGCCAACACCCAGCAATCCCAACAGATGGCAAATGCGATCCGCGCATTGGCCATGGACGCCGTTCAACAAGCCAACTCCGGCCACCCCGGCGCTCCCATGGGCATGGCCGACATGGCCGTGGCACTGTGGAGCCGCCACCTCAAGCACAACCCCACCAACCCCCAGTGGTTTGACCGCGACCGGTTTGTGCTGTCCAACGGCCACGGCTCGATGCTGCTGTACGCATTGCTGCACCTCACCGGCTACGACCTGCCCATCGGCGAGCTGAAGAACTTCCGCCAATTGCACAGCAAGACCGCCGGCCACCCCGAAGTGGGCATCACCCCCGGCGTGGAAACCACCACAGGCCCGCTGGGCCAGGGGATCACCAACGCCGTGGGCTTTGCGCTGGCCGAAAAGCTGCTGGCTGCCGAGTTCAACCGCGAAGGCCATGCCGTGGTGGACCACCACACCTACGCCTTCCTGGGCGATGGCTGCCTGATGGAAGGCATCAGCCACGAAGCCGTGTCGCTGGCGGGCGCCTGGAAACTCAATAAGCTGATCGCCCTGTACGATGACAACGGCATCAGCATCGACGGTCAGGTTGCTCCCTGGTTTGCCGACAACACCCCCCTGCGCTTCGTGGCCAGCGGCTGGAACGTGATCGGCCCCATCGATGGCCACGACGCCGACAAGGTGGCCGCAGCCATCGTCGAAGCCAAGAAGCAGACCGAGCGCCCCACGCTCATCGTGTGCAAGACACACATCGGCAAGGGCAGCCCCAACCGCGTGAACACCGCCAAGGCCCACGGCGAGCCCCTGGGCGCCGAAGAAATCACGCTCACGCGCGAAGCCCTGGGCTGGACCAGCGAGCCCTTCATGATCCCCGAAGACGTGTACGCCGGCTGGGACGCCAAGGCCGCTGGCGCTGCCGCTGAAGCCACCTGGAACGAACGGTTTGCCGCCTACAGCAAGGCTTTCCCCGAGCTGGCTGCCGAATACACCCGCCGCATGCAGGGCGACCTGCCCGCCAACTTTGCGCAAGTGGCCGTGGACACCGTGGTGGCAGCGCACACCAAGGGCGAGACTGTGGCCAGCCGCAAGGCCAGCCAGCTGGCGCTGGAAGCCTTCACCGCCGCGCTGCCCGAACTGCTGGGCGGCAGCGCCGACTTGACAGGCTCCAACCTCACCAACACCAAGAGCACACCCAATCTGCGCTTTGACATGCAGGGCAACGTGGTGCAGACCGCGCTCGAAAACGGCCAAAAAATCGGTGGCCGCCACATCAACTACGGCGTGCGCGAATTCGGCATGGCCGCCATCATGAACGGCGTGGCGCTGCACGGCGGCTTCATCCCCTACGGCGGCACCTTCCTCACGTTCAGCGACTACAGCCGCAACGCCATCCGCATGGCTGCGCTGATGAAGCAACGCGTGATCCACGTGTTCACGCACGACTCCATCGGCCTGGGCGAAGACGGCCCGACGCACCAGTCCATCGAGCACGTGGCCAGCCTGCGCCTGATTCCCAACCTGGATGTCTGGCGCCCCGCCGATACGGCAGAAACCGCCGTGGCGTGGAGCGTGGCCCTGTCCAACCGCAACAAGCCCACCGTGCTGGCCCTGTCGCGCCAGAACCTGCCCTATGCGCCCAAGCGCGACCTGGGCGACATCTCGCGCGGCGCCTACGTGCTGAGCGAGCCTGCCGACGTGGGCCTCAAGAAGAAGCCCGTGGCCGTGATCATTGCCACCGGCTCTGAAGTGCAGCTGGCCCTGAAGGCCCAGCGCCTGCTGGCCGACAAGAAGATCGGCGTGCGCGTGGTCTCCATGCCCAGCACAACCACCTTCGACCGCGAAGACGCCAAGTACAAGAGCAGTGTGCTGCCTGCGGGCGTGCCGCGCGTGGCCGTGGAAATGGGCGTGACCGACGGCTGGTGGAAGTACGGCTGCGCCGCCGTGGTGGGCATCGACACCTACGGTGAATCGGCCCCCGCGCCTGTGCTGTTAAAGCATTTCGGATTCACCGAAGAGAACGTGGCCGACGCAGTGCTGGTGGCCATCGGCGCGGCCCGCCTGAAGCCCTCCAAGAAGGCCCGTTAAAACGCCCTTTGCCCGCTGCGCACCGCTGCCAGCGGGCGCGCGGCGGCCAATTCATGATTTCGACTTTGCAACTTTGAAGAGGCTCCCTATGACGATCAAGATTGGTATCAACGGCTTCGGCCGCATCGGCCGCAACGTGCTGCGCTCGGCCATCCAGAACTTCAGCGACATCGAAGTCGTGGGCATCAACGACCTGCTGGAGCCTGAGTACTTGGCGTACATGCTGCAGTACGACTCGGTGCACGGCCGCTTCAAGGGCACCGTGGCGGTCGAGGGCAACACCCTGATCGTCAATGGCAAGAAGATCCGCCTCACGCAAGAGCGCGACCCCGCCAACCTGAAGTGGAACGAAGTCGGCGCCGACGTGGTGATCGAATCCACCGGCCTGTTCCTGGACAAGGTCACCGCGCAGAAGCACCTGGACGCTGGTGCCAAAAAGGTCATCCTGTCGGCTCCGTCGAAAGACGACACCCCCATGTTCGTGTTCGGCGTGAACCACGACACCTACGCAGGCCAGGCCATCATCTCCAACGCATCGTGCACCACCAACTGCCTGGCCCCCGTGGCCAAGGTGCTGAACGACAAGTGGGGCATCAAGCGCGGCCTGATGACCACCGTGCACGCAGCCACCGCCACGCAAAAGACCGTGGACGGCCCCTCGAACAAGGACTGGCGCGGCGGCCGTGGCATTCTGGAAAACATCATCCCCTCCAGCACCGGTGCTGCCAAGGCGGTGGGCGTGGTGATCCCTGCGCTGAACAAGAAGCTGACCGGCATGTCCTTCCGCGTGCCCACCTCCGACGTGTCGGTGGTGGACCTGACCGTGGAACTCGACAAGGCCGCCACGTACGATGAAATCAAGGCCGAAATGAAGGCCCAGTCCGAAGGCGCCCTGAAGGGCGTGCTGGGTTACACCGAAGACAAGGTGGTGGCCACCGACTTCCGTGGCGACACCCGCACGTCCATCTTTGACGCTGACGCCGGCATCGCGCTGGACGGCACCTTCGTCAAGGTCGTGAGCTGGTACGACAACGAATGGGGCTACTCGAACAAGTGCCTGGAAATGGTGCGCGTGGTCGCCAAGTAAGCTTTTTTGAGAAGTTGAAAAAGCGCTAGAGGTAACTACCCTGTTCAAGCCGGCCGCCTGCAAAGGCTGCCGGCTTTTTTTTCGTCTGCGCGTTTGTGGTGGCTTGCCCCGCCTCAGAGCATGGCCGCGGCAGGTGCCTGCGGCGGCGCGCTGGCAATGTGCACCGTGCGGGTAGGAAACGCAAATTCCACCCCCATGGCTTTGAACTCGCGCAGCAGCCCCAGGTTGATGGACTGCTGCAGGTCCATGTAGAGGTTGTAGGCCGGGTCTTCGACGATATAGACCACCTCATAGTCCAGCGAGTTGGTGCCCAGCGCCTTGAAATGTGCACGGTCAAAGCGCAGCTCCGGGTGCGCCTCGATAAGCTTGCGCACAACGCCTGGAATGGCCTCGGCCTGCTCGGGGGTGGTGCCATAGGCTACGCCAAAGGTGAACACGATGCGCCGCCGCTCCAGCATGCGGAAGTTGCTGATGGTCTGTTTGAGCAGGTCGGTGTTGGACATCACGATCTGCTCGCCCTGCAGACTGCGGATGCGGGTGGTCTTGAGACCAATCACCTGCACGGTGCCCGACACATTGCCCACCACGATGAAGTCGCCCACCTCGAAAGGCTTGTCCACCGCAATCGCCAGCGATGCGAACAGGTCGCCCAAAATGTTCTGTACCGCCAACGCCACGGCAATACCGCCCACCCCCAGGCTGGCGATGAAGGCCGTGATGTTCACACCCACGTTGGACAAGATGGCCAGCAGCACCACGCTCCACAGCAGCGTGCGCAGCCCCCACGACATCAGCGTGGCCGAGGCGCTGACCTGCGTCATGCCGCTGGACGAGTGCCGCTCCACATAGCGGCGTACGCCAATGCCAATCGCGCGCATGCCCCACAGGCCCATCTGCAGCGCCACGGCCACAAACCATAGCTGGCTCAGGCGGCTCTCCCAGCGGCCCGGCAGGTCGAGCAGGCTTGCGCCCACCAGCAGTGCCACCACCAGCATCAGCGTGCGGCTCGTGCCTTCCAGCACGTCCACCAGGGTCAGCGCCATGCCACTGTGCGACTGCGTGGCCCACACCTTGGTGCGCCGGGTCAGCAGGTGCAGCACCACGAGGATGGCTGCGTAGGTGGCCAAAGCCGCCGCCAGGGCCACACACAGGCTCCATAGCGGCACGCCCGCAAAGGTGGTCTCCTGGACCCAGGCAAAAAAGGTGGATGGCGGCATGCAGTAACTCTCCTCTTCGTTGTGTTGCGGTGATGGAGCAGGCGTGCGCAGCGCCCGCGCAGAGGCCACGGCCATGGGAGGTGGCGTACGGGTGAAGGGCACCCGCAACAACACGCTGCGTGCGCGTGCTGTCATTGATCGAGACCTGGGGGAGATGAGAGTTCCCGAACGCAACAAGCCACTCTCTTTCACGCAAATGGTGGGCACCTTGTTTGCAAGTGTTCGTAAGACATGCCCCACAGCAATACAGAGGCAGGGCCTACGCCTGCTTGCCGGGCGGGCCCCAACAATGCATCAACACCAGAACCCCCTGGTGGCCCGCCCGATACGTCGGCACGGCCTACCCAACCACCTCCAGAGGAGTCCACCACACCATGCATTCATCCGCATTGATCCGTACCGCCACCGCGGCACTCGCACTGGGCGCACTGGCCGCCTGTTCTTCCACCCCGGCGCCCACCGAACAGATGGCGGTCACCCGCACCACCGTCAACCGCGTGGCGGCTGCTCCAGCTGTGGCCGCCAGCGCCCCCGTGCAGCTGCAGCAAGCACGCGAGAAGCTGATGCAGGCCGAAAAAGCGATGGCAGAAAAGGACTATGTGGCAGCACGCCGCCTGGCCGCTGAGGCCGAGGTAGATGCCCGTGTCGCTGAAACCCGCGCAGACGCGGCCAGCAATGCCGCCAACCTCGCCCAAGTGCAAGACGGTATCCGCGCACTGCAAGAAGAAATCAACCGCCGATCGCCCCGCTGAGCCAGCGCCAACCATGGGGCCACCGCGCCCCCTGGCTTCGCCTCAGGCACCACACCGTTGAGGCCCCCGCGATTGCCCCACCCCATTTCAAGGAACACCTGACCATGCACCGCTTTTTTCATCGCAACACCGCCCTGTGCACCAGCCTGATTGCCGTTGGCCTGCTGGCCGCGTGCGCAAGCACCACGCCATCGCCGGCACTGGAAGAGGCCCGCACCGCAGTGGGCACCGCAGCCGGAGACCCCACTGTGAACCAGTACGCGCAGCTCGAACTGAAGCAGGCCACCGATGCGCTCGCCCAGGCCGACCGCGTGTGGGCCGACGACCACGATACATCCGAGACCAACCACCTGGCGTACATCGCCCGCCAACGCGCTGAGATCGCCACCAACGCAGCCCGCGCACGCCAGCTCGATGCCAACATCAAACAGGCAGGCAGCGAAGCCGACCGCATCCGTCTGCAGGCCCGCACCCAAGAGGCTGACGCGGCCCGCCTGCGCGCCCAGCAAGCCCAGCAGCAGGCGATGAGCGCCGAGCAACGCGCCGCACAACAGCAGGCGCAAGCCACCGCTGCCATGGCCCAGGCCAATACGGCACAAGACCGCGTGCGCGCACTCGAAGCGCAATTGCGCGAACTCGAAGCCCAGCAGACCGAACGCGGCTTACTGGTGACCCTGGGCGATGTGCTGTTTGCCTTCAACAAGGCCGAGCTCTCGGCCCAGGCCGGCCCGCGCCTGGACAAGCTGGCGAACTTTCTCAAACAGTTCCCGGACCGCAAGCTGTTGATCGAGGGCTACACCGACAGCGTGGGTGGCGACAGCTACAACCAGGACCTGTCAGACCGCCGCGCGCAGGCCGTGCGCGATGCGTTGGTGCAGCGCGGCGTGGACAGCAGCCGCATCGCCGCACGCGGCTACGGCAAGGCCCACCCGGTGGCTGACAACGCGTCGCCCGAAGGCCGCGCCATGAACCGCCGTGTGGAGATCGTGATTGCCGATGACAAGGGCAATTTGCGAGGCCGTTGAGGCTCCACAAAAAGCCCCACCGTCAAGCCGTATCGAAACTGCAGTGAACCTGCACTGAAGCCCACAAAGACCGCGCCGCCTACGCTGCGCGGTCTTCAAACGTTTCGGTATCGACTTCGCTCGCGGCTTGTGCGTTGTAGCGGTGGCCCGCGACCGTGCGCTCGTTGATCAGCGCATCCAGCCGCGCCATGGTGGCGGCGTCCAGCCGCACGTTGGCAGCACCCAGGTCGTCCTGCAAATGCTCCACACTGGTGGTGCCTGGGATGGGAATGATGTGCTCCGCCTTGTGCAGCAGCCACGCGAGCGCCAGCTGGGCGGGGGTGCAACCCACATCGTGCGCAATGGCTTGGTAGCCATCGAGCAGCTTCAGATTGGCGGCATAGGCGTCGGGCGCAAAACGGGGCATGGCGCGGCGGATATCCTTGGCATCCAGCGTGCTCACATCGCGCAGATCGCCACACAGAAAGCCACGGGCCACGGGGCTGAACGCCACAAAGGAGGCGCCCAGTTCTCGGCAGGCGTCCAGCACAGCAATCTCGGGGTTGCGCGTCCAGAGCGAATACTCGGTCTGCACCGCAGCAATGGGGTGCACCGCGTGCGCCTTGCGCAGCGTGGCGGCCGACACCTCCGACAGGCCGATGCTGCGGATCTTGCCCGCGCGCACCAGGTCGGCCAGTGCGCCCATGCTGTCTTCAATGGGCACCGTCTTGTCCCAGCGGTGCAGGTAGTACAGGTCGATCACGTCGGTCTGCAGGCGGCGCAGGCTGTCTTCGCAGGTGTGGCGCAGCGTGGTGGGGCGGCCGTCGATCACGCGCACCAGCTTGCCGTCGCCATTCACATCCACGCCCTGCATGCCGCATTTGCTGGCCAGGGTGAAACGGCTGCGGTGCTGCTTCAGCACACGGCCCACCAGGGTTTCGTTGGCGCCAAAGCCGTACAGCGTGGCGGTGTCAAACAGCGTCACGCCCGCATCCAGCGCGGCCAGCAGCACGCGTTCGCCCTGCTCGGCAGACACCGGGGCGCCATAGGCGTGCGACAGGTTCATGCAGCCCAGGCCGATGGCCGAGACGGAGAAAGGTCCAAGGTTTCTTTGTTGCATGCCGCGAGCTTACGGCAAGCGCGGCAACCCACCGGGTGGCTCGGGCTTGGAGGCTGGGCTAAGCCTTTGCAACGGGTGGCCGCTTCGCCCACAGCTCAATGCGCTCGCCCGCAGCACAGGCGGCCACCAGCTGCGCAAACCGCGCCTCCCGGGTCGCGTCACGTTTGGCGGATGTGACCCAGTGCAGCATCACCTTGCGGTAGCTGGGCGGTGTGGACTCCTGAAAGTACCGCCACGCGGCCTTGTTGCGCTGGAACGTGCGTTGCAGCGCCACCGGCAACTCGGCCACCCCCGCCTGCTCGTGCGAGTAGATGGCCGACTTGTCTGCCTTGCGGTGCGCGAAGGCGGCCAGCCCCGCAGGCATCATGCGGCCTGCCGCCTGCAGCTGCTCCACCTTGGCGATGTTGACCGCACTCCAGATCGACGACGGCTTGCGCGGCGTGAAGCGGATCGAATACGTGTGCTCGTCAATACGCCGCCGAATGCCATCGATCCACCCAAAGCACAGCGCTTCGTCCACCGACTCCGGCCAGCCCATGCTGGGGCGGCCCGAGCCCACCTTGTGAAAACCCACCAGCAGCTCCGTCGCGCTGGCGGCGTGGCGCTCCAGCCAATCGCGGAACGCCTGCGGGGTGGCAAAGAAGGTGGGCGCGGGCTGCTGGATCATGGTGCTGCAAACGTCCTTCCGTCTTGCCTTCTTCCTACCAGTTGCAGCTGCAGGTGCGCGGGTCAGGCCACCACGGCGTCATGCACTTGCTCGGCGTGTGGTCCCAGCGGCACCACGCACAGCGTCACACCATCAAGCGTGAGCACCAGCCCCAACTGCCCGCCTACCTGCACCACCCCACCCACCGTGGCGCTTGCGTGCTGGGCACGCGGTGGCACAAGCTGCATCGCCTGGGCTGCGGCATGCACCGCCCCCGCGCTGACGGGCGGCTGGCGCAGCAGCGCCCACAGTGTCTGTGGGTCTCGCGATTGCAGCGACTGCAGATACAGGCGCAGCGCTGCTGCGGTGGCGCCCTTGGGCTCATCGCTGGATTCGTCGCCCTCCTGCGCCTGCCGCAGCCGCTGCAAGGCGCGGCGCAGTTGCTGGCGGCTGGCTGCTTCAGACCGACCGCTGGCCTGCGCCAGCTCGGCATGGCTGGCGTCGAACACCGCATGCAACAGCACCGCAGCGCCCTCCGCGGGCGTCACACACTCTGCCAGTCGCCGCAGCGCCAGCGTGGCCTGCTGCGCAAGAGCAGCATCGGCTTCCGCAGAGGGAGCGACCGCGCCAGCGACATCGGCGTGCGCGCTCTGCACGGCTTCAGCCAGCCATTGCGCCATCCACTGGCGCCGCCGCAAATGGTCGATGGCCAGATTGCGCACCACTGTCAGCAGCCAGGCCTGGGCAGCATTGAGCGCAGGGACATTGGCCTCCAGCGCGCGCACATAGGCGTCCTGCACCGCGTCTTCAGCATCGGCCGGGCCTAGAAGGCGCGTGGCGGCGCGCACCAAGGCACTGCGGCTGGCGCCTACGAGCGCCACGGTGTGTTCGTCTTTTAGCATCGGAGCATGGTGCCACAGGCTGACTGGACGCGCACCAGGGCAGAAGATGGAGACCCAATGCAGAACGAGCACGCCTCGACCTCGCCACGGGATGCAGAGCTCGGGCAAAGCCGCATCGTCCCAAGCGAACTCTTCGGTCTGCAAACGATTGGCATCGGTTCCATGGAGGCCACGCCATGAGGGGGATCAACACTTTATTCAGGCATAGCGCAGGCTATAGTGCACCTCGCCGCGGGTCCGTCGGGTGCGCTCTCCGTGCCGGAACCATAGCCGTTACTACCTCCACCGCTCCAGTTGTCGCCGGGGCAAACAACGCCCCTTCTACCCGTTGACTGCCACGATGACGAACGTTCTTAGCGAAAAGAAGCGGGCCTCACTGGCTGCGCTGTACCACGACATGCCCATCGAGGAGCTGGAAGGCCGAATCGCCAAAGGTCAACTTGCGGCACCAACGATGGCCATCGCACGGGAGGTTTTGCACAACAGGCTGGAGCATGGTGACTCGACGCCAGAGTCGGCCAGCGCCACACAACGCGGCGGCAACCAGAGCTCGGTTGTGGGAACGGCGATGGTGCAGGTGCTAGTGGCGTGTTTGAGCTGGGTGGTCCTCCCTGGACACTTGGCCGCACTGGTCACGATGGTGGCAGTTTGCTGGGTAGTGGTCGGTCTGGGCAAGGCGTTACCTCGTGTGGGGCTCGCCGTTGGAGTTGTTTTTGCCCTGGCGCCCCTGGGTCTGTTGCTATGGGCATGGCGTACCGGGACGCTGGTGATGCGGGGCGGTGACTACAAACCCCTGGAGGCCTTACTGACATGGGCGGGGTTAGTGATTGCGTTCGGGCTGTTTTGGTCACTCGCCAGCTTGCTCATCTTCGGCTCTCGCCACAAGGGCTCGTGGCGTGACTTGCACGACAAGCTTGAGAAGATGAGCGATGAACAGAGAGAAGCCATCACCAGGCGACGCTGAGGGGCTTGGAAACGCCGCCTGTACGTCCGATCCTGCGGCAGGAGACCTTACGTGGAGCGGCATTTTGCGCCCGATTGAATGTATTGCGGTTCTTTGAAGCAGGCGGCTGCTCAGGGCCCATAGCGGCCTCTGGGTTACTACGGACCATTCCTTGGGCCAGTTGTCTATGGAAACAACTCTTGCAGTGCAATTTCCTCGTCAGGGCTGGGCCAATACAACTTGCCACCCTCTTCGACAAAGTATCCAAGTAGTTTCCGGATGAATTGCGCTGCCAACTGAAGCGCCTGCCAGGAATCTGCCGCATGTATGTCGTGCAGATTCTCGTGCAGTCCACTGAGGCCAACAGCGCATGCCCATTCGTCTTGCGAGATCTGATACGGAGCGCCGATGGACAGACAAACCATTCTCGATCCCCCGTCCTGCGAGACAGCGTAGATTGAGCGATAGGCAATGAAGCTAGAAGTGGCCATTACTGAACTCTAACAATCCATGCTGAGTCGCCAAACAACAGCGCCTGGCCGGTAGTACTCACTCCAATGCCCCCAGCAGTTGCAATGCAGCCTAACCCTTTGGTCTGGGAGCAACATAGGTACCTGCGCCTGACAAGGCTGGCTGAACGGGCACAACCCGCAGCAAAAAGCCACCCGCTATTCCCCCGATTCGCCTGCGGCGTCCGCGACAAGCTCCACCCTCCGTTGCATGGACAATCTCGGCATGTCTGGCGCACCTACTCCTACTTCACACCCCTCCTCGCCCCGCCCCGTGCTGATCGCTGGCGGCGGTATCGGTGGCATGGCCACTGCCCTGACCCTGCACCAGATCGGCGTGCCCTGCATCGTCTTTGAAACGGTGCCCGAGCTGCAGCCACTGGGCGTGGGCATCAACCTGCAGCCCAACGCCGTGCGAGAACTGCACGACCTGGGGTTTGGCAACGAGGTGCTGGACACGATTGGCCTGCAGGCGCGCGAATGGGCGCTGGTGGGTCGCAACGGCAACGAGGTGTACGCCGAGCCACGCGGGCTGGAGGCGGGCTACCACTGGCCCCAGTATTCGGTGCACCGGGGGCAGCTGCAGATGATGCTGTTCAACGCCGTGCGAGAGCGCCTGGGAACCGACGCCGTGCAGCTGGGGCAGCGGGTGGTGGGCTACCGGCAGGATGCGAACGGCGTCACCGCCATTGTCGAGACACGCGACGGAGAGAAGCGTGAAGTAGCCGGCTCGCTGCTGATTGCCGCCGATGGCCTGCACTCGGCCGTGCGGGCGCAGATGCACCCCACGCAGCCGCCCATCCAGTGGGGCGGTGCCATCATGTGGCGCGGCACCACGCCGGGGGTGCCGGTGCGCACGGGCGCGTCGTTTGTGGGCGTGGGCTCGCTGCGGCACCGTGTGGTGTTCTACCCCATCACCCCGCCCGACCCGGCCACAGGCCTGGCCACCATCAACTGGATCGCCGAGATCACGGTCGACAACCAGGGCGGCTGGCAGCAGGGCGACTGGAACCGGCGCGTGGCACTGGAGGAGTTCATCCATCATTTCGAGGGCTGGAACTACAGCTGGCTGGACGTGCCTGCCATGCTGCGCGGCGCCAAGGACATTTTTGAGTACCCCATGATCGACCGCGACCCCGTGCCCACCTGGGTAGACGGCCGCGTGGCGCTGCTGGGCGACGCGGCGCATGTGATGTACCCCGTGGGCTCCAACGGTGCCAGCCAGGCCATCGTGGATGCGCGCGTGCTGGGGGCGCAGCTCATCACGCACGGTGTGGGCCCGCAGGCGCTGCGTGCCTATGACGACAAGCTGTGCAAGGACATCTCTGCGCTGGTGCTGCGCAACCGGGGCTCCGGCCCGTTTGGTCTGCTGGGGCTGGTGGACGAGCGCTGCGGCGGGGTGTTCGACCACATCGACGACGTGCTGCCGCGTGAGGAGCGCGAGGGCTTCATGGCCCGCTACAAGGCGGCGGCGGGCTTTGCGATCGAGACGCTGAATGCGGCGCCCCCCACCATCGCGCCGGGGCAACGCGTGACCGCAGGCTGAACAGTCCGAGGGGCGCAGTGCGGGCCAGTGGGTCCGCCATGCAGCGCTGGCCTGAATATGCAAGCGCAGAGAAATGTCACGCCCGGCGTCTCTCGTTCGTCAAGGCAGTCCTATCACTCACAAGGACTTGCCCCATGGACACGCCAGATACCACCACACCCGCTTCAGCCCCTACCCAAGGCGCCGAACCGCGCACGTCTTACCTGGAAGAAAAAGCCTTCAAGGCCCGCACCCTGCTGGTCTTTGGCACCATCACCGACACCCTGGCCGCCGATGTGGCGCGGCGGCTGATTGCGCTGGATGCCGAGAGTGCCGAGCCCATCGACATGCTGGTGAGCTCGCCCGGCGGGCACCTGGAGTCGGGCGACACGATCCATGACCTGGTGCGCTTCATTTCTGCGCCGGTGAACATGATTGGCACCGGCTGGGTGGGCAGCGCGGCCACGCACCTGTACCTGGCGGCACCCCGCGAGCGGCGGTTCTGCCTGCCCAACACGCGCTTTCTGATCCACCAGCCCAGCGGTGGCGCCGGCGGCCCGGCCAGTGACATCGCCATCCAGGCGCGCGAGATGGTGAAAGCGCGTGAGCGGATTGCAGCCACCATCGCTCGGCAGACCGGCAAGCCGCTGGAGGTGGTGCTGGCAGACATCGAGCGCGACCGCTGGCTGTCGGCCGAAGAGGCCGTGGACTATGGTCTGGTCTCGCGCATCATCGAGCACAAGGCGGCATTGAAGGAGTGATGCCAGGCACCCCTAACTATCAAATGCATAGCTGCTGGCGCTTGATATAAAAGCGCCAGCAGCCAATTGGGCTTGCAATCAGCCTGCGTTGAGCTGCAGCTCCAGGTCGTGCAGCACCTGGTAGCACGGCAGCACCTGTGCCACGCTGGCGTTGGGCTCGCGGCCTTCGCGGATGGCGGCGAAGAACTCGCGGTCCTGCAGCTCGATGCCGTTCATGCTCACATCGACCTTGCTCACGTCGATCTTCTCTTCCTTGCCATTCACCAGGTCGTCGTAGCGCGCGATGTACGTGGCCGAGTCGCCGATGTAGCGGAAGAAGGTGCCGAGCGGGCCGTCGTTGTTGAACGAGAGCGACAGCGTGCAGATGGCACCGTTGGCGGCCTTGAGCTGGATGCTCATGTCCATCGCAATGCCCAGCGTGGGGTGGATAGGGCCCTGGATGGCGTTGGCCTTCACGATGGGGCTGCCGGCCTGGTAGGCGAACAGGTCCACCGTGTGGGCAGCGTGGTGCCACAGCAGGTGGTCCGTCCAGCTGCGGGCCTGGCCCAGCGCGTTCATGTTGGTGCGGCGGAAGAAGTAGGTCTGCACATCCATCTGCTGGATGTTGAACTCGCCTGCCGTGATCTTCTTGTGCACGTACTGGTGGCTGGGGTTGAAGCGGCGGGTGTGGCCACACATGGCCACCAGGCCGGTCTGCTTTTGCAGGGCGATGACCTTCTCGCCATCGGCCAGCACGTCGCACAGCGGGATCTCGACCTGTACATGCTTGCCCGCTTCCAGGCAGGCGAGGGTCTGGCTGGCGTGCATCTGCGTGGGCGTGCACAGGATCACGGCGTCCACTTCCTTGATCGCCAGGCTGTCGGCCAGGTCGGTGGTGACATGCTTGATGCCGTACTTGTCGGCCACTTCCTGGGTCTTGGCCAGGTCGCGGCTGATGAGGGAGACGACTTCGACGCCGTCAATGTTCTTGATGCCGTCCAGGTGCTTGATGCCGAAGGCGCCAGCGCCGGCGAGTGCGACTTTGATGGTCATGGTGTGTGTCCTTTGGCGTGTTTTTTAGGTGTTCTCAAGAATCAGGTGGCCCACGGCGGTGTTGGACGCGGGCACATGGTAGAAGCGGTGCGCCAGCTTCGGTGGCTTGCCTCCGGCCACGTCGGCCATCGCGCCACGTGCGATGAGCCACATCACGAGTTCAATGCCTTCGCTGCCGGCTTCGCGTACATAGTCGATGTGCGGGATGCTGGCGGCGGCCTCGGGGTCGTTGATGAGCTTGTCGAGGAAGGCGTTGTCGAACTCCTTGTTGATGAGGCCGGCACGCGGGCCCTGCAGCTGGTGGCTCATGCCGCCCGTGCCCCAGATGTGCACGTTCAGGTCTTCGTCGTAGCTCTCCACCGCCTTGCGGATGGCCTGGCCCAGGTTGTAGCAGCGGCGGCCGCTGGGCACGGGGTACTGCACCACGTTGACGGCGAACGGGATCACCGGGCAGGGCCAGGCTCCCGTCTTGGGGTCTTGCTCGCCGCACATCAGCGACAGCGGCACGGTGAGGCCGTGGTCTACATCCATCTTGTTGACGATGGTGAGGTCAAAGTCCTGCTGGATGACCGACTGCGCAATGTGCGCGGCCAGGTCCGGGTGGCCCTGCACCACAGGCACAGGGCGGGGGCCCCAGCCCTCGTCGGCGGGCTGAAACTGCGTGGCCGTGCCGATGGCGAACGTAGGGATCATCTCCAGGCTGAAGGCCGTGGCATGGTCGTTGTAGACTAGGAAGATCACGTCGGGCTTGTTGTCCTTCATCCATTGCTTGGAGAAGTCGTAGCCCGCGAACAGCGGCTTCCAGTAGTCTTCCTGCGTCTTGCCCAGGTCCAGCGCAGCGCCAATGGCAGGCACGTGCGACGTGAACACGGAGGCGGTGATCTTGGCCATGGTCAGTTTCCTTTCTTGCCGGCAGCGCCTTGTGGCTGGCGGTGTGCCTGTGCGTCGCCGTCTTCGCCGATCACGCGGTTGCCATTGGCCGAGCGGCCGCCGCTGATCATCATGTTGCGGTATTCCTCTTCGGTCATGCCGGTCATGCTGCCCGCCATCTGCTGGAAGCTCTTGCCATCGGTGGCGCCGATCTTGGCTAGAAAGTAGATGTTGCCGCCCAGGCGGATGCACCAGTTCAGGTCGCGTGCCAGCACGGCCTGCTTCTGCTCTTCGGTCATCGCCCATTCATCGAGGTAGGCGCGTTCGTTGGCCTTGAAACGCTCGCGGTTGCCGGCCTTCATCAGGCTCATGCAGAACTGGTTGAGCCAGTAGCCCTTGCGGCTTTGCTCGGCGTCGAAGATGGTCGTGCCGGGCACGTCCAGGTAGGGTTTGTCGAGTGGCATGGCATCAGCCTTTCTTTGTCACTTCTTCAGGCCAGTAGAGGCGCATGGGGTTATCCACCAGCAGCTTTTGCTGCAGCTCGGCCGTGGGGGCGATGTGCGGAATGAAGTCCACCAGCAGGCCGTCGTCGGGCATGTGGTCCTTGAGATTGGGGTGCGGCCAGTCGGTGCCCCAGAGCACGCGGTCGGGGAACTCTGCGACCACCTTGCGGGCGAACGGGATCACGTCGGTGTAGGCATTTTGCTCGCCGTTCAGGGCCTTGGGGCCAGTCACGGAGAGGCGCTCGGGGCAGCTCACCTTGCTCCACACATTGGGGTGCTGGCGCATGAACTTCAGGAACAGCTCAAACTCCGGTCCGTCCACTGGCTTGTTCACATCGGGGCGGCCCATGTGGTCCACCACCACGGTGGTGGGCAGTGCAGTGAAGAAGTCCCACAGCTCGGGAAGGTCCACGGCCTCGAAGTAGATCACCACGTGCCAGCCGAGCTTGGCGATGCGCGCAGCAATCTCCATCAGCTCGTCCTTGGGCGTGAAGTCCACCAGGCGCTTGACGAAGTTGAAGCGCACGCCGCGCACGCCAGCGTCGTGCATGGCCTGCAGCTCTTGGTCGGTGACCGAGCGCTTGACGGTGGCCACGCCCCGCGCCTTGCCGCCAGAGTGCACCAGCGCATCGACCATCGCACGGTTGTCCGCACCGTGGCAGGTGGCCTGCACCACCACGTTGCGCGCAAAGCCCAGGTGGTCGCGCAGCGCGTACAGCTGGTGTTTGCTGGCGTCGCAGGGCGTGTACTTGCGCTCGGGCGCGTAGGGGAACTCGGCCCCGGGGCCGAACACGTGGCAGTGCGCGTCCACAGCGCCTGCGGGCACCTGGAAGCGGGGTTTGCTGGGGCCGGCGTACCAGTCCAGCCAGCCGGGGGTCTTGGTGAATTCGCTCATGGGCGTGGGTCCTTGGTTGCTGGGTGGGGCAGGTCAGTCGAGGGACACGTTGGCCTTCTTGATCACGTCGCCAAAACGCTGGCTCTCGTCCTTGACGAACTGGGCGAACTGCGCGCGCGTTGTGGGGAAGGGCTCGTAGCCAAAGCTCTTGAACTTCTCCTGCACATCGGCGCCGGACAGGGCCTGCTCGATGTCCTTGCGGATCTTGTCGGTCACGGCAGCGGGCAGGCCGGGCGGCACGGCGATGGCGTTCCAGCCCGTCACCTCAAAGCCCTTGGGGCCACCCGATTCGCCCACGGTGGGCACATCCGGAAAGCTGGCCAGGCGCTGCGGCGCGGTGACGGCCAGAAAGCGCAGCTTGCCCGCGCGCTGCAGTGGCCCTGCGGTGGCAGCGCTGCCCAGCGCAAACGACAGCTCGCCGGTGGAGACCGAGGTGTAAAGCTGCGTGGTCTCTTTGTAGAGCACGTGCTCCATCTGCGTGCCGGTGGCGCTTTCAAACAGCTCGGAGCCCAGGTGCACCGGGTTGCCGATGGACCAGGAGCCGTAGTTGAGCTTGCCGGGGTTGGCCTTGGCGTCGGCCACGATGTCGCTCACGGCCTTGTACTTGCTGTTGGCGGCCACGGTGAAGAAGAAGTAGGTCTTGAACAGCGGCAGCAGTGTGTCGAAGTCCTTGGCCGTGTCGTACGGCAGCTTCTTGAACAGGCTGGGGTAGGCGGCCAGGTGCACGTTGTCGAGCACGATCAGGTCATGCCCGTCCTTGGCGCCGCGCTTGAACGCGTCGATGGCGATGAAGCCGTTGCCACCGGGGCGGTTCTCGACGACCACGGGCTGGCCCCAGCTTTTGGACAACTTGTCGGCCACCAGGCGGGCCACGCCGTCCGGCCCACCACCCACGGGGAAGGGCGTGATGATGCGCACGGGCTTGGACGGAAACGCCTGCGCCGACGCGAACTGGGGCACACAGCCCAGGGCTGTGGCCAGGCCCACGGCCAGGCCCACACGGCGGGAAAGAGAAACAGGAGACACGGAACAACGCATGGAAAAAAGAAGCTGCTTGCTATTAATTACATAGCTGCAAGCGCATGATTGACTAGCGCTTGCAGCCCAAAAGACTGAAAAACCGCTCAATCGATGTACTTGAGGCCCGCCTTCTCCAGGCCGGGGCGCATGTTGTACATGTCCAGGCCCAGCACGCCGCTGGCGAGCTTGGCGCGCTTCTCACCCTCAAAGCTCTCGCGCTTTTGCGCGGCGGCCAGGGTCTCGGCCGCGCGGGCGGCGGGCACGCACACCACACCGTCGTCGTCGGCCACGATCACGTCGCCCGGCGTGACCAGCGCACCGGCACACACCACGGGGATGTTGACCGAGCCCAGCGTGGCCTTGATGGTGCCCTTGCTGCTGATGGCGCGGCTCCACACGGGGAAGTTCATCTCCTGCAGCGTCTTCACGTCGCGCACACCGGCGTCGATGATGAGGGCGCGCGCGCCACGCGCCTGGAAACTGGTGGCCAGCAGGTCGCCAAAGTAGCCGTCGGTGCACTCCGAGGTGACGGCCGCCACCACGATGTCGCCGGGCTGGATCTGCTCGGCCGCCACATGCATCATCCAGTTGTCACCGGGCTGCAGCAGCACGGTGACGGCCGTGCCGCTGACCTGCTGGCCGCTGTAGATGGGACGCATATAGGGCTTGAGCAGGCCCACGCGGCCCATGGCCTCGTGCACGGTGGCCGAGCCGAGTGCAGCCAGGCCGTCAGCGGCTGCGCGGTCAGCGCGGGTGATGTTGCGATAGACAACGCCAAGTTCAAACATGTCAGAGCCCCTTTGCCTTCAGGCGTGAATCGAGTCGGGAGAACACGCGGCGCGTGTTGGCTTCGTAGATCTGGTGCTTGTCTTCCGCGCTCAGGATCGTGGACGCCTCGATATAGCGCTTGGTGTCGTCGTAGTAGTTGCCGGTGGTGGGGTCAATGCCCCGCACCGCGCCGATCATCTCGCTGGCAAACAGCACGTTCTTCACCGGGATCACGGTGTTGAGCAGGTCGATGCCGGGCTGGTGGTACACGCAGGTGTCGAAGTACACGTTGTTCATCAGGTGCTCGTCGAGCAGCGGCTTCTTCATCTCTTGCGCCAGCCCACGGAAGCGGCCCCAGTGGTAGGGCACCGCGCCGCCGCCGTGCGGAATCAAAAACTTGAGCGTGGGGAAGTCCTTGAACAGGTCGCCCTGGATGAGCTGCATGAAGGCCGTGGTGTCGGCGTTCAGGTAGTGCGCGCCCGTGGTGTGAAAGCACGCGTTGCAGCTGGTGCTCACGTGGATCATCGCGGGCAGGTCGTACTCCACCATCTTTTCGTAGATGGGGTACCAGTGCTTGTCGGTCAACGGGGGGCTGGTCCAGTGGCCGCCGGAAGGGTCAGGGTTCAGGTTGATGCCCACGGCGCCGTATTCGTGCACGCACTTTTCCAGCTCGGGAATGCAGGTCGCAGGATCGACACCGGGGCTTTGCGGCAGCATGGCCACGGGCACAAAGTGGTCGGGGAACAGCGTGGAGACCCGATAGCACAGCTCGTTGCAGATGGCGGCCCAGGTGCTGGACACATTGAAGTCGCCGATGTGGTGCGCCATGAAGCTGGCGCGCGGGCTGAACAGCGTGATGTCGCTGCCGCGCTCTTTCATCAGCTTGAGCTGGTTGGTCTCGATGGACTCGCGCAGCTCGTCGTCGCTGATGTGCAGGTCTGCCACTTTGGGCATGGCGGCTGGGTCTTTGATGCCGGCGATCTGCGCATTGCGCCAGTTCTCCAGCGCCTTGGGGGCCGTGGTGTAGTGGCCGTGGCAGTCGATGATGAGGCTCATTTTTGGGTGCTCCTGGAAGGTGTTCTTGTGATCGGTCAGGCGGGGGTCATGCCCTGCTTTTGCTTGGCGTCCGCCGCAGCGGGAGAAGCCAGGTAAGCCAGCAACGCACGTGCTGCATCCGCCTGTTGCGAATGCACGCCAACGCCCGCGGAAAACGTGGTGGTGATCTGGATGGCCGGTGGTAGCGGGCCCACGATCTGGATGCCCTGCACATGCAGCAGCTCGCTCAGTTGCTGAAAGCCCAACGCCACCTCACCCTTGGCCACCAGCGAGCCCACGGGCACGCCGGGGGGCGCCTGCACCATGCGCGGGGCGATCTGATCGGCAATGCCCCAGCGCTCGAACAGCTTGGCCAGTGCCACGCCGCTGGGGCCCGTGGACAGGCTGATGCTGGGCGCTGCCAACACGGCCTGGCGCACCGCGTCTTCGCTGGGCAGATCGGGCAGCGGCGCGCCGGCAGGCACGGCCACGGCCACGCCGGAGTGCACCCAGTCCACCTTGCTGCCGGGCAGCAGGTGGCCCGCAGCCAAAAGCTTGTCGATGGCGTCGGAGGCGAGGATCACCACGTCAAAGGCCTCACCAGCCGCCACGCGTTTGGCAGCGTCGACACCGCCCACCGATTCGATGGCGGCCTGCGTGCCCGACTGCTGCGCAAAACCGGCCACCAGGTCGGCCAGCACCTGGCGCGTGGCCATGGAAGAAATGCCTCGGATCACAGGCGCCGTCATGCGTTGTCTCCTGCCGGGCTGCGGGTGGCCCAGGCGGTGCGTGCAGTTGTATACATGCCGCCGATTGTGGGCAGCGGCGGCCCAAACATGAAGGCGGCACCGGCACTACCAGATATATCATTCCGTGATCGTTGACCTACAGCTATAGCAGAGAGCCTTGCCCATGGACCTGAAGCAGATCGAATACTTTGTGCGGGTGGCCGAGCTGGGCAGCTTTACCCGCGCCTCGGTGGTGCTGGACATTGCCCAGCCCGCACTGAGCCGCCAGGTGCGCCTGCTGGAGGTGGAGCTGCGCCAGAACCTGCTGGTGCGCAACGGCCGGGGCGCCACGCCCACCGAGGCGGGCAAGCTGCTCCTGGAGCACGGGCGCGGCATCCTGCACCAGGTGGAGCGCGCGCGCGAGGAACTGGGCCGCGTGCGCGGCGCCCTGGCCGGGCGCGTGGCCATCGGCCTGCCGCCCAGCATTGCCAAGGTGCTGACGGTGCCGCTGACCCGCGCCTTCCGCGTGAAGATGCCGGACGCGGCGCTGGCCATCAGCGAGGGCCTGTCGGTGGCCATGCGCGAATCGCTGACCACCGGGCTGCTCGACATCGCACTGCTTTACAACACCACGCCCGCGCCGGGCATCGAGACCACGGCGCTGCTGGAGGAAGACCTGTTTCTGGTGCAGCGCCGCGCCCCCGGCCAGAGCGAGGCGGAGGCCGATGCCCTGGCCCGCACGCCCCTGCCGCTGGACGAGCTGCCGCGCTTTCCGCTGGTCATCCCCACGCGCCCCAACTCCATCCGCATGCTGGTGGAATCCGAACTGGCCGCACGCGGCAAGCGCCCGCAGATCAGCCTGGAGATCGACGGCGTGGCCGCCATCCTGGACCTGGTGGCCGATGGCGCGGGCTGCGCGGTGCTGCCCATGAATGCGGTCACCACGTCGGGCAAATCGGAAGTGTTCAGTACCCGGCCCATCCACGGCGCGGGCAGCGATGGGGACGGCGAGGAGGAAGGCGGCAGCACCCGCCTGCGCAGCAAGCTGTTCATGGCTGTCAGCTCGCAACGGCCGGCCACACTCACACAGCAGGCGATGGCAGAGCTGATTCGGACGACGCTGCAGGCGTTGTACAGGTCTCCCCCCTGAGCCGCTGCGCGGCATCCCCCTAAAGGGGGACGGCACCCTTGCTGCGGGGCTGCCCTTGCTCGGTGCCTCTGGCATTGCGCCGCGCAAGTTTCACCGGCGGGTGGCGATTCGCAGGCTCAGTCCTTTGCAGGCACGACGGACAAACGGCCCAACACCCGGTCCGCATAGTCCTGCCAGCGCGCGTCCTTGGGCAGGCCGTGAAAGACGCTTTCGCGCGCCAGGTCGGCCACCCACTGCTGCTTGGCAGCGATGGCCGAGGCCATCAGTGGCTCCATGCCGGCCTCGTGCACCGTGTGGGCCGATTCGCGCATCTCTTCAGCGCGGCGCTGGCCGTGCTGCACGACGCGGCTGAAGAAGTAGCGCCCCTGTTCGTGCCAGTCGATGGAGGGAAAGGTCTCGGCCAAGGTGGGCAGCACATGGTCTTCAACGCCGTAGTGGCGGGCGGTGGCGTAGCTCTCAATCACCAGGGCTTCAAGGCCCTTGATCATGATGCTGCGGCACATCTTGATGGCGCTGGCCACGCCCAGTTGCTCGCTCACGGGTTTGGCATCCATGCCCCAGCTGGTCAGCACAGTGGCCAGCGCGGCAGCCTGCACGCCGCCCAGCAGCATGGGCACGCGGATGCCGTAGGGGGGCACCGAGGTCATCACGCCCGCCTCGATATAGTGCGCACCCCGCGCCTCGATGAGCGCAGCGGCCTGCTGCTTGGTGCCGGGCGATGCCGAGTTGAGGTCCAGGAACAGGGTGCCGGGGCGGATGTGCTGCGCGGTCTCCTGCGCCACGGCCAGCGTGTTCGATGCGGTGACGGCCGAGATGATGCAGTCACAGCGCGCGCACAGTGCCTGCATCCCATCCACGGCCACCACGCCCGCTTGCGCGGCGTGCTTCTGCAGGGCGTCGCGTTGCGCGGGGTCGGCCAGCTTCAGGTCCCAGGCGGCGACAGATGCCACGCCGGGCTGGACACGCAAGCCCGCACTGAAGATCTTGCCGACCTCGCCATAGCCCACTAGGCCGATGTGTGTGATGTTCATCCGATTTGCCTTTCGGTCACAAAAGCCGAAGCGCAGCAACCGTCACTGCCGCGCGATCTTGGCCCGGGCGATCACGTCGCTCCAGCGGCGCACGTCGGCCGCCAGGTGCTCGCCCAGTTGCGCGGGGGTGCTGCCCTGGGCATGGAGGTTCAGTTCCAGCAGGCGCTTTTTCACATCGGGCTGGGCCAGTGCGGTCTGCACTTCGCGCGACAGACGCTCCACCACGGCAGCAGGTGTCCTGGCGGGCACGGCCAGGCCGTTCCACGACGTGACGTTGAAGCCCGCCAGTGGCCCGCCGCTTTCGCGCACCGTGGGCACGTCGGGCAACTGCGGCGCCCGCTGCGCGCCCATCACAGCCAGCGGCCGCAGGGCCTTGGCGCCGATCTGTGGCATGAGACCACCCAGGATGTCGATCATCACGTCGATCTCGCCACCCCGCAGCGCCGTGATGACCGGCGGCGTGCCGTTGAAAGGCACCACCTGCGCGTCGATGCCCGCCGTCACCTTGAACAGCTCGGCCGCCAGGTTCTGTGTGGTGCCGATCTGTGGCGTGCCGATATTGAGCTTGCCCGGGTGGGCACGCGCATAAGCCAGAAGCTCGGCCAGGGTGGCAAAACGCCCGCCTTCTTTCACCACCACGGCCAGATCAAACGTGGCCAGCAACGAGACAGGCGCAAAGTCCTTGAGAGTGTCGAACGGCAGCGACTGGAACAGCGCGGCGCTCACCGCCGTGCCACTGCTCACCAGCAGCAGCGTGTGACCGTCGGGCTCAGCCCGCGCCACCAGGTCTCCCGCTACCACGCCGCCAGCGCTGGGTTTGTTTTCGATGACCACACTTTGCCCCAGCGGGCCGGCGATCTTCTGGCCCACCGTGCGCGCCGTGATGTCGGCCGCACCGCCCGCCGCATTGGGCACGACGATGCGCAGCGGGCGTGAGGGGAAAGCGGCCTGCGCGCTGGCCGCACCGCCGAACGACGCTGCCAGCCAGGCCAGAAGGGTTCTGCGGTGCACGGCTTGCATGGCGCGCGCTACCGTGCCACGCCCAGCAGGCGGTCCAGCAGCTCGGGTTGGGCGCTCAGCTCGGCAGCGCTGCCGGTGTGCACCACAGTGCCCCGGTCCAGCACGGCGGCGTGGTCCGAGATGGCCAGGATGGCCTGCGGATGCTGCTCCACGATGATGGCCGACAGGCCCTCTTCGCGCGTGATGCGGCGGATGGCGCGCAGCAGCTCTTCCACGATGATGGGCGCAAGGCCTTCGAGCGGCTCGTCGAGCAGCAGCAGGCGCGGGTTGAGCACCAGCGCGCGGCCCACGGCCAGCATCTGCTGCTCGCCACCGGACAGCTGCGTGCCCAGGTTGGTCTTGCGCTCGGCCAGGCGCGGGAACATTTCGTACACGCGCTCGGGCGTCCACGGCCGTGCGGTCGATCCTTTGCGGCCCGGGCGCGCCACGGCCATGAGGTTCTCGTGCACCGTGAGCGACTTGAAGATGTTGCGCTCTTGCGGCACCCAGCCGATGCCGGCCGCCGCGCGTTCGTGCGGGGGCAGCTTGTGCAGCGCCACGCCGGCCAGGCTCACCGTGCCGGCATGCTGGCGCGTGGCTCCGGCCAGCGTGTTGATGAGCGTGGTCTTGCCCGTGCCGTTGCGCCCCAGCAGGGCCAGCGTGTCGCCTTCGGGCAGGGCCAGCGAAATGCCTTGCAGCACCACGGCCTCGCCGTAGCCTGCGCTCAGGCCCTCGATGCGCAAGAGTTCTGTCTTAGACATGCGCATCCTCCCCATGACCGAGGTACACCGCCTTCACCTGCGGGTCATTGGCAATCGTGTCCGGGTCGCCCTCGGTGAGCACCGTGCCGTTGACCAGCACCGTCATGCGGTTGGCAAAGCTGAAAACCAGGTCCATATCGTGTTCGATCAACAGCACCGAGACATCGGCGGGCAGGGCCGCCACGGTCTGCAGCAGCTCCTCGCGCTCGCCGGCGGGCACACCGGCCACGGGTTCGTCGAGCAGCAACACGCGCGGCTCGCAGGCAAGCGCAATCGCAATCTCCAGCAGGCGGCGCTTGCCGTAGGCCAGCACGCGCGTTTCCTCGGCCATCACGGACGTGAGGTGGAACTGCTCCAGCAGTTGCTCGCAGCGCTCGGTGACGGCCTTGCGCGCACCCAGCGGTTGCCACCATTTGCCGCCCAGGCCCTGCTGCTGCGACACGGTGAGCGCCAGTGTCTCCAGCGGCGTGAGGGTGTCGAACAGCTGGTTGATCTGGAAGGTGCGCACCATGCCGCGCTGCACACGCTGGTGCGGCGCCAGGCGCGTGATGTCCTGGCCTTCGAGGGTGATTGAACCTTCGGTGGGCTCCAGCACGCCAGTCAGCAGGTTGATGAGCGTGGTCTTGCCCGCGCCATTGGGGCCAATGAGCGCATGGCGCGCGCCCTTTTGCAGGTTCAGCGTGACGTTGTTGGTGGCCGTGATGCCGCCAAAACGCTTGACCAAGCCCTTGGCCGACAGCACGGTGGTGGAGGTTGTCGTGTTCATATCAATGGCCTCCCGCTTTGGAGGCAGCCCCGGCCTTGCGACCGGCGCCAAACCAGGTCCAGGGGCGGAACAGACGGTCGCGCCCGACCAGTACCAGCACCACCAGGAACAAGCCCACCCAGAAGGTCCAGTACTGCGGAGTGATGGACGAGATCACGTCCTGCAGCAGCTTGAAGCCAATGGCGCCAAGGATGCCGCCGTACAGCCAGCCCACGCCGCCGATCACCAGAATCAGCATCACGTCGGCCGAGCGGTGGAACTCGAACAGATCGAGCGAGGCAAAGCCTGTGGTCTGCGTGAGCAGTGCGCCCGCGGCACCGGCCAGCGCAGCGGCCAGCGTGTACACCTGCGCCAGCTTGGCCGTCACGGGGATACCGATGGCCATGGCGCGCAGCCGGTTGTCGCGGATGGCCTTGAGCGTGGCACCAAAAGGCGACTGCACGATGCGGCGCGCGATGAGGAAGAACACCAGCAGCACGGTGAGCGAATACCACGCGGCCGTGCGGCCGTACAGGTCAAATTCGAACTGGCCAAGCACCGGCCCCATCATCACGCCCTGCAGGCCGTCGGCGCCACCGGTCAGCCAGTCGAGCTTGTTGGCCAGCTCCAGCATCACCAGTCCCACGCCCAGCGTGACCATGAGGCGGGTGAGATCGGTGCCGCGCATGATGGTGAGCGACGCCACGGCGCCCAGCACGGTGGCCGCGCCAATGCCCACGGCCAGGCCCACCAGCGGGTCGGGCATCACATGCTTGGCAAACAGCGCGGCCGCGTAGCCGCCCAGCCCGAAGAAAGCCGCATGGCCCAGCGAGACGATGCCGGTGTAGCCCAGGATGAGGTCCAGCGAAATCGCGAACAGCGCCACGATGGCGATCTCGTTGATGATGAGTGCGTGGCTCGGCAGCGCCAGCGGCGCGGCAAAGGCCAGCAGCCACAGCACGGGCTCCCACCAGCGAAAGCGCCGGGCCTGCAGCAAGGTGTTTTGCAGGTTTGACATCACTTGCCCCCCTTGCGCACAAAGAGGCCCTGGGGGCGCCAGATGAGGATCAGGATCATGAGGCTGTACACAATGAAAGCGCCCAGCTTGGGGATGTAGTACTTGCCTGCCACGTCGGCAATGCCGAGCAGCAGCGCGGCCAGCAGCGGGCCGGTGATGGACGAGGTGCCGCCCACCGCCACCACGATCAAAAAGTAGATCATGAACTTGAGCGGGAAGCTCGGGTCGAGACCCAGCACCTCCGCGCCCAGCGCTCCGCCCAGGCCCGCCAGGCCGGACCCAAAAGCGAAGGTGGACAAAAACACGATGTTCACGTTGATGCCCATGCCAGCGGCCACGCGCTGGTCGTCCACACTGGCGCGCAGGCGGCTGCCGAAGCGGGTTTTGGTGAGCACATACTGCAGGCCCACGGTGAGCGCAGCGCACACCGCGATGATGAACAGGCGGTAGTGCCCCATGCCCAGCATGAGGGCACCGGTGCCGATCTCGGTCCGGCCCTTGAGCCATTCAGGCAGCTGCATGATCTGCTGCGTGGAGCCCACAAAGTAGTCCACGCTGGCCACGGCCATGAACACCAGGCCAATGGAGAACAGCACCTGGTCCAGGTGGGCCTTGTGGTACAGCGGGCGGTACAGCGTGCGCTCCAGCACGCCGCCCAGCAAGGCCGTACCGACAAAGGCGATGGGCAGGCAGACGAGGAAGGGCACATCCAGCCGCTGCATGAGCAGCACGGTGATGTAGCCCCCCGCCATGGCAAAGGCCCCGTGCGCGAGGTTGATGAAGTTCATCAGCCCCATGGTCACGGCCAGGCCGACTGCCAGGATGAACAGCAGCATGCCGTAGGCAACGCCGTCGAAAAGAATGGTCAGCATGAAATCACTTCATTGAAGACAAAAGTGCACCACCCTGCTCAGGGCTGTGGAAGTGCGACGAATCACCAAAGCCGGACGTTCAACCTGCGGCCCCCGGTTTCGATAGGCTCAGTCCGAACGGATCGAGAGGGAGCCTGCCCGTAAATACTGGCGCGGCCCAGACCAGCGGCCGCCGCGCAAGGGCCGCCCCGCCGCGCTAGCGGCGTCCCCCTGCGGGGGAAGCCGCGCAGCGGCTCAGGGGGGCTTATTTAGTCTTGCCAGGGTCCTTGACGTCCTTGATCACGTCGAACTCCACGTTGTACAGCTGGCCGTTCACACGCTCCACCTTGCGCAGGTACACGTCCTGCACGATGTCGCGGGTCTGCGCATCGATGAACACCTTGCCGCGCGGGCTTTCGAAGATCTGGCCCTTCATGGCGGCCAGCAGGGCGTCACCGCCGCCGGCACCCTTGGTGGTCTTGAGCGCTTCATAGATCACGCGCATGCCGTCATAGCCGCCCACGGCCATGAAGTTGGGACGCAAGCCCTTGTTAGCCTTCTCGAAGGCTTCCACGAACTTCTTGTTCATGGGCGAGGGGTGCGCAGCCGAGTAGTGGTGCGAGGTGACCACGCCCAGGGCGCCATCGCCCATGTCGTTGAGTTGATCGTCGTCCGTCACGTCGCCGGTGCCGATGAGCTTGATGCCGGCCTTGTCCATGCCGCGCTCCAGGAACTGCTTCATCACCGCAGCGCCCGCGCCCGAGGGCACAAAGACAAACAGCGCGTCGGGTTTGGCGTCGCGCACCTTCTGCAGGAAGGGGGCGAAGTCGGGGTTGCGCAGCGGCACGCGCAGGGCTTCGGTCACCTGGCCGCCGTTGAACGTGAGGCGCTGGTTGAAGAACTTTTCGGCGTCGATGCCGGGGCCGTAGTCGCTCACCAGGGTCACGACCTTCTTGATGCCGTTCTTGGGTGCCCAGTCGGCCAGGGCCACCGACACTTGCGGCAGCGTGAAGCTGGTACGCACCACGTAGGGCGAGGCCTCGGTGATGCTGGACGTGGCGGCAGCCATCACCACCAGGGGGGTTTTGGACTGCGTGGCCAGCGGGGCGGTGGCCATGGCCGAGGGCGTGATGCCCATGCCGGCGAGCACGTTGACCTTTTCGTTGACGACCAGCTCCTGGGCCAGGCGGCGGGTCACATCAGGAAGACTGGTGTCGTCCTTGATGATGAGCTGCACCTTCTTGCCACCCACCATGTCGCCGTTCTGGGCCATGTACAGGCGCGCCGCGGCTTCGATCTGGCGGCCGGTGGTGGCTTGCTGGCCGGTCATGGGCAGAACCAGGCCGATCTTGAACACGTTGTCCTGCGCCACGGCGGGCAACACGGTCAGGCCGGTGGACAGCGCGATGGCGGCGGCAGCCGAGGCACGAAGAAGGTGGCGTTTTTGCATCGTTGTCTCCTGTGGAAAGTCGTTGTATACAGAAAATGCTGGCGGGAGTTTGGCGTGGGCTGCGTTATTTCACAAGCGCAAATTCAAGCATTCAGGTATCGCCAAATGCAATAACCCAAGAAGCCCCGGACGCCTGCACCGGCCGTTATGCCCGCTCGCGGATCAGCTGTACACCGGGCAAGCCCTGCACCTGCGACGCCTGCACCGCCGCCAGCAGGTTCCGCCGGGTGATGCGCGAGTGCTCTCGCAGGATGGCCTCGGCCCGTGCACCCTCGCGCCGCTCGATGGCATCGAGCGCCTGGCGGTGCTGGTCTTGCGCCACCACCAGCATGTCGCGCGCCTGGGCCGAATGCGTCTGCACCACCACAAACGCAGAGGGCGACGCAAACGGCAGGCCCTTGACGCGGTCCAGCTCCCGCGCCACCACATCGCTGCCCACCATGCGGCTGAGCAGCAGGTGAAACCGTGCATTCAGCTCCACATAGCGCGAAAAACCTTCGTCATCCAGCGTGGGCGGGGCCAGGGCACTGTCGATGGCGTCCAGGCAGGCATGGGCCTCGGCCAGCAGGGCGGGGGCCACGCCCCGCTCGGCCGCCAGGCGCGCGGCCAACCCTTCCATGGTGCCGCGCAGTTCAATGGCGTCGGCCACATCGGTTTCAGAGAACGTGCGCACGGCGTAGCCGCCACCGGGCAGTCGGTGCAGCAGGCCCTCCTGCTCCAGCCGCATCAGCGCGGCGCGAATGGGCGTGCGCGATACCCCCAGCTTCTCGACGAGGGTCAGCTCGGCAATGCGGGCGCCGCCGGGCAGCTCGCCCGCCAGGATCATCTCGCGCAGGCGCAATTGCGCCTTGACGGCCTGCGAGGTACCTGCCTCGGCGGCCTCGGCGGGTAGGGCAATGGTCAGGGGTTCGGGAGGGTTCATGGCGATAGGGAGCGATGCGACCAGCGACGGGGAGAGAGTCAGTCAGCGCAATGTATACAGAAACCAAAACAACATCCACTCAAAAACACTTCAACACATTACAAAACAACAAGTTAGAAGATATGCCGGAGTGCAATAGCTGCTTTACGCCTTTACTATGTATACATAAACTCGCCTTTTTCGCACAATCGCCCCACCTAGCCTGCGATCTGCGAGCGGGCTGTATACCAAGCCTGCAACGACACCATCCACCCACGGAGAGAGACAACCATGTATCCCAAGAACGCCTGGTACGTAGCCTGCACGCCCGACGAGATCGCGGACAAGCCCCTGGGCCGCACCATCTGCGGCGAGAAGATCGTGTTCTACCGCCCCGCGCCCGACCAGGTCGCCGCGCTGGACGACTTCTGCCCCCACCGGGGCGCCCCGCTATCGCTGGGCACAGTGTGCGAAGGCCACCTGCAATGCGGCTACCACGGCCTGCGGGTGGAATGCACGGGCAAGTCGGTGTCCATGCCCGGCCAGCGCGTGCAGGGGTTCCCCAAGGCGCGCAGCTTTCCGGTGGTGGAGCGCTATGGCTTCATCTGGGTGTGGCCCGGCGACGCCGACAAGGCCGACCCCGCCACCATCCACCACCTGCCCTGGGCCAACAACCCTGAATGGGCTTACGGCGGCGGGCTGTACCACATCGCCTGCGACTACCGCCTGATGATCGACAACCTGATGGACCTGACGCACGAGACCTATGTGCACTCCACCAGCATCGGCCAGAAGGAAATCGACGAGGTGCCCTGCAAGACCCGCGTGGAGGGCGACGAGGTGATCACCAGCCGCTTCATGGAAGGCATTGAAGCCCCCCCGTTCTGGAAGATGGCGCTGCGCATGAACGGCCTGCCCGACGACCAGCTGGTGGACCGCTGGCAGATCTGCCACTTCACGCCCCCCAGCCATGTGCTGATCGAGGTGGGCGTGGCCCTGGCCGGCAACGGCGGCTACAACGCCCCGGCCGACAAGAAGGCATCGAGCATCGTGGTGGACTTCATCACGCCCGAGACCGAAACGTCGATCCACTACTTCTGGGGCATGGCCCGCAACTTCAAGCCGCAAGACCCGTCGCTCACCACCCAGATCCGCGACGGCCAGGGCAAGATCTTTGCGGAGGACCAGCAGATGCTGGAGCTGCAGCAGGAGAACCTGCTGCGTTACCCCGACCGCAAGCTGCTCATGCTCAACATCGATGCGGGTGGCGTGCAGTCGCGCAAGATTCTGGACCGCCTGCTGGCGGCAGAACACGCGCCTGCCACAGCACAGGCGGTGGCCGCATGACCGCGCAGGAGACCCTGCAGGTCCGCGTCGTCAAGAAGCAGGCCGAAGCCGAGGGCATCGCCAGCTATGAGCTGGCGCGGCTGGACGGCGCCGCACTGCCGCCGTTCAGCGCGGGCTCGCACATCGATGTGCACCTGCCGGGCGGGCTGACTCGGCAGTACTCGCTGTGCAATGCCTCGCACGAGTCGCACCGCTACCGCATCGCCGTGTTGCGTGACCCGGCATCGCGCGGCGGCTCGATCGCCATGCACGACAGCGTGCACGAGGGCGACGTGATCACCATCAGCACGCCGCGCAACCACTTTGCGCTGCACCCTGCACAGCGCACGCTGCTGCTGGCGGGCGGCATTGGTGTGACGCCACTGCTGTGCATGGCCGACCGGCTGGCGCGCACGGGTGCTGACTTTGCGCTGCACTACTGCACCCGCTCTGCCGAACGCACGGCGTTTGCTGCTGAAATTGCCGCATCGGCCATTGCGCCCCACGCCCACTTTCACTTCGATGCAGGCGCCCCCGAGCAGAAGCTGGACACCGCCGCCGTGCTGGCGGCCCCCGGCCCTGACAAGCGGCTGTACGTGTGTGGCCCGGCAGGCTTCATCGACCATGTGGTGACCACCGCCAAGGCCCTGGGCTGGGCGCAGGACCATATCCACCTGGAATACTTTGGCGCCCCGGCGCAGGACACCTCGGGCGACCAGGGGTTTGAGGTGCGCATTGCCAGCACGGGCAAGGTCTACCCCATTGCGCCCGATGTGTCGGTGGTGGAAGCGCTGCGCAAGGAGGGCATCGACATCCTGACCTCGTGCGAACAAGGCGTGTGTGGCACCTGCCTCACGCGCGTGCTGGAAGGCGAGGTGGACCACCGCGACATGTACCTGACCGACGAAGAAAAGGCGGCCAACGAGCAGTTCATGCCCTGCTGCTCCCGCGCGCGCAGCAAGCTGCTGGTGCTCGACCTGTAGGCGACCCCAACAAAAAGGCGCTGCAACCTTCGGGCTGCAGCGCCTTTTTCATTACTCCTGAATTGATAGCTACCAGCACATGAAAATCATGCGCTAGAAGCCCATTTCACTTCGAATTCACTTCAATCCCGTTCGTCGGCGGCCACACGGATGGTGTCGCGGCCATTGCGGTCCTTCACACGGCCCAGGTCAGTGTCGAGGGCGCGGGCCAGCTTGTCGGCCGCGCCGATGAAGGCGTTGGCCATCTTGTCGGCCTCATCAGTCACGGTGATGGGTTGGCGGCCCGTGACACGCGCTTCAATGCGGCAGCGCTTGTCATTGGCACCGGACTTGCCCGCATCCAGATCGGTGAGGAACACCTCCAGCCGCGTCACATGGTCCTGAAAGCGGGACAGCCGGCTCTTGCACTCGTCCGTGATCCAGCGCGCCAGCGAATCGCCGCCGTGGATGTGGTCGTCGGTGTTGACTTGTACTTGCATGGAGAGGGTCCTTCCTGATGAAGTTGCGAAGCCCCCATCATGGCACCTGCATCCATACCCCCGGTGAATACATGTCAAAGGATGTAGAGAGCCTGGTGACGATGTCGCGGGGGATGGTCCACAGGCTCTTACAGTTTGTCGAGCGCCACGGCGGCCTGCCAGGGCGCATCGGCAGGCAACCCCCGCGCTTCATTCACACGCGCCAGCAGGCGGGTAGCGGCCGGGTCTCCGGGCAGCCGTTCCAGCACCATTTCCAGCTGCACCTCGGCGCCGGCCCAGTCACGCGCATGGAAGGCGTTCAACGCGGCCAGGCTGGCATCACGCACCGCCGCATCCTCGCACGGCGTGAATACGCGCACGGGCTCGGTCTTGCCCTTGACGATCACATCGTCCAGCGCGCGCAACGCCGCTGTCGGCGGCAGCTGCGCTGCGGTGGCGGCCGACAGCAGGATGCCGGTGCCAAACGCCTTGTTGGCGCCCTCCAGCCGCGCGGCCAGGTTCACCGCGTCGCCAATGGCCGTGTATGAAAAGCGCTGGTCCGAGCCCACATTGCCCACCACCACACGCCCCGTGTGCAGCCCGATCCGCATGTGGATGGGCGGCAGGCCGCGCGCGCGCAGGTCGGCCACCAGCGCCCGCATGGCCTGCTGCATGGCGATGGCGGCGGCCACGGCGTGTTCGGCATGCCGCGGGTCGTCCAGCGGCGCACCCCAGAAGGCCATCACCGCGTCGCCAATGAACTTGTCCACGGTGCCGCCCGTGGCGTGCACGATCGGCGTCATGGCGTTGAAGTAGCCGGTGAGCACCTCCACCGTCTGCTCGGCACTGAGCTGCTCGGACAGCGTGGTGAAGTTGGCCAGGTCGGTGAACATGAGCGTGACCTCGCGTGCCTCGCCACCCAGGCGCATCAGCTCGGGCTGCGCAATGAGGCGCGAGACCACGGCGGGCGGCACGTACTGCGCAAACATCGCCCGCGTCTGGCGCGCGCGCTGGCGCACCACGGCATAGCCCACCAGCGCAGCCGCCCCATAAATGGCGACTGCCGCCGCCGCAGGCAACAGCGGCGGCCACCACAGGCGCGGGCCGGCAAACAGCCCCCACGACACGGCTCCCACGGCCACCACCAGCGTCGCCGTCAGCGCCGCCGCGCCCGCCGGGTGCAGCCGCCGGCTCGCCCCCAACAGCACCGGCAGCAGCAGCACGGTGATCACCAGGGTCCATGCGTCCGACACGCTGCGCAGCCCACCGCCGGTGAGGTAGTTGTCCAGCAGCGTGGCCTGCAGCTCCACCCCCGGAAAAAGCCGCTCACCGCCCGCCGTGCCAAACGGCGAGTTGAACAGGTCGGCCTGCGAGTGCGCCAGCTCGGTGGCGGTGCGCGCCGAGCGCCCCACCAGCACGATCTTGCCCTTGAAGAAACCTGCAGGCAGCAGCCCCGGCTCCAGCGCCTGGTAGTACGAGCGCGTGTCAAACGTGCCGCGCGGGCCCCGGTAGCCGATCCAGTCGAAATGGTGCAGCGCCGGGGTCTGGCCGCGCGCCTCTGTCACGCGCTGGGCCAGCCGCAGCGCAAAGCCTTCGCGCGCGACGGGGGCGCGGCGCACCACGAAGTCGTCGTCCGGCTCGACCCCGGCATCGCCCGCATCGGCGCCAGCGTCCAGAAACCGCTGCAGCGGCTGGATGTCCATCCACAGCGCGGCATTGGCGCTGTCGATCTTCTCGCGGGTGGAGGCCAGCACCACGGGCAAGCCCTGCCCCACCTGGGCCATCGTGCGGTCCAGAGCGGCGTCTTCAGCCTCGGTGGTGGGGTCGGCAAAAACAATGTCCAGCCCCACGGCCAGGGCACCGTCTGCGCGCAGCCGCTCCAGCAGTGCCGCATGCACGCTGCGCGGAAATGGCCAGGTCTGTTGCAGCTCCTGAAACGTCGGCTCGTCGATCGCAAGAATCACCACCGGCACCGTCGTGCGGTGGGGGGCCGCCAGCGCCGTCAGCACGTCAAAGGTCTTGAACTCCAGCGCATGCCAGGTGCGACTGAGCGTGGCCGCCCCCACCAGCAGCAGCGCCAGCACCCCCGCCGCGAGCGAGAGCCACCGCTGGCGCTGTCGGGCGTGCGGCATCGCCGCCCCATCAGAAGCGATAGCGCGCATCCAGGACATAGCGGGTCTTTTGCCGGTCGGACTTGGGCGCCCACAGGTTCATGGCCGCAACGCCCACCACCCAGCGTTTGTCCTGCGTTTCCCAGAAGCCCATCAGGTCCACGCCCCAGCCCGGCGCACGGCGCGTGAGGTTCTCCTTGTCCTCAAACCGCTCCGAGCGGTACACCGCGCGCGCGCTCAGGTACAGGCGCTGCGCGCTGGCCCAGGTGGCACCCAGCGCCACGGTATGGCGCGGAATGTAGGGAATGCGCCCCACCACCTCGGCACCACCATCGAGCATGCGGCTTTCGCTGTGCTGGTACAGGTACTTGGCGTAGCCCGACCAGCGGCGGCTGAACATGTGGTTGACCGTGCCACCCAAGGTCTGCAGCGTGCCGCGCTCAAAACTCGGCGTGTCCTCCAACAGATCACTGGTGGACAGGTTGACCAGCTGCGCGTTGCGCATCTCTTCGAGGAACGGCAGGCTGGGCGTGCGCAGGTCCACACCAATCGTGCCGGGGTTGTTCACCCGCAGGTGGTCGGCCCGCAGGCCCACAAAGGTGTTGGCACCCACCTCCATGCCCAGCTGTGCCACTGTGCGTTTGTGGCGCCCTCCAGCCTCCACCAGGCGGTCCTCGACAGGGATGCCTGCGGTCTCCACGCTGGCGAGGGTGGAGACGCTGAGAGGCCGCAGCCAGTCCTGATAGGCCACGCGCAGCGTGGTGCCCGCAGCAGGCTGCCACACCGCGCCCAGGCGCGGCGTGACCACGCGCTCGGTGTCCGCGCGGCGGGCCTGGTCTTCGCTCAGGGCATCCAGCCCCACCAGATAGCTCTGCGTGAGGCCGTCCACGCGGTGGCGGATTTGCTGCATCCCCAGGGCTGCGTCCAGGCTCAGCGCCGGGTCCAGGCGTTGCGTGGTGGCCAGGGTGAGGCCGGTGTAACGACGGTCAATGCGGTTGTAGCCTGCCAGGACGAGGTAGTCGCGGTACAGGCCCACGTTTGGAATGTCAGCCACCACGGCGGCCTCGCCCGCCAGCAGGTTGTTCTGGCGCTCGCGCACATGCTCCAGCGTCACGCTCCAGCGGCTGCCGGGGGTGGTGTCCACGGTGTGGCGCAGCTGAATGTCGCTGAAGTCCTTGCGCGGGGCACTGCTCACGCCCATGACGGTCAGGAACGGTGGCTCGATGTAGGCCGTGGGGTAGCGCAGCAATTGCAGGTTGTCCACGCTGCGGCCCAGCTTGATCCAGGTTTGCTCCGTCGGCCCCCACCGGTAGGCCATGCCCAGAGCGCCCTGGGTGACGGTGTCGTCCAGCGAAGTCTCCTGCGCGTTCTGGCCGCGCAGGCGCATGCTGAACTGGTTGGCGTAGGCAAACAGGTTGATGCGCTCGGTGGGCTGCATGCCCACCCCAGCGGTGATGGCATGGGCACGCAGGTCTCCCTCGCCCGCGCGCATGGCAGGAAGTCGGTTGACCTGCAGGTCGAACGGATAGGCACTCACATCCGCCGTCTGCGCCTTGAAGAACCAGGACACCGGCACATGGCTGTTGTCCAGGCCATTGAGCGTGACCGCTGGCGCACGCATGCGGTAGAACTCGCGGTCCAGCGTCACACCCACCGATCCGTGGCTGCCGGGCTGCTGCAGCAGCGGCGAATAACGCTGGCTGCCCCCAAATGCCATGGGGTCGGTCAGAAAGCCCTGGAACAGCGCCGAGTTCTTGTTGAATTCGCCCGCATAGCGGTCTGCCATGAACAGGTGGCTGCCGCCCCAGTAGGGGTAGAAGCTCTGCTGCGCCATCTCCAGCGCCCAGTCTTCCATGCCAAAGAACGCCAGCGATGACCCCAGGTTCGCACTGCCCTTCTGGTCGTTGGCCACCTGGTTGAGCGACTTGAGATATGGCATGCGCGCTACGGCGGCGCGCGCAGCCTCCACCGCTTCGCCGGGCTGGAACAGATCGGTGTGGATCTGTGCCAGCAGCATGTAGGGCACAGGGTCCTTGTCGTCCAGCACGGTCGCCTGTTGCAAGGTGGTCAGCGCATCCTGGTGGCGGCCCAGCTGGTAGTAGGCCACGGCAGTCCAGGTCTTGGCGCGGGCATAGCGCGGCTCCATCACGCCCGCCCGCAAGAACGCATCCAGCGCGGCATCTGGCTGCCCTTGCTTGAGGTGCAGCAGCCCCTGGCCGGTGAGCGCGACGTAGTCTGCCGGGTTGTCACCCAGCGCGGTGGCAAACGCCTGACCCGCCTCGGTGAACTGGTTCACAAAGGTTTCCAGCGTGCCCAGCTCGCCCCAGGCGCCGGGCGATTGCGGCGACAGCTGCAGCGCACGCCGCAGGTTTTCGCGGGCGAGGCGCGGGTCCTCGCGCTCGGCGTGTGCACTTCCCAGGCCTTGCCAGGCACGTGCATCGCCGGGTGCCAGCGTCTGCGCCTCGGCATAGGCCGCCAGCGTGCCGGGCGCATCGCCCCGGCGCCGGGCCAGCTCAGCCCGCACCAGCGCCAGGTCGGCGTGGGCCGTGCCTTGCGCGGGGGCCAGGGTGGCAGCGGCTTCGTCCACCCGGTCGCTCAGGATCTGCACCCGCGCCAGTTGCGCCACGAGCGCCGGATGGGCGGGCCAGCGCCGGAGCGCCGTGCGCAGCGTCCCGGCCGCTGCTGCCCCTTCCCCCTCCATCAGTTGCACGTCGGACTGCATGAGCCACGCGGGCAGCGGCGCGGCGTCCACCGCAGCCACCTGCCGCGCCAGCGACCCGCGTGCGGCCAGCAGGTCGCCCGCCTGCAGGGCCACGGCTGCATCAAACACATCCACCCATACAGGCGCTGCGGCAGTGCGCGCCTGCGCCAGCGCGGCACGGGCTGCCGCGAGGTCGCGCGCCGCCAGGGCATCCCGTACGGGCGCCAGCGCTGCAGGCACGGGCTCGGCCGACAGGTGGGGCACCGGGTCGGCCCGCAGCGCATTGACCCACTGGATGCGGTCTCGCGGCTGGCTCAGCACCAGCTTGACCGGGGCCTTGCCCACTTCGGCCAGCGCCGCTTCGTTGGCGCCCACCGACACCGAGCCCTGCGCGTTGGAAAACTCCACCGTGCCCGACAGCACGGTGATCAGCGTGCGGCCATCGTCCTCCACACTGATGTCCCAATCGGTGCCACGGATCGCAGCGGTCGCGGCCGGTGTCTCCAGGTTCAGGCGGCTGCCGTCGGCACGTTTGGTCTGCGTCCACGCACGGCCAGCGTTGAGCAGCAAGGTGGTCACGGGCTGTGCCGGGGTGGCCACGCCCTTGACCTGCAGCACCGTGTTCTGGTGCAGTCGCAGCTGGGTGTCGTCCGCGAACAGCAGCGCCATCTTGGCGGCCTGGCGCGTGCGCACAAAGTCGCCCTGGGCCAGCGCCTGGGCCAGTCGGGCAGGGCCCCAGTCGGCTGCGGAGGCGGCACGCTGGTCACCTGTGCCTTGCAGGCTGATGATCTCGGCCGCCGCACCGGCGGGCACGGTGGCCTGGGCCACCAGCGGGCAGACGGCAGCTGTCGCGGCCACCAGCGCAGCCAGGGCGGACAAACGGAATTTTGGATGGGACATTTTTTCTGCTTTCGGGGAAGGCGTGCATCGCGCCACCGGGCGCCCCTCCCTGGCACCGGGTGAGCTGAAATTATGGCGATCAGCCCCCCAGATTTCGCCCGCGCCCCGTCGACATGCGGACACATTTCATGAAGAAAGCCACATTTCGTTGCAGGTTGTGACGCTTCAGGCACCCCATCAACCCGTGGCCGCAGCGCGCGGCGCTGCACGGTCCTTTCCTACAGACGCCACAGGGGGTGCGGTGCTACAACTGCAGGAATCACGCGCACAAGCGCTGCCCGGAGCTTTCCCCCATGCCTGCTGCCCCCCGCCTCAAGATTGGCCTGTCCGCCTGCTTTCAACACGCCGACCCTGCACGCCCACTGTTCACGGGCAAGACGCTGCAATACGTCGAACAGTCCATCGCCCACTGGCTCATGTCGGCGGGTGCCATGGTGGTGATGGTGCCCTGCCCCACGGGCGAGACCGCGCGCGGCGACGTCACGCTGGACCACTACGCCGAATGGCTGGACGGCATCGTGATGCACGGTGGCGCCGACGTGTGGCCGGGCAACTATGGCGAGGAGCCTTTGCGCGAGGAGTGGGTGGGCGACCGCGTGCGCGACATCTACGACCTGGCCCTGGTCAAGGCCTTTGCCGAGGTGGGCAAACCCATCTTTGGCGTGTGCCGGGGCCTGCAGCTCATCAACGTGGCCTTTGGCGGCGCGTTGTACCAGGACATCGAAACCCAGCACCCCGGCGCATTGCAGCACCGCAACGCCACCACCTACGACCAGCATTTCCACGACATCCAGATCGTGCCCGGCTCGCGCCTCGCCCAGCTCTACCCCGAAGCACCCCGTGCGCGCGTGAACAGCATCCACCACCAGGGCATCAAGCGCCTGGCCCCGGAGTTCGAGGTCGAAGCGCTGAGCGAACCGGACGGCGTGCCCGAAGCCATTCGCCTCAAGCCCGCCCCTGGGCGCGGCTACATCGCAGCCACGCAATGGCACCCGGAGTTCCACAAGCAGGGCTCGGACACGCTGGACGACACGGCCATCCTGCAGGACTTTCTGGCGGCCTGTGTGCAGGCCAAGGAGCACCCGGTGCGGCCGGGCAAGCCGGTGGGGTTGCGGGACAGGGCTACGCGGTGGTTGCGCGGGTCGCTGCGCAAGGAACGGGCGCAGCCTCAGTGAGCGCTGGCCCGCACTGAACCGCGTGCGCTTTGGAGCACCGATGCACAGCCGACCTCCTGTACGCCTCAGCGCTTAACATGCGCGGCATGCGCATCGCCGTCCTCTCCGACATCCATGGCAACCTGGCCGCCCTGCACGCAGTGGCTGCAGATCTGCGCACGCGGGGTGTAGACACCGTGGTCAACCTGGGCGACAGCGTTTCCGGCCCCCTGCTTCCCCTCGAAACAGCGCAGTACCTGATGGCGCAGGACTGGGTGCACCTCGCGGGCAACCACGAGCGCCAGTTGCTGCACCTGAGCCCCACCGCCAGCTTTTCAGACCAGTACGCCCACGCCCAGCTCAGCCCCCGCGAGCTGGAATGGATGGCCCGCCTGCCCCACACCCATTTCCTGACCGACCAGATCCTGCTGTGCCACGGCGCACCGGGCGTGGACCACATGGCGCTGCTGCAGACGGCAGAGCGCCCCGCCACCGCCAGCGACATCGAAGAGCGACTGGACGGGCACCACGCAGAACTCCTCCTGTGCGGCCACACCCATGTGGCCCGCAGCGTGCGCACCGCCCGGGGCGTGCTGATCGTCAACCCCGGCAGCGTGGGCTTGCAGGCTTTTGCGGACGACCATCCTTACCCCCATGTGGTCGAATCGGGCTCGCCCGATGCGCGCTATGCCATCGTGGAGCGCGGCCCGGCGGGCTGGACCAGCCAGCTGATCACGGTGCCCTACGCACACCAGACCATGGCAGAACTTGCCCGCCAAAGAAACCGCCCGGACTGGGCCCACGCCCTGCTGACCGGATACGCGTCATGACCCATCCAGAAGCCACACCCCACCACGCCGCGCTCGTCATCGTCGACATGCAAAAAGGCATGGCCCGCCCCGCGCAGCGCAACAACCCCCTGGCGGAATCGAACATCGCCCTGCTGTTGCAGCACTGGCGCCAGCGCGACCAGCCCGTGGTGCATGTGCGCCACCTCTCGCTCACGCCAGGGTCACCTTTCTGGCCCGGCCAAAGCGGCGTGGAATTTCAAGAGGCTCTGCGACCCCAAGCCTCAGAGCACGTGGTGGACAAGCACGTGACCGACGCCTTCGCCCACAGCGGGCTGGAGCGCTGGCTGCACCAGCGCGGCATCCGTTCGCTGGTCTTCACGGGCGTGAGCACCAACATGTCGGTGGAAGCCAGCGTGCGCAGCGCCGCCTGCCTGGGTTTGCAATGCACGGTGGTGGCCGATGCCTGCTACACCTTTGACCGCCCCGACCTGGACGGCACACCGCGCAGCGCCGAGGACATCCACCGGATGTCGCTGGCCAATCTGCAGGGGGAGTACGCACGGATCGTGCAGACCGCCGACTTGGTATGAGCGCATAGCGCCATGACGCAATAGCCTCGCCAAGAAAGCTGCCGTCACGTATGTGGATGTCGACGGAAGAGCACCGCATGGTGGTCTCGACATCACCGGGATGGCGCAAGAGACCGCAGCGCTCCGGCCGAACCCAACACCCGCTCCACCACCGCCTCCACCTCTCCACGCAGCCACCGGTGCGCCGCATCCTGCTGATACCGCGCATGCCAGATCAGGTACATCGGCATGTCCGGGCACACCACCGGCACAGGCGCGCTGGTCAGGTCTGCCAGGGCCGTGCGGACCAGCAGCGAGGGCGCGGTGGTGAGCAGCGCCGTGCCACGCACAAAGGCGGGTAGCGCGGCAAAGCCCGGCACGCGCACGGCAAAACGGCGGCGCACGCCACGGGCCTGCAGCTGGCGGTCCAGGTCCAGACCCCGGTGCGCCTCATAGGCCACGGTGGCGTGGTCGGCGGTCAGGTAGTCGGCCTCGGTGGTGGGGGCGCTGCGCACGCTGGCGTCGTAGAACACACGGTACTGGTCTTCAAACAAACGCTTTTGCACGATGTCCGTGCCATCGGGCGGGCGGGGGCTGATGACGAGCTGGCACGCGTCAGACCGCAGCAGTTCGGCGCTGGGCGCGCCGCTGGGCACGATGCGCAGCGTGACGCACGGTGCGGCGCTGCGCAGGCGCGCGGCCAGCGCGGGCAGCAGCAAATCGCGCTGGAAGTCGTTGGCGGCGATGGTCAGCTCGGTCTGCCAGGCGCGCGGGTCAAAGTCGGCCCCTTGGGCAAACCGCTGCATCTGATGCAGCATGTCGCGCGCGGGCTGGGCCAGGGCCTCGGCGCGTGCGGTAGGCACGATGCCGCGCCCGCGCTTCACAAACAACGGGTCGCCGGTGATGGCGCGCAGCTTGTCGAGCAAATGGCTCACCGCCGACTGGGTGACGCCCAGGCGCTCGGCCGCCGCCGTGATGCTGCCCGTCTCCAGCACCGCCAGCAGCAGCTTCAGCAGGTGCCCGTCCAGCTGTGATCCATCGAATTTGCTCATGCATTCGATGATCTTGGGCCCCTTCATCTTTGGCAATGCCGTCGCGACACTGCGGGCTGACTTACATCAAGCCCCGGAGACTTCCATGCCTTCCCGCAACCCCCCGATCCCCGGCACCACGCCGTTCGACGGCGACCAGGCCCGCAAGGGCTATGCGCTGAACAAGATGTGCTTCTCGTTCAACAACGAGGCCAACCGCAAGGCCTTTGTGGCCGACGAAGAAGCGTACATGAAGCAATACGGCCTGAACGAGGAGCAGGCCGCCGCCATCCGCGCCAAGAACGTGCTGCAGCTGATCGCCGCAGGCGGCAACGCCTACTACCTGGCCAAGTTCGCGGGCATCTTCAAGCTGGACATGCAGGACATCGGCGCGCAGCAGACGGGCATGACCAAAGACGCATTCAAGGCCATGCTCGTGGCCGCAGGAAAAGACTAAGCCCCCACGCTCCCCACTGCGTGTGGTTCGCTGCCCCCCAGGGGGGCCTCAGGCGGCTTGGGGCGGCCCGGCGCCGCCTGAACAACACACGCCACAACAACCTTCATCAGGAAAACGAAATGGCACAACTCATCGGCGGCCTCGGCACTTCGCACATCCCGGCCATTGGCAACGCCATACACAAGGGCCTACAAAACGAGCCGTACTGGAAGCCGTTCTTCGACGGTTTTCCCCCCATCCGCCAATGGCTGGGCGAGAAGCAGCCGGACGTGGTGGTGATGTTCTACAACGACCACGGCCTGAACTTCTTTCTCGACAAGATGCCCACCTTTGCCGTGGGCGCAGCGGCGCAATACCACAACGCCGACGAAGGCTGGGGCATCCCCACGTTGCCGCCCTTCCCGGGCGAGGTGGACTTGTCGTGGCACCTCATCAACACGCTGATCGACCAGGAGTTTGACGTGACCACCTGCCAGGAGATGCTGGTGGACCACGCCTGCACGCTGCCGCTCAAGCTCTTCTGGCCCGAGGGCGATTGCCCCGTGACGGTGGTGCCAGTGTGTATCAACACCGTGCAGTTCCCGCTGCCATCGGCCAAGCGCTGCTACGCGCTGGGCAAAGCCGTGGGCCAGGCGATCCAGAGCTGGGACAGCAACAAGAAGGTGGCGGTGATCGCCTCGGGCGGCCTCAGCCACCAGCTCGACGGCGAGCGTGCGGGCTTTATCAACAAGGCGTTTGACCTGCAGTTCATCGAGAGCCTGACCAGCAACCCCGAATGGGCCACGCAGTTCAGCGTGCACGAGTTGGTGGAAAAAACCGGCACCCAGGGCGTGGAACTGCTGATGTGGCTGGCCATGCGCGGGGCGCTGTCCACCGCCAGCGCGGGGGTGCGGCGGGTGCACAGCAACTATCACATCCCCATTTCGAACACGGCCACGGCGGTGATGGCCCTCGAAACGGTGTAGTCCAGCAATTTTTAGATGATTTTGGCTGCAAGCGCATGATTTTCATGCGTTTGCAGCTATCAAATCAGGAGCACGTTGCCGCTATCGCTTGACCCCAGGCTGGCGTCAGACAATCAAAATACTGTAAATTCATCCAGTGAATTTACAGTCCAAACTCGCCATCCTGGCCGACGCCGCCAAGTACGACGCCTCGTGTGCATCGAGCGGTGCTGCGCCGCGCGACTCGGTGGGCGGGCGCGGCATGGGGTCCACCGAGGGCATGGGCATCTGCCACAGCTATGCGCCGGACGGGCGCTGCATCTCGCTGCTCAAGATTCTGCTCACCAACTTCTGCCAGTACGACTGCCTGTACTGCGTGAACCGTGTCACCAGCAACGTGTCCCGCGCGCGCTTCACGGTCGATGAGGTGGTGCGGCTCACGCTGGACTTCTACCGCCGCAATTGCATCGAGGGGCTGTTCCTGTCCAGCGGCATCATCCAGAGCCCCGACTACACCATGGAGCAGGTGGTGGAGGTGGCCCGCGTGCTGCGCGAGGAGCACGACTTTCGCGGCTACATCCACTTGAAAACCATTCCCGACGCATCGCCCGAGCTGATGCAGCGCGCTGGCCGCTATGCCGACCGCCTGTCCATCAACATCGAGCTGCCCACGGCCGAGGGCCTGAAGGCGCTGGCCCCTGAGAAAAACAGCGCCGCCATCGACCGGTCCATGGCCCGCATGGCCGTGCACATTGGCGAATCCCGCGCCGCGCGCAAGGAGCAGGCTGCACAGCCCATCGTGTCCATGCCGCAGTCGCGCACCACACGCCGCGCCAGCGTGCCGCACTTCGCGCCCGGCGGGCAGAGTACGCAGATGATCGTGGGGGCCGATACCACCAGCGACCGCACCATCCTCGCCACCAGCGCGCGGCTGTATGGCGCGCACCAGCTGCGGCGCGTGTACTACTCAGCCTTCAGCCCCATCCCCGACGCCGCCCACGCCCTGCCGCTGGCCGCGCCACCCACGGTGCGCGAGCACCGGCTGTACCAGGCCGACTGGCTGATGCGCTTTTATGGCTTCACCCACGACGAGATCGTGCCGACATCTCAGCAGGGCATGCTGGCGCTGGACATGGACCCCAAGCTGGCCTGGGCGCTGGCGCACCGCGAGCGCTTTCCGGTCAACCTCAACACTGCCCCGCGCGAACTGCTGCTGCGCGTGCCCGGGTTTGGTGTGCAGACGGTGGACCGCCTGCTGGCCGCGCGCCGCGTGCGCCGCCTGCGGCATGCGGACCTGGCGCGGCTGCATGTGCCGCTCAGGAAAGTGCTGCCCTTTGTGGAGGCGGCCGACTACCGCCCCGGCCGTGCGCTGGACGCTGCCGACCTCGCCGCGCAGTTGACGCCGCCGCCGGTGCAGCGCAGCCTGTTCTGAGCTGGAGAGGCCCGCATGCAGCGCCACACCATCACGCTGGACCACGCCACCGACTGGCCCGGTTTTCGCCAAGCGGCACGCGCCCTGGTGCAAGCCAACGTGCCTCCTCAGGCTGTGGACTGGCGCTGCCAGGCGGATGCCGCTGAAGACCTGTTCGCACCCGAGCCTGCAGCCAGCGACACCTGGCCCAGCGCAGCCCCCGATGCGCCGCCGCTGCGCGTACCGCCCGACTTTGTGCACCTGTGCGAGCAGCTCATCCTGCACCGCGACCCGGGCCGCTTTGCGCTGATGTACCGCCTGCTGTGGCGCATGGCGCAGGGCGGCCATGAAGCCGACAGCGCGCGGCACGACCCGCTGGACGCCGACCGCATGTTGGCCCACCACATGGTCCGCAGCGTGCGGCGGGACATCCACAAGATGCACGCCTTTGTGCGCTTCCGGCCCGTGGTGGAACCCGACGGACAGACTCTGCACATGGCCTGGTTCGAGCCCGACCACTACATCACCGTGGCCAACGCGGGCTTCTTCATCCGCCGCTTCACACAGATGCGCTGGGCCATCCTCACCCCCGACGCCAGCGTGCGCTGGGACGGCCAGCAGCTGCACACCGGCCCCGGCGCGCAGCGCAGCGACGCGCCACCACCCGACGCAGGCGAGGCGCTTTGGCTCACCTACTACCGCCACATCTTCAACCCCGCGCGGCACAAGCTCAACATGATAAAAAAGGAGATGCCTACGCGCTACTGGCACAACCTGCCCGAGGCCGCGCTCATCACCGAGCTGGCGCAGACAGCACACGAGCGCAGCGCCAAGATGGTGGAGGCCGAGGCCACCGTGCCGCGCAGGCGCATCGCGGGGACAACAACACCCCGTGCGCGGCCCGCTGGTGGTGCGCCACTCAGTCCAGCGCCGCCTCGCGCATCACCCGGAACTGAGGGGCCGACACCGGCGGTGTCCAGCGCCACGGCAGCACCTGCGGCCGCCACAGGGCGCGCAGCACCGTGAGGCGTAGCACACGCTGTGCACCGGGCCAGGCAGCACGCGCTGCGCGGTCCCACAGCACCTCGGCCTGTACGGCAATGTGCAGCAAACCGCCCTCTTCATAGTCCACCACCAGCAGGCCTGCCAGCGGGTGCAGCGCAAGGTTGCCCAGGGTGTTGAAGAACTGGTTGCCAGGGTAGTCCGGCAGGCTCAGCACCACGCCGGCCTCCGTGTGCGCCACCTGCACAAAGCCCGGCTCACCGCCCCGGTGCGATACATCCACGCCTTCGCTGTGCCCGGCACCAGGGCGTGGCGCCGAGGCACTGGCAATGAACAGGGTGTCGGCACGCTGCACGCGCGCGATGGCGTCGGCGTCCAGTCCGGCCCCCAGCCACTGCACCGGGCCCTGAGCGACCAGCGCAGCGCGCAGGCCTGGCTGCCGCGCCTGGATGTATTTGGGGCAGTTGCCAAAGCTCTGCACCACCTGCACGCCCAGGCCGGTATCGCCAAACGTTGCCACCCGCCCGTTCATGCGGTTGCGCCGCCGCGTGTGCGGCTCCAGCCCCAGCACGCCCACGGCCGCACCTGGCGCCAGGTGTGCGAGCACCGGGTCCTTGGAATCCGGCGCGGTCGCGATCTGCATGCGCTGCGCATCGGGGGTGTGCACAAACCCGGGCGGTCCGGCAAGCATCGTGGTCCACGGCTGGCCTTGTTCATCCAACGTCCCCAGCAGCAAGGTGGGCAGCTTTTCAAACAGCTCGCGGTGCTGGTCGGGCATGTGGTCGCGCAACACCATGGCACCCACGGCCGCCATGCGCTCGCGCACGCCCACGCGCGCCTGCAAGGCCTGCTCACCGGGGTGGAATGCCTCGGGCGGCACCGGCACCCCAACCGATGCAGCGGGCACGGTGGCTGTCATGCCGTCACCTGCTCGGCAGCGGGCAGCTGGTCGGCCAGCACCGGATAGCCCGGCAAGGCCTGCATGCGCGCCACCCAGGCCGCAATGCGCGGGTAGGCATCCAGCGGCAGCCCTGCCAGGTGGGCCTGCGAGGTGTAGCTGACCATGGCCACATCGGCCAGGCTGGGCGCTGAGCCCCCGAGCAACCAGGCCCGCCCCTGCAGTTCGTCCTCCATGAAGGCGAGCAGGCGCTTGCCGGTGGCCTGCGCCACCTCGTTCACGGCACGGCCCGTCAACGTCGCAAAGCGCGGCCCCCCAATGCCCGGCGCCAGAAAGCCCGCCGCCAGGCTGAACCAGCGCTGCAGCTGCGCCTGCCCCACGGCGTCTTGTGGCAGCCAGGCACTGCCGGGGGCGTAGCGCTGCACCAGATACACCAGGATGCCATTGCTGTCGCTCAGCACCTGGCCCGCGTCCACCAGCACGGGCACCTGGCCCAGCGGGTTGAGTGCCAGAAACTCCGCGCGCTGGTGTTCGCCGCGCAGCAGATTCACATCAATCAGTTCATAGGGCAAGCCGAGCAGGGACAGCATCAGCTCCACGCGATGGCAATGGCCCGAGATGGGCATACGGTACAGCTGGAGTGGGGTGGAGGGGAACATGGTGAAGCCTCGTCGGTGGGTGAGTGAAAAGATGCCTCGACGATATCTATTGCAAGCTGCGATGTGAATAGCCAATCGCCGCTTTTCATAATTGCGGCATCCGCAATAATGGGTTGCATGGACTATCTCGACACCCTGCGCTGTTTTTTGGCCGTAGCGGACGCTGGCGGCTTTGCCGTGGCGGGGCGGCGGCTGGGCTGCTCCGCCACGGCCGTCACGCGCGCCATTGCGGCGCTGGAGGCGCGGCTGGGTGTGCTGCTGTTCCAGCGCAGCACGCGCATGGTGCGGCTGACCGAGGCGGGCGAGCGCTTCTTGCACGACTGCCGCCCCCTCCTGAACGACCTGCACGAGGCCGAGCAGGCCGCCAGCGGTGCACAGGCCGAGGCCCAGGGGCTGCTGTCCATCACGGCACCGCAGATGTTCGGCATCCAGCACGTGGCGCCCATCGTGCAGGGCTTTTTGCAGGCCCAGCCGCGCGTGCAGGTGCGCACGCTGTTCGTCAACCGCCTGGTGCACTTGCTCGATGAAGGCATGGACGTGGCCATCCGCATCGCGCACCTGCCTGACTCCGGCCTCACTGCCGTGCAGGTGGGTGCGCTGCGCCGCCTGGTGGTGGCGTCTCCCGCCTACCTGGCGCAACACGGCAAGCCACGCCACCCGGCCGACCTGAGCAGCCACCGGGCCATCGGCTTCGCCTTTGACGCACGCACGCCAGCGCCCTGGAAGTTTCGCGATGGCGCCACCGGCCAGCCGCAATTCACCTGGATCAGCAACAGCAACGAGGTGGACATTGCCGCCGCAGAGGCAGGCATCGGCCTGACCCGCTGCCTCGCCTACCAGGCCGCAGCCAGCCTGCGCGCAGGGCGCTTGCGCATCGTGCTGGCCGACCACGAACTGCCACCCGTGCCCGTGCACATCGTGTACCCCGCAGGCCGGCGGGCCCCGGCGAAAGTGCGCGCCTTTGTGGAATGGGCACGCGAACGCTTGACCAAGGAGCCGGTGCTGAACGGGCGCGGTCTGGGGCGCGGTAACGCCTTGTTGCCAATGACTTCGTAACCTGTCATCGCAACGCCTCCGAGCGCCGTTGCATAGCTAAGTCCGACGCTGTGTCGGGCGGTTATCCGATCTGAAAGGATTTCTCATGAACAAGCTCCTCGCTGCCCTGCTCGCCGGTTTCTTTGTGACCGCATCGTTTGCCCAAGCCCCTGCGGCCCCCGCAACGCCAGCAACCCCCGCGAAGGCCGCGGCGCCTGCGACCCCTGCCACATCGGCCATGCCTGCCACCCCAGCGACTCCAGCCACGCCCGCCACACCAGCGGTCAAAGCCGAAGCCAAGCCCGCAGTAACGCCAACCGCCACCGCGTCTGCCCCTGCAGAAAAGAAGACAGAGAAGAAGGCGAAGGCCAAGAAGACCAAGGCAACGGCAGAGAAAAAAGCCGACGCTGCCAAGCCTGAAGCAGCCAAGTAATTCACAACGCTTCACCGAACAAAAAAGCCCGCAATGCGGGCTTTTTTGTTGGATAGTTTTGTTGATGAAGGATCCGTCGACACGCACCAAGCAGTGCAGGAGTCAAGCCCGGTGCATTGCCATTGCACTTTGCCTGCGCGTCACACAGGGCTGGTGAACCAGATCGCCGCCAATGTGATCGCCAGCACCACGCAGCTCACCAAGGCTGACGCGGTCCGGCCAGGTGCCTCGTCGAATTCAAAGTGCAGGATGGCAGACACCGTGTCGCCCACCGCGTCCGCCGCGCGCTCGCGAAAAACAACGCCCCATGCTGCAAAAGCACCGCCGGAGTACTGCACCCAATGACGCAGCACGGGGTCCATGCCGGGACCTGAGTAGTTCAACGAGTGCGCCACCCCATACAACCACCAGCCCGCGATACCAATGATCGAGCCAAAGAAGGCACCGATCAGCGCATATCCCAAGCGATCAAGAAGCCCGTGCAAGACTCGGCTCCGCCGACCATCAATGGTGATGGCCATGCGCACCATGCACATGGCGGTGCGCAACTTCTTCGGGGCTGGCGGCGCGCACTTCGGTGACCTTGCAGCTGAAGGTCAACGCCCGGCCTGCCAGCGGGTGGTTGCCGTCCAGGTGCACTTCGGGGCCCTTGATCTTGACCACGTTGAACACGGCGGGCTGGCCGTCGTTGCCCACGCCTTGCAGCTGGCCGCCGACCTTCACGCCGGGCGGGAACTCGCTTTTGGGAATGGTGCGCACCAGGCTTTCATCGCGCGCGCCGAAGGCGTCTTCCACCGCCAGCTGCAGTGTGGTGCTGAAGCCCACGGCCTGGCCATCGAGTGCGGCCTCGACCTTGGGGAAGATGTTTTCGTAGCCACCGTGCAGGTACGACAGGTGCCCCGCATCCAGCGGCTTGCCCTGGGGCGTGGTGACCTTGTAGGTGATGGTGACGGCGGAGTCTTTGGTGATGGTGGTGGCCATGGTGGTGCTTGCGCTTTCAGGCGGTGAAGAATCGGCGCGGGGCTGGCAGGGGTATACCACCAGCCGCCACGCGGGTCAGAACGAAACCCCGGATTGTCCACGAGGCGCCGGACGGCTGCCGCAGCGCCCCGTGAAAGCTTGGCAGGGCCTGGAGAACAACCCTATGCGCCCGACAGGGCCTCGGCCGGGCGCTCTTCCTCCGTCTGGCCCGGGTAGCGCGCAAAACGCCGCGCCTCGGTGCCGTGCACCGGGTCCTGGTCGGGCCAGGGCCAGCCGCCGAACTGGGTACGGCGGTAGTCGTTCATGGCCTGCATGATCTCGGCCTGTGTGTTCATCACAAACGGGCCGTACTGCGCCACGGGCTCGGCGATGGGCTGGCCCTGCAGCAGCAGGCATTCCAGCGGCGTGGCGCCGGTGTTGGTCAGCTGCCAGTCCTGCCCGGCCACCAGCTCCAGCGCGGCGTGCTGGCCCACGTCCTGCGGGCCCACGCGCAGGCTGTCGCCCACAAAGAAGTACAGCATGCGGCGCGCGCCCTGGCCGCGCGCGGCGGGCAGCGTCCACTGCGCGCCGGGGTCCATGCGCAGCGTCCAGATGGCCACATCGCCCTCGGGCTGCGAAGCCCAGGACTCGGGTGGCGGCGCCAGCGGCGCAGGCGCGCCGGGCAGGGCGCCCGCCACCACCGTCACCGTGGTGGCACGGCCTGCGTCGTCGTGGTGGACCAGGCGCGGAATGCGCTCGTTCCACAGCATGGTGAAGTGCGGCTCCACCATCTTGTTCTTCGCGGGCAGGTTCAGCCAGATCTGGAACAGCTCCAGTGGGTTGGGCTCGGTGGCGTTGAGCAGCGGGAACATCTCCGAATGCACGATGCCCTTGCCCGCCGTGACCCACTGCACATCGCCCCCGCCAAAACGCGCGGCGGCGCCCAGCGAGTCGGAATGGTCGATGAGGCCCTTGCGCACGAGGGTCACGGTTTCAAAGCCCCGGTGCGGGTGGCCCGGAAAGCCGGGCACGGTGTCGCCGTGGTACATGCTCCAGCCGTCCTTGCGGCTGAAGTCGCTGCCGATCTGGCGGCCCTCCAGCGACACGGCGGGCGCAAACGCGCCGTTGCCTGCGGGGTAGGCGTCGTCATGGTGGGCGCAGAACAGGAACGGGTCCATCGTGGGCCACAGCGGACCCAGCGCCTGGGCCTGCACGACGGGCAGGCTGGCGGCAGACGAAGACACGGTGGGGGAGGACGACATCAAGGACTCCTTGGGTTTGCGCCACCGGCTATCGGGCAGCACGCCTGCCAAAGATAAGGCCAGCGGCCGCTTTCAGAAGTGCGCTGGGTGGAACAGTGCGGTGCGGCATACAGGACAGTGCCGCACCGCAGGCGCACACAACTTCGCCACCATTTCAAGCCAAAATGACTGCATGCGCTATTGGAATATGCCCGATCAGCTATCAATTAAATAGCACCATATCTCCTCACACGGCACCCGCGTGGGAAGGCGCGGCGGCGGACGGCTGCGGTGCCGGGCGCAACACGAAACCCCCCAGCACGGCGGCCACCAGCGAGCACAAGGCCGACACCCAGAACGCCAGCTGGTAGCCCGCATTGAGCGCCTGCTGCACGCTGGCCCCGGCCTCGCGCAGGTGGTCGGTGCGCGCATCGGCCAGGCTGGCCAGGATGGCGAGGCCCAGCGCGCCGCCCATCATGAACGCGGTGTTGACCACCCCCGAGGCCAGCCCCGAGTCTTCGGGCTTCACATCGCCCATGGCGGCCAGCAGCAGCGGGTTGAGCGCAATGCCGGCGCCCACGCCCAGCAGCAGCATGCCGGGCAGCACGTGGACCACAAACCGCCCCTCGGTGGGCGCCAGCGCAAACAGGGCCAGACCCACCGCCGCCAGCAGCAGCCCCCAGCCCAGCGTGCGGCAAATGCCAAAACGCATCACCACCCAGGCCGACAGCCCCAGCGAGCAGCCCGCCATGATGAGGTTGGACGGCAGGAACGCCAGGCCCACCTGCATGGCGTCGTAGCCCAGCACCAGCTGCATGTACAGCGCCGACAGAAAGAACCACGCAAACATCGACGCCGCCCACAGCACGCCCACCACGTTGGAGATGGCCAGGTTGCGCAGCCGCAGCAGCGGCAGGGGCACCAGCGGCGCAGCCACATGCGACTCGATGAACAAAAACGCCGCCAGCAGTGCCACCGCCGCCCCCAGCAGCCCCAGCGACTGCAGCGAGGTCCACCCGGCCGCGTTGCCGTTGACGATGGCGTACACCGCGAGCATCAGCGACGCGGTGATGGTGACGGCGCCCGCCACGTCCAGCCGCTGCCCGTGGGCCTGCCCCTTGCCGCCCGGCAGCAGCGCCAGGCAGGCCAGGTAGATGGCCACGCCCACGGGGATGTTGACCAGAAAGATCCAGTGCCAGCTCAACGCGCTGGTGAGCACCCCGCCCAACAGCACCCCAATGCTGCCGCCCCCGGCACATACAAAGCCGTAGACACCCATGGCGCGCGCACGCTCGCCGGGCTCGGTGAACAGATTCATGATGAGCGACAACGCCACGGCCGACACCACCGCGCCGCCCACGCCCTGCACCGCGCGCGCCGCCACCAGCAGCCCCTGCGTATTGGCCAGCCCGCAGGCCAGCGATGCGATGGTGAACAGCGTGATGCCCGCCAGGAACAGCCGCCGGTGGCCGTACAGATCGCCCAGCCGCCCACCCAGCAGCAGGCAGCCGCCAAAGGTGAGCATGTAGGCGTTGACCACCCACACCAGCGAGGTTTCGGTAAAGCCCAGGTCGGCCTTGATGCTGGGCAGCGCGACATTCACGATGGTGGTGTCGAGCACGATCATCAGCTCGCCCAGGCACAGCAGGATGAGTGCGGGCCAGCGTGCGCGGCCTTCGATGCGGAGGGTCATGGGACGGTGGAAATCAAAAGAGATTGGCAGCGCAGTGTGTCACGCGCGTTGCACTTGCGACTGGCGGAGGGCCATGCCAGTGCGCCCGTGGAGCTGGCTTGGCCAGTCCACCGGGTGCGTCCCCCTCCAGGGGGAAGCCGCGCAGTGGCTCAGGGGGTTCGCGTGTACTTGGCTTGCATGAACTGCTTCCAGCTGCCGTCCGGCTGCTGGCCGAACGAGGTGAGCGTGCGCTCGTTGGCGCTGACCAGGGTGATCACGTCCCGGTAGCGCATGGTGGCGCCGTCGGCCTTGAAGCTGGGGCCTTCGGTCTCCAGCGTCAGCACCTTCTGGTCGGCATCCAGCGTGCCGCGGTACACCCACATATGCGTCATCATCGAGCCCACCCAGGTGCCGACAAACGCCTGCTGATCCGGGTCGTAGCCCAGCGTCATCAGCATGCGGGCCTCACCACCCCCGCCGGGCATGGAGCCCGCCCCTTCGCACAGCACCCACAGGCTGCCCAGCGCGCGCACTTGCTCGGTGCCCCGGCTTTGCGCGGGGGGCTGGTCCGGGCCCATGTCGGCCAGGGATTCGCAGGTCCAGTCGCCCAGCAGCTGCTGCAGCCAGCGGTGCATGGCGTGGGGTTCGGGATTCATCATCGGAGTCTCCTGATGCCGTGGTGCGGGCGCTGCTCAGTCGCGGTCGGGCGCACCGAGCGGAAAGTAATGGCGGTAGGGGCGCCCGCCTTCCACCGCGCGTGCAAACGAGGGGCGTGCCAGCAGCCGGGCACGGTAGGCGCGCAGCTGCGGGTAGGTGGCCGCGATGGGGTGCGTCCAGTCGGCATAGAACAGCGAGGGCGCCGCAGCGCAGTCGGCCAGCGAGAATGGCTCGCCCGCCGCCCAGGTGCGCCCTGCCCACATGCCCTCCAGCCAGGCGTAGGCTTTCTCCAGCTTCTCCGCAGCCCAGGCCACGCCTTCTGCCTTGCGCTCGGCGTTGCCGGTCAGCGCGGCATTCACCGCGTGCTGCACCGGGGCCATCACGTGCAGGTCAAAGAAGCGGTCCATGAACCGCACGTCCAGTGCCGCCCGGGGGTCGGCGGGAATCAGCGGCACAGGCCCCGGGTGCGCGAGCTGCAGGTGCTCGATCACGATGCTGCTTTCCACCACCGTGTGGTCACCGTCCACCAGCACCGGAAACTTCGCCAGCGGCCAGTGGCGCAACCAGTCGGCGGAATGGCTGACGGGCTCTGCGGGGTCAAGATTGAGCAGTTCGAACGGTGTCCCGTTCTCGTACAGTGCGATCAGCACCTTCTGGGTGTAGGACGAAAAAGGGTGGCCATAGAGAGCGAGCATGCGGGTTCCTGTGGGGGAGTCGGTGGTAGTGATGGCGGTTGCACTCATTCGGGGGCCACCACCATCCAGGGCACGCCAAAGCGGTCGGCCACCATGCCAAACGCCTGCGAGAAAAAGGTCTTGGTGAGCGGCATCTGCACCTTGCCGCCATCGGCCAGCGCATCGAAATAGCGCTTGGCATCGGCCGCATTGGCGGGGCTCAGCGCCAGCGAGATGCCCTGGAAGCTGGCGTGGCCCGAGCCCATGCCGTCCGACGCCATGATCTGCGTGTCGCCCACGGTGAACGAGGCGTGCATGACCATCTCGGGCGTGGGGCCCGGGCCGCTGCCATCGGCGCAGCCCTCGCCGGCGGCGGGCTCGGGGTTGTCCTTGTAGCGCATGAGCATGGTGACTTGGGCGCCCAAAGCGTGGCGGTAAAACTCCAGCGCTTCATCGCAGCGGCCTTCGAACATCAGGTAGGGCTCGACTTTCATGGGGGTCTCCTGGGGAACATGGACGGGGCAGGAAGGGTTTCGGCGTGCAATTGTGAACACCGTCCACAAACAATAGCAAAGATAATGGACAGTGTCCACATCCCAACGATCCATGACCGTAAGCACCCGCAACAAAGCTGCCCCCTCCAGCGCACCCGCCGCACGCGCCACCTACCGCCACGGGGATCTGCACCGTGCGCTGCTGGACGCGGGCATCGAACTGGCGCGCCAGGGCGGGCCGGATGCGGTGGTGCTGCGCGAGGCCACACGCCGCGCGGGTGTGGCGCCCAATGCGGCCTACCGCCATTTCGCCAACCGCGACGACCTGCTGGGCGCCGTGCGCGCCGCTGCCGTGGCCGCCGCCGCGCGGTCCATGGAGGCCGAGCTGGCCCTTGTGCCCACCACCGGCACGCCCACCGAGCAGGCCCACGCCAAGGTGCGCGCCGTGGGCGCCGGCTACCTGCGGTTTGCGCACACCGAGACGGGGCTCTTTCGCACCGCCTTCGGTGGCCGCTTCACGGTGCAACAAACCCCCGACCCCGCCATGGGCGGTGCCACGGGGCTCAACCCCTTCCAGCACCTGAGCGCCGCACTGGACGACCTGGTGGCCGCGGGCGCCCTGCCGCCCGGGCGCCGCCCCGGGGCCGAATACCTGGCCTGGTCCACCGTGCATGGCATGGCGCTGCTGGCCATCGACGGGCCGCTGCGCGGCACGCCCCAACAGATGCTGGACCTGCTGGGCCAGCGGTTGCTGGACATGGTGGAACGGGGGCTGTGAGCGCACCGCGCACGCCGGGTCCACTCAAGAACTGCCTTGGTGCAGGCTTCGATGGTCCTATGGGCCGGTAGCGACCACAAACAATGCCCTTGCCGCTATCTAATTTGCAGCAGATATTTCCCATGCCTCATCCGGCGGCCAGCCCATACAGCCGCGCCGTGGCCTGCACCCGCGCCACCAGCGCGCGGCGCAATGCCACGGGCCGCAGCACTTCCACCTGCGGCGACAACCGCATCACCTGCCCGCAGGCATGCTCCACCGACTCGATGGGGATCGTCACGGCCGTGCGGCCGTCCTTGCGGCGGGACGGTGGAGCGGCAGCCACAGCACGCGCCACGGCGCTGCTGAGCGCGCGCAGACCGCGCAACCCTTCGGGCGTGGCCAGCAGTGCGGCCTCGCCCGTGTACAGGCCTGACTCAAAACGCCGGATCGACGCGGCCCAGTAGCCCGGCAGGTCAAAGCGTGCGGGGCGCCTGGCTGGTTGGTTCAGCGCTGTGGCCGCGAGGATGTTCGACACCCGGTAGGTGCGTGGCCCGCGCGTGTCGGCTCCCGTGGGTAAGGCCACCAGGTACCACACGCCCGCTTTCAGCACCAGGCCCAGCGGGCTCACCGTGCGCTCTGCCGTGCGCGCCCAGCCCTCATAGCGCAGGGTGATCTGGTGGCCGCTCCACACGGCGGCTGCCATCGTGGGCAAATGCGGCGTGGGGTCGCTCTCGCGGTACCAGTCCACGGGGTCCAGGTGCAGGCGTGTGCTCACGCGCTGCGCGTCGTCGCGCCAGGCGGCGGGCAGTGCGGCCAGCAGCTTCAGGCGCGCCCCCGCCACATCGCCGCCCAGGCCCAGGTCCTGCGCAGGGCCGGGCAGGCCGCTCAAGAAAACGGCCTGCGCCTCCGACGGCGTGAGGCCTGTGAGCGTGGTCTTCCAGCCCGGCAGCAGCGCAAAGCCACCGTGGCGCCCCCGCTCGGCATAGATGGGCACACCCGCAGCGCTGAGCTGGTCCACATCGCGGTATAGCGTGCGCACCGACACCTCCAGCGCCTCGGCCAGCGCCTGCGCGCTCATGCGGCCACGCGTCTCCAGCAGCATCTGGAGGGACAACAAACGGCTGGCGCGCATGGGTTTTGGCAGGGGTGGTGCAAAAAGACAGAACACCAAAGATAGCGCAAATACCTGCCATGGGTTGGCAGGTATTGGTGCGCACACTGCAGGCCTGTCTTGCCTTGTTGCCCCCCATACCTTTTCAGGAGCCCTCATGCCCACCACCGATCCCCACGCCATCGTTGAACTGCGCCAGTACACCCTGCACCCCCAACAGCGCGAGGTGCTCATCGACCTGTTCGACCGGGAGTTTGTGGAAACCCAGGAGGCGGTGGGCATGCGCGTGCTGGGCCAGTTCCGCGACCTGGACCGGCCCGACCAGTTCGTCTGGCTGCGCAGCTTTGCCGACATGCAGGCGCGCCACCGCGCGCTGGAGGGCTTCTATGGCGGCCCCGTGTGGGCGGCACACCGCAACGCCGCCAATGCGACCATGATCGATTCGGACAACGTGCACCTGCTCTGCCCCGCCTGGCCCGGCGCCACGGCGGCCCTGCCACACCATGCAAGGCCGCAGCCCGGCGCGCAGGGTGCCACCGCTGGCGTCCTGCAGGTCACCGTGTTGCCGTTGCGGGAACCCGCCACACCACCACTGCTGGACTTCTGCCGCCACCGCATGACGCCCACCCTGCAGCGCGGTGGCGCGCGCCAGATCGCCTGGTTCTGCACCGAGCCCAGCCCCAACACTTTTGCCCGCCTGCCGGTGCGCGAAGGCGAACCCGTTCTGGTGGGCCTGGCCCTGTTTGGCGACGAGGCTGCGCTGACATCGTTTACCGACAGCGGGGCCTGGGCGCGTGACGTGGCGCCCGGTCTTGCGCCCTGGCTGGCGGCAGAGCCCGAGGTGCTCCGCCTGCAGCCCACCGCGCGCTCGGCGTTGCATGCGTGACGCACCCGCACACCTCTCCCCCTGATGCATCAACCACCACGGAGCCCCACCATGTCCACCCCAGCCCGCCTCACTCCCATCCCGTCGCCAACCGTGGCGCCCAGCGCTGCGCGCGACTTCGACTTTCTCATGGGCCCCTGGCGCATTCGCAACACGCGGCTGGTGCGCAGGCTCGCGGGCTGCCACGACTGGGAGGTGTTCGACGCCACGGGCACCGCACATCCATTGCCCGGTGGCATCGGCAACTTCGACGACTTCACGCCGCTGGCATGGAAGCCCGGCTACGTGGGTATGGCACTGCGTGTGTTCAACCCCATGACGCAGCGCTGGAGCATCTACTGGCTGGACAACCTCACGGGCGGCCTGGACCCGGCCAATGGCCTGCTGCTGCCGCCCGTGGTGGGTGGCTTCCAGGGCGGTGTGGGCCTGTTTGAAGGCGAGGAGCTGTTCGAGGGCCGCCCGGTGCGCGTGCGCTTCGAGTGGTCGCAGATGCACACCGGCGCCCCGCGCTGGCAGCAGGCGTTTTCGGACGATGGCGGCGCGACCTGGGAGGTGAACTGGGTGATGGAGTTTGCACGGCCTGTGTGAGCGTGGTCAGCCCCCAGCACCGGCCCAAAAATGGGAGACCCAACAGCCCCTGCCGCCTGATGGCAGGGTGCTGCCAGCTACCCCAAGAGGAGCAGGGACTCACGCCGCCTGAAGCGCGGCTTCCTGCACCGGGAAGTCTGTGGACGCCGCCACCGCACGCCACTGCGCCGTCTCTTTTGCCACAAAGGCATGTTTGTCGGCGATGGTTTGGAGCGTGTCCGTGCCCAGCGGCAGGCGCAGCGGCGGCGTGGGGCAGGCCACCAGCTGCATCACGGCCTGGGCCAGGCGCACCGGGTCGCCGGGCTGGTTCAGGTTGATGCGGCGGGCGGCCTCGCGCACGGCACCGACGCTCTCGGCGTAGTCGTCCAACACCCGGGGCGACACGGCCAGCGAGGCGCTGTCCAGAAACTCGGTGCGGAAGTACCCCGGCTCCACCACGGTGGCGTGGATGCCCAGCGGCGCCAGCTCGGCATGCAGCGCCTCGGTGATGCCCTCGACCGCAAACTTGGTGGAGCAGTACAGACCAAACCCGGCGGCCGACTGCACGCCGCCCAGCGAGGAGATGTTGACCACATGCCCGGCGCGGCGCGCGCGCATAGCGGGCAGCACGGCGCGGGTCACATGCAGCAGGCCGAACACGTTGGTGTCGTACAGGCGCCGCACCTCGTCGGCGGTGGCCTCTTCCACCGCGCCCAGCAGGCCGTAGCCTGCGTTGTTGACCAGCACGTCGATGCGGCCGAAGCGGTCGAGCGCCGCGCCTACGGCATGGCGGGCCTGGGCCTCGTCGGTCACGTCCAGCGCCAAAGGCAGCAGGGCATCGTGTGCGCCCAAGCGCTTTTCAACCGAGGCGGCATCGCGTGATGTGGCGACCACGGCATCGCCCTGGGCCAGCGCGGCCTCGGCAATGCGCGCGCCGATGCCACGCGAGGCGCCGGTGATCAGCCAGACGCGGGGGTACGAAGAACGGGGGGCGGTCGTGGCTGTGGTGGGGGTGGTGTGTGCGGCGTTCATGACAGGTCCTTGAGGTGGTGTTGAGCAATGGGCGGTGCCCATGGCGGTGGACTTTAGGCAAGCCATTGCCATGCGACTAGCCCATAATCTCTGGATTCGTTCGCAAGCAATACTTGCCAATCCACCACGCAGCCGCCCCGCACAATGCCTGTCCACCATGGCCATCAATGAACTGCGCGCCATCGCCAACTTCGTCAAGGCCGCCGAGCTGGGCAGCCTGCGCCAAGCGGCGGCAGCGCAGGGCATCACGCCACAGGCGTCCAGCCAGCTGCTGGTGCAGCTCGAATCGCACCTGGGCGTGCGACTGTTCCACCGCACCACGCGCAGCCTGAGCCTGACCGAAGAAGGGCGCCAGTTCCTGGCGTCGGCGCAGCCGGGCCTGGCCACGCTGCAGCACGCGGTGCAGGGCGCGCGGCGCGGGCGTGAGGCAATGGCAGGGCCGCTGCGCATCGTGGCGCCGCGCTCCATCCTGCTGGAGGTGATCTGGCCGGTGCTGCACGAGTTCTGCCGCCGCCACCCGCTGGTGGAGCCCGATGTGCAGCTGGACGACCGCATCGGCAACTGGGTGGAAGACCGCGTGGACGTGGGCTTCCGCTCGGGCTACCCGCCCGAGGGTGGCGTGGTGGCGCGGCGGCTGCTCACGCTGCAGCTCATCGTGTGCGCCGCGCCCGCCTACATCGCACGCCACGGTGCGCCGGCCAGCATCGACGACCTGGCGCAGCACCGCTGCAGCGGCTTTCGCCATGCGTCCACCGGCAAGCCCATGCCCTGGGAGTTCCAGGTGGGCGACGACATCGTGGCGCGCACCATCCACCCCACGTTCTGCACCAACGACATCGAGGTGGAGGCCCGTGCGGTGCTGGGCGGCCACGCGGTGGGCCAGCTGGTGGGCGTGACGGCCGCGCCGCTGGTGCGCAGCGGCCAGTTGGTGCCGCTGCTGCCCCAGCATGTGGCGCAGCACCTGGCGCTCTACGTGTACTACGGCAGCCGCACGGCGCTGCCAGCGCGCGTGCGGGCCTTCATCGACCTGGCGGTGGAGATGATGGCCAACAACCCCGCCTACCTGCTCACGCCCAAAGAGCTGACGACCCACGGCCCGGCTGTACAGAAAAAGCCCCGGGCGCGAAAGCCCACGCAGTGAGCGCCGTGCTGACAGCTCAGAAGGTGTGAACGGATCCGGCGTGTCCGAGCAGGCCGCTAAAACACGGCCGGTCTAGGCGCAAAGCACAGCCATAGCGCGGGCTATGGCGAGCATTTGCAACGACGAGCGGGCGTGTTTTGGCGGGATGAGCGGGCATGATGGGTTCGTTCACACCTTCTCAGGCCGCAAAGCCGCCGTCGATCAGCAAGCTCGCCCCCGTCACCATGCCCGATTCCGGCCCGGCCAGATAAGCCACCATGCCCGCGATCTCATCGGGGTGAGCATGGCGGCTCAGGGCCATCAGGCCGTGCATGTCGCCCGCCATGGGGCCGTCAGCGGGGTTCATGTCGGTGTTCACGGGGCCGGGCTGCACGTTGTTCACCGTGATGCCACGCGGGCCCAGGTCGCGCGCCAGGCCCTTGGTCAGGCCGACGATGGCGGCCTTGCTCATGCCGTACACGCTGAATCCGGCCCACGGCACGCGGTCGGAGTTGGTGCTGCCGATGGTGATCACGCGGCCATAGGCACCGCCCTGGCCCATGTGGCGCACGGCGGCCTGGGTGGCTACGAACACGGCGCGCACGTTGACGTTAAGCGTGTGGTCAAAGTCGGCCAGCGCAAAGCTGCCGAGCTCACCCGCGATGGCGACGCCCGCGTTGTTGACGAGGATGTCCAGGCGGCCCAGCTCGCGCGCGGCGCGGTCCACCGCCTGCGTGAGGGCGACGGCATCGGCGCTGTCGGCCTGCAGGGCCAGGGCCTTGCCGCCGCTCGCAGCAATGTCCGCCACCAGCGCCTGCGCAGGCGCTGTGGAGCTACTGTAGGTGAAGGCCACGGCCGCCCCGTCGCGCGCCAGACGCCGCACGATGGCCGCGCCAATGCCGCGCGCGCCGCCGGTGACGAGCGCGACCTTGCCCGCCAGCGGGCGGCCAGGCGATGAAGGGGCGGAGACCGGGGATGTTTCAGACACGGAAGACATGGTGTTGTTTCTCCAACGAGATGCATGCAGAAAATGGTTCGCAACCGAACCGGGAAGACCTGCAGTGTCAGAAAAACACTCATGCTCCGGTAGCCATGAATGGGCTGTATATCTTTCAACCCTTGGTTGAAAATACACCGCATGCAGCCCCTCAGCCACCTTGAATCCTTCGTACAGTCCGCCCAGGCGGGCAGCTTTTCGGCCGCTGCACGGCTCATGGGCCTGACGCCCGCCGCCGTGAGCAAGAACGTGGCGAGGCTGGAGGCCAGCCTGGGCGTGCGGCTGTTCCAGCGCAGCACGCGCAGCCTCACGCTGACCGAGGGCGGGCAGCGCCTCCTGGCGCAAGTGGGCCCGCCACTCACCGCCCTGGCCGATGCGGTGGACCACGCGGCCGAGGCCGAGCAGCAGCCAGCGGGCACGCTCAAGGTCAGCATGGGCCAGGCCTTTGGCCGCGCGTACCTGGTGCCGCTGCTCACCGAGTTCCTGCAGCGCTACCCGGCCATCCAGCCCGACTGGCGCTTTGAGAACCGGCAGGTGGACTTGATCGGCGAGGGCTTTGACGCCGGCATTGGCGGCGGCCTGAACCTGAACCCCGATATGGTGGCGCGCACGCTGGGTCCCATCCACCTGGTGGTTGTGGCCGCACCTGCACTGCTGCAGGGCCGTAAGCGGGCACCACGCCACCCGGCGGACCTGGCGCAGTGGGATGGCATTGCACGGCGCAACATCCGCACCGGGCGCATCAACCTCACCACGCTGCGCAACAAGGCGGGCGATGCCGCCCCCGTGGAGCTGCGCCCGCGCGTCGTGTTCGACGACCCCGAGGCCATGTGCCAGGCCGCGCTGATGGGCCTGGGCGTGGCCGTGCTGCCCATGCCGTTTGCGCAGCCCTGGCTGGCGCGGGGCGACCTGGTGCGGGTGCTGCCCGGCTGGTGGGCCGATGCAGGGCCGACCTCGCTGTACTACCCCAGCAAGAAGCTGCTGCCCGCCCGCACCCGGGTGTTTGTGGACTTTGTGCTGGAGCAGTTCAGCACGCGCGGATTTGCGCAAAGGGTGCGCGGGGACTGACGGGCACAGCGTTGGACCCGGGCCACGGCAGCGCGGTGGCAATAATGGGCCTTTGCAACCGCTCTGGACCACCGTCATGCCCCAACACATCGGCATCGTGGGCTGCTCCGCCGAAGGTGCCGCCCTGTGTTACCGCACCCTGTGCGCCGAAGGCGCCGCATTGCTGGGCCGCCCGCATGCGCACCCCGAAGTGACGCTGCACACGCCGTCGCTGGCCGACTATGTGGACTGCCTGGACCGGCATGACCTGCAAGGCGTGGCCGACCTGATGCTGGCCTCCGCCCACAAGCTGGCGCGTGCAGGCGCAGATTTTCTGATCTGCCCGGACAACACCATCCACCAGGCGATGGACCGGGTGCTGCCCCACTCGCCGCTGCCCTGGCTGCACATTGCCGAGGTGGTGGCGGCCGAGGCGGCAGCGCGCGGCCACCGGCGCCTGGCGCTCACCGGCACGCGCTGGCTGGTGGACAGCAACGTGTACCCCGACGCGCTGCAGGGCCGGGGCCTGCAATGGGTGCGCCCCACGGAGGCCGAGCGCAGCGAGATCAACCGCATCATCATGGACGAGCTCGTGCCCGGCGTCATTCGCCCCGAGGGCGTGGCCCTGTTCCAGCAGATCATCGCCCGCATGCAGCGCGAGGACGGCTGCGATGCCGTGGTGCTGGGCTGCACCGAGATCCCGCTGATCCTGAGCGACGCCAACTCCCCGCTGCCCACGCTGGACTCCACCCGCCTGCTGGCCCGTGCCGCGCTGCGGCGGGCCGTGCAAGCGGACTGAGCGCAACTACTTGAGCCGCTGCGCCACCACCGCATCCAGCGAGGCCATGAAGGTCTCCACGGCCCGCGTGTAGGCGCTCTCCAGGCCCAGCTGCGCGTTGATCTCGCCGTGGGTCAGCTCCTGCGGCAGCACCTCGGCACGGCCGCCCAGGTCGCGCACGCGGCGGGCCATGCCCTGGGCCTGCAGGCAGGGGTGGTCGGGGCGCTCGGTGGAACAGACCAACTGGAACGGCGGCACCGGCCCCGACAGCGCGTGGTACGGCGACACTGCGGCCCAGAACAACGGGTTGGCACCCATCACCTCGTCATAGAACGGGTAGTGCGGCGCGGTCATCACCACCGGCACATTGAGCGCCGCGCTGTCCAGCGACACCGTGCCCAGCCAGGGCCAGGCCCCCTCGCGCTGGGCCAGGGTGGGCGATGCATTGATGAGCGACACCAGGTGCGCGCCCGCTGAGTGCCCCATCAGGATGAACCGCGATGCATCGGCGCCCCAGCTGGCGGCGCGGCTTTGGGCGGCGGCCAGTGCCATGGCCACGTCCTGCGCCTCCTGCAGCACGTTCACGGCGGGGTACAGGCGGTAGTTCACCGAGATGAACACAAAGCCCTTGGGCACCCAGCGCGCCACCTTCTCCTGCACCACGCGGGACATGGCCTTGTCGCCCGTGCGCCAGGCGCCGCCATGCACCATGAAGATCACCGGCGCGCGCGTACCGCTGGCCACCGCAGCGCTGCTGGCGGCTCCGCCAGCGGCGAGCAGGTAGACATCCATGCGCTGCAGCGGGTCCGCACCATAGGGCACATCGGCCACGCGCTGCACACCGGCGGGCAAGGCCGCAGCGGTGTCGCGCACCTGCGCGAAAGGCCCCAGCCCCCGCAGCTGGGCGTGGGCGGGTGGGGTCAGCACAGCGGCGAGCGCACACAGCGCTGCGCCCAGGCCTGTGCGCAGGGAGGCGATCGCGGAGAGCGGGGTGGAAGGACGGAACATGCGGGATCTCCTGGCTCAAGGATGGAAGGTAATGGATCAGGGCCGCGCAGGGCAGGCCATCGGGGCGCCGCTGGCGTCAAAGCAGCTGGCGCTGCGGGTGCGGCCGGTGTCTGCGGTGTACGAGCTGCTGGTCTGCACGCTGTTGCCGGTGGCTGCGCTGGTGGCCGTGGTGGTGCGGCCCTGGGTCACGCTGCCGTCGGCGCTGCGCGTAGCGGCGCCCGTGCTCTGCAGCGTGCCCCGGTCGCCCTGAGCGGCCAAGGTGCTGCTGTGGCTGGCCATGCCATCGGCATTCCTTGCGCTCTGGCCCTGGCGCACCGCCATGGCGCCGTTGGGGCCCACCACGGCAGCGCCGCTGCGCACACTGCCGTGGCCCTGGCCGTCGGTGGACACGCTGCGGCCGCGCAGCACGCCCCCACCGCCCGGCGCTGCGCGGACCACGCCGGTGCGGGCGGTGGTGCTGCCGTCGGCGTTGTGCTCCACCGTGTGGCGGCTGCGTGCGTTGGCATCGTTCGCTGCCAGAAGCAACAGTGCAGCCACGGCCAAGGCGGCCAGCAGCATGGCGCGGTAAGTGGCAACGGGGGCAGTTGGTGTCGGGACGGAAGGGAACATGGCGGTCGGCTCCTTGCAACAGAACAGGGGGTACGAAGCAGCGGGGTGCTGCTCTGGCCTGAACTATGGCCACCAGGTATGAGCCAGTTGTGGCGCCCGATGCACGATGTATGACAAAGCATGACAAACCACCGGCGCGTGTCATGCGTTGTCATGCACCGGAGCACCTGCCCGCGCTGGCACCCCGTGTTTTCGGCCCTACCATTGGCACGCAGCCTTGGCTGCACCCACCCGCTGCCACACCCACACACCGCCCCATGACGGAAGCCTTGGCCAAGATCCTGGTCGCCGACGACGAACCCGACCTGCGTGCGCTGCTGCAGCGCTACCTGAGCGACCAGGGTTACAGCGTACGCACGGTCGATGGCGCGGGCCCGCTCGATGCGCTGCTGCAGCGCGAGCGCTTTGATGTGCTGGTGCTCGATGTGATGATGCCGGGCGAGGATGGCCTGTCGATCTGCCGCCGCCTGCGAGCGCAGGGCGAGACCATTCCCATCCTGATGCTCACGGCCAGGGGCGACCCCGTGGACCGCATCGTGGGCCTGGAGATGGGCGCCGACGACTACCTGCCCAAACCCTTCAACCCGCGCGAGCTGCTGGCCCGCATCCAGGCCATGGTGCGCCGCCAGCGCCTGCTGGGTGCACACACCGGGCCGCGCCAGACGGGCGGACGCATTGCGTTTGGCGCATTCACGCTGTGGCTGGACGAGCGCCGGCTGGAGCGCAACGGTGGCGAGGACGGCCAAGGTGCGCAAGACGTGCCCCTGACCACGGGCGAATTCGCGCTGCTGCAGGCGTTGGCACAGCAACCGCACCGGCCCCTGGGCCGCGACCGGCTCATCGCACTGGCCTATGGCCCCGACCACACGGCCACCGACCGCAGCATCGATGTGCAGGTGATGCGCCTGCGCAAACTCATCGAGGCCGACCCTGCCCAGCCGCGCCACATCCGCACCGTGTGGGGCGTGGGCTATGTGTTTGTGCCGGATGGCGCAGCGCCGGGCGGCGGAGGCAAGCCATGACGCCCTCCGCCACACCCCAAGCCACCGGGGGCTGGTGGCCGCGCAGTCTGCTCGGGCGCAACCTGCTGCTGATGGCGGTGCTCATCGTGCTGGGCCAGCTGGTGGCGGCCGTGCTGGTGCGGCAGATGATCTTTCAGCCCCGCGTGGCACAGGTGGCCGATGGCGTGGCGCGCAATGTGGGCGCGCTGCGCGCAGGGCTGCAGGCGCTGCCCCCGGCACAGCGGGCCGCATTTGTCGAAGCCTTCAACCAGCAGGCTGTGCGGTCGGCCCCGCCGGTGGCGGCGGAGAACGCTGCGCGGCGTGCGCTGCTGTCGCCCATGGAGCGGCAGTTTGTGCAGGCGGTGTCGCGCCGCCTGGGGGCGGACGATGCGGCAACGAACACTTCGCAACCCGTATGGCGCCGCGACAGCACGGGCGTGCTGGCCCTGCGTGTGGTGCACCAGGGGCCGGAGGGAGCGGAGACCTATTGGCTGAACCTGCCCAGCGTGTTCCCCACGCGCGAGTTCACCGGCGCCTGGCTGGCCGCCACGCTGGCCAGCATGCTGCTGGCGCTGCTGGGGGCCTGGTGGCTGCAGCGGCACATCAACCGCCCGCTGGCGCAGGTGGTGGCGGCGGCCCGGCAGCTGGCGCAGGGCCAGCCCCCAGCGCCGCTGCCCGAAGACGGACCCGAAGAAATCGCCACCGTGGGCCGCAGCTTCAACCACATGGCGCACAGCCTGGCCGCGGCCGAGCAGGAACGCGCGCTGATGCTGGCCGGGGTGTCGCACGACCTGCGCACCCCGCTGACCAAGCTGCGCCTGGGCGTGGAGATTGCCGGTGCACAGGTGGATGCGCCCCTGGCCGCGAGCATGGCGCGCAGCATCGACGAGATGGACGGGATCGTGGGCCAGTTCCTGCAGTTTGCGCGGGTCGGTTCCAACGCAGGCGAGGCCGAGGTGCCCACCCCGGCATCGCTCAACGACCTGGCCCAGGCCGTGGCCGAGGCGCAGGCCGATCATGGGCGCACCGTGCGGCTGGCGCTGGGCACGCTGCCCGACGTGCCGGTGCGCCCCCAGGCCCTGCGCCGCGCGCTGGACAACCTGGTGGAAAACGCCTGGCGCCACGGCACGCCGCCGGTGCTGCTGCGCACGGGGGCGGATGCCGACGGCGTGTGGCTGGAGGTGCAGGACCAGGGCCCCGGCATCGCACCGGCAGAGCTGGACCGCATCCGCCAGCCCTTTGCGCGCGGCGATGGCGCGGCACGCTCGGGCACGCCGGGCGCGGGGCTGGGCCTGGCCATCGTGGAACGCGTGGTGCGCAGCCACGGCGGGCGGCTGGAGCTGTTCAGCACGCCGGGCGCGGGGCTGCGCGCGCGGCTGGTGCTGCCACGGGGCGGGCAGGCCTGAGAGGTTGATGCCACCCGACGTGCCCTGCGCACGCCCTGGGCATGCTGCGCACTGAAAATTCAGCCAAAAGTGCCACAAGCGCTATTGCGATATGCCGCAACAGCTATCAAATGAATAGCAATTCAGTAAGTCCGGCAGACCCTCAGGCCACCGGCATCTTCAGTTTGCGGTACAGCGTCTGGCGGCTGATGCCCAGCTGGCGAGCGGCCTGCGACATGTTGCCGCGCGCAGCCTGCAGCGCCTGGTCGATGGCGGCCTGGGACAGCTGCTGCAGGCTCAGGCTGGCAGGCAAGCCGTCCACACCAGTGCCCGCTGCAGCATCGCTGCGCGGACCGGCGGGCACCGCCGTGAGGGCCTGCACCAGGTCGTCGGGCATGTGCTCCCAGCCCAGGGTGTCTTCGCCCTCGGCCAGCATGGCGCAGGCGGTGCGCAGCACATTGGCCAGCTGGCGCAGGTTGCCGGGCCAGGGGTAGGCGGCCAGGCGGGCCAGCAGGTCGGGCGCCACCTGCACCTCAAAACCCAGGCCCTGCTCGGTGGCCAGGTCGGCCAGCAGGCGCTGCAGCAGCGCCACAAAGTCGCTGCGCTCGCGCAGTGCGGGCAGCTGCACCGTGAGGCCGTTGATGCGGTAGTACAGGTCTTGCCGAAAGCGCCCCTGTTCCGCCGCCTGCATGAGCTGGTTGTGCGTGGCGCAGACCAGCGCAAAGTCCACCGGCACGGCCTTGCTGGCGCCCACGGGCGTCACGCTGCGCTCTTGCAGCACACGCAGCAGACGGGTCTGCAGGGCCAGCGGCATGTCGCCGATTTCGTCGAGAAACAGCGTGCCGCCATGGGCCTCACGCAGGCGGCCCAGGTGGCCCTCCTTGCGCGCGCCGGTGAAGGCACCGGCCACATGGCCGAAGAGTTCGGATTCGATCAGGTGCTCGGGGATGGCTGCGCAGTTGATGGCCACAAACGGCGCATCGCGGCGCGGGCCGCTGGCGTGCAGCGCGCGCGCAAACACCTCCTTGCCCACGCCCGACTCGCCCTGCACCAGCACCGCAATCGGTTTGCCCACCACGCGGCGGGCCTTGTCGGCGGCGGCGCGCCAGCGCGCGTCGCCGGTGTCCAGCTGGGCCAGGGCGTCTTGCTGGGGCGCAGCAGTCGCCGCAGCGGTGGGCCGTGTGGGGGTGGCGACCCAGGCGGCGTCCATCTGCACCTGGGCAAACAGCAAGGCGCCTTGCAGTGTGCGCAAAGCCTGCGGCTGTTGGGGGCGGCGCTTGTGGTGCGAGAGCAGGTCATCCAGCCGCACGTCCAGCACCCGCTCCAGCAAGGTGGCGCCCACGTCCCCCGCATGCAGGCCCAGCTGCGCCAGGGCCACGCGGTTGGCACCCACGATCCAGCCGTCGGCCGACACGGCCACGATGCCCTCGGCCACGCTGCCAATGCCCTCGGGCGCGCTGTGCAGGTGCAGCCGGATGTTGCGTTTGCAGGTGGCCGCCAGCAGGCGGTTTTCGATCATGCGGGCGGCCGTGCTCACCAGGCCCAGCGTGTGGGCGTGGCCGTGGCGGTAGTCGCCCGAGATGTCGAGGATGCCCAGCAACTCGCCCGCGGCCGACAGGATGGGCGAAGCCGCGCAGGTGAGAAAGTTGTTGCGCTCCAGAAAATGCTCGCCGCCGTGCACCTCCACCGCGCAGGCCTCGGCCAGCGCCGTGCCGATGGCATTGGTGCCCCGGTGGGCCTCGTGCCAGGAGGCACCGCTGGTCAGCGCCACGCGCTCGGCCTTGTCCACAAAGTACGGATCGCCCAGCGTGTGCATGAGCATGCCGCGCCGGTCGGCCAGCACCACCACGCTCTGGCTGTGGCGCACTTGCTCGAACAGGTATTCCATCACCGGCCGCGAATGCGCGAGCAGCTCGGGGTTGCTGGCCAGCACCTGGCGCAGCGTGCCGCTGCTGGGGTGGTCGATGGCCTGCGGCCGCCCGGTGGGCAGCAGGCCGGCCGCCATGCTGCGCGACCAGGAGCGCGCCAGGCGCTCGTCCACCAGGCCACTGGGGCACTGGCCAGAGTCCAGCAGGTGCTGGCGGGCCTGTCGCAGGGCGACGGGGGAAGTGTTGGGGCGCACGCTTTGTCTCCGTGCGGGCTCAGGGCGGCCCGCTTGTGGTGTGTGGGCCAGTATGGCGGGCTCGACGGCGTGGGGCAAGGGTGTGGGCGCACGCGGTGTGCCAACTGTTCCATTTCGTGACAGGTGTCGCGGCCCGGCACACCACGATGCGGGCGGCTGCAACAGGTGTCCGCCCTGGACGGCCGAAAAAAAACCAATGAAATCAACACTTCGCGCGCCGTGGCCTGCTGGCATGTGTTTTGAGTAAGGGGTTGGCATCGGACAGGCTCCACCGAGTCCGCCCGATGCACACAACCATCGCAGGAGACAACACCATGACCGTTTACGCAGCCCCCGGCGCCGCTGGCGCCAAGATCACCTACAAGCCCCGTTACGACAACTTCATCGGCGGCAAATTCGTGCCGCCCGTCAAGGGCCAGTACTTTGATGTCATCACGCCCGTGAGCGGCAAGGTCTACACCCAGGCCGCGCGCTCCACGGCCGAAGACATCGAACTGGCCCTGGACGCCGCGCACGCCGCCGCCGACAGCTGGGGCAAGACCGATGCCGCCACGCGCGCCAACATCCTGCTCAAGATCGCCAACCGCATCGAAGAAAACCTGGAGCGCCTGGCCTACGCCGAGACCGTGGACAACGGCAAGGCCATTCGCGAGACGCTGAACGCCGACATCCCGCTCACCGTGGACCACTTCCGCTACTTTGCGGGCTGCGTGCGTGCGCAAGAAGGCGCCTTGAGCAACATCGACGAGAACACGGTGGCGTACCACATCCAGGAACCGCTGGGCGTGGTGGGCCAGATCATTCCGTGGAACTTCCCCATCCTGATGGCCGCCTGGAAGCTGGCACCCGCGCTGGGCGCGGGCAACTGCGTGGTGCTCAAGCCTGCAGAGTCCACCCCCATCTCCATCCTGATCCTGGTCGAGCTGATTGCCGACCTGCTGCCGCCCGGCGTGCTCAATATCGTCAACGGTTTTGGCCGCGAGGCGGGCATGCCGCTGGCGCAGAGCAAGCGCATCGCCAAGATCGCGTTCACCGGTTCCACCAGCACCGGCCGCGTGATTGCGCAGGCCGCTGCCAACAACCTGATCCCCGCCACGCTGGAGCTGGGCGGCAAGAGCCCCAACATCTTCTTTGCCGATGTGATGGACAAGGACGATGCGTTTCTGGACAAGGCGATTGAAGGCCTGGTGCTGTTTGCGTTCAACCAGGGCGAGGTCTGCACCTGCCCGAGCCGCGCGCTGATCCAGGAAAGCATCTACGACCAATTCATGGAGCGTGTCTTGAAGCGCGTGGCCGCCATCAAGCACCAGAACCCGCTGGACACCGACAGCATGATGGGCGCGCAGGCCAGCAAAGAGCAGCTCACCAAGATCCTGAGCTACCTGGACCTGGGCAAGCAGGAAGGCGCCGAAGTGCTCGCCGGTGGTGGCCAGGCCCACCTGGGTGGCGACCTGGAAGGCGGCTACTACGTGCAGCCCACGCTGTTCAAGGGCCACAACAAGATGCGCATCTTCCAGGAAGAGATCTTTGGCCCCGTGCTGGCCGTGACCACCTTCAAGGACGAAGCCGAAGCCCTGGCCATTGCCAACGACACGCTGTACGGCCTGGGCGCCGGTGTGTGGAGCCGCAACGGCAATGTGGCCTACCGCATGGGCCGCGCGATCAAGGCCGGCCGTGTGTGGACCAACTGCTACCACGCCTACCCCGCGCATGCGGCGTTTGGCGGCTACAAGGAGTCGGGCATTGGGCGTGAGACGCACAAGATGATGCTGGACCACTATCAACAGACCAAGAATTTGCTCGTCAGCTACAGCGAAAACAAGCTCGGCTTCTTCTGATCTGGGGTGGCGGTCCAAAAACCGCCCCTGGCGTCGTTGCTCCTTCTGGCCGTGGCGCTGCCACTGTCTGCGACGGAGGCGCCTAGCCAGAGACGGTTTGTGAACCGCTGGAAACGTTTCTACTGACGCGGCTCGTTGTTCCAACTGGCCGCGTTTTTTGCATTGCACGCTGGAGACAACCATGGTCGAAAAAGTCATCGCCACCCCTGCCGCGCTGGAGCTGGTGGCCTTTCTGCAAGCAAAGCATGGCCCTGCGCTCATGTTTCACCAGAGTGGCGGCTGCTGCGACAACAGCGCGGCCAACTGCTATCTGCCGGGTGAGATCACGATGGGCGCAGGCGATGTGTACCTGGGCGACATCGGTGGCTGCCCGTTCTACATCGGGCGCGCGCAGTACGAGACCTGGAAGCACACGCAGCTCATCATCGATGTGATCGAAGGCACGGGCGGCACGTTTTCGCTGGAGGGGCCGGAGGGCAAGGCCTTTCACACGCGCTCGCGGGTGTTCACCGACGCCGAGCTGACCGAACTGGGCATCGCGCACGGGCCTGCGGCGTGACCCCCCGGGGGCTGTACGGCCCTCCATGACGCCCCTTCATGCCCGCTCCTGCGCATTTCGGGTCATTCAGACCGGTAGCGCTAGTGCAATATGCCGCTGCAGCTATTGAATTCGTAGCACGCCTGCGGCCGTGCGCCCGCCGCCATCGTCCCCCAGGCGGAACACCGACACCACGTGCACCAGGTCTTCGGCCTGGTTCTTGAGGCTGCTGGCGGCGGCGGCCATCTCTTCGACCAGTGCAGCGTTCTGCTGGGTCACCTGGTCCATCTGCGTCACGGCCTCGCCCACCTGGGCCACGCCCAGGGACTGTTCGTGGCTGGCGGCGCTGATCTCGCCCACGATGTCGGTCACGCGGCGGATGGCGCCCACCACCTCGCTCATCGTGGCACCGGCGCGGTCCACCAGGGCGCTGCCCTGGGCCACGCGCTCCACGCTGGCGCTGATGAGCGTCTTGATCTCGCGCGCGGCCTCGGCACTGCGCCCGGCCAGGCTGCGCACCTCGCTTGCCACCACCGCAAAGCCCCGGCCTTGCTCGCCCGCGCGGGCCGCCTCCACCGCGGCGTTCAGCGCGAGGATGTTGGTCTGGAACGCGATGGAGTCGATCACGCCGATGATGTCGGAGATCTTCTGCGACGAGGCGTTGATGCCGTGCATGGTGTCCACCACCTGCGCCACCACTTCACCGCCCTGCACGGCCACGGTGCTGGCATTGGCGGCCAGCTGGCTGGCCTGCTGGGCACTGTCGGCGTTCTGGCGCACGGTGGCGTTGAGCTGCTCCATGGACGCGGCGGTTTCTTCCAGCGCGCTGGCCTGGCTCTCGGTGCGGGCCGACAGGTCGGTGTTGCCCTGGGCAATCTGCACGCTGGCGGTGGCCACGCTTTCTGACCCGCTGCGCACGTTGCGCACCACCTGCGTGAGTTGTGTGCGCATCTGCTGCAAGGCCTCCAGCAACTGACCCACCTCGTTGGTGCCATGGGCAATGGGGGCGCCGCTCAGGTCTCCCTGCGCCACGGCGCGTGACAGCGCCACGGCCTGCGACAGCGGCCCGGTCATGGAGCGCACGAACACCAGCGCCATCGCACTGGTGGCCGACAGCGTGATGACCAGGGCCAGCGCCACCCACAGCAGGTTGCGCTGCAGCCCCGCCACGCGCGCCTGCAGCGCCTGGTCCAGGCTGGTCATCGACAGGTTGTTGAGCGCGTTCAGCGCCTCGATGGTGCGGGTGAACGCGTCAAAGTAATCCTTGGACGGCAGCTGCAGCTCCGTGGCGTTGAGGATGTCGCGCTCCACCATCTGCAGCGACTGCTGGATCTGCCCTTGCACGGCCTGCACGCTGCTGCCCAGCGCGCGCTGCAGCTCGGCGTTGCCCTGCAAGGCGCGGTCCAGCCCCCGGAAGGTGTCGCCCTGCAGTTCGGCCACGCGCTGCTGCAGCACCAGCAGCTGGCCCTTGCCCTGGGGCGTGAGCTCGCGCTTGCCCAAGGCGCTGGCGCCCTGGGCGCGCAGCATGCCCAGCTTTTCTCCCAGCATGGGGGCTTGGGCCAGCGACGCCTGCACCAGCGCGTGGGTGTCGGCCTCGGGGTCGATCTGCAGGCCATAGGCATGCACCAGCGCCTCGTTGAGTTGCAGCAGCGTTGCGATGAGCTGGGTGTGCTGCGCCGTGCTTTGCACCTGTTCGATGCTGCGCGCGGCCACGGCCTGTTCCAGGGTGCGCCAGGTCTGCTGCGCCTGGGTCCAGGCCGCCATCTGCGCCGCAGGCACCTTGGCGGCGGCAAAGCGGGCGCTCACGTCGTCCAGGGCGGTGTTGACCGCATCGCGCGCGGCGGGGCGGCGCGCGGCCAGCGACTCATCGCCGCCCAGCATGCCCACCGACAGGCCCCGGTGCACCTGCATGCGCTGCACCAGGTGCGTGAGTGCCTGGGCAGGGGCCACGCCCTGCGCCTCCAGGCGCGCATGGTCGATGGCGTGGAGGGAGTCGCGCACCACCAGGTAGGTGGGCAAGGCGCTCATCATGAGCCCGATGGTCCCCAGAATGAGGAATTTTTCGAGCAGGTTCAAACGGTGAAGCAATGACATGGCAGTGGGCGCAGGCAACGCGGCGTGCGCAATGGAATAGGCCCCAGGGGCGGGTGTCGGCACCGCCGACTGGACAGCAGCCCTCTCAAGAACGTGTGAACGATCTCGCAGGGGATCACCGACACGCTCTGAAGGCCAAACGGAATGGTTCTCAATGTAGGGACGTGTCCGCAGTAGGGTTTTGACTCAGGTCAAGTCACGCAGAGCTTCCCCGCCCGTGGCGGGACGGCCGGCATCGGGCTGTGTGCCGGTGCGCAGAGGGGCTACGGCCGCCGGGGCGCTGGAGAATAATGAACACATCCCCATCCTTTGGAGCCCCTGGCATGCACTCGATCACCCTGCGTTTCCTGGCGTCCCAGTCCACCCTGCCTCAGGCGGGCCGCGTACCCGGTGGCACGGTGCTGCGCTGGGTGGATGAGGCTGGATTTGCCTGCGCCAGCGCCTGGGCCCAAGGGGATTGCGTGACCGAATTTGTGGGCGGCGCCCACTTTGTGCGCCCTATCCGGCCGGGCAATCTGGTCGAGGTGCACGCGCGCCTGGCTTACACCACCGACACCAGCATGTGCCTGGCGGTGGAGGTGCGCAGCGGCGCCGTACACGGCGCGCCGCTGGAGGACGTGGTGCACTGCGTGGCCGTGTACACCGCCGTGGATGCCAGCGACCAGCCGCGCACCGTGGACAAATGGAGCCCCGAGACGCCCGGCGACATTGCACTGGCCCAGCGTGTGAAGGCGCACATCGACGCAGCGCGCGCGGCGCAATGACCGGCGCAGCACAGGCCGCACCCGCGACCAGCCCGCTGCGGGCGCGCGACCTGCTTGCGGCGCTGGTGGTGGTGATCCTCTGGGGCGTGAACTTTGTGGCGATGAAGTGGGGGCTGCGCAGCTTCAGCCCGTTCCAGCTGGGTGCCGCGCGCTACCTGTGCGCGGCCCTGCCCCTGGTGCTGCTGGTGCGCCCGCCACGCATGCACTGGCGCTGGGTGCTGCTGTTCGGCTTGTTCCAGGGCGTGGGGCAGTTCGGCTTTTTGTTCATCGGGCTCAAGGTGGGCATGACGGCCGGGCTGGCCAGCGTGCTGCTGCAGACCCAGGTGTTCTTCACGGCGCTGCTGAGCTTTGCGCTGTTGCGTGAGCGGCCGGGGCTGCCGCTGCGCGTGGGCATGGGGCTGGCCGCACTGGGGCTGGTGTGTTTTGCGATGAACTATGTGGGCCCGGGCTCCGGCATGGGGGTGGCGGTGGCCACCACGCTGGCGGGCCTGCTGCTCACGCTGTGTGGCGCGGCCATGTGGGCATCGTCCAACATCGTGGCGCGGCTGGCGCAGCAGCACAGCCCGGGGTTTGATCCCTTGGCCTTTGTGATCTGGAGCAGCCTGGTGCCGGTGCTGCCGTTCATGGCGCTGTCCGCCCTGTTCGACCCTGACGCCGCGCGCTGGCTGCAGTGGCAGACGCTGGCCAGCGTGCCGCTGCTGTCATGGGCCGCCGTGGCCTACCTGGGCTGGGCCGCCACCATCGTGGGCTACGCGCTGTGGACCAACCTGCTGCAGCGCTACCCCGCCAACCGCGTGGCGCCATTCAGCCTGGCGGTGCCGGTGGTGGGCCTCACCGCAGGCTGGCTGCTGCTGGACGAGGGCGTGGCGCCCTGGCAGTGGGCGGGCATTGCGCTGGTGGTGGCCGCGCTGGCCTGTGTGGTGCTGGGGCCCAGACTACAAGCCAAAATGGCCGGTAGCGCTGGTTGAATATGCCACAGCAGCTATCAATTGGATAGCATTCAGCCGCAGCACCGGCTACAGCAACCTGCGCCGCGCAAAGCGCACCACGGTCACCCCGGCACGTGCCTGGCGCACCGAGGGCATGACCAGCACGCAGTCGTCGTACGGAGTGACCACCGGCACGCCGTCGTTGTCACCAATCACCGTGCCCGCCTTCTCGAACACTTCCAGGCCCGTATACGGCGCCACGAAGCGGAAGGCGCTGCTGGTGGCGACCACGGGGCCGGTCACCTCCAGCGCCCACTGGCGCGGTGCGTCAGGCAGGCGCCAGCCGGGCAGCTGCTGCGCCAGCGCGTCGGCGCTCAGGGCACCGGACTGTTCGACAAAGCGCACACACTGGTCCTGCGCCACGGCGCGGCTGGCCGGGTCGCCATGGAAGCCACATTCGATGAGCAGCGAGCGGGTGCCGTTGTCGTCCAGGTCGCCAAACCGGCCGTAGTCACGCATGCGCACGCCGTCCTTGTGGCCGGCGTCCACCACGATGTGTTCGGGCGAGCGCATGGCACGCGCCAGCGCCAGGTTGCGCGGCTGGATGCCAGTGAGCAGCAGCGGCGCCGAGGGCTCGTGCATGGAATGGATGTCGAGCAGCCAGTCGGCCTGCGCCACCCACGGGCGCAGTGCGGCGGCGCGGCGGCGCTCGTTGGTGTTGGCCGCGTCGATGCGCTCGTCCAGCCACTGGCGGTTGAGGTCTTCGTCGGTGAAGCGCGAGGCGTCGTGGTTGCCGGGGTCAAACCGGTCGAAGGCGTCGAGGTTGCAGAACGCAAGCGTGAGCGTGCCCTGCTGCGGGCGCACACCGGCGTCGAGCAGGCCTTTGAGCGCCCAGGCGCCGCACAGCTCGTTGCCATGCACCAGGGCGCTGATCATCACGTGGCGGCCGGGCCGGCCCGAGTCGAAGTGCCACACGCCTTCGGTGCCGGTGTTGCCAACACGCCAGGCGCCGATGTCGGGGGCGGGCAGCGCAAACACCAAGGGTTGCACGGATGCGCGGGGAAGAGTGCTGCTGCTCATTCTTCGATCTTGGCGAATTCAACAATCTTCTTGTACTTGGCCACTTCGGTGGTCAGGAACTGGTCGATGTTCACGGTGGGCGAGGCCACGGTGGACCCGCTGGCTTCCATCTTCTTGCGGAAGTCCGGCGATTGCAGGCTGTCGGCCAGAGCCTTCTTGAGCTTGTCGGTCACCGGCTTGGGCAGGTTGGCCGGTGCCATGAGCGCAAACCACACGCTGATGTCCACGTTCTTGTACTGCGGCGACTCGGCCAGCGCCGGGATGTCGGGTGTGGTGGCAGAGCGCTTGGCCTCGGTGGTGCCCAGTGCAATCACCTTGCCGCTCTTGATGTGCGGCAGGCCGCTGGAGAGCACGAACACGCCGTACTCCAGGTTGTTGCCCATGAGGTCGCTGGTGAGCGGCGCCACGCCCCGGTAGGGGATGTGCGTCATGAACAGCTTGCCTTGCTCCTTCACGGCCTCGCCCGCCAAGTGCAGCGCCGTGCCCACGCCCGAGCTGCCGTAGCTGAACTTGCCAGGGTTCTTGGACACCTTCTGCGTGAACTCCGCCATGTTCTTGACGCCCGCGCCGGTGGAGGCCACCAGCACCAGCGGCTGGGAGGCAATGAGACCGATGGCGGTGAAGTCCTTGATGTCGTACTTGACCTTCTTGGTCACGAGCTTGTTGATGGCGATCTCGTTGTTGGCGCCCACCAGCAGGGTGTAGCCGTCAGGTCCGGCGTTGGCCACCTTCTGCGCGCCGATCGCGCCACCGGCACCGCCCAGGTTCTCGATCACCACCGGCACGCCGAGCTTGTTGCCCAGCTCGGTGGCCACGGTGCGCGCGGTCAGGTCGGTGCTGCCGCCGGGCGGGTAGCCCACCACGATGGTGATGGGTTTGCTGGGGTAGGCGTCTTGCGCGATGGTAGGGACAGCGAGAACGGCCAGGCCGCACAGCAGTGCAGCACGGCGCAGGGGGTGGGCGGTGGTCATGGTGAAACTCCTTGGCAAAGGCGTGGGGCTGAATGGGGCGGGTGAGATATGGATTGGATTGTGAAAAACCGGCTCCTGGCTGTTGGTGCCAAAACGGCACCAGGTCGTGCTGATTCACCATGTCGGCCGCGGGGAAACCCGCAGGTCTCTCACGGTGGACACACACTCATCAGCGCTGCGCCAGGGCCTTCCACAGTGCCTCGGCCAGCGGCCCCAGACGGCGCTTGGGGCGGTACAGGCGCACGTCAAAACGCACCTCCATGCGGGCGTCACCCGCCAGCGCGAGGCGCTGGGCCTTGCAGTCGGCAAACACCATGGACCAGGGCAGCCACGCAACGCCCAGGCCTTTTTGCACGTATTCGTAGTGGGCGTCGGCCGAGTCGCACTCCACCACGCGCTGCAGCCGGGGCGCATGGGGGTTGTGCGCCAGGTGGTCTTCCACCAGCCGCCCCAAGGCCAGCTGGGGGGCGTAGGCCAGGTAGGGCACCAGCGTGGCGTCGGGCCCGAACCGGTGCAACGCCTGCCCCTGCGCCGTGGCGCGCGAGACGGGCACCAGCCGGTCGGAGGCCACCGTCAGGTGCGTGAACTGCCGCGCATCGAGACGGATGGCCAGGGCCGGGTGGTGGTACACGAGCGAAAAATCAGCCTCGTTGCGCTCCAGCATGCCCACGGTGTCGGCCAGCGCCCGGGTGCGAATGCACAGCTCGCCGCCTTGCAAAATGGGCTGCAGGCGCACCAGCCAGTCGGCCACCACGGTGCGCGCCAAGGTGCGGCCCGTGGCCAGGGTCACGGTGCGGGCCTGCCGCCCGGCCAGGCTTTGCAGCTCCTCGTGCGACTGGGTGAGGTTGCGCACCATTTGCCCGGCGGTGTCCAGAAAACTTTGCCCGGCGGACGTGAGGGTGACGGGGCCGCCGCTACCGCGCTCCACCAGCGGCGTGCCTGCCCAGGCCTCCAGCGCGCGGATGCGCCGGCCAAACGCGGGGTGGGTGACATGCCGCAGCTCCGCCGCGCGGGTGAAGCTGCGCTCCTGCGCCAGCACGATGAAGTCTTCCAGCCATTTCAACTGCATCGTCGGCTCCTGGAGGGGCGGCTGTCCGGTCGGTGGGCTGGTGCCTGGGCTGTGCCGGCCCCGTTAGAGGACCAGACACCGCGGTCGGAGTGAGAGGGCTCAGCCCCGGGCAGCTTCCAGAACGCCTCGGGTGCGCATGGCTTCGGCACGCGCAGCCGCAGCAAAGTCCTCGCCTTTGGACGCGTAAAGAATGGCCCGCGACGAGTTCACGATGATCGGCCCGTCACTGCGCAGCCCGGCGCGCACGGTGGCGGCGGCATCACCACCCTGGGCACCCACGCCCGGAATCAGCAGCGGCAGCGTGGGCGCGATGGCACGCACGCGCTCGATCTCCTGCGGGTAGGTGGCGCCCACCACCAGGCCAAGCTGGCCGTTCTTGTTCCAGGGGCCTTGCGCCAGACGCGCCACATGCTCGTACATGAGCGGCTGGCCCTCGACGCTGGCCAGGCGCTGGGTCTGCAGGTCGTCGCCGCCGGGGTTGGACGTGCGGCAGAGCAAAAACGCGCCCTTGCCGTGGTAGGCCAGATAGGGCTCGATGGAGTCGAAGCCCATGAAGGGCGACAGCGTGACGGCATCGGCACCGTAGCGCTCGAAGGCCTCCTTGGCGTACTGCTCGGCCGTGGAGCCGATGTCGCCGCGCTTGGCGTCCAGGATCACCGGCACCTGCGGTGCGTTGGCCCGCATGTGCTGCATCAGGCGCTCGAGCTGGTCCTCGGCACCATGCGCGGCAAAGTAGGCGATCTGGGGCTTGAAGGCACACACCAGGTCGGCGGTGGCGTCCACGATGGCCGCGCAAAAGTCATAGATCTTGCGGGGGTCGCCCTGCATCGCGGCGGGAAACCGCGTGGGTTCAGGGTCCAGGCCCACGCACAGCAGGGAGTTGTTCTGTGCCGTGGCGTCGCGCAGCATGTCGGTGAAGTTCATGGGGCGTGATTTTAGGTGGGTGGGCACGGGATGCCCCCGCCGGGGATCGTGATCGTCGAGGAGAGGCTCTGCGAAGCGGAGGTTTCGGGCACCCCGGGGTGTGCCGATGGGCAACAAAAAAGGCCGTCGAGACGGCCTTTTTGCGGTAGCACAGGGAGCAACAAGTCCCTGGTGAGAACGAAAGATCAGCGGGGCACAGCCAACAGGCGTTGCACGTCGCGGTCGTTGGGCAGCGCGTAGTCGTAGCCACGCACGATGCGGCTGTCTTCGGTGCGCACCAGCTTCAGGCTCACGTAGGTGTAGTTGGCGGCCGCCGAGTAGGTACCCACCAGCACCAGCGAGGCGTTGTGGTTGCGGGCAATGTCCTTGATCTCACGCGACAGCAGCAGCTCGCCCTGGCCTTCGCGCACGAACACGTCACCGCGCAGCTTGATTTCCTTCACGTTGAAGCCGCTGGCAGCCATGCTGGTGGCGTACTGCTCGGACAACGTGCGGCCCAGCGGGGCGGCGCGGCTGAGGTCGTTGACGTTGACCACGGTGGCCACGAGCACGGGCCCGCCACCCAGCGAGTTCATGTCGAAACCGGTGGTCAGCTTGGTCACCGCGTCGCGGCTGCTCTGGATGAACTGGCTGCTGGCGGCTTCCTGGTAGGTGGGCTCGACGCGCACCGGCGCAGCGTTGTTGGCGCAACCGGCCAGCACCACGCCGGCCAGCACCGTCAGAAGAAGTGCGGGGGTTTTCATTGCGAGACAACCTTCATGTTGACGTTCTTGTACGAGGGGCGCGTGAACAATGGGGTGTCAGCGTTTTCCAGGTAGTACACGTCGGTCTTGCGGGCCAGGTACTGGCCGCCGCGCGTGACGGTGGTGGTCAGAATCAGCTCGGTGTTGGTCGGGCCACCGGAGTTGATGCTGTTGGCATAGTCGGCGGCGATCGACAGACCCAGGCCTGCGGCCAGCTGGGCGTCGATGTGCTCATGGCGCAGGCCGTAGGCGGCAAACAGGCCTGCAGCCAGCATGGTGAACTGACCAGGGATGAAATGCGGGCGGTCGCTGTTGTGACGCACGACCTGGATACCGTAGGAGACTTCCAGGGCCTGGCCCAGGTTCTGCTGCACCACGGCGCCGTTCTGGACCAGTTTGGTGATCAGGAACTCGCGGAAGGCGGTTTCAAACTGCGTGGCATTGGCGGGCAATGACACATGCAGGGGGGTGTTGGGGGCCACGCCGGCCTTGTCCAGGGTGCCCAGCGTCTGATTGACCACATCGCGCGAGACCAGGTCCCAATGTCCGGCGGAGCGAACCTTGGGCTGCGAGGTGTACTCGAAATTTTCCGCGACGGGAATAGGCGCCCTCTGTGCGCACCCCACCAAAGTTGCCACAGCGCCAGCCAGCACGGCCAAGCTGATTGCCTTTGAAAACGACATGATTCCCTCCTACGGACTGAATTTGCGAGGATCCGAACAGATGCGACCCGCACGATTGAAAAATAATTCTGGGCGGTATCCTCAACAAAAACAAGAAAAAATTACGCTAACTACGCTCCGGCGTACACAGTTCGTTGTTTTTGGTCACAGTTGTGTGCCGATGCAAGGCGTGTAAGCAGGCAGAGCCACCTTTGCGATGGCCCGCCTTGCATTTGCTTACACGGAAGCGGCTGCGCGCTGCTCCAGGATGTCGAAAGCGGGCAGCTTTTTGCCTTCCAGCACTTCCAGGAAAGCGCCGCCACCGGTGGAGATGTAACCCACCTGTTTGTCGATGCCGTACTTGGCAATGGCGGCCAGCGTGTCGCCACCGCCGGCGATGCTGAAGGCCGAGGATTCGGCAATCGCCTTGGCGAGTTGCTTGGTACCGTTCTCAAAAGCGGCAAACTCGAACACGCCCACGGGGCCATTCCAGACGATGGTGCCAGCAGACTTGAGCTGGGCCGCGAGGCGGGCAGCAGTCTCGGGCCCGATGTCCAGGATCATGTCGTCGGGCGCCACGTCCGTGGCGGCCTTCACCGTGGCGGGGGCATCCGCAGCAAATGTCTTGGCCACGACCACGTCCGTGGGGATCGGCACCTCGGCGCCACGCGCCTTCATGGCAGCCATCACGGACTTGGCGGCGTCCAGCAGATCGGGCTCAGCCAGACTCTTGCCGATGGGCAGGCCTGCCGCCAACATGAAGGTATTGGCAATGCCACCGCCCACGATGAGCTGGTCCACCTTGTCGGCCAGGCTTTGCAGGATGGTGAGCTTGGTGGACACCTTGGAGCCCGCCACGATGGCCGCCAGCGGGCGCTGAGGATGGGCCAGGGCCTTGGTCAGGGCATCGATCTCGGCCGACAGCAGCGGGCCGGCGCAGGCGATGGGGGCGTACTGGGCGATACCGTAGGTGGTGCCTTCGGCGCGGTGGGCGGTGCCAAACGCGTCGTTCACGAAGATGTCGCACAGCGCGGCCATCTTGCGTGCCAACTCCTCTTTGTTTTTCTTCTCGCCCACGTTCAGGCGGCAGTTTTCCAGCAGCACGATCTGGCCGGGGGCCACTTGCACACCGTCCACCCAGTTGGCGACCAGCGGCACTTCACGGCCCAGCAGTTCGGCCATGCGCTGGGCCACGGGGGCCAGGGAGTCCTCGGGTTTGAATTCGCCTTCAGTCGGGCGGCCCAGGTGGCTGGTGACCATGACGGCGGCACCGGCGTCCAGCGCCATGCGGATCGCGGGAATGGAGGCACGGATGCGGGTGTCTTCAGTGATGTTGCCGGCATCGTCTTGCGGCACGTTCAGGTCGGCGCGGATGAAGACGCGCTGGTTGCGGGCCTTGCCCTGGGCGCACAGATCGGAAAAGCGAAGGATGTTCATGGGGGAAGGTTTCCTGGAGGGGCCGGTGGATCAGGGGCGCCATTTTAGGCGGCCCTGCTGACGCGGCCGGCCGCCGCCAGCACCTACCAGCCCCATCCGATGTGCAGTGGCAGATACACCGCCATGCCCACCACAATGGTGCCCAGGATGCCCCGGCGCCAGAAGTAATACACGCTGGCGAACAGCACGGCCGGCAGGCGTGCGTCCATGAAGGTGTCGATCAGCTCGCCCTGCACCATGAGGATCTCGGGTGCAATGACGGCGGTGAGCGCGGCCAGCGGGGCATATTTGAGGCCCCGCTTGAGCCAGTCGGGCAGGGGCAGCTCACGCTCCGGGATCATGAAGAAGGAGCGCGACACCACCGTGATCACCGCCAGGCCCACAGTGGCCAGCAAGGGATAGATCCAGGACCAGCTCATGGGTGGCGCTCCTCGCGCAGCGGCACCACATCGCCCGCCTCGACATGCTCGCGCTCCTCGGGCGGCATGACGCTGTCAGCGGGCACCAGCAGCAACTCGGGTTGGCGACGGCGGCGGTCCACGGCCTCCATCAGCAGTCCCGCGGCCACGGCGGCCGCCAACGCCACCAGGATGTTGAGCTTGAGCGGCAAGGCAAACGCAGCAATCGCTGCAGTGGCCGCAACGCCCGTGGCGAGCCAGGTGGCCCGGTCGAACAGCAGGGACAGCAGCACGCCCAGCAAGGCCAGCACCCCCGCAAAACCCAGCCCCCAGGACAGGGGCACCGCGTTGGCCAGCAGGATGCCGGCGATGGACGGCACCTGCCAAGCCAGCCAGTTGGTGGAGGCCGCGCCCCAGAAATACGGCACCTGCTCCGGGGCCGGCCGGGGTTCCGGAAAGCGCTTCATGAACGCCACATAGATCACGTCCCCGCTGAAATACCCCACGGCCAGGCGCTGGCGAAGCGGCAGGTGCGCAAAGTAGCTGCGCCACATGCTGCTGAAAATCACAAACCGCAGGTTGACGCAGGCGGCCGTGAGCCACACCACCCACAGCGGCGCGCCCACGGACAGCAGCGGAATGACGGCGAGCTGGGCGCTGCCGGCATACACCAGCAGCGACATGAACACGGCCATGCCGACCGACATGCCACTTTTGACCATGGCCACCCCGGTGACCAGCCCCCAGGCTGCAATGCCCAGCGAGGTACCGGCCATGTCGATGGCGGCCATTCGGAAGGAGGGGTGGCGCAGTGTCCGGCCCAGCGCAGCAGACACGCTCATGCAGGGTTTGCGCCCAGCACCATGCCCGGCTGCAGGTCAAAGCCGCGCAAGAAATCAGCCGCCGCCAGCCGCTTGCCACCCGCCCGCTGCAGCGTGGTCAGGCGCAACGCCGTGCCGCTAGCGCATGCGACGGTCACTCCCGCGCCATCCGCAGCCAAAATCTGCCCGGAGCGCTGGTCGGATTTGCCTTGAACGCTATCAATTGCATAGCTCCAGATCTTGATCGTCTCGCCGTTGCACTCGGTGCTGGCCCCCGGGAAGGGATCGAACGCGCGAATGCGCTGGCCAATGACTGCGGCAGGCAGTGTCCAGTCGATCGTGCTCTCGGCCTTTTCGATCTTGTGGGCGTAGGTGATGCCGTCTGCCGGTTGCGGCACGGCAGTGAGGCCACCGCAGGCGGCCAGCTCCAGCGCCTCGACGATCATGCGACCCCCCAGCGCGGCCAGGCGGTCGTGCAGGGTGACTGTCGTATCGCCCGGGGCAATAGGCAGGCGCTCGGTCAGCAGCATGTCGCCCGTGTCCAGCCCTGCATCCATCTGCATGATGGTGACTCCGGTTTCGGCATCGCCTGCCTCGATGGCGCGGTGGATGGGGGCGGCGCCGCGCCAGCGCGGCAGCAGGCTCGCGTGGATGTTCAGGCAGCCCAGGCGCGGTAGATCCAGGGTCCACTGCGGCAGGATCAGCCCGTAGGCGGCCACGACCATCACATCGGCCTGGGCTGCGAGCAGGGCTTCGCGCGCTGCAGCGGCATCCTCGGGGTATTTGCCATCCAGGCGCAGGCTGCGGGGCTGTGCGACAGCAATGCCGTGCTCCAGTGCGCATTGCTTCACAGGCGAGGCCTGCAGCTTCATGCCACGGCCAGCGGGGCGATCCGGTTGCGTCAGGACCAGTGGAACGGTGAAGCCTGCAGACAACAGCCGCTCCAGGGCCACACGGGCGAATTCGGGGGTACCAGCAAAAATGACTCTCATGAAAGCAGATAGCGGCTCAGGTGGGCGCGGGACTCAGTGGCCCAGCGGGACCACCCATCCAGTCAATCGCGCGCGTTGTCAAAATTCGGCGGTTCGTCGGTGAACAACACCTGGCGCACCCCCCCTTGGCGATCCAGGTGCACATGGGCCTGTCGCAGGTCCGAGTTCTGCCGGAAGCGGTAGGTCCAGATATCACCATCAAAGCGCGCCACCTGCTCGACACGCAAGGGCATTCCGAAGGTGTTTTGCAGGTCGGCACGGGTCCAGGTGCCCACGGGTAGGTTCTCGAATCGCTGCTGCGTGAGCACCTGCTCGTTGCGCACCAGCCGGCCGCTGGCATCAAAGTCGAGGTTGTAGGCGGCAAACCCGGCGGGTAATTCCGAGTACAGCAGCCGCTCGCCTGAGGGCAGCGCTATCGTGGCGGTTGGCGGGCCCAGGCGAGCGATCACTTCGGCCCGCAACGCGCCGGGCCGTTCGCGGGCCGGCAGCACACAGCCCGCCAAATGGCAAGCCAGCGCCACCAGCGCCAGCACTCTGACGCCCCGGCGGACGCAGAGCGCTGCGCGCATCACCCGCGCGCCTCCCGCTGCTGCTTGACCATCTTGGTCTTGATGCGGTTGCGCTTGAGGGGGGAGAGGTATTCCACAAACACCTTGCCCATCAGGTGGTCCATCTCGTGCTGGATGCAAACCGCCAGCAGTCCGTCGGCCTCGATGACGCGGGACTGGCCCTGAGCGTCCAGCGCGCGCACATGCACCGCGTCAAAACGCTCCACGCCGTCATAAATGCCAGGCACCGAGAGGCAGCCTTCTTCGTTCAGGTGCTTTTCGGCGCTGGTCCAGACCAGCTCGGGGTTGATCAGCACCAGGGGCTGGTCGCGCTCCTCCGACACGTCGATGACCACCAGCCGCTCATGCACATCCACCTGGGTGGCCGCCAGGCCAATGCCGTGTGCGTCGTACATCGTGGCCAGCATGTCGGCCACCAGCGTGCGAATGCGGTCGTCCACCGCCTGGACGGGGCGGGCGACCTTGTGAAGCCGGGGGTCCGGGTAACAGAGAATGGGAAGGATTGCCATGGCTGCAGGTAAGAGATGTCGCTATTTTCGCCACTTTTGCGGCCTACTGCCGCCTTGCGAGCCAATAATCGTTGCCGAATCAAGGGCTTGAGCAGAGAATCTAAGAAGCTTTGTAACGTATTTGCCCGGCCGCACGCCTGCTTTGTGCGCCGAGGTGCCAGCGAGGGGGCGTTTCCCAATGCATGAGAAAAGGAACAACATGACGGCATTCACCAGCGTGCGGCGGACCGCCCTGGGCGCGCTCACCATCATTGCTGGCGCCCTGCTGGTCATGCCGGCCCAGGCCCAGAACTACCCCATCTCCAGCGGCCAGCGCGCCACAGCACAGCAGGTGTCCGAGCGGGGTGTACCGCTGGAAGAGCTGGCGCCCAACGCCCCAGACACCTACACCGTGAAGCGGGGCGACACGCTCTGGGGCATTTCGGGCATGTATCTCAAGCGCCCATGGCGCTGGCCCGAGCTCTGGGGCATGAACCTCAAAGCCATTCCCAACCCGCACCTGATCTTCCCGGGCCAAACCCTGTACCTGATCAAGGAAGACGGTTATGCCCGGCTGAGCACCAGCCGCTCCAGCGAACCCGAAACCGTGCGCATCTCGCCCCGCACGCGCAGCGATAGCCTCGCTGATTCGGCGCTGCCCACACTCAAGCAGCACCTCATCGAGCCCTTCCTGGTCGAGCCCCTCGTGGTGGACGAGCAAGTGCTGTTGCGCGCCCCACGCGTGATCGCAACAACCGACGAGCGTGTGTTGATGGCGGCCGGCGACCGCGCCTATGTGCGTGGAGATGCGACGGCGCCCATGCTGGCCGAAGCGGGCGAGCCCCGTTACTACCGCGTGTTTCGCAATGCCGTAGCCCTCAAGGATCCCATCTCAGGCGAGGTGCTGGGATATGAGGCCCAGTACCTGGGCAAGGCGGAACTGGTGCGCGGCGAGTCGTTTGAGGAGATTCCGAATGGCAAGGGCGGATACACGGCGGAATATATCCCTGCCACTGTGGATCTCTCAGCCACCAAGGAGGACGTGCGCGCGGGAGACCGCCTCCTGCCAGCACCGGCCCGACCCTTCATGAGTTTCACCCCGCGAGCGCCCCAGATCGAAGTCGATGCGCGCGTAGTATCCATCTATGGCAGCTCTGCAGTGGCCTACGCGGGTCAGAATCAGGTGGTAGCCATCAACATGGGTTCGCAGGACGGGCTGGAGCCTGGCCATGTGCTCAGCCTGCTGACCAAGGGTGACCGCATCAAGGACATGACGGACGACAAGAAGGCGATGGTCAAGCTGCCCAGTGAAATCAACGGCACGGCCATGGTGTTCCGCACCTTCGAGCGCGTGTCCTATGTGCTGCTGCTGGAAATCCGCAACGGTGTGCGCGTAGGCGACCGCTTGCTCAACCCCAAGTAACGCTGAGGGCCCGCAGTTCCTATCGCCGCGCGGGGTTCCTTCGCTGCGGTAATCAGGCTGCCGCGCCGCATTGGTATCCATGGACCACGACGAGCTCGGCGCCTGGCTGCGGCTGACCTTAACGCCAGGCATTGGCAACGGTGCCGCGCGGCGACTGCTGGCACGCTTTGGCTTGCCGCAATCCATCTTTCAGCAGACCGAAGCCGCCCTGCAACTCTGTGTGCCCGCCGCGCAGGCCAAGGCGTTGCGCGAGATTCCGCAGGGGTGGGAAGCCCTGTGGCAGACCACCGCCCAATGGCTTGCCAGTGCTGTGCCACAAGGCCCCGCGCGCGCCATCGTGAGCCTGGGCGACCTGCGCTATCCGCAGGCCTTGCTGGACACGGAAGACCCACCGCTGCTGCTCTACCTCATGGGCCCGGCATCACTGCTGGAGCACCAGCCTTTTCCCAGCGATCGCTGCCTGGCTGTGGTCGGGAGCCGCAACCCCACCGCCCAGGGCGCAGAGAATGCTCGCCTGTTTGCCCGGGCGCTGCACAGCGCAGGCTTGACCATCGTGTCGGGGCTTGCGCTGGGGGTAGACGCTGCCGCCCATGAAGGTGCGCTGGACTCGGCGACGCCCCCTTGCGCAAGGGCCGCCACCATCGCCGTGGTGGGCACCGGGCTCGACCGCGTGTATCCGCGCAAGAATCTGGACTTGGCCCATCGCATTGCAGCACTCGGACTGATCGTCAGCGAGTACCCCCTGGGTACTCCACCGCTGCCAGGTAACTTTCCCAAACGCAACCGCATCATTTCGGGCCTTTCGCAGGGCACGCTGGTGGTGGAAGCCGCACTGGCATCGGGCTCGCTGATCACAGCCCGCATGGCGGCCGAGCAGGGGCGTGAAGTGTTTGCCATTCCAGGTTCCATTCATGCACCGCAGTCACGCGGCTGTCATGCGCTGATCCGTCAAGGCGCCAAGCTGGTGGAGTCTGCCCAGGATGTACTGGAAGAACTCAAGATCCCCGCCACCACTATGTCCGGCCTGCCCCACGAAGGCGCGAACGCCGTGGGAGTCGCTGTATCGGACGGCAGCGAAGACCCCGTGCTCGCCGCCTTGGGCTACGACCCCATGGGGCTGGATGCTCTGGTCGCCCGCACGGGCATGGGCGCATCGGCCTTGCAGGTGGCCCTGCTGGAACTGGAACTCGACGGCAGCATTGCGCGGTTGCCGGGGGGGTTGTTTCAGCGGGTCGGCAGGGGCTAGCTGATCGCTCCGGGATCGCCCGGGGCCAGAGGAGCGCAACGGATGCCAACACGCATCCCGGATAAAAGCGCCTGTTGACGATCTCACAGGAGATCTCACACAGGCTCTGAGCAACGCCTGCGGGGGCTCAGTCCAGCAATCGTTCCGGGTTGGCGTCCAGCTTGGCCAGGGCATCGCGCGTGGCGCGCAGCGTGAGTCCTTCCTCGTCCTGGGCCACCAGCAAGCCAGCCTGCAGGTACGCCGCCAGGCGGCGCAACTGGATCAGGTAACTGCTGCCATCCACCGCAGCAAACAGGTGCAACTGCTTGCGCTGGCTTTGCCAGGCGTACTGCACCTGGGCCGATGCGCCGTTGTGGTCCAGCGTATACCAGGTGCCAGGCTGCAGATCCTGCGCCCAGGCCACCATGGCATCGTCCACCGGAGCACCGTTGTCAGCAATCACGTGGATGGACGAGGCGTCGATGCCGAGCATCATCTCGATGTTGTCCGCATTGAGCGGCATGTCACCCAGTGTGGCATCACTGATGAAGTCTTCGAGGTTGGCCAGGCGTTTGGCCATGGCATCGATGTGCGCCTGGGGAATGGACGCCGTCTTGGACAAAAAGGCGTCGGCCAGGGTGTCTGTCAACACTTTGACCTGCGCATCCTGCGCCGCGCCGTTCACGCCCAGCAGGGTCAGCCCTTGGCGCAGACGTTGCAGCAGCGCGGGCAGGTTCTGGATGACCTGGGCCCGGTCGCTGCGATTGGGTTTGGCGCTGGCGGCCCAGACGAGGTCTGCTGCCGTGCGCTTGAAGGCCACCGTGTCGGCATGTTGAGGGCCATCACGCACGGCCGACAGCGCCAGCACCTCGGCCCAGGTCTTGAACAGGAACTCGCGGATCTCGTCGCGCACCGGCATGTCGCGCAACATGGTGCGCAGCTCGATGGTGTACTGGATCGCCAGCGTTTCCCGTTGCTCGACCTGCTGGGCGACGCTCACCAGGCGCGAGGTGACCTGCTTTTCGGTCAGGAACTTGGCCAGGAATTTCTCGAACTCGTCATAGACGAGCTGGAAGACGCGGCGTCCGGTCTCGGGGTACTGCTCGATCACCTGCACCACACGGCGAATCTCGGCTTCCAACGCGCTGCCATTGATGCTGGTCGCGTCAAAACCGAGTACGCAGGCACCCATGCGGTCGATCAGCTTGCGGGCGGGATGGTCGAGATTGCTGAAAAATTCGGGCTCTGCCAAGGCCACACGCAGCACCGGCACCTGCAGCCGGGCAAACCACACCCGTACGGCGGGCGGTATCCGGTCCTCTGCGAGGATGCTCTGGAACATCAACGCCACCACCTCGATGATGGCCTTCTCGCCCGAGGTGGTCGCTTTCTTCTTGAGTTCGGTGGAGCGCTCCCGCACGGCGCCCACCAACTGGACCACGGCTGCAGGGCTGTAGTCCTCCATCAGCGTGGCCACGCCACTGTAGTAGGTGTCCGCATGCACGCGGTGCGCCGTGAGCGCATGGGCCAGCGCGGCCGAAGCGGGGGGCGCATTCACCATGTCAAAGCCGGTGGCGGGCTGCGTGAGCAGCCGCCGCAACTGCCCCATGACACCCTGCGCACGCTGGCGTGCCCGGGCGAGCGGCGTCATGCCCGTGGCAAAGGCCGTGGGCATTCCGTGTTGTGGCCGGGGGTAGCCGCCATGTCCGGGGGGCGGCATCTGCGTGCCCGGTGGCCCCATCGGCCGAGCCCCAGCGGGCATGCCGGGAGGCTGCTGCACACCTCCGCGCGCGGCCATCATGGCCTGGCGGGTCTGCGCCAGGGCCTGCGAAGCCAGGCCTCCAGAACCCGAATCGCCCCCGCCACTGCCCGTGGCGGTGCCCCCCTGCGTGCGGCGTACCTTGGATTTGAGATCGACCTGCGGCGTGATGCCCTGCTCTACGTAGAACACGTTGACCGCCTGGTAGTGCTTCTGAAGCAGGTTGGCCAGCTCGCGCTGCAGGGGGTCCACCACGGTTTGCAGGTCCGTGCGGGGTAGCCCTGCCTCCACCCATTGTTCCACCAGCAACAGGCATACGGTGTCGGGTCGCAGGATGTCGCCACTGTCTAGCTCCTGCCCCTCCAGCGACTGGGTGCGCTGGCGCAAGGTGTCGAACTGATGGCTGACCTGCTCGTTCACCGTCAACGCCATGCGCGAGGCGAGGATCTTGTTCTCGACCACATCGTCGCTGAGCAGCTCGAACTGACTGAGCCCACCACCAGCCGCCAGCTGGCCACGTGTAGAGCTGACGTGGGGAGCCAGCGCCTCTTGCCAGGCCTTGCCGGCGCGCTCCGTCCATGCGGAATGTTTTTGCTGGTACTGCAGCCACGCATCCCGGCGCGACTGCATCTCGCGGGCTGTACCCGTCTGGTTCATCAACGCGGTGAGGAAGTCCTGGACGGTCTTGTCCAGATCCACCAACCCTCCACAGATCCCCTCTACAAACCGCTGGCGCGCTTGGCGGGCCAGGCGGCGTTGCGGAACAGAAGGGGGCGTGGTGTGCATGAACAGATATTAGCGGGTCAGACGGTAGCTCCGGCATGGGGATCGTTGGGATCCCCCTCCTTTTTGGCGGGCTTGACGAGGTCCTCGCGCTTGACGCCCAGCCACATGGCAATAGCCGCCGCCACGAACACCGAGGAATAGATACCGAACAGGATACCGATGGTCAGCGCCAATGCAAAGTAGTGCAAGCTCGGGCCGCCAAAGAAGAACATCGACAGCACCATCGCCTCGGTGGAGGCGTGGGTGATGATGGTTCGACTCATCGTGCTGGTGATGGCGTGGTCGATCACCTCGTGCGTGGTCATCTTGCGGTACTTGCGGAAGGCCTCGCGGATCCGGTCGAAGATCACGACCGATTCGTTCACCGAGTAACCCAGCACTGCGAGCACGCCGGCGAGCACCGACAGCGAGAACTCCCACTGGAAGAACGCAAAGAAGCCCAGGATGATCACCACGTCGTGCAGGTTGGCAATGATTGCAGCGACGCCGAACTTCCACTCAAAGCGGAAGGCCAGGTAGATCACGATGCCCACGACCACCATGGCCAGCGCCATCAGGCCGCCGTGCACCAGTTCCTCGCCCACCTGCGGGCCTACAAATTCGGTGCGACGCAAGATCACTGCGGGGTCTGCAGCCTTCAAGGCGCCCAGCACCTGCTCGCTCTGCTGTGCGGACGTCACGCCCTTTTGCACGGGCAGGCGGATCATCACGTCACGCGAGGTGCCGAAATTCTGCACCTGCACGTCGGGGTAGCCCAGTGCGGCCACGGTGTCGCGGACCTTGGCCAGTTCGGCGGGCTGGCTGTAGGCCACTTCCATCACGGTGCCGCCCGTGAACTCCACCGACAGGTGCAGCCCACGCGTAAGCAGGAAGAACACCGCCAGAGCGAAAGTGATGAAGGAGATCGCGTTGAAGACCAACGCGTGCTTCATGAAAGGGATGTCTTTGCGGATACGGAAGAATTCCATGGTCTTCCTCCTTTAGTTTGTCTTGGCCACAGCACTATCGGACTCAGGCTTCCACACCTGACCGATGGCCACGCTCTTGAGCTTCTTCTTGCGGCCGTACCACAGGTTCACCAGGCCACGCGAGAAGAACACTGCCGAGAACATGCTGGTCAGGATGCCGATGCAGTGCACCACAGCAAAGCCACGCACCGGGCCGGAGCCAAATGCCAGCAGCGCCAAGCCCGCGATCAAGGTGGTCACGTTCGAGTCCAGGATGGTGGCCCAGGCACGCTCATACCCCGCGTGGATGGCCGCCTGGGGCGACACACCCTCGCGCAACTCTTCGCGGATGCGCTCGTTGATCAGCACGTTGGAGTCAATCGCCACCCCCAGCGCCAGCGCCATGGCAGCGATGCCGGGCAGCGTGAGCGTGGCCTGCAGCATGGACAAGATGGCCAGCAGCAGCAGCACGTTCACCGCCAGCGAGACGGTGGAGAAAATGCCGAACAGTGCGTAGTAGATGCACATGAACACCGCAATGGCCACCATGCCCCACACCACGCTGTGGATACCGCGCTCGATGTTGTCGGCGCCCAGGCTGGGGCCGATGGTGTATTCCTCGATGATTTCCATGGGCGCGGCCAGCGAGCCAGCGCGCAACAGCAGGGCGGTGTCGTTGGCCTCGGCCGTGGTCATTCGGCCCGAGATCTGCACGCGGCCGCCACCGATTTCGGAACGGATGACAGGGGCCGTTACGACCTCGCCCTTGCCCTTTTCGAACAGCACGATGGCCATGCGCTTGCCCACGTTCTCGCGCGTAATGTCCTTGAAGATGCGGGAGCCCTTGGCGTCCAGCGTGAGGTTGACAGTGGGTTCCTGCGTCTGGCCGTCAAAGCCCGGCTGCGCATCGGTCAGGTTTTCGCCGGTCAGGATGACCTGCTTCTTGACGATGACGGGCTGGCCGTTGCGTTCCAGGTAGCGCTCGGAGCCGAACGGCACGGGGCCACGGCCTGTCTCTGCAGAACGGGCTTCGGTGCCCTCGTCCACCATGCGCACTTCCAGCGTGGCGGTGCGGCCCAGGATGTCCTTGGCCTTGGCGGTGTCCTGCACGCCGGGCAGCTGCACCACGATGCGGTCCAGGCCCTGCTGCTGGATCACGGGCTCGGCCACGCCCAGCTCGTTGATCCGGTTGTGCAGCGTGACCATGTTCTGCTTGAGCGCCTGCTCCTGCACGCGGCGTGTGGCCTCGGGCTTGATCGAAGCGCGCAGCTTGAACTCAGTGCCTTCTGGCGTGGTGGTGACCTGGAGATCGGCGAACTGGTCGGCGATCAGGTTGCGCGCGGCCGTGGCCGTGGCTTCATCGCGCACCTTGATGTCGATGGACTGGCCATCGCGGCTGATGCCGCCGTGGCGGATGTTCTTGTCGCGCAGTGCCGTGCGGATGTCACCCGCATAGGACTCGGCCTTCTTGGTCAGCGCCGCCTGCATGTCCACCTGCAGCATGAAGTGCACGCCACCGCGCAGGTCCAGCCCCAGGTACATCGGATTGGCGTGCAGGGCCTTGAGCCACAGCGGCGAACGCGACACGAGGTTGAGGGCCACGATGTAGGAAGGGTCGTTGGCGTCAGGCACCAGCGCCTTCTGGATGGCGTCCTTGGCCTTGAGCTGGGTGTCGGGCGTGTCGAAACGCGCGCGCACCGAGTTGCCCTCCAGCGCCACAAAGTCAGGTGTCACACCGGCGGCCTTGAGGGCTTCTTCCACCCGCTGCTGCACGGCGGTATCCACCTTGATGGTGGCCTTGGCCGACGACACCTGCACAGCAGGCGCCTCGCCAAAGAAATTGGGCAGGGTGTACAAGGCCCCCACCAGCAGCACGATCACCAGGATCGCGTACTTCCAGACCGGATAACGGTTCATGATCGCGCTCTCACCTCAGTTGTGCTGGCGCCCTACGCGCCAGCGCCCCCTGACCCCGCGCCCGGACGGGCCGGGGCGCGCAGCGCCTCAGGGGGATGTTCATGGATTACTTGACGGAGCCCTTGGGCAGCACCTGCACCACAGCGCTGCGCTGCATTTGCACTTCCACGCCACTGGCGATCTCGATGTGCAGAAACCCTTCGGACAGGCGCGTCACCTTGCCCACGATGCCACCGGCGGTAGCCACTTCATCGCCCTTGGCAATGGCGTCGATCATGGCGCGGTGTTCTTTCTGGCGCTTCATCTGGGGGCGGATCATGACGAAGTACAGCACCACAAACATGAGCACCAGGGGCAGCATGCCGGTCAGAGAGGACATGATGTCACCGCCGCCAGCGGCTGCGGCAGGTGCGGTTTGGGCGAAAGCGGAAGAAATAAACACGGACTGGACTCCACAACGGATGGTCAAAATTCACACAACCCGCCCACACCAAGCGCCAAAGCGCCTGCGGGGGCAGAACAGGGCATTGTATGCGGCGCCTCGAGCGCCGCCCAAGGGGGAAGACCCAAGCGCGCAGCGGGTGTTTGCCACCTGCGGGCCCCACAAGGGCCTGCCAGCGGAAATACAGGCCAAAAACGGGTGATGCGCTAGGGATTCATGCCTCGATAGCTACACTATTAATAGCAAAAGCCCGCACAGAGGCGGGCTTTGTGGGAGACACTGACGGCAGAAGGACCTATCAGGCGACCTGACGCTGGACCGGGGCGCCCGTGCGCCACTGGGCCATCAGGCCGTCCCACTTGGGACGCGCCGCCTTCAGGTGCCGTTCCTTCACGTGGCCGTAACCACGGATCTCTTCGGGAATGCGGGCAATTTCCACCGCCAAGGCCAGGTTGTCAGCGTTCAGGCGGGCCAGCAGCTCGTCGACGCAGGCGCGGTATTCGACGATCAGTGCACGCTCCATGCGGCGCTCCTCGGTCTTGCCGAAGATGTCCAGTGCCGTGCCGCGCAGGCCTTTCATCTTGGCCAGCAGGCCGAAGGCGCTGCGCATCCAAGGGCCAAACGGCTGCTTCACCAGCTCGCCCTTGTCGTTCTTCTTGGCGGTCAGGGGTGGTGCCAGGTGGTGCACCAGCTTGTAATCGCCTTCGAACATGTTCGCGATCTTGTCCGTGAAGGCCTTGTCGGTGTGCAGGCGCGCCACTTCGTACTCGTCCTTGTAGGCCATGAGCTTGAACAGGTAGCGGGCCACAGCCTCAGACAGGCGGGTGCCGCTGCCCAGTTTTGCTTCCGCCGCCTTCACTTTCTCGACGAAGGCCTGGTACTCGGAAGCGTAAGCGGCGTTCTGATAACCCGTCAGGAACTCCACGCGCTTGGCCACCATCTCGGCCAGCGACGGCTTCTTGACGAACTGGATCACTTGCGCGGCCTGGAACAGCGCCTGCACCGCCGCCAGGTCGTGCGCGCAGCGGCGGCCCCATTCAAACGCAGCCTTGTTGTTGTCCACCTGCACGCCGTTCAATTCCATGGCGCGCATCAGCGATGCGTAGGTGAGTGGCACGCGGCCCTTTTGCCAGGCGTAGCCCAGCATCAGCGGGTTGGTGTAGATGCTGTCGCCCAGCAGCTGGGTGGCCACTTGCTCGGCGTCAAAGCTGCCCACACCTGCCGCGCCCACGGCGGTGGCAATGGCGGCGTCGCAGTTGCCACCAGGGAACTGCCAGTCCGGGTTGTTCACAAACGCCGCCGTAGGCGTGCTGTGGGTGTTGAGCGCTACAAAGGTGCGGCCGGGCTGCATGACAGCCAGGGTGTACTTGTGCGCGGCCACGATGGAGTCGCAGCCGATCACCAGGTCGGCCTTGGCGGTATCAACCTTGGTGGTGTAGATGGCGTCGGGGCGATTGGCGATCTGGATGTGGCTCCAGGTAGCGCCGCCCTTTTGCGCCAGGCCCCCGGCGTCCTGCGTGATCACGCCTTTGCCATCGAGGTGCGCGGCCATGCCCAGCAGCGAGCCGATGGTGATCACGCCCGTGCCGCCCACGCCGCCCACCACAATACCCCAGGCGCTTTCAGCCACGGGTAGCACGGGCTCAGGAATGAAGGGCAGCGCCGACAGGTCGCCCTTCTTCTCCTTCTTGGGCTTCTTGAGCTGGCCACCTTCCACCGTCACAAAGCTCGGGCAGAAGCCGTTGACGCAGGAGTAGTCCTTGTTGCACGTGCTCTGGTTGATCCGGCGCTTGCGGCCGAACTCGGTCTCCACGGGCTCCACGCTCAGGCAGTTCGACTTCGTCGAGCAGTCGCCGCAGCCCTCGCACACCAGGTCGTTGATGACCACGGTCTTGTCAGGGGTGGCCAGCTTGCCGCGCTTGCGACGGCGGCGCTTTTCGGTGGCGCAGGTCTGGTCGTAAATGATGGCCGTGCAGCCCTTGATCTCACGGAACTGGCGCTGGATGGTATCCAGATCGTCGCGGTGGTGCACCGTCACGCCATCGGCCAGGGCCACACCGTCGTATTTGTGCGGCTCGTCGGTCACGATCACGAGCTTTGCCACACCTTCGGCCTTGAGGCTGTTCATGATCTGCAGCACCGAGTGGCCCTCAGGCCGCTCGCCCACCTGCTGGCCGCCGGTCATGGCCACGGCGTCGTTGTAGAGCACCTTGTAGGTGATGTTCACACCCGCCGCAATGCTCTGGCGAATGGCCAGCAGGCCGCTGTGGAAGTAGGTGCCGTCGCCCAGGTTGGCGAAGATGTGCGCGTCAGTGGTGAAGGGCTGCTGACCGACCCAGGTCACGCCCTCGCCGCCCATTTGCGTGAAGGTGCTGGTGCGGCGGTCGGGCATCCAGTTGACCATGTAGTGGCAGCCAATGCCGGCGACGGCGCGGGAGCCTTCGGGCACGCGGGTGCTGGTGTTGTGCGGGCAGCCGCTGCAGAACCACGGAGCGCGTTCGCCCGTGTCCACCTTCAACTCCGTCATGGCGCGTTCGCTGGCCTCGATGATGGCAAGGCGTGCCTCCATGCGGGCCACGATGTCAGAGGGCACACCCAGCTTCTTGAGGCGCTTGGCAATTGCCTTGGCGATGATGGCGGGCGTGAGGTCGGCCTTGGCGCGCAGCAGCCAGTTCTGGCTGGGGTTGGGCATGCTCCATTCGCCGCCGGTGGCGTCGCCCTCGGGCTCGTCGAACTTGCCCAGCACGTTGGGACGCACATCGGGGCGCCAGTTGTACAGCTCCTCCTTGAGCTGGTATTCGATGACCTGGCGCTTTTCCTCCACCACCAGAATCTCTTGCAGGCCCTGGGCAAAGTCACGCGTGATGGTGGCTTCGAGCGGCCACACCACGTTGACCTTGTGTACGCGGATGCCCAGGCTGCGGCAGGTGTCGTCGTCCAGGCCCAGGTCCACCAGCGCCTGGCGCGTGTCGTTGTAGGCCTTGCCGCTGGCGATGATGCCGAAGCGGTCCTGTTTGCCTTCGATGACGTTGTAGTTGAGCTTGTTGGCGCGGATGTACGCCAGGGCCGCGTACCACTTGTAGTCCATGAGGCGCGCCTCCTGCTCCAACGGCGCATCAGGCCAGCGGATGTGCAGGCCGCCGGGCGGCATCACGAAGTCCTCGGGCATCACGATCTTCACGCGGTCCGGGTCGATGTTGATGCTGCTGGACGACTCCACCACCTCCTGAATGGTCTTCATGCCCGACCACACGCCCGAAAAACGACTCATGGCAAAGGCGTGCAGGCCCATGTCCAGAATTTCTTGCACGCTGCTCGGGAAGAACACCGGCGTGCCGCAGGCCTTGAAGATGTGGTCGCTCTGGTGCGCGGCCGTGCTGCTCTTGCTGATGTGGTCGTCGCCCGCAATCGCGATCACGCCGCCGTGCTTGGCGGTGCCCGCCATGTTGGCGTGCTTGAACACGTCCGAGCAGCGGTCCACGCCCGGGCCCTTGCCGTACCAGATGCCGAAGACGCCATCGAACTTTTTGCTTTGCGGGTACAGGTCGAGTTGCTGCGTGCCCCACACGGCCGTGGCGCCCAGTTCTTCGTTCACGCCGGGCTGAAAGACGATGTTGTTGGCCGCCAGGTGCTTCTTGGCGGCCCACAGCGCCTGGTCGTACGTGCCCAGGGGCGAGCCCCGGTAGCCACTGATGAAGCCCGCTGTATTGAGCCCCGCCGCCGCATCGCGCTGGCGCTGCAGCATGGGCAGGCGCACGAGGGCCTGCACGCCGCTCATGAAGGCGCGGCCCTCGCCCAAGGTGTATTTGTCATCCAAAGTGACCGTCTCTAGCGCTTTGCGGATGGACTCGGGCAGGGGGGCGTTCATGGCTATGTCTCCAATGGCTTTTGTGGGGTCCGCGCCTTGTGGGCACGCTGGGGCAGCACCTGCGGCCCGTTTAGGGCCACGGCACTAATGTGCAGGTAAGTGTATGTCTGCGCCGCTGATATGTCTTTGCGTTCTGTGCCGTGTTTAGGCTATTCTGAGAAAGGATCTTTCTCTTTTCTGCCACTTTGTGAACACTCTCGACAAATTCGATATCGCCATCCTCAACGAGCTGCAGGCTGACGCCCGACTGACAAATGCCGAGCTGGCCCAGCGGGTGGGCCTGTCGGCCGCACCCTGCTGGCGCCGCGTGCGGGCGCTGGAGGAGCAAGGCTTCATCAAGGGCTACCGCGCAGAGATCGACCGGCACAAGATCGGCCTCGGGGTACTGGCCTTCGTGCGGCTGGATGCAGACCGCAGCACGGGCAACCTCACGCGCAAGATGGAGGAAGCCATCCGACAGATTCCGGAAGTGGTGTCGTGCCACTACATCAGCGGCACCGGCACCTTCGAGCTGCAGGTGGTGGCACGGGATCTGGACAGCTTCTCGCAGTTTGCGCGCGACGTGCTGCTGAACCTGCCCAATGTGAAAGACATGCACACCAGCTTCTCGCTGGGTGAGGTGAAGGCCAGCGGGGCGCTGCCGCTGACACACCTCACACGCACACGGGCTTGAAGGCGCGCCGCCCTGGCTCTGCCAGCTCCAAAAGGCAGGGCAGATTGGGGCCACGCCTCATTTCATGAGCGCCTCAGCGCGGCCACAGCGCCCAAAGGCGCAAGTTCTGCTTGAGCCGGCCCGCGATGTCACCCGCCTCTGGCCCCCAACCCGTGAAATAGTCCGCACGCACTGCACCGAGGATGGCGCTGCCTGTGTCCTGTGCGAGCACCAGGCGGTTGAGCTGCACCTGCGGGCCGGACGAAGCCAGCCACACGGGTGTGCCGTAGGGAATGCTCTGCCGGTCCACCGCAATCGATCGGCCCGGCGTCAAGGGCACGCCCTGCGCACCACGCGGGCCAAACCCGGCGTCCAGCGGGCTCAAAGGCTCTTCGCGGAAGAACACATAGCGAGGGTTGTTCCACAGCAGCTCATTGGTGCGCTGGGGGTTCGCGGCCACCCAGGCTCGGATGCCCGGCCAGGTCGCATCGCGCGTCAGGCCCTGGTCCAGCAGCCAGCGGCCCACGCTCTGGTAGGGCTGGTCATTGGTGCCTGCGTAGGCTACCCGCACCAGCGAGACCGAGCCATCGGGCTCGGTGATGCGCAGACGGCCCGACCCCTGGATGTGCAGCACCATGGACTCGATGGGATCACGCAGCCACGCAATGGCCCGACCCGCGAGCGCGGCCTGGGCCTCCGGCAGGGTGTCAATCTGCTGGCGGGTGTACCAGGGCTTGCGCGCCCCCAGGCTGGCGGGTACCCGATAGATAGGCACCGTGAAGCCATTGCCGGGCTGCCGTGCCGCGTCCATCATGGGTTCGTAGTAGGCCGTCAGCAGACCATCGGCGTTGCCGTCAGTGGCCTCGACGCGGTAGGGCTGCAAGCGTGCGATGAGCCAGGCGCGCTGCTCATCGGCCGTGGCAATGCTCAGCTGCCGGACCTCGCTGCACAGCGCAGTGAAGGGCGGCTGGGGCCGCTCGCAGCTCTTGATCCACGCGTTCCAGGCTTCGTGCAGCGCGTCTTCGGTAAAGCCCGGCAGCTCGGCCCAGCGCACGGGAATCCAGCGGCTTTTGGGCTGCACCATGGGAGATGGCAGCGGGCCGGTGTCGCCCGGCAGCACCACCGCACTGGGCGGCTGCGGCGCAGGAGTGCCCCCAGGGCGTGCGGGGACTGGGGCAGGGGGCGTGGAGCAGGCGGCCAGCGTTCCTACAATCAGCGCGGTTAACGCAACGCGCAGGAGTGTCAATTTCATGGGGCTGATTTTGCTTGAAGCGCTGCTGGCGCTGGTGGTACTGGTGGCTATCGTGTGGTGGACCATGTTCTCGGGCCGCAAGGGAGGGGAACTGAAGTCCCCACCGCCCGCCGACAGCGACAAGCATCCGCCATCGCCTTGAACGGGCAGTGGGTTGCGCCCCAGGGACGGCCCTGTCCTACAACCGATGGGCCAGCGCGCCGATGGCACAGCTTCATTGCGGGCCCCACGATGGCGTGAGCTGGGTGACGCCACTGCACGGGACGCGATAACGCTCCGACAGCGCGGCGGGCGCAAGGCCCGCCCACCCAGCGCCACCGCTTTTCAAGGAGCACACACATGCGCACACACATTCAAATTCTCGGCGCTGCCGCCGCCATCGTTCTGGTCACCGGATGCGCCAGCATGGATGACACCCAGCGCCGTACGGCCACCGGAGCGGGCATTGGGGCGCTGGCAGGCGCGGTCATCGGCTCCGCGACCGGCGGCAGCGCCGGGACCGGCGCCGTGGTGGGGGCCGGTGTCGGGGCACTGGGCACCTACATCTGGTCGCAAAATATGGAGCGCCAAAAGCGCGAGATGGAACAGGCCACCCAGGGCACCGGTATCGCCGTGACCCAGACGGCTGACAACCAGCTCAAGCTCAATATCCCCAGCGACATCTCGTTTGCCGTGGGCCGCTCGGACATCCAGCCCAACTTCGCGCCGGTCCTGGACCAGTTTGCCGCAGGCCTGCGCAACAACCCGAACACGGACGTACGCATCGTGGGGCACACCGACAGCACAGGCAGCGATGCCACCAACAACCCCCTGTCGATGGACCGCGCCGCAAGCACCCGCAGCTACCTGACAGCGCGCGGTGTGGATGGCCGCCGCATCGTGATCGAAGGCATGGGCGAGCGTTACCCCATCGCTACCAACGACACCGCCGAGGGCCGTGCGCGCAACCGGCGGGTCGAGATTTTTGTGGGCGAACGACCACGGGGCTGATCGCCCGGACTGCGAACTCCCCGTCAGAAGGTGGACTCAGTTACCCGTGCGCAGCAGGTTGGCCAACTCCACAGCGGACTTGACCTGCATCTTGTCGAACACCCGTGAGCGGTGAACCTCGACCGTGCGCACGCTGATGTCGAGCTGGTCAGCGATGAGCTTGTTGGGAAGACCGGCCACCACCAGGTCCATCACATCACGCTCCCGCTCGGTCAGTTCGCTCAGCCGCACCTGCAAGTCACTGCGTTCGCGCACCTGGGCCAGCCGCTCGGCCGATTGGGCGAGTGCCTGCTCGATGCGGTCCACCAGCGCGTTGTCGGAAAACGGCTTCTCGCAAAAATCAAAGGCCCCCCGCTTGACGGTGTCCACGGCGGTGGGCACGTCCGCATGGCCAGTGAGAAAGATCACCGGCATGGTGGCCAGGTCGCCCCGCGCGGCCAACACGTCAAACAGTGCCAGCCCGCTCATGCCAGGCATACGCACATCCAGCAGCAGGCAACAGGGCTGGCGTTGGGGGGGCCGCTTTTGCAGCATGGCATCGAAGGCTTCGGCCGAATCAAAGGACTCGCTGGGCAGCCTGCGCGAGCGCAGCAGCCAGGCCAGCGCCTCGCGCACGCTGGCGTCATCGTCCACGATGTACACGGTGGCGTTGGTGATGGGCTCCATAGATCAGTTCAGTTGTCCATTGCAATGTCAGTCACGCGCAGACGATGAAAGCACCAAAGCCCCATCGCTGGCAGCCGTAACGTGCCTCAGGGGGTGGGTCCATTGTTCACGGGCAGCGTGAAGGTAAATACCGTACCACGGGGCTCATTCGGCGCAAATCCGAGAAAACCGCCGTGTTGTTCGATGACGGTGCGGCACATGCTCAACCCCAAGCCCATGCCCTCCGGGCGGGTGGTGAAAAACGGGGTGAACAGTTTTTCTGCGACCTCAGGGGGAATCCCGGTTCCCACATCGGTCACAGCAAATTCAATCCAGCCGTTATGCGGATTGGAGGCAGCACGCCGCACCCGGATATCCAGCACGCGATTGCGCACGCCGGGATCATCCATCGCCTGCATGGCATTGCGCGCCAGGTTCAGCAACACCTGCTCCACCATCGTACGGTCACACAGCGCGGGCGCCAGGCCCTGCTCCACCGATGTGTTGACGCGCACGCCCAGTTTGCGGGCCTGCAGGCTCACCAGCGGCAGGATGGCATCGAGCAATTGCTGCGCATGCACTGCCTCACGGGCTTGGTCGCGGCGCCGGACGAAGTCGTGAACACTTTTGATCACTCGGCCCGCTCGCTCGGCCTGGCGGGCAATCTGGCGCATGGCCATGCGCACATCCTCCAGCGCGTCGGGCTCGGGTACAGACGCACTGGCGGGAGTGGCATGTTCCAGCAGGTTGATGGAACCATTGGCGTAGCTGGAGATGGCGGCCAGCGGCTGGTTGAGTTCATGGCTGAGCAACGAAGCCATCTCGCCCACCGTGGCCAGCCGCGCCGTGGCCTGCAGCCGCTCCTGCGAGGCGCGGGACAGCTCCTCCACCCGGCGCTGTTCACTGATGTCCAGGAACGCGCTCATCCAGCCGGTGTGCTGGCCTTGGGCATTGATGAGCGGGGCCTCGATGATCAGCACGGGAAACCGCGTGCCGTCCTTGCGCATGAACTCGGACTCAAATCCCTCGCGCGGCGGCATGGTGCCGGCAAAACGGATGGCCTGGCGCTGGCGGTATTCCTCCACACGCTCGGGGGGCCAATAGGGTGCCGACATGCTCAGGCCCAGCAGCTCCTGCGGGCTGAAGCCCACCATCTCGCAGAAGGCCGGGTTGACGTAGGTGATGCGCCCCTCCAGGTCGCGCGCGCGAAGCCCGGTCACCAGCGAGTCCTCCATCGCCTTGCGAAAGGCCAGCGCATCGGCCAGGTCACGTTCGGCGCGCAGGCGGCGGCGGTTGTCGCGCACCAGCACCACCATCACCGTCACCAGCGCAATCGACATGGCCGTGACCAGGGCCGTCAACACATTGGGGAACAGGCTGGGTGCACTGTGCCAGCTGTCCATGCGCAGCACCAATGTACTGCCTGGCAAGTCCAGCAGATGCTGCGCCGAGAACATGCGCGACCCCCGTCGCGCCGCTCCCAACACCGCCAGCCGGGTGCCGTCAGCCTCTGTGAAGGAGGCTTCCTGGCTGCGCGTGAGGTTGTGCCCCACCAGATTGGCCAGGATGTCCTGCAGCGCATACGTCGCGACCAGATACCCCATGGTGCGTCCGCTGGCAGACAACGGAACACACAGCTCCATCATCTCCGAGCCCAGGCCGTCACCATGGGGCTGAAAGTAGCTGCTGGAATACGCTGGCCCCCCCAGGCGACGCGCGTTGGCACAGGCGATAGTGAGGTCCGACTGGCCACTGTCGCGCAGCCGCATGTCCCAGGCCACCGGGCGGTAGGGCGACTGCACGTGGGTGCGCATGCGCAGATTCGCATCGCGCAGCTCAATGCGCACGAGCTCGCGCCGGTTACGCAGCAGGTCAGACGCCTCGACCTCCCAGGCCAGATGGCTCGGGTTGTCGCTGGGGAGTGCCTGCAGGCTTTGCAGGTTGTGCGTCAGCGCGGTGCGGATGTCCGAGACTGCATCGGCTGTGTCCCGCTCCAGGCGGGTCTGCACCTGGCTGGCTTCATAGCGCCCGGCAAGCCACACCATGGTGGCAAGCATGGACACCACAAGCAGTACCAGCGCCGTCCATAACGACCAGCGACGCCAGGCTCCGCGCCAGAGCTGCAGCAGGGTGCGTTTGACGGGCGTTGGCTTCACAGCACGCGGTGGGTCAATGCGGGCAGCTGAGCGCGCACGGCACTCAGGCGCTGCGCGTCCAGCTCGCCGGCTACCACGCCAGCGCCTTGATCGCGCTGCGCGATGATGCTGCCCCAGGGGTCCACCAGCATGCTGTGGCCCCAGGTATGGCGGCCGTTGGCGTGCACACCGCCTTGGGCAGGGGCCAGCACATAGGCCAGGTTTTCCACCGCGCGGGCACGCAGCAACACTTCCCAGTGCGCCTGACCCGTGGTGTGCGTGAAGGCGCTCGGCACCAGCAGCAGGTCCGCACCTGCGCGGGCATGCGCGCGGTACAACTCCGGAAAGCGCAGGTCGTAACACACGGACAACCCCACCCGCCAGCGCTGACCGCTGCGCGCTTGCAGATCAAACTGCACCGGGGTGTCACCGGCGTCGATGACACGGCCTTCGTCGTACTGTTCAGCGCCGTTGCTGAAGCGAAAGAGATGGATCTTGTCGTAGCGCGCCACACAGGCACCCGTCGGGTCGAAGACCAGCGTCGTGTTGCGCACACGGTCCGGCGTACCCGTGGCCATCGGCAGCGTGCCGCCCACGATCCACATCTCAAGCGCGCGCGCGGTATCGGCCAGAAACTGCTGGATCACTCCGGAACCAGCGGTCTCGCGCAAGGCGAGCTTGTCAGTGTCCTTGTGCCCCATCAGGCAAAAATACTCCGGCAGCACCGCCAGCTCAGCGCCGCCCTGCGCAGCCTGTTCCAGCAGCTGGCGCGCAACGCGCAGGTTATCGTCCAGCGCGATGCCAGACACCATCTGGATGGCGGCGACTTTCATGAAGGTTCTCCAGTCTTGGGGGGTGGGTTGGCCCGGGGCGTCGCCTCGGTGGCAGGGCTCGATTCGCGCCCGCGGCGGGCCACGCGCACCACCCGCGGGTCGGCCCAGGTGCCATCGATGCGGAATTCCTGCGTGGCAGCCTCGATGAGCGGACCGCGCAAAAACACCTGTGCCAAAAAGCTGCCCAGACCAATCACCGGGTTGATGGCTGTGGCTACAAGCGACGCCGTCATGGCGTTGATCTCTGGCACCACCACCACACGCAGGTCCTGCGTCTCCTGGTCGATGTTGGCGCTGCCTTCCATCAGTACGGCCGCATTGACACCCTTCATCTGCAGGTTGTTGGTGGTGGCCACGCCGCGCTCGATGCGTACATCACCGCGTACAAAATCAAACGCAAAACCTTCACTGAACACATCGCGAAAATCCAGTGTCAAGCGGCGCGGCAATGATTGCAGGCTGAGCACGCCCAGCAGCTTGGCCAGACCAGGATCAGCCTTCAGAAACTGGCCGGATTCGACATTCAGGTTGATCTGCCCCGTCATGCTGCGGTAATCGGGGCTGAAGGGAGCGCCAATCCAGCCCACCTGCCCTTCCATGCGGCCCTTGCCGCGCCGCACCACGTTGGCCATGCCCAGGCGGGCCAGCAGATCGCCCGAGTCGCGGATATCGAGCTTGAAGCTGAGCACGGTGCGCCGCTCGGCCGAACGGGGGCCTGCAGAGGCTGCATTGAGCACCGCCCAGTTGCCGTTGGCAGTGAAAGCTGCTTCGGGCGCCGTGATATTGAACTTGGACAGGCGCCATTCGCGCTGCACCCCCTCGCCGCCCCGGTTCTGGGCCTCCATCTCCACCCGTCCCAGCCGCTTGCCACGCAGCTCGAAATCCTCCACGACGATGTCCAGCGCAGGCAGGTTGCCCGGTTGCTCGTTGAGCAGTTCTTCGACCTGGGTCACGTCGCTTTGCGGCATGTTCACACGCGACAGCCGGGCAAACAAACGGCCGTTGCTGAAGTCGGGCGATCCGGGCTGGCGGTACTCCAGGTAGCCATTGAGTTCGGTGGCATCGAGGTTGGCACGCCAGGTGGAGCCGTCGCGCAGCGCACCTGCCACCACGTTGTGCAGCGTGCGGCCTTGCAACGTGAGCTCGCGCGCGCGCAGCGCCAGGGTGGTGGGCAGATAGTCCTGTGCCACGGCCTGCCCTGCAGGCGTGGTCGCCACTGCGGCACCCCGGGGGGCGGACTCGGCGGCAGTGGCCCGGGCGAGCACCTCGTCCCAGGCGTCCACATCCAGCTTGCCCTGGTTGATGTTGGCAGCCACGCCTTGCGCGGGCATGGGGGCGGACTCGCCATTGCTCAGGCCCACACCGATGGCGCCGCGCAGCACGCGCGGCTGGGCGCCGCTCAGGTCGCGCACATAGGTGGCCGATCCAAGCGGCCCCAGGTCCAGCACGATCTGGTCCCGCAACGGGGGGGCACTGCTCCCGTTGCCGTTGCCGTTGCTGCTCGCCAAGCCCACCAGTGATTCGCGCGCCACCTGGTTGTCAAAGCGCAGGGGCAGGCTGCTGTCCGCCGTCTTGCCCAGCGGGGGCGGCAAGGCCAGGGCCAGGCCCTGCAGGCTGGTGTTGACCTGCAGCTCGGGCACCCCCCGGCGAAACGACAGGGCCAGCGTGTACGGTGCGCTGCCGGTGGCACGCCGCGCCAGTTGCGACAACATGCCCAGCTGCGGGGTTTGCTGCAGGCCTTCGGCCGTGGCGGTGCCCTGCGCACGGATCTGCACCGCCGACTCGGTGGCCGGGGCATTGGCCGCCAGCGCACGCATGCCGCCTTCCAGCCGCACGGGGCCGCCCAGCGCCTGGGCCTGCACATTGGACAGCGAAAACCCGGTCTCGCTGAACTGCACCGCGCCCCGTACGCGGGTGAGTGCAGGGGTGTCGGGGGTGATGCGCAGCTCGTTGCCCGCCAGCGTGACGCTGCCCTGCACCTTGGATTTGTTGATGTCGCTGATGGGCAGGCTCAGTCGCAACTGAAAGTCGGCATTGCCCGTGCCGCTGGCCTGCTCCAGCGCATTGCCCGTCATACGGCCCAGCGGTGACGTGGTCATGAGCGTGAGCAGCTCTGCCAGCGGGCCGCGTGCATCGGCGCTCACGCCCACCACGGTGTGCGCCAGGTCTGGAATGCGGGCATCTACCTTGGACAGCCGCAGGCCCTTGCTGCCAGCAAAACCGCCACTGGCGCCGCGCACCTGCATGGACGAACGCTCAAAAATCAGCTCGCCGCCGAGGTCAGTCAACGCAGGCCAGGGCAGGGTGCCCGCAGGCTGCAGCGCAGTAGGAACGTAGGCATAGGTCACGTCCTTGACGCGCGCCGCAATGCGGAATTCGCCCTGCTTGGGATCGTTGAAGGGCAGGTCGTGCAGATCGCCCTTGACGCGGAACTGCACATTGCTGGCGCTGCCGGCGACCACCGCATCGCGCACATAGTGACGCGAATCGGCAGGAATGGACAAGGGCAGGTAGCGGTGCACCCGGGTGCCGTCGGCGCGGTGCAGCGTGCCCGTGAGGTCCAGCACCCCCGGAAAGCGTGACCGGTGGGGCGCCTTGGATGCGTCGCTGGTGTGCCAGGTGGCACGGGCATCGCCCTGCGCATCGGCGTTGGCGAACTGCACATCATTGGCCTGCACGGCAATACGGCTGCCGTCCAGCTGCCAGCGCACGTCGGCACTGAGCCGGTCCAGCGGCAGGACGGGTTCCTCGAACACCCCTGGCAGGACCAGCGCACCTGACGCCATGGTCAGTGCCGCCTTGCCCCCTGCCTGGTTCATGTCGATGTCCACATTGGCGCCACGCAGACCCAGGTGGGCGGGGGCCGAGCCATCCGTGGCACCCGCCAGTGCCAGCCCCTGGATACGCCCCTTGACCTGGTACTGCTGCAACGCATCCAGAGGCCCCTTCCAGGTGGCCTGGATCTCGCCCACCAGTCCTTGGGGCGTGTAGGTGCGCAAGGCGTCGTGGGCGACCGTCCCCAGCGGCAGGCGGCTCGCCACCTGCGCCAGGGCTGCCAGGTCCAGCCGGTCAGCTCGCAACTCGCCTTGCGCCAGGGCCTTGCCGTTGGCATCGGTGTGCACCAGCCGCAAGTTGCCACCGGGCCAGGTCAGGCCGTCATCGGTCTGGAACTGCAGTGCCTGCGTCGAGAACTCAAAGCCGCCGGTGAGCCTCCGCCCCCCCAGCCGGCCCTGGATGGAAGGAAGAACCAGCGGGCGCAGATCGGCGGCCAGCGTGGTGTTCACATCGGCCAGCGCCAGGTCGGCCGTGCCCCCCACCACCTGGCCGCTGCGCACATCGGCCCAGGCCCGCAACGCGCCCCGGCCCTGCGCCACCTCGATGCCCACATCGGCGTGGTGCCGCAGATGCGACACATCGACCCGCGTGAAGTGCGCAAACACCTGACCGTTCCAGTGCTTCCAGTTGCCATCGCGGGCGCGCAGCAGCGGCGCGCGAAACAAACCCACCAGGCTGAAACGGTCCCCCCATTCCGGCGGCGGCGTGGCATCCACCCGGAGGTTGTGGCGCCAGTTGCCGTTGCGCAAAACCAGATCCACCTTTTCCAGCGCCAGCTCGGGAGCGCCGCGCTGCTCATCGGTCCAGCGCACCGTGCCGTCCTTGATGTAGACCTCGCCCTGCGAGAACAACCAGTCGGCCGCCGCACTGCTGTCGCCCTGGTTCTGGGCAAACTCCAGCCCCGCCACATAGATGCGTCCGTCACTCGCCCGTCGCACATCCAGGTCGGGGCCTTCGATGTAAAGCTGCTCGAACCCCCACTGCAGCAGCGAACGGGGTGACAGCGCCACCACCACACGGGGCAGGCGCAACGCAGTGCGGCCCGAGGCATCCAGCAGCGCGACATCAGACAGCTCGATGGACGGGATCAGCCCCTCGGTGCGGGCCACGATGGCGCCGATCTGCACGGGAACCCCCAATACCCGTGCGGCCTGCGCCTGCAACTGTGGGCGGAAATCACCGATTCGCGGCACAATCCAGCCATGAAGAGCCCCCCATGCGATGGTCAGCAACAGCCAGAAGGCGAGCAACAAGCCCAGCGACCACCGTGCAAAACCTGCGACTATTTTCAGCAGGCGTGAGGGGTGCGAGGTGGGATCGATCATGGTGAGATGGAAAGTGGCAGGAATTATGACCCGCAGCCCTGGCGTGGGTTCACTCGTGACCCGAGTGCCCAGTGAGCTTTTGTATGCCGTCGGGCCCGCAGACCAGCACCCCGCTTCCCGTCCAACATCCGGCTGTGGCTGCCATGCATCCTTCTCTGTCTGACCCCCGCTGCCATCAGCCCCTGCCCGAGGGACCTCTGGCCGAGCATTCCCGCTTCTACCAGCGCCTGCACCGCCGCTACGCCAACGACCTGCCGCTGCTGCCACCCGGTGTTCCGGTGCTTGCGACCATGGAGCAGGCCTACGACGCTCTGTGCGCGCGTGGCTGCGACACCGGGACCGCGCTGCGGGTGCTGCGCCAGCTGGTCATGGAACGACTGATCCAGCTGGACTGCGAAGCGCAGACACCGCTGGCCGACATCACCCGGGCTGTGACCGAACTGGCCGAGCTGGCCCTGGACCGCGCCTGCCAGCAGGCCCGCCGCGAGCTGGACGAACGCCATGGTGCCCCGCGCGGCCCACAGGGCCAGCCCGTGCAGCTGTGGATCATCGGCATGGGCAAACTGGGCGCCCGGGAGCTCAATGTCTCGAGCGACATCGACCTCATCTATGTGTATGAGCACGATGGCGAAACCGCCGGCATGCCCGATGGCCGGGGCCGCATCTCCAACCACGAATACTTTGCGCGCGCCGTCAAGGCCATCTACAGCCTGGTGGGCGACACCACCGAGCATGGCTTCGTCTTCCGGGTGGACCTGGCCCTGCGGCCCAACGGCAACTCGGGCCCCGCATCGGTGTCCCTGGCCGCGCTGGAGGAATACCTGCAGGTGCAGGGCCGCGAATGGGAGCGTTTTGCCTGGCTCAAAAGCCGCGTGGTGGCCCCCCGCGAGTGCATCGGCCGCCCCGAGGTGCAGGCCCTGCGCGGCGTGGTGCTGCCGTTTGTGTTTCGCCGTTACCTGGACTACAGCGTGTTCGATGCGCTGCGCTCACTGCACAGCCAGATCCGGGACCATGCGTCCAAACGCAGCGCCGGGCACCCCGAGCGTGCCAACGACGTCAAGCTCTCGCGCGGCGGCATCCGCGAGATCGAATTCACCGTGCAGCTGCTGCAGGTGGTGCGCGGCGGGCAGTTCCCCGAGCTGCGCCGCCGCCCCACACTGGATGCGCTGCAGCGCCTGGCCCATGCGGGCCTGATGCCGCAGGAAACCGCCGACGCGCTGGCCCGGGCCTATGTGTTCCTGCGACGGGTGGAGCACCGCATCCAGTACCTGGACGACCAGCAGACCCACGTGCTGCCCACCCGCGACGACGACCTGGCCTGGATCGCCTGCACCCTGGGCTACAAGGACTGCTGCGCCTTCCTGCACGAGCTGGACGCACATCGCGAGCTGGTGGCCCAGGAGTTCGACACCCTGCTGGGTGGCAACGGCAAAAAACAATGCAGTGGCGGTGGCTGTGGTGGCCCCCGGGCGGCGGCACCGCCGCCTCCTGAGCTGGAAGGCCTGCTGGAGCAACTGCCACCGGGCTTTCGCGAACGTGTGGCCGAGTGGCGCAACCACCCACGCGTGGCCGGACTCCGTGACGAGGCGCGGGCCCGCCTGTTCCGCCTGGTGCAGCGCACGGCCCAGTGGCTCAAGGAAGGACGCGTCACCGAAGAGGCCACCGTGCGCCTGGCCAACTGGCTGGAGCCGCTGCTGCGGCGCGAAAGCTATCTGGCGCTGCTGCTGGAGCGGCCCTCGGTGCACGAGCAGCTGCTGCACCTGCTGGGCGCGGCCAAGTGGCCCGCGCGTTACCTGCTGCAGCACCCCGGCGTGATCGACGAGCTGGTGGGCGATGCACTGTTGTCCGAACGTTTTGTGGTGGCCGACTTTGAACGCGAGCTGGGCATGCGCCTGGCGTCGCTGCGCTCCACCGGCGAGGACGACGACGAAACCCTGCTCAACCTGCTGCGCCGTGCGCAACATGCCGAGACCTTCCGCACCCTGGCGCGCGATGTGGAGCGCCGCATCACCGTCGAGCAGGTGGCCGACGACCTGAGTGCGCTGGCCGACAGCGTGCTGCGGATCACCAGCCAGTGGTGCTGGAGCCGCCTCAAGAACCGCCACCGCGACGAGCCCCAGTTCGCCATCATTGGCTACGGCAAGCTGGGCGGCAAGGAGCTGGGCTACGGCAGCGACCTGGACATCGTCTTTGTATTTGATGACGACGACGAACGCGCCCCCGAGGTGTACGCGGCCTTTGTGCGCAAGCTCATCAACTGGCTCACCGTCAAGACGGGCGAGGGTGACCTGTACGAGATCGACACAGCCCTGCGGCCCAATGGCAACTCGGGCCTTCTGGTGACGAGCTTCGAGGCCTACGCCAACTACCAGCAGCAACGCGGCAGCAACACCGCCTGGACCTGGGAACACCAGGCCATGACACGTGCGCGCTTCGTGATGGGCAGCGAGGCCTTGCGCGAGCGCTTTGACGCTGTGCGCGAGGCCGTCATCACCTCCGCCCGCGACCCGCTGGCGTTGAAAGACGAGATCGTGACCATGCGCGAGCGGGTGCGCTCGGCCCACCCCACGCCCGCCGGCCGCTTCGACGTGAAGCACAGCCCAGGCGGCATGGTGGACGCCGAATTTGCCGTGCAGTACCTGGTGCTCTCGCAGTCTGCCGCCCACCCCGAATTGCGCGGCAACCTGGGCAACATTGCCCTGCTGCAGCGGGCCGAGCAAGTGGGCCTGCTGCCCCCAGGCGTGGGCCACGCAGCCGCAGATGCCTACCGCGAACTGCGCCGGGTACAGCATGTGGCGCGGCTGGACGAGGCGCCCACCCAGGTCACGCCACCCGCACTGCAGGCCGAGCGCGATGCCGTGCTGGCACTGTGGTCGGCGGTCTTCGGCTCCGCCGCCCCATCGGCCTGATCGGCCGGGTGCACCGCGCCAGGGATGGCCGACTTCTGGAAGGGTCGCGCACCCCTCTACGCCATGTATTGGGACGGTACAGAACATCCATCTGATCTGTCCGCCCCTCGCTGCAACCAACAGGTCAGCCCTGACAGAAACACGGCCGAAACACCCGCGATATTTTTTGAAACAAAAATTTAATCAATCGTTTGATTAAATAGTGCTGTAATCCGGCTCCATGCCAGATTCAGCCCCCAAGCCAACCCGGCCTTCCATGCCCCCCCCACCGCCCACGGAAGGCGCACAGGCCCGCGCGCGGCTGCTACACGCCGCCTTGCGCCTCTTTGCCGAAAACGGCTTTGCCAAGGCGTCCATCCGCGACATTGCCCAGGCGGCGGGTGTCAACCCGGCGTCCATCAGCTACTACTTCGGCGACAAGAACGGGCTGTACCGCGCAGCGTTCACCGAGCCCATGGGCAGCCCCATCGCCGTGGATGCCTGGCCGGACACCTTGCCCGCGTTCATCGAGCTGCTGATCCAGAGCTTCATGCAGCCCCTGCACGAAGGTGATCTGGTCGAGCTGTGCATGCGCCTGCACTTTCGCGAAATGCTGGACCCCACCGGGCTGTGGCAGCAGGAGCTGGAGTGCGAGATCAAGCCCGCCCACGCCGCGCTCGTCGGCCTGCTGTGCAAGGAGTTCGGCCTGAAAACTGCCGATGACGATGTGCACCGCCTGGCCATGGCCATCACCGCCCTGGCGCTGCAGTACTACGTGGGCCGCGACGTGGTGCAGGCCGTGCGCCCCGGCCTCACCGCCACGCCGCGGGGGCTGGCCGCCACCACATCGCGGCTGGTGGACTTTGCCCAGTTCATGGTGGACGGGGAACGCCAGCGCCGCGCTGCGGCCCGCGCGGCCGCCCCCGTCAAAAAAGCCCCCTCTCCCCGTACCCCAGAGTGACTTGCACATGCGACTGATCTCACACAAACCCTTGTGGCTGGCGCTGGTCCTGCCACTGGTGGCCTGCTCCACCACCGCACCACCTGCACAGGTATCGGCACCCACACCTGCGGCCTTGCACGCACCCTTGCCGCACCAGGGCTCCCTCACGGGCATGGCCCGCTGGTGGACCCAGCTGCAAGACCCGCTGCTGGTCGAGCTGATCGACGCCGCCCAGGCCGTGAGCCCGGGCATCGCACAGGCCCAGTCGCGCATTGCGCAGGCCCGCGCCACGCAGGTGGGCAGCCGGGCAGCCTTACTGCCCTCGCTCGACGCACAGGCCAGTGCCAGCCGGGGCTTCAATGACCAGCTGGCGCGTGTGGCCACCACCTCGCAGGCGGGGCTGCAGGCGAGCTGGGAGGTGGACCTGTTGGGCGCCAACCGCGCCGCCAAAACCGCTGCCGATGAGCGGCTGGCCGGCGCGCAGGCCCTGTGGCACGAGGCGCGCGTGAGCGTGGCAGCCGAGGTGGCGCAGCAGACCAGCAGCATCCGCACCTGCCTGGCCCAGCAACAGGTGGCCGAGCGCGACGCGCAGTCCCGTAGCGAAACCTCCCGCCTGTCCCAGCTCAGCGAACGTGCGGGCTTTACTGCGCCCGCCACGGCCTCACTGGCACGCGCCAGCGCCGCCGAGGCCCAGGCCCGTGCCTCACAGCAACGCATGCAATGCGATGTAGAGGTCAAGGCCCTGGTGGCGCTCACCGGCTGGGAAGAACCCACGCTGCGTATCCGGCTGGCCCAGCCGGTGGCTGCGGCCCCGGACGCGTTATTCACCGTGGACGCACTGCCCGCCCAGGTGCTGACCCAGCGCCCTGACGTGTACAACGCTGAGCGCGAAGTGGCTGCCGCCAGTGCGGACGTCGCCAGCGCCCAGGCCCAGCGCTACCCGCGGCTGACCCTCAGCGGCAGTGTGGGTGCAGCCCAGGTGCGCACGGGGGGCGTGACCACCGACCTGAACACCTGGACCATCGGCCCGCTGGCGCTCAGCGTGCCGATCTTTGACGGTGGCCGCCGCGCCGCGCAGACCGATGCGGCGCAGGCCCGCTACGACGAGGCCGCGTCGCAGTACCGCGCCAAGGTGCGCCAGGCCGTGAGCGAGGTCGAGCAAGCCCTGGTGCGCCTGCAAAGCACGGCCGAGCGCAGCGCCAGCGCGCGCACTGCCGCCGAGGGCTACCGCGCATCGTTCGACGCGACCGAGGCGCGCTGGCGTGGTGGCCTGGCCAGTCTGGTGGAGCTGGAAGATGTCCGGCGCACAGCGCTGGCCGCCGAGAACGCGCTGGTCGCACTGCAGCACGAACGCCAGACCGCCTGGATTGCGCTGTACCGCGCCGCCGGTGGTGGATGGAAGCTATGAGACACCCCCCTGAGGCGCTTTGCGCCTCGGTGCGTCCGCCGGAGGCGGCCGCTCTTCACCGCCGTCCAAGCCTGCGCAGGCAGGCTCGGAGCCGCGGCGCTCAGCCCCCGCTCTCGCATTGCTGCGCAATCCGGGCAGGGGAACGCAGCCCTCGCTGCGGGGCGGCCCTTGCTGGGCTGCCCTCGTCTGCGCATCGCCAGTTTCGAGCGCAGTGGGCCACGCCCAACACCATGCACAGCTGATATGAACTCCCCAGGACAGATGCACATGCAACACTCCTCTTTCTCCTTCAAGTTTTCCCCCACCGCCTTCGCCGTGATCGCCGCCTGCGTGCTGGCCACGGGCGGTGCACTGGTTTTCTCGGGCGCATCGCGTGCCGCCGATGAACCCAAGGCGGGCCAGCCCCGGCCTGCGCTCACGGTGAGCACGTCCCAGCCGCAGCGCATGCCAGTGCCGCTGCGCCTGGCCGCCAACGGCAACATCGCCGCGTGGCAAGAGGCGAGCATTGGGGCCGAGAGCAACGGCCTGCGCCTGACTGACGTGCGTGTGAACGTGGGCGATGTGGTCAAGGCCGGGCAGGTGCTGGCCACCTTCTCGGCCGACACGGTGCTGGCCGATGTGGCCCAGAGCCGCGCGAGCCTGCTCGAAGCCCAGGCCAATGCGGCCGAGGCCTCCGCCAATGCCGACCGCGCCCGCTTGTTGCAAGCCACGGGCGCACTCAGCCAGCAGCAGATCCAGCAGTTCACCACGGCTGAGCAAACCGCCCAGGCCCGCGTGGAAGCGTCCAAGGCCGCGCTGAACGCGCAGCAGCTGCGCCTCAAATACACGCAGGTGGTGGCGCCTGACAGCGGCGTGATCTCGGCCCGCACGGCCACCGTGGGCGCGGTGGTGGGGGCAGGCACGGAGCTGTTCCGCATGGTGCGCAAGGGCCGGCTGGAGTGGCGCGCCGAGGTCACGTCCACCGAGCTGCGGCGCATCCAGCCCGGGGCCAAGGTCAGCGTTACGGCTGCCAGCGGCGCCGCGGCCGAGGGCACCGTGCGCATGGTCGCACCCACGGTGGACCCGCAAACGCGCAATGCGCTGGTCTATGTGGACCTGCCCGCCAACACCGACTTCCGTGCCGGGATGTTTGCGCGGGGCGAGTTCGCACTGGGCAGCAGCGACGCACTCACCGTGCCGCAAGAGGCGCTGGTGGTGCGCGACGGGTTCTCGTACGTGTTTGTGGTGGGCGGAGACCAGCGCGTGCAGATGCGCAAGGTCCAGACCGGCCGCCGCGTGGCCGACCGGGTCGAGGTGCTGTCGGGCCTGGACGCAGGAGCCTCCGTCGCCGTGCGCGGTGCGGGCTTTTTGAACGATGGCGACCTGGTGCGCGTGGCGGCCCCTGCGGCGGCGCCAGCGGCTGGCAAGCAGTCCTCCAGCCAGCATTTCATGCAAAAAGTGCCTGTAGCGCTAGTGGATCATGCGCAAGCAGCTATCAATTAAGGAGCATTCCACATGAATGTGTCCACCTGGTCCATCAAGAACCCCATCCCGGCGCTGATGCTGTTTGTGCTGCTGACCTTCGGCGGCCTGCTGTCCTTCAACGCCATGAAGGTGCAGAACTTTCCCGACATCGACCTGCCCACGATCTCCGTGACCGTGGCGCTGCCGGGCGCCTCGCCCGCGCAGCTGGAGAACGACGTGGCGCGCAAGATCGAGAACAGCATCGCCACGCTGCAGGGCCTCAAGCACATCTACACCAAGGTGCAGGACGGCGGCGCCACCATCACCGCCGAGTTCCGGCTGGAGAAGCCCACACAGGAGGCGCTGGACGACGTGCGCTCCGCCGTGGCCCGTGTGCGCGGCGACCTGCCGGGTGACGTGCGCGACCCCATCGTGACCAAGATGGACCTGGCCGCGCAGCCCGTGCTGGCCTTCACCATCGCGTCGGCCCGCATGGACGACGAGGCGCTGTCCTGGTTTGTGGACGATGCCGTGGCCAAGAAGCTGCTCACCGTGCGCGGCGTGGGCGCCGTCAACCGCGTGGGCGGTGTGCAGCGCGAGGTGCATGTGGCACTCGACCCGGTCAAGCTGCAGTCCCTGGGCGCCACGGCGGCTGACGTGTCACGCCAGCTGCGGCTGGTGCAGACGGAGAGTGCCGGCGGCCGCACCGACCTGGGCGGCAGCGAGCAGCCGGTGCGCACGCTGGCCACGGTGCAGTCGGCGCAGGAGCTGGCGGGCCTCACGCTCGCACTGTCGGACGGCCGCCACGTGCGGCTGGACCAGGTGGCCACGGTGACAGACACCATCGCCGAGCCCCGCGCGCTGGCCCTGCTCAACGGCAAGCCGGTGGTGGGCTTCGAGGTCGCACGCAGCAAGGGCGCGAGCGAAGTGGAAGTGGGCGCTGCCGTGCAGGCGGCCCTGCAAGAGATGCGCGCGCAGCACCCGGACCTGGAAATCACCGAGGCCTTCAACTTCGTGCAGCCCGTGCAGGAGGAATACGATGGCTCCATGCACCTGCTGTACGAAGGCGCGCTGCTGGCCGTGCTGGTGGTGTGGCTCTTCCTGCGCGACTGGCGCGCCACCTTCGTGTCGGCCGTGGCGCTGCCGCTGTCGGTGATCCCGGCGTTCATCGGCATGTACTGGCTGGGCTTCTCGATCAACGTGATCACGCTGCTGGCGCTGTCGCTGGTGGTGGGCATCCTGGTGGACGACGCCATCGTGGAAGTCGAGAACATCGTGCGCCACCTGCGCATGGGCAAGACGCCCTACCAGGCGGCCATGGAGGCGGCCGACGAGATCGGCCTGGCCGTGATCGCCACCACCTTCACGCTGATCGCGGTGTTTCTGCCCACGGCGTTCATGAGCGGCATTGCGGGCAAGTTCTTCAAGCAGTTTGGCTGGACAGCATCGCTCGCGGTGTTTGCCAGCCTGGTGGTGGCGCGCCTGCTCACGCCCATGATGGCGGCCTACATCCTCAAGCCCATCGTGGGGGACCACAAGGACCCGCGCTGGATGACGGTGTACCTGCGCTGGGCCGCGTGGTGCATCAAACACCGGTGGATGACCTTCGTTGCCACGGCGGCCTTTTTCATCGGCTCGCTGGCGCTGATCCCGCTGCTGCCCACCGGCTTCATCCCGCCGGACGACAACTCGCAGACCCAGGTGTACCTGGAGCTGCCACCCGGCGCCACGCTGGCGCAGACGCGTGCCGTGGCCGAGGACGCGCGGCAGCGCATCGCCAAGGTGGAGCATGTGCAAAGTGTGTACACCACCATCGGCGGCGGCTCGGCCGGCACTGACCCCTTCATGGGCGGCGCCAGCACCGAAACGCGCAAGGCCACGCTGACCATCTTGCTGTCCGAGCGCGGCGACCGTCCGCGCAAGCAGGGCATCGAGAACCAGATCCGCGCCGCGCTGGAGACGCTGCCTGGCGTGCGCAGCAAGGTGGGCCTGGGCGGCTCGGGCGAGAAGTACGTGCTGGTGCTCACGGGCGACGACCCGCAGGCGCTGACCACGGCCGCATTGGCGGTCGAGAAAGACCTGCGCACCATCCCCGGCCTGGGCAGCATCTCGTCCACCGCCAGCCTCGTGCGCTCCGAAATTGCCGTGCGCCCCGACTTTGCGCGCGCCGCCGACCTGGGCGTGACCAGCAGCGCGATTGCCGAAACGCTGCGCATTGCCACCGTGGGCGACTACGACGTGTCGCTGCCCAAGCTCAACCTGGCCGCGCGCCAGGTGCCCATTGTCGTCAAGCTGCAGGACGATGCGCGCAAGGACCTGTCGCTGCTGGAACGCCTGCCCGTGCCCGGCGCCAAGGGCCCGGTGATGCTGGGCCAGGTGGCCACGCTGGAGTTCAGCGGCGGCCCGGCCGTGGTGGACCGCTACGACCGCGCGCGCAACGTGAACTTCGAGATCGAACTCTCGGGCCAGCCGCTGGGCGACGTGACGAAGGCGGTCGAAGCGCTGCCCTCCATCCAGAACCTGCCGCCGGGCGTGCGCCAGATCACGATTGGCGATGCCGAGATGATGGGCGAGCTGTTTGCCAGCTTTGGCCTGGCCATGCTCACCGGCGTGCTGTGCATCTACATCGTGCTGGTGCTGCTGTTCAAGGACTTCCTGCACCCGGTGACCATCCTGGCGGCGCTGCCGCTGTCGCTGGGTGGCGCGTTTGTGGGGCTGCTGATTGCGCAGAAGAGCTTCTCGATGCCCTCGCTCATCGGGCTGATCATGCTCATGGGCATTGCCACCAAAAACTCCATCCTGCTGGTGGAGTACGCGATTCTGGCGCGGCGCGAGCATGGCATGACGCGCTTTGAGGCGCTGATCGACGCCTGCCACAAGCGCGCACGGCCCATCATCATGACCACGCTGGCCATGGGTGCGGGCATGCTGCCGATCGCCATCGGCCTGGGTGCTGCGGACGCGAGCTTTCGCTCGCCCATGGCGGTGGCGGTGATTGGTGGACTCATCACCTCCACGCTGCTGAGCCTCCTGGTGATTCCGGCGGTGTTCACCGGGGTGGACGACCTGGGCCAGGGGTTCGGCCGGCTGGCCCGCCGCCTGCGCGGGGGGCGCCATGCCCCGGGCGCACCTGCAGCCCCCACAGCCACAGCCGCCGCCACGGCGCAACCAGCACCTCCCTCCGCCCCCTGACGCCAAGTCTTGGCGCGCCCCCCGGCGTGAGCCCAAAAAGCAGGGCAATCACGGGGGTCGCGCGGGCTTTGGCGGGAGGTAGCCGTCGGATAATGCAACGCGCACCATGAACCTCGTCAGCCTCAACATCGAATCCATCCAGCTGGGCCATCCCCTGCCTTTTGTGCTGCGGGGGGCCGACGGCGTGTTGCTGGCGCAAAAGGGCTATGTGATCCGCACCCGCGACGAACTGGCCAAGCTGGTCGAACGTGGGCGCGAGCTGTGTGTGGACACCGACGAATCCGGCGGCAGCCACCGCGCCTACCTGGCGCAGCTGCAGCGCATGCTGATCGCCGATACCAACCTGGGCGAGATCGCCGCCATGAAGATGACGGCCGGCGAGCAGGCCGCCGCAGCGGCCGCTGCGCGTGCGGGCAGAACCCTGCCCGACTGGCCCGAGCTGCAGTTGCGGGCCACGCAGCTGCTACGCGCTCCGTCGCACAGCGACTTTGGCGGGCGGTTTCAGGCGCTGCACGACGAGCTGGTGCGCCATTGCGAGCAGACGCCCGACGCCACGCTGCTGGCACTGATCTATCTCTCGGCCCAGGAAACGCGCATGTACAGCGCCACGCATTCCATGCTGGTCAGCTGCGTGTGCATGGTGGTGGCCCGCGAGATGCTGCGCTGGCCCAGCGGCCGGGTGCAGCAATTGGGGCACGCAGCGCTGAGCATGAACATCGCCATGACCGAGCTGCAGGACCAGTTGGTGCTGCAGACCCAGCCCCTCACCGCGACCCAGATTGCCGCCGTGGAAGACCACGCGGCGCGGTCCGAGGCGCTGCTGCGCCATCTGGGCGTGGCCGACCCGGTGTGGCTGGAGGCCGTGCGCTGCCACCACCACCGCACGCCCGGGCCCCTGGCCAAAAAGACCGAAGCCCAGCAAATGGCCCGCCTGCTGCAGCGCGCCGACATTTTTGGCGCCCGCCTGGCCCCCCGCGCCGCGCGGCTGCCCATGCCTGTCACTGCCGCCATGCAGGCCAGCTACTACGACGAAGAGCACCAGGTGGACGAGGCCGGCGCCGCCCTCGTCAAGACCCTGGGCGTCTATCCCCCCGGCGCCTTTGTGCGCCTGGCCAGTCGTGAAGTGGGCGTGGTCATCCGCCGGGGCACCACCGCCACCACCCCCCGCGTGGCCGTGGTGACCAACCGCGACGGCATGGCCACGGGCGAGCCCATTCCCCGCGATACGGGCATGCCGCCCTGGAAGGTCACCGGTGTGGTGGCTTTCAAGGACGTGCGGGTCAACCTGTCGCTGGACCGCCTGCTGCAGATGGTCTGACGCCTGGGAGGGCGCTGCGAGCCCCCCGGTTCTGCGTGCCGCCGCTGTCTGCGGCGGACAACCCCCTGTTTTCAGCATTGAGCGTCGCCTCATGCCTGGCTCCTGGTGCCTGGCACCGGGTCTGACGCCGCGCTCGCCCCTTTTCCCTGCCGGGTGATCGGCCGGCGCCGTTTGGGCTGCACGGCCGTTTTGGGCCCCCTCACCCCGTTACTTCCGAAATCTGAATCCAAATGCGTTCGCACCACGTAAACCATTCAGTACAAATAAAAACTCATGTGGACAAAAAATGATGAAATGGTTAAATTGGCCGTACTCACTGCCCAAAGTCCTATGAACCGCCTTACAAGACTCCTCTCGACAGCCACCGCGCTGGCGGCCTGGCTGCTGCTGGCGCCCGCCGCCCAAGCGGCCGATGCGCCTGCAGCGTGCCCGGCCACGCTGCAGCACACCTTTCCGCGCCTGCAGGACGAAAAGCCGCAGTCGCTTTGCCAGTACAGCGGAAAAGTGGTTCTGGTGGTCAACACGGCCAGCTTCTGTGGCTTTACCGGCCAGTACAAGGGACTGGAAGAGCTGTATGCCCGCTACAAGGACAAGGGGCTGGTGGTGCTGGGCTTCCCGTCCAACGACTTTGCCCAGGAAAAAGGCAGCAACAAGGAAATCGCCGACTTCTGCGAAAACACCTTCGGGGTGAAATTTCCCATGTTTGCCAAAAGCAGCGTGAAGGGCCCGGAGGCTTCGCCGCTGTACCAGCAGCTGGCGCAGCTGTCGGGCACGGCGCCCCGCTGGAACTTCCACAAATACCTGCTGGGCCGCGACGGCAAGCTGGTGGACAACTACTCCAGCCTGACCGGGCCGGACAACAAGGGCCTGGTGCGTGCCATCGAACAGCAGCTCGCCCTGCCCACACCCCGGTGAGCGCAATGACTTCTTTACATTTCTTGAAAAAAAATACAGAAGGCCTCTGGAACTTCGCCGGGGCGGCCTCACTCTATCCATTGCGCAAGACGATTGCGCAGCGTACAGTTTTAATGTTGCGAAGCCTTTCGGGCCCCCGGGTTCCGACTGACCTCCTGGAGCGCTTCTCCTCCCTCCCTCTCTTATTCGTTTCGGGACGCTTCGCAACCTTTTTATTCCGTGCACCGGCCAGAGGGAGCCGGTCATGAAAATCGCCATCATCGGCTCCGGCATCTCCGGGCTTTCCGTCGCGCACCAGCTGCGCGGCCAGGCGGACATCACGCTGTTTGAGGCGGGCGACTACTTCGGCGGCCACACCCACACCGTCGATGTCACCCTGCCCGATGCGTCAGGCACCCCGGTCACCCACGGCGTGGACACCGGCTTTCTGGTGTTCAACGAGCGCACCTACCCCCACCTGATCCGCCTGTTGGCCGAGCTGGGCGTGGAGACTGCCAAATCCGACATGTCGTTTTCGGTGCAGGTGCCCGCAGCACTGGGCGGCGGCCGCGCGCTGGAATGGAGCGGCACCAACCTCAGCACCGTGTTTGCCCAGCGTTCCAACCTGGTCAACCCGCGCTTTCTGGGCATGCTGCGCGACCTGCTGCGCTTCAACCAACTGTGTACTCGCATTGCCGACAAGCAGGCCGAGGCAGCGCTGATGCAGCCCCTGGGAGACTTCTTGCGCGAGCACCGCTTTGGCGACGCCTTCCGTGACTGGTACTTCCTGCCCATGCTGGGCTGCATCTGGAGCTGCCCCACCGACCAGATGCTGAAGTTCCCCGTGGCCACCATGATCCGGTTCTGCCACAACCACGGCCTGATTCAGGTGAGCAACCGCCCCCAGTGGTGGACGGTGTCCGGCGGAGCGCGCCACTACGTGGACAAGATCGTGGCGGGCATTGCCGACAAGCGACTGAACACCCCCGTGCGCCGCATCGAGCGTGATGCCGCCGGCGTGCGCGTGGTGACTGCAGGCCACACCGAGCACTTTGACAAGGTGGTGCTGGCCACCCATTCGGACCAGTCGCTCGCCCTGCTGGCCCAGCCCACGCCGCACGAGCGCGCGGTGCTGGGTTCCATTCGCTACCAGGCCAACCGCGCTGTCCTGCACACCGATACGTCCGTGCTGCCCGAGCGCCGCGCCGCCTGGGCCGCGTGGAACTACGAACGTGCGCCGCAACGCAGCCGCGAGTCGGCCCGCGTGTGCCTGCACTACCTCATCAACCAGCTGCAGCCCGTGCCCTTTGCGCAGCCCGTGGTGGTGTCGCTCAACCCGGTGCGCGACATTGCGCCTGAGCATGTGATCGGCAGCTACGAATACGCCCACCCGGTGTTCGACATGGCCGCCATCCGCGCGCAGCAGCAGGTGGGCAAGCTGCAAGGGCAGCAGCACACCTGGTTCTGCGGCGCCTGGACGGGCTACGGCTTCCACGAAGACGGCCTCAAATCGGGCCTGGCCGTGGCCGAGCAATTGCTGGCCGCCCTGCCGGCCCCCCTGGCGGAGGCTGCGTGAGCCACGCGCCGGCCCCCACCGCAGCGCCCCTGATCGGCTTCGGCCAGGTGCGCCACACGCGGCTGCGGCCCCGGCGGCATGCGTTCGCCTACCCCACGTTTTTCCTGATGCTGCCGATGCGCAGCCTGCCCGGCATGCGTGGTGAGCTGGCTGTGAACCGGCGTGGCGCCATCAGCTTCCATGATGCGGACCACGGCGACGGCCGCAGCGCCGCGCAGGGCGGGGCGCTGGCCTGGCTGGACGAGTTGCTGCGCACCGAAGGCATCACCGACGCCACAGGTGAGGTGTGGCTGCACTGCTACCCCCGTGTGCTGGGCTACACCTTCAAACCCGTGAGTTTCTGGTACTGCCACCGTGCCGATGGCCACCTGCGCGCCATCGTGGTGGAAGTGAACAACACCTTTGGCGAGCGCCACTGCTACCTGCTGGATGCGCCGCAGTACGGCGTGGAACAGCAGGCACGCAAGGTGTTCCACGTGTCGCCGTTCTGCGAGGTGAGCGGCGGTTACCGCTTTCGTTTCATGCGCACCGAGGCCGGTGCACAGGACGCAGGCCGCACCGTGGTGCGCATCGACCACGACGACGACACCGGCCCGCTCATCCAGACCAGCGTGAGCGGCACCCTGCAGGCCATCACCGCACAGACCCTGCGCCAGGCGCTCTGGGGCTACCCCGCCATGACGCTGGCCATCATTGCCCGCATCCACTGGCACGCGCTGCAGCTGTGGCTCAAGCGCGTGCGTTTCCATCGCAAGCCCGAGGCGCCTGCCTCCATCGTGACCCGTTGATCTCCATGTCGTTCCAGCCCCGCGAGACCGCCGCCATGAACTCCACCACCGCCACCCGCTCCGACCGCAACGCGCAGGCCCTGCCCGCAGGCACTCCGGCAGCCGCCCGCACCGCGCTCAGGTTGCTGCAGCGACTGCAGCACGGCCACCTGACGGTGCAGTTGCCTGACGGCACCCTGCAGCACTTCGGGCACGGCGATGGCCCGTCGGCGGCCATCACACTCAAGAACTGGAATGTCTGCAGCGCAGCGCTCAAGTCGGGTGACATCGGCTTTGCCGAGAGCTACATCGCGGGCGACTGGACCACGCCGCACCTGACCGACCTGCTCAAGCTCTTCATCGCCAACCGCCAGCAGGTGGAAGGCGTGATCTACGGCACCTGGGCCGGCCGGCTGCTGTACCGCATCAAGCACCTGCTCAACCGCAACACCCGCGCCAACAGCCAGAAGAACATCCACGCCCACTACGACCTGGGCAACGCGTTCTACGAACTCTGGCTGGACGATACGATGAACTACTCGTCCGCCTGGTTCGAAGGCGATGCAGGCGGCGACATGCGCGCGGCCCAGCACGCCAAGGTGCGGCGCGCGTTGCGCATGGCCGGTGTGCAGCCAAATTCCCGGGTGCTGGAGATCGGCTGTGGCTGGGGCGCGCTGGCCGAGATGGCGACCGTCGAATTCGGCGCCCACCTGACGGGCGTGACACTCTCCACCGAGCAGCTCGCCTTCGCGCAAAAGCGCATGGCGCAGCAAGGGGTGGCCGAGCACGCCGACCTGCGCCTGCAGGACTACCGTGACATCCAGGACGGCCCATACGACGCCATCTGCTCCATCGAGATGGTCGAGGCCGTGGGCCGCGAATACTGGCCTACCTACTTCCAGTCGGTGAACCGCTTGCTCAAGCCCGGCGGCCGGGCCTGCATCCAGAGCATCGTCATCGACGACAGCCTGTTCGAGCGCTACATCAGCTCCACGGATTTCATCCAGCAGTACATCTTCCCGGGTGGCTGCCTGCCGTGTCCGCGCGAGTTCCGCCGCGAAGCCGAGGCGGCAGGCCTGCGCGTGGTCGACGAGTTTGCGTTTGGCCAGGACTACGCCGAAACCCTCAAGCGGTGGCGCGAGCGCTTCCTCGCGCAGCGCACGCAGATCCTGCAGCTGGGCTTTGACGAGCGCTTCATGCACATCTGGGAGTTCTATCTGGCGTATTGCGAGGCGGCGTTTGCGATGAGCAACATCGACCTGGTGCAGTACACCCTGGCCAAGGACTGATGACTGCTATGAAAAATATAGCTGCTACCGCAATATTCACTAGCGCATTGATGGCTTTTGGCCCTCAAACCGCGCTGGCGCAGGTTGCAGAGGCCAGCGCAGCCGCCGCAGCCCCGCTGTCGGGGGCCCGCCTGGTCGGCCAGGGCGTGCTGCGGTTTCTGGGGTTTGAGATCTACCGTGCGCGGCTGTGGGTGCAGCCCGGCTTTGATGCCGACAACTACGCCGCCCATCCCCTGGCGCTGGAGCTGACTTACCACCGCGATTTTTCGGCCGAGGCCATTGCCAAGCGCTCCATCGAAGAGATGCGCCGCGTGGGCAGCTTCACGCCGCAGCAGGCCGCGCGCTGGCAGCAGGCACTGACCGCCGCGCTGCCGGATGTGAAGGCCGGCGACCGGCTGCTGGGCCTGTACCAGCCCGGCACGGGCGCCGTGTTCAAGATGGGCGGGCGTGTGGTGGGCGAAGTGCCTGACGCCGAGTTCTCGCGCCTGTTCTTCGGCATCTGGCTGTCGCCGCAGACCTCCGAGCCCGGACTGCGGCAAGAGCTGATCGCGGCCACCCGCACGGCGGGACAAGGGCAGCAATGACCACCACCACGCCCATGCGCGCCGGCCAAGGCCTGGCCTATGGGCTGCTGGGCCTACCGCTGGCTTTTGTGGCGCTGCCACTGTATGTGCTGTTGCCCAACCACTACGCACGCGAGTTCGGCATGCCGCTTGCCACGCTGGGCTCGGTGCTGCTGGCGGCGCGGCTGTTCGACGCGGTGTCCGACCCGCTGCTGGGGCGTCTGTCCGACCACCTGTTCGGCCGTTCGGTGCGCGCCGTGCTGGCGGTGGGCGCGGTGTCGGCCGTGGTGCTGGCACTGGGGCTGACCAGCCTGTTCTTTCCGTGGGTACGTGGGGCGGATGCACTGATTGCCTGGGCGCTGGTGGCACTGCTCATCACCTACACGGCCTATAGCCAGCTGGGCATTGCGCACCAGTCCTGGGGCGCACGGCTGGGCGGCGATGAGCTGCAGCGCGGCCGCATCGTGGCCTGGCGTGAGGGCGCCGCGCTGGTGGGCGTGGTGCTGGCTTCGGTGCTGCCCGCGCTGCTGGGCCTGCCCGTGATGCTCAGTGTGTTTGCCCTCACCCTGCTGCTGGGCTGGTGGGCGTGGACCAGAGCCCCACGCCCCGCAGACCATGCTGAGGCCGTGGCAGGCGTGTACCGCCCGGCACAGCGCGCCAGCCTGTGGCGGCCCTGGGGACGGGCTGCCTTTCGCCGCCTGCTGGCCGTGTTCATGCTCAACGGCATCGCCAGTGCCATCCCGGCCACGCTGGTGCTGTTCTTCATCCAGGACCGTCTGCAGGCCCCGCCGGCGCAGGAGCCCATGTTCCTCGCGGCCTATTTTGTCTGTGCGGCGCTGTCCATCCCGCTGTGGCTGCGTGCCGTGGCGCGCTGGGGCCTGGCGCGCACCTGGCTGGCGGGCATGCTGCTGGCGATTGCCGTGTTTGTTTGGACGGCGTTTCTGGGCGCGGGTGATGTGTTGCCGTTCATGGTGGTCTGCGCGCTGTCGGGTGTGGCCCTGGGCACAGACCTGGCCCTGCCCAGCGCCCTGCTGGCGGGCGTGATCGCGGCCGAGGGCGACAGCGGCCGGCACGAGGGCGCGTACTTCGGCTGGTGGAACTTTGCCACCAAGCTCAACCTGGCCCTGGCCGCAGGCCTGGCGCTGCCCCTGCTGGGCTGGCTGGGCTACACGCCGGGCACGCGCAGCGATGACGGCCTGCAGACACTGGGCCTGGCCTACGCCGTGCTGCCCTGCGCGCTCAAACTGGCGGCAGCGGCAGCGCTGTACGTCCTTTTTCTGCGGCACCCACGCGGTGCGGCGATGGCTGGAACCTGACACCCATACCCCCAAGGCACAACCCATGATGCAAAGACGCCTCCTCCTTTCCGCCGCTGTGGCTGCGCCCGTGGTGCTGTCCGGCTGCGCCAGCCAGAACCTGGATGGCTACGCCACCGAGAAACCGGTGCTGGACCTGGCCCAGTATTTCAACGGCAAGATCGACGCCTACGGCATCTTCCAGGACCGCAGCGGCCAGATCGTCAAACGCTTCACCGTGGTGATGGACTGCAGCTGGAAGGGCAACGAGGGCGTGCTGGATGAAGCCTTCACCTACTCCGACGGCACCACACAGCGCCGCATCTGGCGCCTGACCAAGCACGCGGACGGCCGTTACACCGGCACCGCCGACGATGTGGTGGGCACGGCCAACGGCCAGACGCGCGGCAACGCCTTCCACTGGAACTACACGCTGGCCCTGCCGGTGGATGGCAAGGTCTACAACGTGGACCTGGACGACTGGATGTACCTCATCGACGACCGCGTGATGCTCAACCGCGCCACCATGACCAAGTTCGGCGTGCGCCTGGGCGAGATCACGCTGTCCTTCACCAAACGCGCACCATGAGCCTCAACCCTCCCTTGCGCGACTGGCAGGGCCGCCGGGCCTGGCTCATCGGGGCCAGCAGTGGCATTGGCCGGGCCACCGCAGCCGCGCTGCATGCGCGTGGTGCGCAGGTCATCGTGTCGGCGCGCAGCGGTGATGCACTGAACGCCTTTGTCGTGCAGCACCCCGGCAGCACGGCGCTGGCTTTTGACACCGCCGAACCGGCACAGGTGCAGGCCGCCGCAGCGCAGGTGCTCGCGGGAGGGGCGCCCGACCTGGTGTGCTACTGCGCGGGCTACTACCGCGACATGCGCGCCACCGACTTCGATCTGGCCGTGATGCTGCGCCATGAGCAGATCAACTACAACGGCGTGCTGCACGTGCTGGCCACCGTGTTGCCCGCCATGCTGGCCGCAGCGGAGGCCGGGCGCCCGGGCCACGTGAGCCTGATCAGCAGCGTGGCAGGCTTTCGCGGCCTGCCCAAGAGCCTGGCCTATGGACCCACCAAGGCGGCCCTCATCAACCTGGCCGAGGCGCTGTACCTGGACCTGCACGACCTGGGCATGGGCGTGAGCGTGATCAACCCTGGTTTTGTGGCCACGCCACTCACGGCGGGCAACGACTTCACCATGCCGGCCCTCATCTCACCCGAAGCAGCAGCGGCGGCCATCGTGCAGGGCTGGGAGCGGGGGCATTTCGACATCCACTTCCCCAAGCGTTTCACACGCGTGATGAAGCTGCTGCGGCTGTTGCCGTACCGTTGGTACTTCCCCGCCGTTCGCCGCTTCACAGGCCTTTGACTTTTGCGATGCAGCCCCCGAACACACCCCCATCCACCGAAGAAGCCGTCACGCGCGTTGTCGCGTTCTTTGAAAACCTCTCGCCTGCCGACATAGCGGCCATTGGCCATTTCTACGCACCACAGGCGCGCTTCAAGGACCCCTTCAACGAGGTGCAGGGCGTGCCTGCCATCCAGGCCATTTTTGCCCACATGTTCGAGGCGCTGGAGCAGCCGCGTTTTGTGGTCACCGGGCGGGTGGTGCAGGGCACGCAGTGCTTCTTGACCTGGGACTTCCTGTTCGCTTTCAAGGACTTTCACAAGGGCGTGACGCAGACGGTGCGTGGTGCCTCGCACCTGGTGCTGGACGAACAGGGTCTGGTGACGCTGCACCGCGACTACTGGGATGCGGCCGAAGAGCTGTACGAAAAGCTGCCCGTGGTGGGCGCACTGATGCGCTGGCTCAAAAAGCGCGCCAACAGCTAGGGATCCTCCGCACGCATCGAGCGGTATGTGGGCGCTGCGGATCGGGATGGTCTGCTAGGCGCAAAACGCAGCACTAGCTGTCGCTATTGCGAGGTGTTGCAACACCGCAGGCTGCCCGGGACCGCAGATGCACACGGCGCGGCGATTCGTGCACAGGGTCCCCGGGGCCTGTTCACCCTCTTCACCCCACTGCCCGGATGCGCGAATGCCCGGGCAAGGGCACTGCGCGTTGCAACACGCCTTCGGCCAGCCACAGCGCACTGTTCCACGCCCGTTGCGCCACATAGGGCAGAGGCAGCTGCTGGTAGTCGTCGTTGAAGACCTCAAAGCTGTAATCGCCCTGATAGCCCATGCCGTCCAGCGTGCGTACCAGTTCGGCCAGCGCCTTGCTGTGCACGCCTTCGCCGGGGAACACGCGAAAGTGCCGCGCGGTCTCGATGCGCTCTTGCACTGTGCGCGTTTCCTGCCACATGAAGTCGGACAGCTGCACGAGGTAGATCTTGGCGGGGTCCACGTCCTCCAGCGCCGCGAGCGGCGTGCTGGTGGCGAACTGGTGGTACGAATCAATGGCCAGCCCGAGGTTAGGGCAATCGGCCTGTTCCACGGCGGCCCAGGCCTGGTGCACCTCGTTGATGTGGCGGCCCCAGGAGAGGCCCTCAAACGCCACGCGGATGCCATGGGGCAGCGCCAGCAGGGCCAACTTGCGCAGATCGCGCGCAATCGCATCGGCGTCAGACGTGGCGTGCGAAGACGTGGAGCTGCATGCCAGCAGCACGGGCGCGCCCAGGTCGCGCGCCATCAGGATCATCTGCTTGGCGATGTCCACCTTGTAGCTGTGCAGGTGGCCGGACAGACCCTCGAAGTCGCGCAGCACCTGGAAGCCCGTCACCCGCAGGCCGCTGCTGCGCACGGCGTGCACGGCGGCCTCGATGCCTTCGGGGTGGCCCACGATGTCGCGTGCGGCCAGCATGATCTGGCCAAATCCGGCGGCCTTGACGGCGGCGAGCTTGGCCTCCAGCGGGCCGGCCAGGCTGATGGTGTCCATGCCAAAGTCGGCGACGTTGCGTTGCATGGTGGATGTGCGCATGGGGCAGTCTCCAGGCTCAGCGTGCGTCCAGCACCAGTTCGAAGCTGGGTGCGCCGGCATCTGCGCGGGTGAGGGCGCCGCGCGTGCCCGTGTGCACGCCGGTGGGGGACTCGACGAAGTCCACACCGCGCTCGCGCAGCGCTTGCACCGTGGCCAGCACGTCGGGGGCGCCAAAGGCCACGCGTTGCAGCAACTCTTCGGGGTCGGCTTCCAGCGCATCGACCAGCGGTTCGATGAGCTGCCAGTGCAGCGTGCCACAGGGGCTGGCCAGGATGCGGCCGTGGGTGAGTACGCCAAACGACTGGTCCGGTGCCAGCTCGGCGAAGCCAAACAGTTCCCTGTAGAAGTGGATCCAGTCCTCCCCACGGCCCAGGCCGATGTACTGCACCACGCCAAACAGGTGCAGGCCCTGCAGCGCGGGCGGGCGCTGGTTGACGGTGGGGATGGGCACAAAGTCCACGTCGTAGATGGAGAACTCCTTCCAGCGGTCGACAAAGTAGATGCGGCTGGCACCCACCCCGTGGATGGCGGGGATGTTCAGCTCCATCACCTCGACCTCGGTGTGCACGGCCCAGGCGCCCAGTTCCAGCACCCGGCGGTAGGCCGCGGCCGCATTGCCCACGCGAAAAGCAATGGCGGCGAGCACCGGCGCTTCGGTGAGCGCGGGCGGGGCGTGCACGCCGGTGAGCTCGTTGTCCTGGTGGGCGTTGACGATGATGTTCATGTCGCCCTGGCGGTACAGCAGCACCTCGCGCGAGCGGCGGCGTGCCACAGGCTGAAAGCCCATGCGCTCCAGCGCCTGGCCCAGGGCCTGCGGACGGCTGGTGGCGTATTCGATGAACTCCACGCCCTGCAGGCCCAGGGGGTTGGGCAGTTCGCCCAGAGTTTCGCGGGCGGCCATCATCGGGGTGCTCATGGTGTCGGCTCCTTGGGGGTTGCAGCGGGCAGCGGCATCAGCGCGTGCTGACCAGGCGGCGGAAATGCGCATCCATGCGCGCCGCGTCGGGCGCCTCGCCGGTGAACAGTTCGAACGCGCCCACGGCCTGGCCCACAGCCATGCCACCGCCGTCGGATACCCGGCAGCCCAGCGCGCGTGCGGCCTGCACCAGGGCAGTGTCGAGCGGGAAATACACCACTTCGGACACCCACATCGGGGGCCGCAGCAGGGCCACATCGAGTGGCAGGCCGGGCAGTTTGTCCATGCCCGTGGGCGTGGCGTGGATCAGGCCTGTGGCCTGCGCCATGGCCGATTGGATGTCGGAGGCTTCGGCCCGGGCGCCGTACAGCGCATTCACATCGGCTGCCAGTTGAGCCGCACGCTCGGGCTGCGCATCGACGATGCTCAGGTGCTCAGCGCCCAGCCGTAGCACGGCGTGTGCAATCGCAGCGCCTGCACCGCCCGCGCCGAGCAGCACCACGCGGCGCAGGTCGGCGCCAGGCAGTGCGCGGGTAAAGCCCCAAGCCCAGCCCGATCCGTCGGTGTTGTGGCCCACGAGTTTTCCGCCCTGGATGACCACGGTGTTCACGGCGCCCATGGCGCGCGCTTCTTCGGACAGGCTGTCGAGGTGCGGAATCACCGCCTGCTTGCAGGGGTAGGTCACGTTGCAGCCCGCGTAGCCCATGATGCGCGCCGCCGACAACAGCGTGGGCAGATGCTCCGCCGAGGAAGCAGAGCGGTCAAGGTCGATGAGCTGGTAGTGCAGGCGCATGCCGTGATGGCGCGCTTCTTCTTCGTGCAGCGCGGGCGACAGCGATTTCTGGATACCGGCACCGATCAGTCCGATCAGCACCTTGCGGGGGCTTGTGGATGGCATGGCGGACGTGGGTGTGGTGACCGGGGGATCAAGCAGCTGGATGCTCATGGGGCGGGCGGGATACGGGGTGAATGCACGGCCGGGCGTGGCGGGGCCACTGGCAGCCGTGCAGGGAGGGCAGCGTGGGGCTTACTTGCCGCCGCGCAGCTTGGCCAGCGTGGCGTAGACCTCTTTCACCGTCTCTGCGCCCACTTTTTCGCTGTGCTTTTCGACCACGGGTTTCACCTTGGCGCGCAGCTTGTCCAGCTCGGCAGGCGAGAACTCGGACACCTGCATGCCGGCCTTCTTGAGGTCTTCCAGCGCCACATTGGCCTGCACGCGCGACACACCGCGCTGGAAGGTGGTGGCTTCGGCCATGGCGTCGGTCAACGCTTTCTGGTCAGCAGGGTTCAGACTGTCCCAGAACTTCTTGCTCACGATCACGGCCTGGGGGTTGTACATGTGGCGCGTCACGGTCAGGTACTTCTGCACCTCCGCAAACTTGGACGACAGGATGGTGGAGAACGGGTTCTCCTGGCCGTCCACGGCCTTCTGCTCCATGGCCGTGTACAGCTCGGGGAAGGGCATGGGCACGGCATTGGCGCCCAGCGCGTTGAACATGTCGATGTAGATGGGCGACTGGATCACGCGGATCTTGAGGCCTGCAATGTCTTCAGCCTTGGTGATGGGGCGCTTGCTGTTGGTGAGGTTGCGAAAGCCCAGCTCCCAATAACCCAGGCCCACCAGGTTCTTGGCCTGCAGCTTGTCGAGCAGCTTCTTGCCGAAGGGGCCGTCCGTCACGGCGTCAGCCTCTTGGGGCGTAGCGAACAGGAAGGGGAAGTCGTAGATGCCGAATTCCTTGGCCTGGGCCGACAGAATGCCCGCGTTGAGCACCGTCATCTCCACCGTGCCACCTTGCAGCGCCGACACGGTCTGCAGGTCGCCGCCCAGCGTGCCGCCGGGGAAGAGCTTGACGGCAATGCGGCCGTTGGTCTTGGCCGCCACCAGGTCGGCAAACTTTTGCGCGCCCTGGGCCTGCGGGTGGTCCTTCTGGTTCTGGAAGGCGAACTTGATGGTGCGCTCCTGCGCGTGCGCAGCGGGCAGCAGCGATGCGGCGACGAGGGCCGTGGCGAGCAGGGTCTTGAGCAGCTTCATGGGATGGTCTCCTTGGTTTTTTGGCAGGCAGAAACGGTAGGCGCGGGAGGGAGGGTCAGCCCCCCAGCAGGCGCAAGGGCACGAGAACAATGGACGGGAACAGCACCAGCAGGAACATGACGATGAACTGCGCCACCATGAACGGCATGACGCCCCGGGTGACTTGCGACATGGAAATGCGGCCCACCCCGGCCACCACGTTGAGCACGGTGCCCACGGGCGGCGTGATGAGGCCAATGGCGTTGTTGATGATGAACAGCACGCCGAAGTACACCGGGTCAATGCCCGCGGCCTTCACCACCGGCATCAGCACGGGCGTGAGGATGAGGATGGTCGGCGTCATGTCCATCGCGGTGCCCACCACCATGACCAGCACCATGATGGCGATCAGCAGCAGCGTCTGGTTGCCCATGAAAGGCTCCAGCATGCCGATGACAGCGGACGGAAGATCGGCCACGGTGATGAGCCAGGCCGACACCATGGCAGCTGCGACCAGGAACATGACCACGGCACTGGTGCGTGCGGAGGTCTGGAAGATATCCACCAGCTGGCGCAAGGTCAGCTCGCGGTACACGACCATCGCGACAAACAACGAGTACACGGCGGCCACCACAGCAGCCTCGGTGGGTGTGAACACCCCCATGCGCAGACCCACCAGGATGATGATGGGCAGGCCCAGGGCCCACACGGCTTCACGCAACGCCAGCAGCAGCTCGGCGCGCGTTGCGCGCTTCGGCGGCGCCACGTTCTCGCGCCGCACCAGCCACCACCACGTCACAGCCAGCGAGAGCCCGAGCAGCACGCCAGGAACAATGCCCGCCAGGAACAGCTTGCTGATGGACACGTTGGCGGCCACGCCAAAGATCACAAAGCCGATCGATGGCGGTATCACTGGCGCGATGATCCCGGCGGAGGCAATCAAGCCCGCCGAACGCTCCTTGTTGTGCCCCGCAGCCACCATCATGGGCAGCAGCAGCGACGCCAAGGCCGCCGCGTCCGCCACGGCCGAGCCCGACACTGCCGCCAGGATCACGGCCGCCATGATGGCCACGTAGCCCAGGCCACCGGGGACATGGCCTACCACGGTGAGCGCCAGCTTTACGATGCGCTTGGACAACCCCCCCACATTCATGATCTCGCCCGCCAACATGAAGAAGGGCACGGCCAGCAGCGGGAAGCTGTCCGCGCCATTGATCACGTTCTGCGCGAGGATTTGCGCATCGAACAGGTCGAGATGCCACATCAGCGCCACACCGCAGAGGAGCAGAGCGAAAGCGATGGGGACGCCGATCGCCATGGCGAGCAGCAGGGAACCGAGGAAGATGGTGACGGTCATGGTGCGCGTTCCAGTGCAAAGGAGGGGTCAGCGACGGGGGCCTGGAGGGGGAGTGCTGGCACTGGCGTCTTCCGTGCGGTGTTGCAGTGCCGCGAGTTCTTCGCTTTCCTGCACCATGACCAGCTCATGCTCGCCCAGCGGCACAAAGAGCGTGCGCAGCAGATCGCGGACCAGAATGGCAATGGCTGATGCGCCCATGAGCACACCGCTGGCATAGAAGATGCCCACGGACGCCCCGGTCACCGGCGCCTCGGTGTCGGCATTGATCAGCATCTGGGCCCAGCTGCCTTTGAGCAGGAGCCAGGAGACATACAGCATCGATATCTGTGCGAGAACCAGGCAGACCTTCTTGCCCGCAGCGGGCAGGCGGGACACCAAGACATCGGTGCCCAGGTGCCCATGCTCTCGCAAAGCCACCACGGCCCCCATGAAGGTCAGCCACACAAACAGCCATCGCGACAGCTCTTCGGACACCGTGATGCCCGAGTTCACCGTGTAGCGCAGCACCACGTTGCCGAACACCAGCACCACCATGATGGCCAGACACAGGCCGGAAAGCATGTCGAGTGCGCGGGTGTATCGCCCGAGCCAGCGGTCGGCCAGTGCAAGCATGGTGTCTCCAGTCGTTATCAGTGAGTGGATTTAATTTTGTACGAACTGGTTAGTATTTGATCTAGGTGCAAACCCTGCTCGCGAACAGCGATAGGGCAGCACCGGGTGGCGCGGCGTGGGGTCGCGATGGATGGGTCAACCACGCCCGGCGAAGAGCGTCCTCCGGCTCATGGCCCTGAAGAACAGCAGGGTGCCAGGCGCGCAGCGCGCCGGCGGGATTCGATTCAGGGCCGCAGAAAGCGCACGATCATTTCAATGATCGATTCACGGCGTTGCGCCGTGGCGGCAGGCGTATCCAGCGAGCGCTTGAAGATCGCGCCAAAGGTGTGGCGGTTGGCCACGTTGAAAAAGCACAGCGCCGAAATCGACATGTGCAGATCGACAGGGTCCACATCCGGACGAAAAACCCCCACCGCCACGCCACGCTGGTACACGTCGCGCACGGCATGGATGACCGGGATATTCAGTTCCTGGATCGTGGCGGATTGGGTGATGTACTCGCCCCGGTGCATGTTCTCGTTCATGACCAGGCGGATGAAGTCGGGGTTGGCAAGCTGGTAGTCCACCGTGAAACCGACCAGCGTGCGCAGTGCCTGCTCGGGCGCCAGGTCTTCGAGGTGCAGCTCTGACTCAATGCGCCGGATGCGGCGGTAGGCGTCTTCCAGCACCGCCACATACAGACCTTCCTTGCTACCAAAGTAGTAGTAGATCATGCGCTTGCTGGTGCTGGTCAGTGCCGCGATCTCGTCGATGCGGGCTCCGGCCAGGCCCTTGTCGGCAAACTCTGCCGTGGCCACCTGCAGGATGTTGGCCATGGTGCGGTCTGGGTCGTTCACGCGCACCCGGTCGGCGCCCGGCGTGGCAGCGGCCTCGCGCGCGGCGCGCTGGCGGGTCGCCCTGATACCAGCGGTGGGGGGTGGGTTTTGAACCATTTCGTTCATACGCCCGGGAGCATACGGCAAGCAGAGGACCGGAACTGCACAAAGACCCGCGGCACTCCGCGGGAGGACGGACTCGCCGGAGCCTTTCAGCAGCCGAGCGACGGGGTCAGGCAGGCTTGGTGTCCGCGAAACTCGGGCGCTGCATCAGCTTGTCGAGCAGCTTGCCCAAGTTGGGGTACTCGCTGCGCCAGGCGATCTCGGGAAAGCGGAACTCCAGCCAACCCAGAGCGCAACCCACGGCGATATCCGACAGGCTCAGGTGGATGCCGCTGCAATAGGGCTTGTCGCCCAGCCCCTGGCTCATGGACTTGAGGCCATCGTTCACCTTGAGCAGTTGGCGGTCGATCCAGGCCTGGCTGCGTTCGCTGTCCTTGCGGTGAACCCAGGTGGCTTCCAGGCGGGCCAGGATGCCGGCATCCATCACGCCGTCGGCCAGGGCCTCCCAGGTTTTGACTTCAGCGCGCTCGCGGCCCTGGGAAGGGATGAGCTTGCCCACGGGCGACAAGGTGTCGAGGTATTCGACGATGACGCGCGAATCAAACACAGCCTCGCCGCCTTCCATCACCAGACAGGGCACCTTGCCCAGGGGGTTGGATGCGGAGATATGGGTGTCGTCTGCCCAGACGTTTTCTTGCACGAACTGGTAGTCGAGCTTTTTCTCAGCCATCACGATACGTACCTTGCGCACGTAGGGGCTGGCGGTGGCTCCGATCAATTTCATGGTGTGTCTTCCAGTGCGCGGGGAATGCTGAACAATTCGGGTTTGATTCTATCGACAGCGACCCGGCATGAGGCTGACTGATGCGCCGCCCCCACAAACCCCGCCGACCGGCCCCGCCTACAATCGTGCGCCATGAGCCTGTCCACCATCACCGCCCTGTCGCCGCTTGACGGCCGTTACGCCCCCAAACTTGCCGCCCTTCGCCCGATCATGAGCGAGCACGGCTACATGCACCGCCGCGTGCAAGTGGAAGTGGCGTGGTTCATTGCCTTGTCGGATGCAGGGTTTGCAGAGTTCAAGCCCCTCACCACCGGAGCGCGCGCTTACTTGCTGGGCCTGGTCAAGAACTTCTCCGAGGCCGATGCTGCAGCCATCAAGGAGATCGAGAAGACCACCAACCACGACGTGAAGGCGGTCGAATACTGGATCAAGAGCAAGTTCGAGGCACGCCCCGAGCTGGAAAAAGCCTCCGAGTTCGTGCACTTTGCCTGCACCAGCGAAGACATCAACAACACCAGCCACGCCCTGCAGCTGCGCTCGGGTCGCGACCAGGTGGTGCTGCCAGGGCTGGACCGCATCGTGCTCAAGCTGCGCGAAATGGCACACGCCTTTGCCGAAGTGCCCATGCTCAGCCGCACCCACGGCCAGACGGCAAGCCCCACCACCGTGGGCAAGGAAATGGCCAACGTGGTGATGCGCCTGCAAACCGCCTGCGACCGCATCGCCAGCGTCAAGATCATGGGCAAGATGAACGGTGCAGTGGGCAACTACAACGCCCACCTGTCTGCCTGGCCCGACTTTGACTGGGAAGCCTTTAGCAAGAAGGTCATCGAGACACCCGAGCCTCTGGGCCTGGGCCTGACTTTCCAGCCGTACAGCATCCAGATCGAGCCCCATGACTACATGGCCGAGCTGTTCGATGCCGTCGCCCGTGCCAACACCATCCTGATCGACCTCTCGCGCGACATTTGGGGCTACGTGAGCCTGGGCTACTTCAAGCAGCGCCTCAAGGCGGGCGAAATCGGCTCGTCCACCATGCCGCACAAAGTCAACCCCATCGACTTCGAGAACGCCGAAGGCAACCTGGGCCTGGCCAACGCGCTGCTCAAGCACCTGTCCGAAAAGCTGCCCATCAGCCGCTGGCAGCGTGACCTGACCGACAGCACCGTGCTGCGCAACATGGGCGTGGCCCTGGGCTACGCCACGCTGGCCTATGCCTCGTTGCTCACGGGCCTGAACAAGCTCGAAATCAACGAAGAAGCCCTGGCCGAAGACCTGGACGCGTCCTGGGAAGTGCTGGCTGAACCCATCCAGACGGTGATGCGCCGCTTTGGAGTGCAGGGTGCCTACGAAAAGCTCAAGGAAGTGACCCGGGGCAAGACCGTGACAGCCGAAGCGCTGCACGGGTTGATCCAGTCGCTGGAAATTCCTCAGGCCGAAAAGGACCGACTGCTGGCGATGACGCCCGGCAGCTATGTGGGCAAGGCGGCCGAGCTGGCCCGTCGGGTGTAGCGCTACCTCCATGCGGCAGAGCGGTACACCCAAGAGAGCACCTGGATGACAGCGCCTTTCATTCGAGGGCGTTGGTCAAAGGAATCATTGTTTGCTCTGCTTGTTTTTATCGTAGTTTTGGCAGTCGCGGCGGCGCTGTACGGCCCGTACCTGGAAAATCCGTTTGTTTTTGACGACGGAAATCTCTTCTTCACCTCCCGTCTGACGACCGCGGCCGTGGAGCCCTGGGAGCTGCTTACCCGGTCGTTGCCGTACTTCACCCTGGGCTGGGTCCAAACACAATCGGGCACCATGGAAGCGCATCGGCTTATCAGCCTGGTGCTGCACGTTTTGGTCGCCTGGCAACTTTATCAATTGCTCAAGCAGATGCTCATTCTGGAGGAGCGCCGAAGCGAGACGGCTGCCATAGCCCGTGAGCAGGCCTGCGTCATTGCAGCATTGCTGGCCGTTGTGTTTGTGGTGCATCCAGTGGCTGTCTATGCGGCGGGCTACCTGATACAGCGCACTACCGTCATGGCCGCGCTGTTCTCGCTGATCAGCTTGCGCTATTTGCTGATGGCCCTGCAGGAAGGTAGCCATGTCAGGGCGCTGCGTGCGGCGCTGATGTCATCTTTGGCCATGCTGTGCAAGGAACATTCAGTGACTGTTCCATTTGCAGCCTTGTCACTCGTTTTGCTGCTGGATCGGGTGGATCGACGAACGGTACAAGTCTGCTCCACGTTCATTTGCGCGAATTTGCCGGCCGTTGCCTTGGTGTTCAGCGTGGGGATGGGATTCGTTGGCCAGCCGTACGAACCCAGACTGAGCGATCTGACAGGTGAAATCTACGGCCTGCCTGCATTCCAGGGCCGCGGTGATCGGTGGCTATTTTCGGCCTACATGCAGGCCCAGCTGTACTACCAATACTGGCTGCAGTGGCTGATACCCTCCACCACCAGAATGTCTGCAGACTTGAGGGTCGATTTTCTTCAACCCTGGACTTCCGTTCACGCTTTGCTGCAACTGGGTCTGTTTGTGGCAGTGCCTTCAGTGGTGGCAGGTCTTTCGCTGCGGACGGGCAAGCATCGTTTGTTCGCTTTTGGCCTCGCATTCAGCGCTTTGCTGTTTCTGGTTGAGTTCAGCCTTGTGCGCTTTCAGGAGCCGTACGTGCTCTACCGCAGTTATATCTGGGCCATTGGGTATGCTGCGACGGTCGCCGCTTTGGCACGACACCTTCCGTGGCGCATGACACTTGCACTCGGCGTGTTGGTGATCCCTCTGTTGTTTGTACAGTCACAAGACCGGCTGGAGAGCTTTTCTTCACGGGCCGCTCTTTGGGAAGACGCCGCAGCCAAACTCCCGAAACCTGAAGTAGCAGGAGCGAGCCGGATCTTCTTCAACCGGGGCAACGAGCGCTTCCAGAAGGGCAACGTTGAGGGAGCACTGTCAGATATCAGCAAGGCCATCGAACTGAGCCCCGAGAACTCCAGTTTCTACCTCGCTCGCGCAACGACGCTCACCCGCACAGGCCGCCCCCAAGAAGCACTTTCTGATCTGGAAACCGCCGAGCGGATAACGCCCCACGACGAACCGCGAATTTGGTTTGAAAGATTTCGCGCGCTTTATGCCTTGCAACGCCCTGACGCGGAAGATGCGCTGCAAACTGCCGCACGCCTGGGCAGTTTTTCGGCCCGATATGTCATTGAAAAACGTCGAAGCAATGGGGCTGACGTAGAAGTACAAATTGAAGGAACCCGCTGAGAATGGCGATCAAATCCACAATATTCAAAGCGAACCTTGCGATCGCCGACATCGACCACGGCTACTACGCCGACCATGCGCTCACCCTGGCACGCCACCCCAGCGAAACCGACGAGCGCATGATGGTGCGGCTGGCAGCCCTGGCCATTCAGGCGCACCAGCTCAATGACCTGTGCAATGGCGACGCCACACTCGCGTTCGGTGCAGGGCTGTCAGACCCGGATGACCCAGATGCATCGCTGACGGACTTTACCGGCCGCAAGCGAGTGTGGATCGAAGTGGGGCAGCCGGAAGACAAGCCGCTGACGAAAGCCTGCAGCAAGGCTGACTCGGTGATCGTGTACTGCTTCAACCACGCGGCCGAGATCTGGTGGAAGGGCATTGAAACCAAGCTTTCGCGACTGGACAAGCTGCAGGTCTGGCGCATTCCGACCGAGGCGTCGCAAGCGCTGGCACAGCTGGCCGAGCGCAGCATGCAGCTGCAGGCCACAGTGCAGGAAGGATCCATCACCCTCAGCAGCACACAAGGCAGCGTGCATGTGGAGCCCGTACGCTGGAAGTGAGGGCGTTTTGGGGCAAAGTTCCTGGTAGCGCTAGAGGAATATGCCTTAATAGCTATTAAATATATAGCAAACCACCCAATGCCGTCAGTCGCGCGGCATGAACGCTCCGCAATTCCAACACTGCTCAAACCCGCCTTCCACCAACTCGCCACAGAGACAGGCCCAGTGGCGCTGCGGCAGGTTGTGTAACTCTTGCAGCAAGGCTTGTGCACGCGCAGCGTGCTCTTCGTGGTCCAGCCAGATCTCGGGCAGGCACTGATCGGGTGGCAGGTGTCCGGCGGCAGCGCCCAGGTACTGGCGCTGCACAGAGGCCGTCATGCCCGCTTCGCACAGCAGATCCGCCCACAGGGTGGCGATGGCGATGTTCGGAGCTTGGGTCAGGCGCAGCATGGCGCCACCTTAGCGGTTTGCCGGGCGAGCGTACAGCCCATCGCCCATCAACCTACCCCGCCGTTGGCGCCCCTGGCGCGGTCACGCCCTCTGCGGCGCGCTCGGCGTATCGGTTGAAACGCCAGGCCGAGTGCTCCAGCGTGATACGGCGCCACACCCCCCGCTTTTCCGCCGGAGTGTACGAGGGCCAGAATTGCACCTCGTCGAAGGTGCGCCCGCAGCCCTTGCACAGGTCGTCGCCTTGGCTGGTGGAGCAAATCGCGATGCAAGGTGTGTCGGGCGTCGTGTCGTACCAGGCCTGCCATGCCGCCATGGCTGCGGAAGGCAGGCTGTCCTCGTCGATCTCTGTGGTGTGCCCGTAGACCATCAGCGCATAGACCTCCCCCAGGGCCTGGACCTCAGGCGCCAGACCCAACCCATCGGGTGATGCGGGCGCACGGTGCCGCCAGTGATTGATGGCAGCTTCGATGTCGGTGATGTGGATGGCAGCCATGAAAGCGGGGCAAGGGACGCGCAAGCGCAGGGGCACAAGAGGGGCTGGATGATAGCGGCCCGCCACAAGGGATGCTGGCAGTGGTGGTATCCGCCGTATTTCCCCGAGCGAGGCAGCACGCCCAGCCCCACCCCGGCGTGTACGCAGTAACCACAACACCCCGGCCCTTGCGCTGCCTCGCCGGTAATGTTCCAATCGCGGTCTCGAAGGGGAGTAGCTCCCGCCTTGCCAGCCAGCCCACCGCCATCCGGGCTTGAGCGGCACAAGGCATCGGATTTGTCGTCAATACGAAGCTTTGCTTCCGGCAATCCGGGTTCACGCACAACCAGCTTGTGTAGAACTGAGCAAGACCTTTGATGGGCCCACCGTGGGCTGATCAAGGCCGTCCCTTCGCTTGCCATGTCTCCCCTGTCTGGGGCAAGCCTTCCTTGACCAGGTCACCGTAAGCCCCCTATCCCTGCGGGGGACTCGGCGCTACAGTGGCGCCAGGATCCTCGTTTCGCGCCACTGACATTGAGGAATTTATGGACTTTTTGGCTTCGCCCGAATTCTGGCTCGCACTCGGCCAGATCATCATCATCGACATCCTGCTGGGTGGTGACAACGCCGTGGTCATTGCCCTGGCCTGCCGCAAACTGCCCCCTGCACAACGCACCAAGGGCATCATCTGGGGCACTGCGGGCGCCATCGTGCTGCGCGTGATCCTGATCGCCTTTGCGATGACCTTGCTGGCGCTGCCCTTCCTCAAGTTCGTGGGCGCGCTGCTTCTGGTGTGGATCGGTGTGAAGCTGCTGGCTCCCGATGAAGAGGGCCATGGCGACGTGCAAGGCAGCGACAAGCTGCTGGCTGCCATCAAGACCATCATCGTGGCCGACCTGGTCATGAGCGTGGACAACGTGATCGCTATTGCCGGCGCGGCCCAGAATGCGGGCGACCATTCGTTCCTGCTGGTGGTGCTGGGTCTGCTGATCTCTATCCCGATCATCGTCTGGGGGAGTCAGCTGGTCATCAAGCTCATGGAGCGGTTTCCCCTCATCATCACGCTGGGTGGCATGCTGCTGGGCTGGATTGCCGGCGGCATGCTGGTCACCGACCCAGCCCTCGCCAACCCTGACAAGTGGCAGTGGATGCTCAAGATGCCCGTCGATAGCGTGAGCGGCGAAGTCACCGATGTCGTGAAGTACGGGGCCAGTGTGGCCGGTGCGCTGCTGGTTTTGCTGGCTGGCAAGATCATCCTGGCTCGCCGTGCCAGTGCTGGCTCGGCACCGGTTGGGCACTGACCGCTTCACGCGAATTGCATTGCATCTGACGCGGCGCAGGGGGCCATACCGCTCCCCTGTGGTCAGCATCACACCTGGAGGTGGGTATGGACAGAGTCATCGTGTATGTGGACGACGCAGCGTACGCACAGCAAGTGCTGGCATCCCTGTGTGGGCGCCCAGCCAGCGCACACACCCATTGGGTGCTGGTAGCGTGTGCGCCACGCATGACCCACCGTGTCAGCAAATGGGTGAGCCACAGCACCCGCGAGAACTGGCGTACGAAGTGGGCGGATAAGCTGTTCGCACAAATTGTTCCGACACTTCATACCCCCTCGGGGGCTGTAACCACCGTGGTGGCCAAGGGCCCGTTGGCCGAGCTCACGGCTCAACTTCAGGCAGATGCCGGCGGCATGGTGACCGCACCCGTGGTGGACGCGCGCCGGCCCAAGTCCGAGCCTGTGCAGCCCACTGGCCGCGTGGACGGGCGCTGGTCGTCACTGTCGGGCACGCTAGGCAGCGTGCTCACCGGCTTTGGTGTGTTGTGGGTGCTGGCGCTCGAATAGGCCGGTAGGTGTGTGTGGCCAGGCAAGCCACATCCAATGATTGCAGCACAGCAGGCCAGTGCTATTCTCCGGCCATGCGACTTCTTCTGAAATGGCTGCTCAGCGCTGCATCGCTGCTGTTTGTGGCTTACATCTACAGCGGTGTGGAGGTGAAAAGCTTCACCTCGGCGCTGATCGCGGCCTTCGTGATCGGCCTGTTCAATGTGGTGCTGCGACCGGTGCTGGTCGTACTCACGTTACCCGTCACCATCGTTACGGTCGGGCTGTTTCTCTTCGTCATCAACGCACTCATGTTCTGGGCAGCGGCCACCGTGCTGGACGGCTTCCACGTCGCCGGTTTTGGGGCTGCACTGCTGGGTTCGCTGATCTACTCGGTGCTGGGCTTGGTCATCGAATCAGCGCTCGGTGGCCTGTTCGCGAAGAAGTGACTCCATCGAGCGCAGACGCGTGTCGATGATGGAGGCCTCAATGTGGTCCACTGCCGCACCGCCTCGGCGAGCCATATCCTGGCCGGCCTTGAACCGGTCTACAGCGGCGGCATAGTCATAGCGCGCAGCCTGCGCTTCGGCCTCCGCACGAATCGCCCGGAGCGCCTGGCCTTGTGCTTGCCAGGTGGACGCCAGTAGTTGCCATACAGTCGCATCCTTGGGGTGGGTTGCCACCCAGGTTTGCAAGGCTTGCGTGGCGTCAGCGGGTCGGTTGGCGCGCAGCAGGGCTTGGGTACGCAACACAAGTTCTGGCCTGCGTGCGTTGTTGCCATCTGGAATGGACGGCAGGGCCGCAGATGCATCGCCAGCTGCCAATTCGGTCTCTGCCACCAACAGGCGTGCGAGACGATGCGCAGCGGCGTCCTGCCGCACCAAGTCGTCCAGTTGGCGCGCGATCAGACGCGCATTTGCCGCATCACGCAACTGGCTGCTTGCCAACGCCGCCGCATACAGCGCGCCGGCCCGTCGCGGCAGTGGCTGCGACTGAAACCCCGAGCCCTTGGGCTCAGCGATCCACTGGCGCAAGGTATCCACTCCGGGGTTAGACAGCACACGCGCCCTCGCAGCCACCATGGCATGTTCGCTGGAAGCCTGCATTGCGGCGCCCGGCGCAGATGCTGCACCCGGAGGGATGCGCGACTGCATGTCTGCCATACGCTCCGTGGTCAGCGGGTGGCTGCGCAAATAAGGCCACGACCCATTGTCATTGAGTCGATTAGCTTGCTGCAGCTTTTCAAACATGCTCACAAACCCTTGGGGCGCAAAACCCGCGGGGGCCATCAGCCCGTAGCCAATGCGGTCCGCCTCACGCTCCATGTCCCGCGAGAAATTGAGCTGATTCTGAATGGCCAAGGCTTGGCCTCCCACGACCAGGGCCTGCGTGGCGCCTGGGTTCTTGCTGGCCGCAAGTGCGCCCAACACCATGGCCCCCAGCAGCAAGGGCGTCTGCTTGCTCTGCTGCGTGATCAGTCGCGAGATGTGACGCTGGGTCACATGGCTCAGCTCGTGCGCCAGTACCGAGGCCAGTTCATCGCGCGTGGCCACCACACCGATCAACCCCAGATGCACCCCCAGGTACCCACCGGGCAAAGCGAAAGCATTCACCGTGCGATCGCGTCCCAGCAGGATTTCCCAGGCAAAGCGTTCGTCCAGTTCGGCACTGAGTTCTCCCCGAGCCTTGGCTGCTGCCAGGAGGGGGTGCCATATGCCTTGCACATAGTCGGCCACCACTGGGTCATCGACGTAGTCCGGGTCACGGTACAGCTCACGAATGATGCGATCACCGAGACGGCGCTCGGCGCTGGTAGTAAGTTCGCTGGTATCGCCGAGGGTGGGGAGGCCCACTTGAGCCGCTGCCTGTGGCGAGGGGCATGTCAAAAATGCCATCAGAAATAGGACACGCAACGTCGTTTCCACTGGGACCGTAAGCCGGTAACGCATCAGAAATGAAATTAGAATGAGTCGAGTGGAAGGAATCCCAGAGGCTCGGCAGTGGCTTCGTCAAGTAGCACGGTCCACGCGTTATCGCGACCAACCAGTGGCAGGGTGCGCAATTGGACTACGGTTTTGCCCGTTTGCTCGATGGCGCGAGCGATCAACGCCGAATCATTGGGAAAACGAGCGACTAATTCGCTTGCCGGTTTAGCTACCTTCAAGATATCTTTGGCGCTGTCTGTATAGGGCTGCCAAAGATCGGCCCGCGCCGAGAGCGGCGCGCCGCCTATAGCTGCCATGGTGGAGTCAAACTGCTCTGCCGCGTCTTTGAAGGGACGTAATGCGATGGTGGTTGGACCTGTGATCGGCAGCTTTTGCAACGAAGTAGGGGCCTTGCTCAGCAGTTCGGCGTCAACGTCAATCGCATGAACAACGCTCATGCGTGAGTATTCAAAAACGAGATGTACAGGCCTTGCCACAAACACCGTCCACAAACCGTAGCTCAACGCGGCGATCTGGAGCAAGCCCACGATGGTGAGGTCTGTGGCAAGCTCACGCCGGGGTTTGGTACGGTTGAAAACGATCAAAGTAATTAGAGGCCCCATGATGACGTCTACAGCTGTCACCAAGACAAAAAGCGCCCGGCCCCCAGAAATTTCTCGGTAGGGATACGGGTACCAAACTCCAAACACCAAGACAGCAGCCAAAGCCGCAACACAAAGGCTGACTCCCAGATGAATGCCACTGGCGCGGAGGCGCTCTTTCCACTTCTGCATGGTCGTATGATGTCTTTGTCTGATGAATGTTCGATGAGCAACTGCCCACCACCGCGTTTTTACCTCATGTCCGCCCTCACCCACTTTGATGCCAAAGGCCAAGCTCACATGGTCGATGTGGCCGCAAAATCCGCCACCCACCGTATTGCCATTGCCAGTGGGCGGATTGAAATGCAGCCAGAAACACTGGCATTGATTGAAGCAGGAACCGCCAAAAAGGGCGATGTGCTGGGCATTGCACGCATTGCAGGTATCCAGGCTGCCAAAAAAACCAGCGACCTGATCCCGCTATGCCACCCTCTCGCCTTGACCCATGTTGCTATTGAATTCGAAGCTGCCAGTGTTCACCAATCAGACGTTATCGGCATACATTGCACTGCAACCGTAGAAACGGTGGGCCCCACCGGCGTCGAGATGGAGGCCCTCACCGCTGTACAGATAGCGCTCCTCACCATTTACGACATGTGCAAGGCGGTGGATCGGGGTATGTCGATCACCGGCGTACACGTGGCAGAAAAGCACGGTGGCAAATCGGGGAGCTTTGTCAAGCGTTAAGGGTCGCCGGCAGGAGAGCTAACTTTGACTATGACTTTCAAGGTGCTTTGTCCTCACAAAAAAGGGGGCGACCTGCACTTGCTGTTTCTTGAGATCAGGAATTGACGTTTACGGTCAAATTTCCCGCCTGCGGCTTGCGAAAATTTGGAGCTATGCACGAGGTGATTTTCAATGTTTGGTAATTTTTTCAATACCTCTCAAGTAGATGCCTTTGCAATTCTCGTGGTCCGAGAGTTGGTGAAGGGACTTGCTCCGCAGCAATTGGACGCGCAATCCAGACAAGCGGAGAGGGCCCGGACACGTATTGATGACAAGATCAGGAGCCATGCCCTACTACTTGTCGGTAAGCACCGATTGAACATCTATCAAAAGGCTAAGTTGGGAAGCCGGCTGCAAGATGGTCTTCTAGATGCAGGTTACCCAGAAACTTTCAGTAAGTCTTTTGCGTATGACGTTGTTCGGCTCGTAGCACTGGCGTCCACGCAGACGCATCCAAGATGATGCTGGCGTGGCTCAAAAAAAAATGGGCTTCTCCCCGAAGTGCTGCTTCATTGACAACAGCGGAGGCCCTCATCGCATCTGAGCGCGCGCCTGTGCTGACACCTATAGGCCCTTGGGCCTTGTACTTGGCGGGTCAGATCGCCGAGGCCGAGCAAGCAGCATTGGCGCAATTGGCCATTGAACCGGACCATGCCGATGGCCTTCTGGTGCAAGGCCTTATCGCCTTGGAGCGGGGGCATAAGGCGGATAGTCTGCGTGTTCTGGACCGAGCGGCATCGTTGCACCCCTCGAACGCTGATATACATGTCGCGCGCGGTCAAGCGTTAATGATCTCAGGCCGTGGCAAAGCATCTGCCGCCGCATTCCATCGGGCTCTCGAGGCGGTTCCTGGTCACGCGATGGCCAGGTTGCATCTCGCCAAACTATCGCTTGCTAGTGGGCAAGCGGGAGATGGCATGAAACTATTGCAGTCGGTGGTGGCCAGCGATCCTTCTTTGGCGGAAGCTCAGTTTCATCTCGGCAACTTGCTTCGTGTTCGCGGTGATCTGGATACTGCAGAGAAGCACTATCGCAATGCAGTTTTCTCTCGTCCCGACTATTTAGATGCGTTGGTCAATCTGGGCGGCCTCTTGAAAGACCGGGGTCGCAATGACGAAGCTGCCTTACATCTGGAACACGCTCTGCGACTGAAGCCAGATTCAGCCGATGCTGCGTTTAATTTGGGAATGGCTCGCGTAAATCAAAGGATGTGGGTAGAGGCCAGCCATTGGCTTCAAAGTACGCTCGCCGCCAATCCCAAACAGGCAGACGCGCAGTATTGGTTGGGTAACGCATCAATGGGGCTTGGCGACGCGGCGACAGCGCGAAAAGCCTACCAAGCAGCCATTCGAGTCAATGGCAACTACGTGCAGGCAAGATGGGGTCACGCCATGGCCCAGTTACCTGCTGTGCCACAGTCCGACGAGGAACAAATCCACGCAGTAGGGGCATTTGCGAAAGAAGTGGACAAGTTAAGAACCTGGTTTAGGGTCCATCGTCCGACGGATGCCTATAAGGCTGTTGGTGCCCAGCAACCCTACTACCTTGCTTACATTCCGCAAGATCATCGTGCGGTATTGTCACAGTATGGCGAATTGTGCACATCTCTCATGGGGGCGTGGGCACGCAAAGTGGGAGTGCCGACACCTATTCGGAGTACTGGCTCAAAATGCAAAATTGGTATTGTTTCGGCACATATTCATGAGCATTCTGTCTGGCGCGCTATTGTGCGCGGATGGGTTGAGCATTTCGATCCCACCCAGTTTGAAATTCATATTTTTTATACAGGAACTGGACGGGATGCTCAAACGGACTTGGCGGCGCAAAGATCCACTCGTTTTTATTATGCCGAAGGGGACTGGGTAGCCTGGTCCAAGGTGATTTCAAACGCTCGTATCGATGTCTTGGCATATCCAGAGATTGGCATGGACTCAACGACTGTACGGTTAGCCTCCTTGCGATTGGCACCTGTGCAACTTGCCAGCTGGGGACATCCGATCACCACCGGTTTGCCAACCATGGATTTGTTTGTCAGTGCCAAGGCTCTAGAGCCGCAAGGTGCTGAAGCACATTACACCGAGAAACTTGTTGAATTACCTGGTCTTGGATGCTGCTATCACCCATTCGCCCTTGCGCCAACTCCAATCGACCTCTCTCCATGGGGTCTTGGCAAGACTGATCGCATTTTACTTTGTGCCGGCACACCTTTCAAATATGCGCCACAAAATGATGCATTGTGGATTGATATTGCAAGACGTTGCCAACCTTGCAAACTAATTTTCTTCCGATCAAAACCAGAATCTCTGTCTTCTTTGCTTGAGGCACGCCTTCGCAAGGCATTCGTGGATGCAAACATGGATTTTGACACACATGTACGGTTTATCCCTTGGCTACCTCAAACAGATTTCTTTGCATTACTTGATCGCGCCGATGCTTATCTTGATAGCGCAGGATTCTCTGGATTTAATACAGCAATGCAGGCAGTCGAACGATGCACTCCTATAGTGGCGTGGGAGGGACAATTTATGAGAAGTAGATTTGCAAGCGGTATCTTGCAAGAACTGGGACTTGATGAATGGGTTGCCACCTCGGTGAACGAGTACGCAGCGCTGGTGGAAAGATTGTGCGCGAACAGTGCGCTTCGCGATGATGTGAGACATACACTTAGCACTCGCCAAGCTAGAGCATTCGGCGACGCTCATCCTGTTGATGCATTCGCTCAGAAAATAATATCCTTCAGAGGATAAAACAACCCCCAATCAGCGATTTTCAGAATATCCAGGAAATGGGATACCCACCAATGCCGGATATTTATCTCTTCCAAGCTCCTCCCAGTGATTTTTTGCAGCTCGGCACACACTCTCAGCTTGCATGGAGCACATTTTTTTCAGCGTTGTCAACGCGTTTTCTGGCTGGTGATTTAAAGCTAGTGCGAGTGCGTACTTGAACATAGGAGCGGCATAAGCAAAGCGAACAGAATTACGGCGCATTTCCTCTAGTTCATCAATTGACATGCCCGCTTTTGTCTCGCTGCGAGAGAATTTCAAGAATCGCTGGAGACTTGTCAGAATCACGGCAGACGGTGGTTCTGTTGGTTCCGGATTTCCAATTCTTGCTTCTTGAAAGCGCATCAGAGCCCAATCGGCCTCAAGTGGAAGATATTCCACGATGACAGTTATAGTTAGTATGGCCAGGACAGTGCTTGTTACCATAGCTGCCACACGGGTCGCTGTGGAGCCTATCGCCTTTTTCTTAACGGGGGCCCGAAGGGTTGCTGTAGCAGATAGCCAACCAATGAGAAAACCGACAGGCAATAGAAAATACGCGTAGTTCAGCGGGTATTCAACCATCGAATGGTTGAATACTATTGCCACCCCCACAAGAGCTACCCACCCTGCGGCGGTGTTGCAGCGTCGAATCTGCTTCAAGAACCAAACTGTCAAGCCCGCTATAAGGGCAAGTGATATTGGCAGCCCATTCCACAAGGCAAGATCCAAAAATAAATTGTGCGCACTTTCAATAACTAAATAAGTTGGAGGGTAGTCCAATGCAACAGACAATTGCGCACTACTAATTTGACCCCAGCCATATCCAAACCAAGGCTCACGCCATATCGCATCAAGCATGGATAGCCAAATTACACTACGGATGCCAGGGGATGTCATGCGCTCTAATGTGGAACTTGTTTGGGTCTTTAGCAGTAGCAAATCACCCAGCATAGGCCAGAGCCACATCATTAAAAAATAATATCCCACGGCTAAACCGACTACCATCGGCGTCGTCCGCAAGGTGCAACGCTTGCGCATAAATAAGAATGCCGGTATTAGCCAAGCAAAAGCCAGTAGAACCGACCGAGACCCAGTCATTACCAACGTACCCAACAATAGGGCAGCAGACAATCCCGCGATCAACGCGCGCACACGGCGTGTTTCCCAAAAATACAACAACCCAACAGTACCAAGCAACACCAAAGTCGCTAGTTGATTAGGCTGAGCGAGATTTCCGAAAGGACGGGATTTTGGTGGAATTTCTGCAATGTAGATCCCCTGATAACTTGGGATCAACCATTGGTGCAACGCCAGTCCCGCAGAGCATAGCCCCGCCACCAGCAGCCCCCCCCAGAACGGTGCAATCGAAATATTATTTTCTTCACCACCTATTTTCGCCGAGACAGTTGCGCAAAGTGCCCCTGCATAGATTGACAATGAAAGCCCTAAAAGATAAAGGCTAGTCATCCACGCATCCGTAGCGAATAGAAGTCGGCCCGTCGCGAGTTGCAATAAGGGCACCGCCGCTAGTGCCCCAACCCCATAGGCAATAGCTGGGGCACAAGCAGTTTTCGTACACGCCCAGAAGAAAAGAGGTGCAAATGCCAAAGCCGCCCCCAGTTCTTGGTGAAAACTCAGCCAAGGGGGATAGTGATTTGGAAGCAAATAACAGAGGCACAATATACCTCCCATCCACACCAGCATTCTCTTTTCTAGAAAGGCACTCATCACTGAATAAATGGTTCAAAAAAAAGTGCGCCCTTAGGCGCACCGTTATATTTGAATATCTGCCAACTAGTCGACAGATACCAGTAGTTTAGCCGCGGCAGGAGCCTGGCAAATACTTTGCCGGCATGGGCGTTGCACCACCAGGGCCGCACTTCCATTCATACACAACCTTATTCACATCGGCGTTTGTGATAACGCCCGTCTTCAAGTAAGGAGTCATCTGAATAGTGGAATCCTTGGCGTCTTTAAGACTAGCTTCGCTGGTAGTCTTAATCGTGACTTGACCTGCATCACTAGTAGTAATCGAGAAAACGTACTTTGTTGGAACGCTGTTGGCATCTGCTGCCGTATTTTGTTCGCATCCCCAAGAATTACCTGCTGGGAGCACATTGCTCGATATCGTTTGGATCGTTTCTGTGATGCTCGTGCGGCAAGCCGATCCCGCCAAAATCACTTCCGACACCTTAGCGCGGATGGTGTAGTCCTGGTACGCAGGCAGAGCCACGGCGGCCAAGATACCGATGATCGCCACAACGATCATCAATTCGATCAGGGTAAAACCCTTTTGCAGAGTGCGCTTCATGAAAAACTCCTAGGAAAGTTGCAAATGCGCTGTTGCTATGCAATCGCCGTGCCTGCACGCTGGAACAAGTCACGATCACTTCAAGCAGCTACTCAGCACATCCAAACGGCAAAAATGCCTGCCTCGGCCAATCACCAAACCAGAAGTCAAGCGCCTTTTCGCGCACCACCCCAAAAAAGACCCCATTCATAGCAACGTCGGCGACTCCAGCCAGCGATATCGAGCACCGGGATAAGTCCCCCCCAAACTACCGCCCTCCGCAGTCCTTTGAAATTACATTTTTGTCGATCAGTATTGTCACAATCGTCAAAGCAATATTCAAACCTCGATCGTCTGGCCCGCAACCAACCAACGAACGTCATGCGGGCGGTGCGGAATGCCAACAGTGCAGTCGAGTTGCGTTATCTCGTCCATGATGAGCGATGTCTCCGAAGGCTTCGTGTGCGTTATGTAAACGGGATAGCGCTCCGTGCCCGGGATGAGCGCCAGTTCCTGCGCCAGAGTCTCGGGCGAGAGATGCATGCTGCGGCGAGCCAGATCACGTTCGCGGTTGCTGAAGGCGGTTTCGATTACCAGGCAAGCTACCGGCAGTGCATTGATGCGGTTCCAGAACGCAGGATTACGCTCTGTATCACCACTGAACACCCACCAACCGGTGTCGCCCTGCACTGCAAAGCCTACGGCTGGTACGGCGTGGTGGGCGGATAGCACCTCAATTTGGGTGCCAGCTATGCTCAGCACATCGCCGGTGACAAAGGTTCGATACTGCAAAAACGGGGATGCAGTAGAAGGTATGGCGCTGAAATCTGGCCAGATGACGTTGTTGAACACATGCGTCTGCAACGCCGCGATGGTGGCAGCCAGGGCATGTACCCGAACCGGGCGACGGCGCAGGGACGACACCGCGTCAAGCATCAGGGGCAGTGCGGCGATGTGATCCAGGTGGGAATGGGTCAGCAGCACATGGTCAATCTTGGCCATCTCTTCCAGCGTAAGGTCGCCCACACCAGTTCCCGCATCGAGCAAGATGCTGTCGCCAATCAAGAACGATGTCGTGCGACAGTCCTTGGCGATAGCGCCGGAGCACCCCAGCACGCGAACCTTCATGTCAAGCCTTCTACTTGGTGTCGAAATTGGTGGCGCTGTCCCAATCCGGGTTGAAAGGCAAATTACGCAGGCCTTCGACCCGTGCTGCGTACAACTCATAGAGGATGCAGCGAGGTTTAAGACCTCGCAACTGCACCAACAGTTTGTCGCATTGTGCCCATTCTTGCGCTGCGTAGGCACGCAGAAAACCCTCCCACACCGCCAGTTCTTCAGCGAGATCGGTGGGTAGCCGCCCCCGGGGTGCGAGGGGCTGATAAATCGGCACGGCCTGCGCCTTGCCCTTGACGCGCACGCGATCCATGGCCTGCCATACAAACTGAGGGGCGAGCTGCATGGCAGATTCGCTCACTACGATCGAAGTACCGTAGTGCTTAGACAGCCCCTCCAGGCGGGAGCCAAGGTTGACCGCATCGCCGATGACCGTATAGCTGCGCCGGATGTCCGAGCCCATGTCACCCACGCACATGACCCCGGTGTTGAGGCCGATGCCCACCCCGATCGCGGGCAACCCGCGCTGGCGATGATTGGCGTTGATTTGCCCAATGGCCTGTGACATTTCCAGGGCCGCCGTCACTGCCAGTTGCGCATGATCAGGCGTGGCCACTGGAGCCCCCCAAAAAGCCATAACGCAGTCGCCCATGTACTTGTCAATCGTTCCCCGGTGGCTGCGGATGATGTGGGTTAGCTTGCTGAACACCTCATTCAACAAGCCTTGCAATTGCAGCGGCTCCATCCGTTCAGACATCGCGGTGAAACCGCGCATGTCGCAGAACATCACCGTCAGCTCCCGGTTGGTGGCCTGCATGCTGTAGCGCTCAGGCTGCTTGACCATCTCGGCCACCAGCTCTGGCGGCACATAGGCGCTGAACAGCGCTGCGAGCTCGCGCTTGGAGCGGCTCTCCACAAAGTAGCCATACGCCATGTTGAGGGCAAAGGCCAGCATAGCCATCACCACCGCAGTGGCGAGCGGCAACGCCAGCCCCTGCGCGATGTACATCCACAGATTGAGTCCTACCAGCGCACAAAGCACACCACCACTGAGCAAGACCGCAGACGATGCTGACAAGAGCGGCAAGGCAACTGCCAATAGCAAACCCGCGCACAGCAGCTGCAGCACATCAAACCCAGCGGCATAGTCAGGCCGAACGATGCTCTTGCCATCCAGGAATGCCGACAACACGTTGGCATGGGTCTCAACGCCTGGGTACGTCCTGCCCACCGGCGTCACACGCAAATCCAGCAAACCAGGTGCTGTCGAACCTACCAGCACCAATTGGTCCTTGAGTTGACCAGCCGGCAGCAAGCCATCCAGAACGTCCGACGCCGAGATGTACCGAAAGGAACCACCCTTGGCATCGCCCGGCCCACGGTAGGGGATGAGCGTGGCCAACTGCTGGTCCACGGGGAGCGCCAGCGTACGACCATCTTGGCGCAGCACGATGCTTTGGAGCACATCATGCGTCCCGGACGGCTTGGAATTCACAAAGCCCGGGTGAATCTCTGGCAGACCGATGGCGGTGCGGAACATGGCCAATGCCAGCGATTCGTAATACTGCCCCTGGTACTCTGCCAACAGGGGCAGGGAACGAACAACTCCGTCCTCGTCCGTGATCGAGTTGAAGAAGCCTGCAGCAGGTGCCGCCTGGGTCAGGGACTCAATATTGCTGCTGTACCCACGCCACGTAGTCGCCCCCAGAGGCAAGCCCCGCAAGCGCTCCACGGGCAGGGCGGGTTCTGGCAACATGCCTTTCGTGATGCCGTCGCGGTCTTCGCCCGAAAGGTAGTAACCCAGCACCACTGGCTGCCCGCGCAGAGACTGCGCAAAAAGAGCGTCATGGTCCAGTGAGGGCGCCAGACGTTCCAGTTGCTCTTTGAAGGCCGGCTGGCTGCGTAAAGGGCCCTGCGCCAGTTGTTGCAGCGTAGAGAGTCCCGAACTTTCATCGGCCTCCGCAAACAGAACGTCAAACCCTACCACGGCCACTTGTTGGCGCTCAAACAGCTCATGCACCAACGCAGCCATCTTGTCCCTGCGCCAGGGCCATTGCCCCACACGCCCCAGGCTCTTCTCGTCGATATCGACGATGACGATCCGCTCGTCCAGCGTTCGTGGCATGGTCACCCGCAAGCGGGTGTCGTAGATGATGTTGTCCAGTCGCTCCAACACCTGCAGGTGGAGCACATCGGCTACGTGCAGCAACGCAAAAACCAGCGGTATCAGCGTGACTGCGATGCGTTGCCAGCGTCGGAGGAACAGCTGCGACAAGGACTGCAACATAGGTCCACGCGCAGGAATAGGAGTGTCCAGTCAGCAAGGGCCCGCAGCGATGATGCGAGCCTTTTGCAGAGTGTCAGCTTTGCTCGAACTGCATCTCGGTGCCCGCCAGCTCCAGGCGATCCCCGTGCTTCAGGGGAACCGGCGATGCACCAATGGCAGCGCCGTTGAGCAGCGGCATGTCCGGTCCTTCGACATGGGCCAAGACAAAACCCTGGTGCCGCTTGGTGATGGAAGCCACAGCCACACCCGGCTTGCCAATCGTGGTGACCACCTTCTGCAGCGACACTTCACGCCCCGCAGCAGCACCGGACATGACCCGAATCACGGCCGAAATCGGGGCTGGCGCGGGCGCGGCCGGAGCGGGCCTGGCAGCGGCGACCGCAGGCGGCACCATTCCGGGCTTGAAGATCATGGTCTTCTCAAAGTTCTGCCCTTCGGCGTCCTGGAGGAACCGAATCTTGTACTTGCCCACTTCCACTGTATCGCCATTGCGCAACTCCTGGCGCTTGACGGCCTTGGCGTTCACATAAGTGCCGTTGGTGCTGCCCAGGTCTTCAATCTCCACATCCTGTCCCACCATATGGAGCACGGCATGCTCACCGCTCACCGCAAGGTTGTCGATCACGATGTCGTTGTAGGGGCGCCGGCCCAGCGTGGTCCGCTCCTTGGTCAGCTGCACTTCCTTGATGACAACGCCGTCGATTGAAACGATCATTCTCGGCATGATCCACTCCTGATGTGATGAATTGTTGTAGTTCGGGCCGTTCAAGAGGCCCCTAGCAATCGGGACATGAGGCCACGCTTCTTGCCCCCAGCGGCAGCCTGCACCAGCAGCACGCTCACGTTATCACGACCTCCGTTGGCGTTGGCGGTGTCTATGAGCAGTGTCGCTTTTTCCTCCAAAGGCATGGGCGCCCGCACAAGCTCCGCCAGATCCGAATCGGACACCATGTCGGTGAGCCCATCGGAACAGAGCAGAAACAGATCATTCGGCGCCACCTGAAACTCGTTGACTTCCATCAGCACATTGGGCTCCACACCCAAGGCCCGAGTCACCAGATTGCGATTGGAAGACATGGCCGCCTGCTGCGCCGTCAGCAGCCCCGCATCGACCTGTTCCTGCAACCAGGAATGGTCGCGCGTGATTTGCTGCAAAGCACCATCACGCAGACGGTAACAGCGCGAATCGCCAATATGTCCAAGGATAAGGCGGCTGCCGTGGAACACGGCAACCACCAGCGTCGTACCCATGCCCGCGTACTGCGGATTGGAGAGAGATGCACCCAGAATGGCGTGATTGGCGTTTTCCACGCAGATTTCCAGCGCCCGGCGCACGTCCGTGGACTGAGGACTCGCGCCGGCTTGGGCCAACCAGCGGGCCATTTCGGTACGGATAAAGGTGGTGGCCATGCCACTGGCCACTTCGCCCGCGTTGTAGCCGCCCATGCCATCGGCCAATATCGCGACCTGCGCATCGCGGTCAACGGCTACCGCGTCTTCGTTGTTGGAACGCACGCGGCCCTTGTCGGTCCGCGCAGTGAATTCGTAGGTCATGGATGTGGAGGCGTGCGTCATGGGGCGCCCGAAATCGGCGGGGCTGCCGCACCCCGCACAGCGGGGGGCTCCATCACGGTTTCCTGAAAATCCGCCATTTCTTGCCCTGTTGCATCGCGGTCCGCATCATAGACGACTGGTTCAGGGCTGAATCGAGCATCGCCGGCCATGGCCTGCCGCAGATCCGCCGCGAACTGCCGCCCGGTCTGATAACGCGCCTCTGGCCGCTTTTGCAACGACAGCGCCACCACCCTGGCCACCGCGGCTGAGAGTTCGGGGCGCAGTTGGCGCACATCGGGCGCCTCCACGCTCGCGATCTTGTGCATCAGCTCGGTCATGGACGCGCCCCGCAGCGGCAGCGTGCCCGTCAACAACTGGAAGAGGGTGATGCCCAGCGAATAAAGGTCGGAGCGCCCATCGACTTTCTTTCCCGCCAGTTGCTCCGGAGACATGAAGCTGGGTGTTCCCAGAACCAGCCCCGTACGGGTCTTGCTCGAATCCGTGATGCGGGCAATACCGAAGTCCGTCACTTTGACCGCGTCTGAGCCGCTGTCAAACATGATGTTGGCGGGCTTGATATCGCGGTGCACCACATTGTGGGCATGGGCATAGTCCAGCGCATCGGCCACCCTGGCTGCAATGGAGAGCACGGTGGGGACCGGCAGCAGCCGGTCCTGGCCACAGACATGGGTCAGGTCCTGACCCTTGAGGAACTCCATGGCGATATAGGCCAAGTCATGCTCCTCACCGGCATCAAAAATGGTGACGATGTTCGGATGCTGTAATCGGCCAGCAGTTTCGGCCTCGCGGAAAAACCGTGCGCGCGCATCGATCAGGGCGTCACCTTCGAACTCCTGCCCCAAGGCCAGTGTCTTGATGGCTACGACGCGGCCGATCTTCGGATCGCGCCCCAGATACACCACTCCCATGGCGCCTTTTCCAATTTCGCGATCAATCTGGTAGCGCCCCAACATGGGCACGCCGACACTCGCATCGCCTGGCAGGCGGGGCGCTGCAGCGCCGGCACCCGGCAAAGAGTCTGTGGCGCCCTGCGGAGCTTGCGCGCCACCTTGTGCCTGAGCCTTGGCACGCTTGTAGCGGCTGCGGGCGTCCTTGTAGTGCCGGTCATGGCGCAGGATATGTTCGTAGACCGTCTGCGCCTTGCCGAAGTGGCGCTTGCGCTCGAAATCCTCCGCCAGATGGTAGAGATTGTCCAGAAGCGCGTCGCTGGCAGGTACCTTGCGCAGGCGCTCAAAGGCCATATCCAGTTGTCCCTGGCCCTGCAGGGCCAAGCCCATCATGCGGTCCGTCTCGGCGGCGTCTGCGGAACGTCCGGAGGCGTCACTCAGCCGGCCACGGTGCAAAAGCAACACCACGGTAGTACCCGCCAACACAGCCAGCGCAGGCAGCAACAACGGAACCCACGCCCCCCCATAGCGCAGAAGGGTCCATTCGGCGATGACAACGGTGAGCACGAGCGCCGCACCGACCCCCATCCCGACGGGGCGCGCCAAACGCGGCGCCAACCGCACCAGATACACCGCCCCCAGCGCCAACACCAGCCAAGCGACCGGAGTAGCCCAGCCTGGCTCTGTCACGCCCAGCCCGAGGCGAATGGATGACAAGGTTTGCGCCAACACCTCCACCGGATAGGCAGCATGCTCCCCCAGCTGCGCCGCTGGGGCGCCCAGCTTCTCCGTCATTTCGCCCACCAACACGGTCTTGCCCTGCAGGCTACCGGCGGCGGTTCCATCGAGCACGCTGGCAGCCGACAGGATAGGGAAGGTGCCCGCTCCATCGCCAGCCACCTGCCAGCGGGGACGCAGCACGGCGGCTGCATTGGTGGCAATGTTCAGCCCTCCGAGCCGCAGCCCCGCAGGCGCATCCACCACGCGGATATCACCCAACCCCAGATGCAGGCTGTGTTGCGCCGCCAGCAACGCCAGAGACGGCACCCCCACGCTGTCGTAGCGAAGAAGCAGTGGAACCTGGCGTACACGCCCATCCAGGTCAGCCTCTGCATACAAGTGCCCCACCCCAGCCGCCACTGCGCCCAACGACGGGATGGGGTGCTGCGCAGATTGCATCGGGGTTGCAGCAGCACCCGGGTCGGGCAACGTGCTGCGACGCACGTACGATGGCAGGGGCGCAGCAGCCCCGCCACTTTCATAATACGAAGCTAGGAGCACGTTGCCCGCCCGCTGTATGGAGGCTGCCAGACGCGCATCGCCGTCGAGTACAGCTTCTGCCTCACCCACCACACGGCCGAGCTCGGCCGTCAGTGCGGTTCCCTCAGGCGCAGCGGCAAGGGTTTCGCGGATTTTCCTCAGGTAACCCAGGCCCCTGTCGTTCTGGGGCTGTGTGAGCGGGGGGGTGTAAACAACGGTTTGGGCGCCAGCCGCTGATAGGCGATCGACCAGGCGCGCGTGGATGTCACGCGACCAGGGCCATGGCCCCAGAGCGGCCAAGCTGGCATCGTCGATGCCCACAATCACCACGTCGGCCAACGGGGCGGGGGACGAGGTGCGGATGGCTGCGTCGTAGAGCTTGTGTTCGAGCGACAACGATGCGCCCGTGACCGCGCACAGGCCCGCTACGGCCAGTGCCACCAATCCGCCCCAAAAGCCATCGGTACGCCATCCATCCATCCGCCGCGCCGAGGTTTTTCGTCCCACTTGCTGTTATTCCACTCAGTATTGGGTGGGTTTGAAGCAATAACTGCGCCCATGCAATCCAAGGGCCTCAGGACCGTTGAAAAGAGGAGATTTGGAGCGAATGGGCAGCAGGGGTGGCGTTGCGTGTCGTTCTTGTCACGCAACCCCGGGATGGGACGCCAGCGCCATGCCATTTTTGTCACTCGCTGGCCTCAAAGAGGGGTTGCACCTTCGTGCGAGCCCCCTGGTTGCAACCCTCAGGTCGCGGATGCGCTGTTGGATCCCTTGCGCCAGAACTTGCCCACGCCCACCACCAGCGCGGCGCCCAGCGCGGCCGCTACATAGTGCAACGCTGGGTGCGCCACTGCGTAGTCATGCAAGATGGCATCGCTGGCGATGGTTTCTCCACCCACCCAGCCGATCAGCGCGGCGCCGAGCACCACGATGACAGGGAAACGCTCCATGAGCTTGATCATGAGGGTGCTACCGAAAATCACCAGCGGGATACTGATGGCCAAGCCCAACACCAGCAGCACCACGTTGCCCTGGGCCGCAGCCGCCACAGCGATCACGTTGTCCAGGCTCATCACCAGGTCGGCGATGAGGATGGTGCGGACGGCGGCCATCAGGCTGCCATAGGTTTTGGACTCGCCCTCGTCCTCCTCGTCGTCGCTGAGCAGCTGAAAGCCGATCCACAGCAGCAGACAACCGCCCACGATCTGCAGGAACGACAGCTCTAGCAGCTTGGCAGCCACAACGGTCAGCAAAATCCGCAAGACCACGGCAGCGCCGGAGCCCCAGAATACGGCTTTCTTTTGCTGATGGGGGGGAAGAGACCGGGCTGCCAGCGCAATGACCACCGCGTTGTCACCCGACAAGATGATGTTGATCCAGACGATCTTCACCAGGCCGATCCAAAAATCGGCGCTTTGCAGAAACTCCATGACTGACTCCACTGTTATGAATGCAAGAAGCGCCCGGAACCGGGGTTCCGAGCGCTTCTCTTTTTGTAGGAGCCACTAGTCTAGCGGCCTGTGTCGCGCTCCGCGTCCGTAATTGTGCTTACGGACGGGACGGCGACAGCCCGCTTACTTCAGCTGGGCCTTGAGCAGCTTGCCCAGTTCCGAAGGGTTGCGGGTGATGATGAAACCCGACTCTTCCATGATGGCCAGCTTGGCATCGGCCGTGTCGGCGCCGCCAGAGATCAGGGCGCCAGCGTGGCCCATGCGCTTGCCAGGAGGGGCGGTCACGCCAGCGATGAAGCCGACGATTGGCTTCTTCATGTTGGCCTTGCACCACTGGGCGGCTTCGGCTTCGTCAGGACCGCCGATTTCGCCGATCATGATCACGGCATCGGTGTCTGGATCGTCGTTGAAAGCCTTCATCACGTCGATGTGCTTGAGGCCGTTGATGGGGTCGCCACCAATGCCCACGGCGCTCGATTGACCCAGACCGACTTCGGTCAACATGGCCACGGCTTCGTACGTCAGCGTGCCCGAGCGGGACACCACACCGATACGGCCCTTGCGGTGGATGTGGCCGGGCATGATGCCGATCTTGATTTCGTCAGGCGTGATCAGGCCAGGGCAGTTGGGGCCCAGCAGCAGCGTCTTCTTGCCGCCAGCGGCTTCCTTGGCCTTCATCTTGTTGCGCACCATCAGCATATCCTTGACCGGAATGCCTTCGGTGATGCAGATGGCCATGTCCAGGTCGGCTTCGACAGCTTCCCAGATCGCGTCCGCAGCGCCTGCGGGCGGCACATAGATCACCGACACGGTGGCACCGGTCTGCTGGGCAGCTTCCTTGACGGAGGCGTAGATCGGGATGTTGAAGATCGACTCGCCCGCCTTCTTGGGGTTCACGCCCGCCACGAAGCAGTTCTTGCCATTCGCGTATTCCTGGCACTTTTCGGTGTGGAACTGGCCAGTCTTGCCCGTGATGCCCTGGGTGATGACCTTGGTGTCTTTGTTGATGTAGATCGACATGTGTGTTCTCCGGGCTTACTTGACGGCAGCAACGATCTTGGTCGCAGCTTCGGCCATGGTGTCTGCGGCAATGATGGGCAGGCCAGACTCGGCCAGCATCTTCTTGCCCAGCTCTTCGTTCGTGCCCTTCATGCGCACGACCAGCGGCACGTTCAGGTTCACGGCCTTGCAAGCAGTGATCACGCCGGTGGCGATGGTGTCGCACTTCATGATGCCGCCAAAGATGTTGACCAGAATGCCTTCGACCTTGGGGTTCTTCAGCATGATCTTGAAGGCTTCAGTCACCTTCTCGGGGGTGGCACCGCCGCCCACGTCCAGGAAGTTGGCTGGCTCGCCGCCGAACAGCTTGATGGTGTCCATGGTGGCCATGGCCAGGCCGGCGCCGTTCACCAGGCAGCCGATGTTGCCATCGAGGCTGATGTAGGCCAGGTCGAATTTGGAGGCTTCCACTTCGGCCGGATCTTCTTCGTCCAGATCGCGGAAGGCCACGATTTCTGGGTGACGGAACAGGGCGTTGGCGTCAAAGTTGAACTTTGCGTCCAGGGCCATCAGGTTGCCCTTGGAGTCGCAGTTCAGGGGGTTGATTTCCACCAGCGACGCGTCGGTTTCCATGTAGCACTTGTAGATCTTGGCGAAGATGTCTACGGCTTGGTCGATGGAAGCGCCGGTCAGGCCGATGGCGGCAGCCACCTTGCGGCTCTGCGCTTCGGTGATGCCGGTCAGCGGGTCGATCATCTCGGTGATGATCTTCTCGGGCGTGGAGTGGGCCACTTCCTCGATGTCCATGCCGCCTTCGCTCGAAGCGATCAGGGCGACCTTCTGCGTGGCGCGGTCGGTGACCAGCGAGACGTACAGCTCATTCTTGATGTCGGCGCCGTCTTCGATGTACAGACGGCGGACCTTCTGGCCCTCAGCGCCGGTCTGGTGTGTGACCAGCTGCATGCCCAGGATGTCGCTGGCGCGTGCCTTCACGTCGTCAATGGTCTTGGCAACCTTCACGCCGCCGCCCTTGCCACGGCCACCGGCGTGGATCTGGGCCTTGACCACCCACACGGGGCCGCCGAGCTTCTGGGCTGCTTCAACGGCTTCTTGCACCGTGAATGCGGGAATGCCACGCGGAACGGGCACACCAAAATTGCGCAAGATTTCCTTGCCTTGGTATTCGTGAATCTTCATGAGGTCTCTCTCAGGGAAGGGTGGTAGTTACCCGTTTACCATGAACAGATGTCTGGCCGCGGGCTTGGGACATGGCAACCCGCGACTGTATCATGCTGCAACGCACCATCCTTGTGCCCGACTTACACCCTGGGTGGGCCTGGCGGCCTTCCCGCCCCCACTTCTATCCGGCAGACGCTGCCATCTTTTTGCAGGAGCACCCTATGTCCAAAGTCTTTATTGATGGCGAAGCCGGTACCACGGGCCTGCAGATCCGCGAGCGCCTGCAGGCCATGTCGCAGATCGAACTGGTCAGCATTGCGCCCGAGCTGCGCAAGGACCCGGCCGCCAAGCGCGACCTGATCGCGGGGGTGGATCTGGTGGTGCTGTGCCTGCACGACGACGCTGCGCGCGACACCGTGGCGATGGTGGACGAGATCGAGCGCAGCTCGGGCCGCAAGGTCAAGGTGATCGATGCCAGCACGGCGCACCGCACTGCCAATGGTTGGGTGTACGGGTTTCCGGAACTCGCGCCAGCGCAGACACAAGCGGTGCGCGACGCCACCCGCGTCTCCAATCCCGGCTGTTACGCCACGGGGGCGATTGCCATGCTGCGCCCGCTGGTCGATGCGGGCCTGATCCCGGCGGACTACCCTTTGAGCCTGCCCTCGGTCTCGGGCTACTCCGGCGGCGGCCGCACCATGATCGAAGCCTACGAGGCGGGCACCGCAGCGCCGTATGAGGCCTATGCGCTGGGCCTGTCGCACAAGCACATCCCCGAAATCTTGCGCTACACCGGGCTCACACGCCGCCCGGTGTTCATCCCTGCGGTGGGCAACTTCCGCCAGGGCATGCTGGTGCAGTTGCCGCTGCACCTGGACCTGCTGCCAGGAGCCCCCAAGGCCAGCGACCTGCACGACGTGCTGGCCAGCCACTACAGCCGCACCAACACGCAAGAACAATGGGTCAGCGTGCTGCCCCCCTCCGACGATTTGAAGCTGGCCGCCGACACGCTGACCGACACCAACAAGCTGGAGCTGCGCGTGTTTGCCAACGAGCAGTACCGGCAGGCCGTGGTCATCGCGCGCCTGGACAACCTGGGCAAGGGCGCCAGTGGCGCTGCAGTGCAGAACCTGCAATTGATGCTGGGCGTGTAAACACCTCAGAGCGCATCAGGAAGCAGGGCCGGCGCCCCGCTTGTTGGCGTTGCGGTCAGCCCTCGTCAGACGCATCGGCGCCCCGCACAGCGAGCCGCGCCACATCGCCTGAGAACCCCCGCACCAGCAAAAACCGCATCTGCTTGGCGCGGGTTTGCGGATCTGCGGCGGGCTCGCCAAACTTGCGGCGCCACACCTCGCGGGCACGCTCCAGTTCGCTGCCCTGCAGCTGGGCCACTGCTTGCTGCACAGCCTCTGCCCCCAGCCCCTTGGACTGCAGCTCCTGCCGGATGCGCGATGCACCCAGACGCCCTGCGCGCCGGTGCAACACCGACTCCACCACCCTGGCCTCGCTGATGAAGTCCTTGGCCTGCAGGTCGTCCAGCACAGCCTCCAGGTCTTCGCCCTCCTGCACATGCGGCGCGAGCTTGCGCTGCAGCTCGGCGCGCGAATGCTCCCGCTGGCTCAGTAGCCGCAGCGCACGGCCCTTGAGCGAGAGCGCAGTGAATCCCATGACTTACCAAATGCTATATTTTCAATAGCTACAGACGCATATGATATGAGCGCCTGCAGGCTATTTAGCTTCAAAAACCGGAAATCACTCGTCTGCAGCCGCTGCTGGGGCCTGCAGTGCGCCAGGCAGCAGCGCAATGCCCAGGCCTTCACGCACCTTGTTCTCAATCTCGCGGGCCAGGTCGGGGTTTTCGCGCAAAAACTCACGCGCGTTGTCGCGGCCCTGGCCGATCTTTTCGCCGTTGTAGGCGTACCAGGCACCGCTCTTTTCCACGATCTTGGCCGTCACGCCCATGTCGATGATCTCGCCCTCGCGGCTGATGCCTTCACCGAACAGGATGTCGAACTCGGCCGTCTTGAAGGGCGGGCTCACTTTGTTCTTGACCACCTTGACCTTGGTCTCGTTGCCGATGGCTTCGTCGCCCTTCTTGATCGTGCCGGTGCGACGGATGTCGAGGCGCACCGAGGCATAGAACTTGAGCGCATTGCCGCCGGTCGTCGTTTCGGGCGAGCCGAACATCACGCCGATCTTCATACGGATCTGGTTGATGAAGATGACCATGCAGTTGGTCTTCTTGATCGTGGCGGTGAGCTTGCGCAGCGCCTGGCTCATCAGGCGGGCTTGCAGACCGGGCAGGGCGTCGCCCATCTCGCCTTCGATTTCGGCCTTGGGCGTGAGCGCAGCCACCGAGTCCACCACGATCAGGTCCACGGCGCCGGAGCGCACCAAGCTGTCCACGATTTCCAGCGCCTGCTCGCCGGTGTCGGGCTGGCTGATCAGCAGGTCGGACAGCTGCACACCCAGCTTCTGGGCGTACTGCACATCCAGGGCGTGCTCTGCATCGACAAACGCGCAGGTGCCGCCTTGCTTTTGCATTTCGGCAATCACCTGCAGCGTGAGCGTGGTCTTGCCCGACGATTCCGGGCCATAGATTTCGACCACACGGCCACGGGGCAGGCCACCCACGCCCAGCGCAATGTCCAGGCCCAGCGAGCCGGTGGAGACGACCTGGATGTCCTCGATCACCTCGCCTTCACCCAGGCGCATGATCGTGCCCTTGCCGAATTGCTTCTCGATCTGGGCGAGTGCGGCGGCCAGGGCCTTGGCCTTTTCCGTGTTCACGGGCAATGCGGGGTTGGTGCCTTTGACTGCGACGTCCATGAGAAACTCCTTGAAAAACAACAGGTTGGATGCTTGCATCGCTCTGCGGTTAATCACAGGCTGGATGCTTGAACAGTAGTTTATGCGAGCAATGAAATCCAGATAAAGCGATTTTTAGTCAGTTTGCCTGACAATATCGGATGCCCGATTTTTCTCCAGCTGTCCCCCTTGCCACGCCCGCCCCGGGGCCTGACGACCGCTGGCGCCAGACCCACCTGGGCCGCCTGATGGGCAGCGCCCTGCGCCGCTTCGACGCGCGGGTACTGCAGCTCATGGCGCGCAATGTGGAGGTGCCGCTGGCGCTGTCCAACCTGGCAGCACGCGACCAGGTGACGGCTGCACACGTGCACATCACCCGGCACCTGGCCTTGCAGGGCGACCGGCTGACCGACCTGGCCCAGCGCGCGGGCATGACCAAGCAGGCCATGGCCAACCTGGTGGACCAGTGCGAGGCCTGGGGGCTGGTCACGCGCGAGGCCGACCCGCTGGATGCGCGGGCGCGCCGCGTGTGCTTCACGCCCACCGGCCTGGCGTGGCTGCAAGCGTTCCGGGATGCCGTGGCGCAGGCCGAGGCGGAGTTCCGCGCCGAGGTGGGCCATGACGTGGCCACCGTGGTGGCCATTGGGCTGGAGGCCTATGCGGGCGGCGATATGGGTGCCTGAGCCCCCATCGGCTCGGCGCACGCCAGCAGCCATTCCCTGAAGCACTGCAGCGCGTGCAACTGCGTGCGGCCTTCGGGGTAGCAGAACCAGTAGCCCACATCACTCCGGTAACCGCCGCGCAGATCGGCGTCGGGCAGGGGCTCGCGCACCAGGCCTGCCGTGATTTCATCCTGCACCAGGCAGCGCGGCACCAGCGCCAGTCCCATGCCCGCCATCACGGCGCGGATCATGGTCTGGAACTGGTCGAACTGCGGCCCGGCCAGCGGATCGATGAGGCCCTCCACCCCGTGCGTCTCGCTCCAGCGCAACCACGCCTCGGGCACGGTCACGTGGCGCAGCAGCGTGTAGCGGGCCACATCACGCGGGGTGTGCATGGGCCAGTCGGCCACCTTGGTGCGGGGGGCGATCAGCGCCACCTCGTTGCCCGTGATGTGGTGGGCGTGCGCGCCGGGCCAGTGACCGTCGCCGAACAGGATGGCGCAGTCCAGCTCGGGGCGGGTGAAGTCGTAGCTGTGCACATAGGGCACAAAGTGCAGCGTGATTTGCGGGTGCTGCTGCTGGAACTGCGGCAGGCGTGGGATGAGCCATTTGGCCGCAAACGTGGGCAGGCTGGACAGGTGCAGCGCCCCCCCACCGTCATCGCTGGTGATCAGTTCCAGCGTGGCGGCCTCCAGCTGCGCCAGCAAGCCACGCACCGCCTTTTCGTAGCGCTCGCCGGCGGGGGTGAGCGCCAGGCGCTTGCGGCTGCGCTCGAACAGCGGCACGCCCACCCAGGTCTCCAGTTCCTTGACCTGTTTGCTGACCGCACTTTGGGTGAGGTGCAGGGCCTCGGCCGCGCGGGACACCCCGCCGAACCGCGTCACCGTGGAAAAAGCCCGCAGCAGGTGAACGGGTGGCGAGAGGCGGCGAAGGGATGACATAGTAAGTAATCAAATCATTCCAAATAGGAATGTTATCAGGCATATCCATTGCTTGGTAGAGCGCATTGAATCCTTTAACCTCAATGCAAACCATAGGAGAAACGCCCATGCAACGCCGTCACCTGCTCTCAGCGCTGGCCGCCGTATCTTTCGCTCCCGGAATGTCTCTGGCGCAAGAGGGCAAGCCCCTGCGCATCATCGTTCCGTTCCCGCCCGGGGGCGCCACGGACATCACGGCCCGCAGCCTGCAAGAGTCGCTGGCGCGCATCCTCAAGCAGCCCGTGGTGCTGGAAAACCGGGGCGGCGCAGGCGGCTCCATCGGCATGGCCGAAGTCGCCCGCGCGCCGGCAGACGGCCTCACCCTGGGCGTGGCCACGCTGTCCACCCATGGCGTGAACCCCGCCGTGTACACCAAGCTGCCCTACCACCCGACCAAGGACTTCATCGGCGTGACCGAGATCGTCAAGGCCCCGGGCGTCATCGTGATCAACCCGGCCGTGGTGCCCGTCAAGGACTTTGCGGAGCTGGTGAAGTACCTCAAGGCCAACCCCGGCAAGGTGTCCTACGCCACCCCCGGCAACGGCACCATCGGCCACATGTGGGGCGAGCTGTTCAAGAGCAGCACAGGCACCTCCATGGTGCACATCCCCTACCGTGGTGCAGGCCCGGCCATCAACGACGTGCTGGCGGGCCAGGTGGCGGTGTACTTTGACCAGGTGGCTTCGTCGCTCCCGCACGTCAAATCGGGCAAGCTCAAGGCGCTGGCGGTGTCGTGGCCCGAGCGGCTGGATGTGTTGCCCGATGTGCCCACCTACGCCGAACTGGGCTACAAGCAGGCCAACGAGCCCTCATGGTTTGGCCTGGTGGCCCCTGCGGGCACGCCCCCAGCGGCGGCAGAGCGCATCCAGCAAGCCGTCGCCCAGGCCCTGAAGGAGCCCGCCGTGCGCGAGCGACTGGCAGGCCAGGGCCTCTACCCCTCGGGCACCACACCCAAGGAATTCACGGCCCAGATCGCCAGCGAGATCGACAAGATGAAGCGCGTGGCGGCCTACGCCAAGGTGGTGCTCGACTGACCTGACTCCCCCGGACCCTGGGCCCCGGGAACGGCCACAGCTGGGATGGTGAGACGACGCAGGCAAGCCTGCTTCCCGGGCCTGCTCAAGGTCTCAGGGATAACCATAGTCACATCCCGGTCTGGGCGGCTAGGCCAGCCGCCCTCCTTTGCGCACACTCTGCCTATGCATGCAGCCTTGAAACTGATCCACCACCGCTTCCAGCAAGCCCAGCCCGGCGTCACCGGCTCGCCGGGGCTTGCCACCCAACCCGCCACCGCCACCGTCACTGCGGTGCCCGGCAGCACACCGCTGGTGCTCGACTCCCCCCACAGCGGCACCCGGTACCCCGACGACTTTGGTTCCGCCCTCGACCTGGCCACGCTGCGCCGGGCCGAAGACACCCACGTCGAAAAGATCTACGCCTTTGCCCCCGCGCTCGGCGTGGCCTGGGTCGAGGCCCACTTCCCCCGCATCTACCTGGACGCCAACCGCGACACGACCGAGCTGGACACCAGCCTGCTCGACGGCGACTGGCCCGACCCCATCTCCACCGATCCCAAGGTGCTCAGCAAGGTGCGCCTGGGCAAGGGGCTGATCTGGAAGTTCACCGACCAGGGCGAACCCATCTACCAGCGCCAGCTCACCGTGGCCGAGGTGCGTGCGCGCATCGACCGCTGCTGGCGCCCGTACCACGCCGCCGTGGCCCAGGCGATTGACGCCGCCCATGCGCGCCACGGCTACAGCATCCACCTCAACTGCCACTCCATGCCCGCCGTGGCCGGGCGCTTTGCCACCGAGTTTCCGGGGCTGGACCATGCCGACTTTGTGGTGGGCGACCGCGATGGCACCACCGCCAGCCAGGCGCTGTCGGCACTGATCTGTGAGCACCTGCGCGCATGCGGCTACAGCGTCGAATACAACCACCCCTACAAGGGCGTGGAGCTGGTGCGCCGCTACGGCAACCCCGCGCAGCACCGCCACAGCATCCAGGTCGAGATCAACCGCAAGCTCTACATGGACGAGCAGACGCTCGCCCAGATGCCCGAGGGCATGGCGCGGCTGCAGGAGGACCTCAAGACCCTGGTGCAGAGGCTGCTGGCACACGATCCGCGCTGAGCACCCGACGCAGGCCCGGCGGGCTCAGGCCACCAGCGTGGAGACCCCTTCGTAGAGCAGGCCCATGCTCTCTGCCGTGGCGATGTTGCTGTGGGCCAGGCCCGCGCGCGAACCATCGAGTGCGACCACCGACATGGCCTGAAAGCCCGCGTCCTGGCCGTTGTGCAGCAACCAGCCCGTGCCGTGCGCCGCATGCACCAGCCAACCCAGGCCATAGCGGCCTGCGGGGGCGTGCCCCAGGTCCTGAAGACCCTTCACGTAGCTGCGCGGCAAGGGGGTGGCTTCGCCGCGCAATGCCCGCAGATGCCACTGCAGCCACCGTGCGTCCTCCTCCACCGTCAGGCTCACGGCGCCTGCCGGGTCCAAGACCTCCAGCCACACACGTTCCGGCGCCTCGGCCAGCGGCAGGGGCTGCAGCCGCCCGTCCAGGATTTCATGCCCGGCGGGCTGCTGGCTCCCGGCACGCATCGGCTCTCCCACAAAGAGCGAAAGACCCAGGGGCTGGGCCACGCGCTGGCGCAGCAAATCCTCCCACCCGAGACCCGTGGCCGCGCGCAGCATGCGGGCCGCCAGCGCATAGCCTGCGTTGGAGTAGGCAAAGCCCGGGTCTGCGCCCGTGCCGCGAACGGGCGGCTGGCGCAGCAGCCACTGCAGGAAGAACGCCTCCGCCTCCGCAGGTTGCTGCCAGCGCGCCAGCACCTCGGGGCCCACTGCATTCACGAACAGGTCCACGTCTTCGATGGCTGAAAAACCCATCACCCCGGCGCGATGGTCCAGCAGGTCGCGCAGCGTGATCTGCTGGTAGGCGGGCAGGGCGCTCTGCGCCAGCTCGGGCAGCGTCTGGGCCAGCGTGCTGTCCCAGCGCAGCAGGCCCTGGTCAACCACGCTCGCGGCCGCGCAGGCCGTCATGGCCTTGGTGTTGGAGCCGATGGCCATCAGGTCGCCCGTGGCCAGGGGCGCATTGCCACCCAGGCGGCGCAGCCCCGCGACGGCTGTGCGGACCTGGTGCGGGTCCGCCCACCCGGCTGCGGCGCCCACCACGCCCTGCTTCACCAGCCCTTGCGCCAGGGTCTGCACTCGCTTGTGGGCTTCGCGGGGGTCGTCGTCGTCGCCACCGCCGCAGGCGGTGAGCACGCCGCCCAGCGTGGACAGGCCTGCAGCGGCCAGCCAGTGGCGGCGCGAGAGGAGGAGGGCGCTGCGCGCCGTGGAAGGGGTAACAAGGTGGGTAGGGTTCATGGCATCTCGTGAAGTGAAGAAGATGCCGGGATTGTTGAAACGCGAACCTTGGGCGAACCCAAAGATCTGCGCTGGGCGTGGAGCTGCCGGGTGCGGATTGTCAGCCCGCCACCGGCCAGCGCAGCGTGAAGCCCACGCCCCGCCCGTGAAGCCCCGGCCCCAGGCGGACCTGCCCGCCCAGGTGGCCGATGGCCTGCTGTGCAATGGTGAGTCCCAGGCCCGATCCGCTGCTGCGCGCGCGCGGCGAGCGCCAGAAGCGCTCGAACACCCGGTCTTGCTCGCCGGCCGCTATGCCCGGGCCGTCGTCGGCAATCCAGACCACCACGTCGCCGCCCTCCTGCCACACCCGCAACTGCACCTCGCGCCCCGCACCGGGGCCGCAGCCGTGCTTGAGCGCGTTGTCCAGCACATTGCCCAGGGCGGACCAGAGCAGCTGGCGGTCCAACGGCAGCTCCAGGGTGTCCGGGCCGTCCAGCGACAGCTCCGCGCCCAGGCCCTCGGCCCAGCCCACGCGCTCTGCCAGGCAGTCCTGCAGCAGCGCCATCAGGTCCTGGGGCGCGGCGGAGTCCAGCGCGGGGGCTTCTTCCAGGGCTGCCAGCATGAGCAGCTGTTCGCTCAGGTGCGCGGCGCGCTGCACGGCGCGCGTCAGCGCCTCGCTGGCCTGCGCGCGTGCGGGGCCTTCGGGGGCTTGCGCCAGCACATGGGCCTGGGTGGCGATGACGGCCATGGGCGTGCGCAGTTCGTGGGCCGCGTCGTGCACCAGGGCCTTTTCGCGCGCCAGGTGGGCCCGCAGGCGGGCCAGCAGCTGGTCGAACGACTGGGCCAGGCCGTGCAGCTCGCGCTGGGGCGGAAGGTGCTGCAGCGGCCGCAGGTCGTTGGCCGAGCGCGCGGCGATCTGGGCATCCAGCCGCGCCAGCGGGCGCAGCCCGGTGCGCACGGCCAGCCACAGCGGCAGGCCCACCAGCGGCAGCGCCAGCAGCACCGAGGCCGCCAGGTCTTCGCCCATGAAGCCCAGCAGCCGCGCATCGGCCAGGCGGGGCTCGGCCACCACCACGCGCCAGGGGCCCGTGCTTTCCCAGGCCACCCAATGGGGTGTGCCGGCCACGTCCATCGCGGCATGGCCCGCGTCGCCTGCCAGCACCACGGCGCGCACACCGGCCGTGCTGCTATGCAGAAGCTGGCCTGTGCGGTCCTGCAGCTGCAGCAGCACCGAGGTGCCCTGCAGCAGGTCCACATCGGCGCGCATGGCGTTGAGGGTGTGGGCCATGCCGTGCACCAGCGCGCGGGCCTCGGCGGGTTGCTCCAGCGTGGCCAGCGCCCCTGCCAGCCCCTGCGCCAGCTGGCGCACGCCGGGGTTGGTGTCCATGGCGCGGTAGTGGGTGATGGCCGCCTGGCCCAGCAGCACCAGCCACACCAGCGCCATGGCCGCGAGCAGTGCCAGCAGGGTGCGGCGCATGAGGCTCGGGCCCCACCAGCCGCGTGGGGGCGCGGGGGTTTCGGTCGGTGGTGTCATGGCTGCAGCCGGTAGCCGACGCCACGCACCGTGACCACCCGCTCTGCGCCGATCTTCTTGCGCAGGTTGGAGACATGCACCTCCAGCGTGGCGGCGTCCAGCGCATCGCCCAGGGGTTCGAGCCGCTGGGCAAGCACGTTCTTGGCAACCACCTTGCCTGGTTCGCGCGCCAGCTCCACCATCAGCCGGAACTCGCGCGGCGACAGCGCCAGGGGCTCGTCGCCCACCCAGGCCTCGTGCCGCCGGGGCGCCACGCGCAGCGCGCCCAGCGTCCACTCCTCGCTGGCCTGGCGCGCACTGCGCCGCAACACGGCGTGCAAGCGCGACAGCAGCTCGGGCACATCGAAGGGCTTGAGCACGTAGTCGTCGGCACCGCCGTCCAGGCCGTCGAGCCGGTCCTGCAAGGCGGTGCGGGCCGTGATCACGATCACCGGCAGGCTGAGGCCCGCGCGGCGCCAGCGACGCAGCAACGCCATGCCCTGGCCGTCGGGCAGGGTCAGGTCCAGCAGCACGGCGGCGACCTCGTTGGCGTCGGGCAGGGGCGGCGTGGCGGCCACGCTGCGCAGCCATTGCACAGTGAAGCCGCCCTGCTGCAGGGCTTGCAGCAGGGCCTGGCCCAGGTCCAGGTCGTCTTCGATGAGCAGGATGTGCATGGCCGCCATTTTCCGCGTCCCCAGCTTGCAGTCAGCCAAAGACGCCGGACCGGGAGCTGGCGTCTTTGGGCACCCTAAAATCCTCGCACAGGCAGACAATGACGACACAGGCCCGCCCACGGGCCGCACCACCCAAGGAGACAGTCCGCATGCGCATCCTCATTGCCGAAGACGACCAGGTGCTGGCCGATGGCCTGCTGCGCACGCTGCGTGCCTCGGGCGCCGTGGTGGACCATGTCGCCAGCGGCAGCGAGGCCGACGCGGCGCTCATGACCAACAACGAGTTCGACCTGCTCATCCTGGACCTGGGCCTGCCCAAGATGCATGGGCTGGAGGTGCTGAAAAAGCTGCGCGGCCGGGGCTCCGCCCTGCCGGTGCTCATCCTCACCGCCGCAGACAGCGTGGAAGAGCGCGTGAAGGGCCTGGACTTTGGCGCCGACGACTACATGGCCAAGCCCTTCAGCCTGCAAGAGCTCGAAGCCCGCGTGCGTGCCCTCACGCGCCGGGGCATGGGCGGCACCAGCAGTGCCATCAAGCATGGCCCGCTGGTGTACGACCAGGCCGGCCGCGTGGCCACCATCGACGGCAAGATGATCGAGCTGTCCGCCCGCGAGCTGGGCCTGCTGGAAGTGCTGCTGCAGCGCGCCGGCCGGCTGGTGAGCAAGGAGCAGCTGGTGGAGCGCCTGTGCGAGTGGGGCGAGGAGGTGAGCAACAACGCCATCGAGGTCTACATCCACCGCCTGCGCAAGAAGATCGAAGGCGGGCCCATCCGCATCGCCACCGTGCGCGGCCTGGGCTACTGCCTTGAGAAGATCCCCAATTAACTATCAAAACGATAGCAGCTTGTGCATATGAATCTGGCGCTATCGGGTGTTTTGGCTTCAAAAATGCCACGGCGGCCGCTGTGAAGATCTTCCAGCGCGAGCAGCGCTCACTGTTCGGCGAAATCCTGGACTGGATGCTCACGCCGCTGCTGCTGCTGTGGCCTGTGAGCCTGGCGCTGACCTGGCTGGTGGCGCAGGGCCTGGCCAACAAGCCGTTTGACCGGGCGCTGGAGTACAACGCCCACGCCCTCGCCCAACTGGTGAGCGTGGTGGGCGACAAGGCCCAGTTCAACCTGCCCCAGCCCGCCAGCGAGATCCTGCGGGCCGACGACTCCGACATCGTGTACTACCAGGTCATCGGCCCGGGCGGCGAGTTCCTCTCGGGCGAGCGCGAGCTGCCCGAGCCCCCGAGCGACGAGGTGCCCCTGTCGGGCGAGGTGCGGTTGCGCGATGCCGAGATGCGCGGCATTGACATCCGAGTGGCCTATATCTGGGTGCGCCTGCCGCTGAAAGACACGCCGGTGGCGCTGGTCCAGGTGGCCGAGACGCGCGAAAAGCGCAGCGTGCTGGCCACCGAAATCATCAAGGGCGTGATGCTGCCGCAGTTCGTCATCCTGCCGCTGGCGGTGCTGCTGGTGTGGCTGGCGCTGGCGCGCGGCATCCAGCCGCTCAACCAGCTGGAGCAGCGCATCCGCGCGCGCAACCCCGACGACCTCTCGCCGCTGGACGACCGCACCGTGCCGCTCGAAGTGGCGCCACTGGTGTCGTCCGTCAACGACCTGCTCACGCGGCTGAACGATTCGCTGGCCACGCAAAAGCGCTTTCTGGCCGATGCCGCGCACCAGCTCAAGACCCCGCTGGCGGGCCTGCGCATGCAGGCCGACCTGGCCCAGCGCGAAGGCACCAGCACCGAAGAGCTCAAGCGCTCCCTGCAGCAGATCGGACGCTCCAGCATCCGCGCCACGCACACCGTCAACCAGCTGCTGGCGCTGGCGCGGGCCGAGGGCAGCGGCGTGGGCATTGCCCGCCAGCCCTGCGACCTGGCGCGCCTGGTGATCGAGGTGGTGCGCGACTCGGTGCCCCGTGCGCTCGACAAACACATCGACCTGGGCTACGACGGCGCCGAGCCCGGATCGCCGGGTGTGCTGATCGACGGCAACCCCACGCTGCTCAAGGAGCTGGTGCGCAACCTGGTGGACAACGCCATCAACTACACGCCCTCCACGCCCGACAAGCCCGGCGTGGTCACCGCCCGCGTGCTGGCCGACACCTTCGGCCATGTGCTGCTGCTGCAGGTCGAGGACTCCGGCCCAGGCGTGCCGGAGGCCGAGCGCGAGCTGGTGTTCCAGCCGTTCTACCGCGCCCTGGGCAGCGAGGCCGACGGCTCCGGCCTGGGCCTGCCCATCGTGCTGGAGATCGCCAGCAAGCACGATGCCGAGGTCACGCTCGAAGACGCACGGCCTGGCCAGACCCCGCCCGGTGCACGCTTCAGCGTGCGTTTTGCGGCGCGGGACGCGGTGGCGGGCAGCTGACACCGTGGCGGGCGCTGCCGCTGGCGTGGCAGAGGACAAGACCACCACGCCGCAGGGTTGATGCGCTGGCAACCCGCCACAGCACCGGGCATCCGGCATCATGCGGCCTCGTAGCCTGGCCCGATCTTTTTGCACGGACGCAGCCCCCCTCCATGACCTCACCGCCCCGCCGCTTTGCCAACACGCACCCTGCCGTGGTGATCGGCAACTTCCCCTGGTACGAAATGGTCTGGCGCTCGCTGCGCGGCGATTTCAAGCCGCGCAGCGAGCCTGCGGGCGGCTACGGGGCCTTTGCCCGGCAGTGGACGCAGCCCGTGGACCCCGCGCGCCTGGCACAGCGCCAGCAGGCCCCCGTGATCACCTGGCTGGGCCATGTCTCCATGCTGCTGCAGGTGGCGGGCCTCAACGTGCTGATCGACCCCACGCTGTGCGATTTTGCGGGCCCCCTGGGCCGCTTTGGTGCCCCGCGCCGTGTGCCTGCGCCCCTGGCGCCCGAGGACCTGCCGCCCATCGATGTAGTGCTGATCTCGCACAACCACTACGACCACCTGTGCTACGGCACCTTGCGCCGCCTGCGCGACGCGGGCCAGTCGCCCCGCTTTGTGGTGCCGCTGGGGCTGGCCGACTGGTTCACACAGCGGGGCATGGGCCCCGTCACCGCGCTGAACTGGTGGGAGCACGCCGACATCGCCCCCGGCGTGCGCGTGGTGTTCACACCGTCACAGCACTGGAGCCGCCGCACCCCGTGGGATACGAATGCCTCGCTGTGGGGCGGGTACCTGCTGGAATGGTCGCGCCCGCAGGCGGCTGCGCCCTGGCGCTTTCTGTTCCCGGGCGACACGGGCTACAGCGACGACTTCAAGGCCATCCGCCAGCGCCTGGGGCCGGTGGACTTTCTGGCATTGCCCATCGGCGCCTATCTGCCCCGCGACTTCATGAAGCCCATGCACGTGAACCCCGAGGACGCCGTGCAGCTCATGCTGGACGTGGAAGCCAGGCAGGCCATGGGTGTGCACTGGGGCACGTTCATGCTGACGCAGGAGGCCTTCGACCACCCGCCGCGCGACCTGGCCGCCGCACTGGCGCAGCGTGGCCTGCCGCTGGACCGCGTCTGGCTCATGCGGCAGGGCGGGACGCGCGCCATACCGTTGCCATAGCGCTGCACCGGGGTTGGCGCAGCAACCGTGCTCACGCCACGCGCTGCACCGACATCAAGGCCATGTACAAAAAACCCCGGCCCGTGGGCACGCGGTACACACCCTGGGCGCCCAGCACCTGCGCGGCCACGCCCGACAGCTCCCAGCCATCGGTAGCATCGCCCTTCCACAGCGGCACCGTGAGGTGCAGGAAGCCTTGGGTTTCGCCCCACTCCCGCACCGCAGCGATGCGCGACACCACCGGGGCCTCGTTGTGGAAATTGGCCCAGGCCCACAGCCAGGTGCCGCTGGCCTCCGACACGGAGCCGATGAACTCGATGTCGGCCACCAGGCGGGGCACACCGCCGTCTGAAAAGGTCAAGGTGCCTGCCGCCTGGTCGTAGTCCCAGCGTTCAAAGTGCGAGATGCCGTGGTCCTGCTCCAGTGCGCGCTGCTTGTCCCGCAGCGCATGGTGCCCCTGTGTCACCACATCGATCCAGGCGGCCTCGGCATCACCGTCCAGGGCCTCCACGCTGCTTGCCATGGAGTCCTGGTAGAGTGGTGGCACAGGATCTGGAGGTCCAGGCAGTCCGCGTTGTGTTCGTTCCACTCGCCGCCTGTCTTGAGCAGCTCGGTATGGCAGCTCGCACACCAGGCGTCCGGGTAAGGGGTGTCTGGCGACGGCGCATCGCAAAACCAGCGCTGCACCGGGTGGCGGCACAGGTGGCCGCACACGTAGGTGGGCGCGGCCTCTCCGTGCTCGCCGCACTGGATGGATGTCTGCTCTTCGTTCATGGTGAAGGTGCTCAGCCGCAGGTGCGCAGCGTCTTGCCCGCCATGGCCGTGCGCAGCACATCCAGCTGTGCCCGCAGCGCGTCGTTCACGGCAGACAGGCGCAGCGTGAAGCCGGGGGATTCGGCGCGCTCCTGGATCACGCGCGCCGTGCGCACGCCTTTGTTGCCAAGGTTGGCCAGCTCGCGCTCGGCCGCCTCTTTCGATGCAAAGCGGCCCAGCGACAAGCCCAGTTCGAGCGTGCCCCCGGCGCGGTCGTGGTCCACCTTGCGGGCGCGCAGCTCGGCACGTTTGCGGTCCAGTGTTTCCACGTCGTCAAAGCGCCCCATGTAGACCATCCAGCGGCCCGGCACGGGCGTGGGCTCCAGCGTCCAGCTGCCTGAGGGCAAGCCAGCAGCCGCCGTGCGCAGCACTTCGGCCTGACGGTCGTCGAACACGCCGGCCTGCAGGCACTCCGCAGAGTCTGCGGGGGCCGGGGCAGCCGGTGTGGAGGCGGGGGTGGGGGAGTCGTTGGCGGCGGTGGCCTGGGATGGGGAAGTAGATGCGGGGGCGGGAGGCGCAGCAGAGGAGGTCTTGCTGGGGTTGACCTTCAGGATCTGCAGCGTCTCGGGCCGGATCTGCTGGTTCATGCGCTGGGGCTCGGACTGCTCTTGCGGCGCATAGCCAAACTGGCGCAGCAGCCCCTGCGACCACGCGTAGTAGCCCGCGTTGGCCAGCAACAGCACGATCACGGCAAGACGGAGCATGGGGCGCGGCCTTTCAAGAACACTCGCATCGGAAGAGGAAGCTGTCTCACACCGGTGGCACCGCCGCCGGCCGGACGCTGATTTCAGAACTGGTGATGGCCTGCATGCCACCGGCTGTGTGCACCAGCAGCGCGCCATCATCGCCCACGCCATGCGCGGTGCCGGTGTGGCCGTCGCTCAGCGTCACCGCGCGGCCCTGCAGCACATCACGTGCCGCAAAGCGGGGCTGCATGGGCGCAAACCCATAGCCCGCAAACGACTGCAGCATGGCCACCAGCGGCGGCACGATGCGCAGCAGGGCGGTGGGTGCGTCCAGCCCCGGCTCCACCTCCTGCAGGCTGCCGGGGGGCATGCTCATGCCCTCGGGGCTGCGCCGCAGCACGTTGATGCCAATGCCCACCACCACATAACGCGCGGTGCTGGTGCTGGCCTGCGAAGCCACAGCCTGGGGTGCCACAAAACTGGCCGTCTCCACCAGGATGCCACCCAGCTTGCGGTCGCCCGCAGCGCCGCCAAGCCACAGGTCGTTGGGCCACTTGAGCCCCACACGCGCAGGCTGCCCCGCCCCCAGCGCAGGCAGCACGGGCTGCAGGCTTTCAGCCACGCTCACCCCCACGGCGAGCGACAGGCCGGACCAGTCCTGGGGGGCCAGCGGCAGTCCCAAGGACATCATGAGAGAAGCCCCCACATCGCTTTGCCACACCCGCCCCAGCCGCCCGCGCCCGGCAGTCTGCTGCTCGGCCACCAGCAAGGTGGGCTCGCACTGGCCGTTGCGCGCACGGCGCATCAATTCGGTGTTGGTGGAGTCGATGGTGGGCAGCACCTCGACGGTAAAGCCCGGTAACAGCGGTGACACCGCTTCCCAGACGGCCTCGGCAGGCCAGCGGATGGGGGCATTCATCGCCGGGCCTTTTTGCCGGCCTTGGCGGAAGGTTTGGACGGCGGCAGCGGCACGGGAGGTGCCCAGCCGCGCTTGGGCGCCAGCAGCGTGCCCCGGCAGTTGGGGCTGCCACACCAGCAGGGGTATTCGGCCTTGAGCTTCGGGGTGTAGCGCTCTTCAATGATCAGGCCGTAGTCGTAGTTCAGCTCTTCGCCCGCCTTGATGTTGCGCAGCGCGGTGATGAAAATGCGGCCGTCCCGCTCGTCGGCATAACAGTTGGGGTTGCAGCTGTGGTTGATCCAGCGCGACGAATTGCCACCGAACTTTGCATCGATCACGTGGTCTTCATCCACATGGAAGTAGAACGTGTGGTTGGGCTGCAAGGGGTCGTGCGGGTGCCGGTCCTGCGCCTCCTGCCAGCCGATCACTTCACCCGTGTATTCGACAAGGACTTCGCCCTCTGCAATATCCTGCACGGCAAAAACGCCCTTGCCGTGCACGCCCGAACGCCGGGTCTGGATGCGACGGCCCTGCGCGGGGGTCGGGGTTGCAGGCGGTGCGGTGCGGGGCATGGCAAAAACTCTGTTAACTTGAATATGCACACATGCGCGTGCGCGTGTACGCGTGAGGCAACGAATTGTAGAAGCGACCGGCCGGATGCCGGACAGCCAGACTGGCGAGAAACCAAAAAATGACCAAGACCCTGGTAATTGCAGAGAAACCCTCGGTGGCGCAAGACATCGTGCGCGCGCTGACCCCCGTGGCGGGCAAGTTCGAGAAGCACGAAGACCACTTCGAGAACGACCGCTATGTAGTCACCAGCGCCGTGGGCCACCTGGTGGAGATCCAGGCCCCCGAGCAGTTTGACGTGAAGCGCGGCAAGTGGAGCTTTGCGCACCTGCCTGTGATCCCGCCGTACTTTGACCTGAAGCCCGTGGACAAGACCAAGAGCCGCCTGAACGCGGTGGTCAAGCAGGCCAAGCGCAAGGACGTGACACAGCTCATCAACGCCTGCGACGCGGGCCGCGAGGGAGAGCTGATCTTCCGCCTGATCGAACAGTACGCCGGTGGCGCCAAGCCCCTGGGCAAACCGGTCAAGCGCCTGTGGCTGCAGTCCATGACGCCCCAGGCCATCCGCGACGGCTTTGATGCGCTGCGCACCGAGCAGCAGATGGCGGGCCTGGCCAGCGCGGCCCGCAGCCGCTCCGAGGCCGACTGGCTGGTGGGCATCAATGGCACGCGGGCCATGACGGCGTTCAACTCGCGCGATGGTGGGTTCTTCCTGACCACCGTGGGCCGGGTGCAGACGCCCACGCTGTCGCTGGTGGTGGAGCGCGAGGAAAAGATCCGCAAGTTCATCAGCCGCGACTACTGGGAAATCCACGCCACCTTTGGCGCGGAAGCCGGCGAGTACCCCGCCAAGTGGTTCGACCCCAAGTGGAAGAAAGGCGAGGATGTGGAAATGCGCGCGGACCGTGTGTGGTCCGCCGCCGAGGCACAGTCAATAGCCAACGCCGTGCGCGGCAAGCAGGCCACGGTCACCGAAGAGAGCAAGCCCACCACACAGGCATCGCCCCTGCTGTTCGACCTGACCAGTCTGCAGCGCGAGGCCAACGGCAAGTTCGGCTTCTCGGCCAAGACCACGCTGGCCCTGGCGCAAAGCCTGTACGAGCGCCACAAGGCCCTGACCTACCCACGTACCGACTCGCGCGCGCTGCCGGAAGACTATTTGCCGGTGGCCAAGCAGACCTTTGAAATGCTGGCCGACAGCGGCATGCGGCATCTGGCGCCGCACGCGCTCACGGCGCTGAACAACAACTACGTGCGCCCGTCCAAGCGCATCTTTGACAACAGCAAGGTCAGCGATCACTTCGCCATCATCCCCACGCTGCAGGCACCGAGCGGCCTGAGCGAAGCCGAGCAAAAGCTGTACGACCTGGTCGTGCGCCGCTTCATGGCGGTGTTCTTCCCCAGCGCTGAATACACGGTGACCACGCGCATCAGCACCGTGGCCCCGCACAGCTTCAAGACCGAAGGCAAGGTGCTGGTCAAGCCGGGCTGGCTGGCCATCTATGGCAAGGAAGCGGCCGACGAAGTGGAAGGCGGCAAGGACGGCGACAAGGGCCAGAACCTGGTGCCGGTGAAGCCCGGCGAGAGCGTCAACACCCTGGCCGCCGACCCCAAGGGCCTCAAGACCAAGCCACCCGCCCGCTACTCCGAAGCCACGCTGCTGGGCGCCATGGAAAGCGCGGGTAAGCAGATCGACGACGACGAACTGCGCGAAGCCATGCAGGAAAAAGGCCTGGGCACGCCTGCCACGCGCGCGGCCATCATCGAAGGCCTGCTGACCGAAAAGTACATGCTGCGCGAAGGCCGCGAAATCATCCCCACGGCCAAGGCCTTCCAGCTCATGACACTGCTGCGCGGTCTGGAAGTGGAAGAACTCTGCCGTGCCGATCTGACCGGCGAGTGGGAGTACAAGCTCTCGCAAATGGAAAAGGGCCAACTGAGCCGCGAAGCCTTCATGGCCGAGATCGCTGCCATGACGGAGCGCATGGTCAAGAAGGCCAAGGAATACGACCGCGACACCATCCCCGGCGACTACGCCACGCTCGAATCGCCCTGCCCCAACTGCGGCGGTGTGGTGAAGGAAAACTACCGCCGCTTTGCCTGTGTGGGCAAGCCCGGGTCGGAAGGCTGCGGTTTCAGTTTTGGCAAATCGCCTGCAGGCCGCACCTTTGAAACCGCCGAGGCCAACACCCTGCTGCGGGACAAGAAGATCGGCCCGCTGGAGGGCTTCCGCTCCAAGGCGGGCTGGCCCTTCACGTCCGAGATCGTCATCAAGTACGACGACGAGGCGCACAACTACAAGCTCGAATTCGACTTTGGCGACGACAAGAAGGGCGAAGAGTCCGGCGAGATCGTGGAGTTTGAAGACGCCGCGCTCGGCCCTTGCCCCATCTGCGGATCGGAAGTGCACGAACACGGCAGCAACTACGTGTGCAGCAAGGCCGTGCCTACCGCGGCGCAGCCGACGCCCAGCTGCACCTTCAAGAGCGGCAAGATCATCCTGCAGCAGCCCGTAGAGCGCGAGCAGATGCACAAGCTGCTGGAGACCGGCAAGACCGACCTGCTCGACAAGTTCGTGAGCATGCGCACGCGCCGCAACTTCAAGGCCCACCTGGCGTGGGACAAGGAGGCGGGCAAGGTCAACTTTGAATTCGCGCCCAGCAAGTTCCCACCCCGCCCGGGCGCCGCTTCAAAAACAATAGCAACCAAGGCAAAAGCCACTGGCGCTGCCGCCAAAAAAGCTCCTGCAAAGAAGGCCGCAGCCAAAACGACGGCTGCCAAAGCCCCGCGCAAGGCCGCCGCGGGCAAGGCCCCCAGCGCAGCCCTGGCCGCCGTGATTGGCAACGAGCCGGTGGCGCGCCCCGAGGCCGTGAAGAAGATGTGGGAATACATCAAGGCCCACAACCTGCAAGACCCCAAGGACAAGCGCACCATCGTGGCCGATGACAAGCTGCGCGCCGTGTTCGGCAAGGACAGCGCGGGCATGTTTGAGCTGGCGGGCATCCTGGGCAACCACCTGGGCGGCGAATGATGAAGCCGCTGAACATGGTGCCTATCGCGTCGATGGCGGGCAGCGTCTGCCGCACCGCGCTGGTGGCACTCGCGGTTGCCGCTGCGCTGGGGGGTTGCACCACCACAGGCTCCGCGCGCTCCAGCGACCCGGCCAGCCAGCAGCAGCCCCAGGGCGCGAGCGGCGTGACCGTGTTTGGCGATATCGACGTGAACGTGACGCGGGAGCGCACCCGCTGACTGCAAGCTGCCACCGCGCGCAGCCCGTCTTCAACCAGGACGGGGACGGGCGGATGATGGAACGTGAGCCGCAAGGGAGAGATTGATGGTCGAACCCGCACTGTCGTTGCAGATTGCCACCACGGTGCACCACCGCATCCACACTGTCACGGTGCGCATGGATTCGGTGGGCTGGGTGGTCTCTGGCACCAAGCACCTGGTCACACCGGGCGGGGCGCACCGCTATCCCAGCGGGCGGGTGTTTGTGCTGCCGCGTGGCGCGCAGTGGGAGGTGGTCAACGACCCCGCCCCGCAAGGCCGCTATGTGGCGCGACTGCTGTGTTTTGCGCCCGAACTGGTGGAGCAGTTTCACCGCCAGTTCGGCCAGTTTGCGGCCGTGCCTGCGGTGCAGGGCTGTGCGGGCCTGGCGGCCGATGCGGCATTTGAAGACAGTTACCGGCGTGCCCTGGCCGCGCTGGAGAGCGATGCCAGCTCGCAGGCGCTGCGCGAACACCGCGCGCTCGAGGTGCTGCTGATGCTGGCCGAGGCAGGCATCGTCTTCGCCCCGCCCGGCGAGCTGGGTTGGGCCGAGCGGGTGCGCCGTCTGGTGGGCCCCAGCCCGCAGGCTGACTGGACGGTGGAGCGTATCGCCACTGCCTTTGCCACCAGCGCCAGCACCCTGCAGCGCCGCCTGGCACAAGAGGGCGAAACCGTAAGCCAGTGCCTGCGCGATGTGCGGCTGGAGACGGGGCTGGTTCTGCTGCAAAGCTCCACGCTGCAAGTGTCCGAAATCGCAGCGCGCTGCGGCTACGAGTCGCACAGCCGCTTCAGCGCGGCCTTCCGCGAGCGTTTTGGCTTTCCGCCCTCGCAACTGAGACCCTGATTACTTCGGCTGACGCACAGCGCACAGCCTTTGATGCCGCCGAGCCAGTGCGAAGGCGTGGCACACCGCACCATCAAGTCCTTGTTTCACACCGCTACTGCAAGGAGCTTTTTGGATGAGCCACCCACTTTCACGCCCCCGTCGCGCTTTTACCTCCATCGCGGCGCTTGCCACCATCGGCCTGGCATTGGCTGCCCACGCCCAGGCGTTCACGCTCAGCAGCCCCGACTTTCCGGCGGATGGCACCTTGCCCCAGCGTTTCGAGTTCAAGGGATTCGGCTGCGCAGGTGAGAACCAGTCGCCCGCGCTGCGCTGGAACGGTGCGCCTGCAGGCACGCAGAGTTTTGCCGTCACCGCGTATGACCCTGACGCCCCCACAGGCTCGGGCTGGTGGCACTGGTCAGTGGTGAACATCCCCGCCAGCGTCACCGAGCTGCAGCCCGACGCCGGTGCTGCTGGCGGCGCCAAGCTGCCCGCAGGCGCCAGCCATGTGCGCATCGACTACGGCGTGGCCGCCTGGGGCGGGGCGTGCCCGCCCGAGGGGGATGCGCCGCACCGCTACATCTTCACCGTACACGCACTCAAGGTGCCACGCCTGGACCTGCCTGCCGACGCCACCGCTGCGCTGGCGGGCTACATGATCAACGCCAACAGCCTGGGCAAGGCCACACTCACGGTGCGCTACGGGCGCCCTGCGGCCCAAGGCAGGCAGCAGTGACCGTGTGGGGTGGGGCACTGTGATGTTTTAAGCTTGGTGGTCATTCACCCCACTGCAGGCCCACCCCATGCGCAGCCCCCGCGAACGAGCCCTCTGGTCCCTTCTGGCCGCACTGCTGCTGGCCGCCGCAGCAGCGGCGTGGTGGACCGCCGACCAGTGGCTGCCCCAGGCCGGACCCTGGACCGAACAGGCCTGGAAAAAGATCACCCGCCCCGGGCCCGAGTCCCTGCCACCCGACAAGCGCCCCGCTGCTGCGCAGGCCCGCCCGGCGCCGGCGGGCGCGTCCCAGCCCGTGGCGCCGCAGCCGCGCAAATGCGTGCGGGACGGCCGCACCGCCTACACCGACCAGCCCTGCCCCCAGGGCAGCCAGGAGCTACCGGTGGATGGCGCAGTCACGTCGCTGCCGCCTGCGCAGTAAGCGGCTGGCGGCCAGCTGTTGATGGCGTGCAGGCCTGTGGTGGGCATGTCGTTTTTTTCCTAGCCGGCGAGGGGGCTGCACAGATTCAATCGGTGCATTGATTCACTACCCCAGGCCTCTCTCTTTCTTTGGGGGCCGCATGCACCGATGCACCACCACCAACCCCTGCGCGTTTTTCTTTTTCTGCTGGCCGCCCTGGGCCTGGCCATCCCCTGGTACTTCAACACCGTGTACTTTCTGGCCGGTGGCAGCGTGATGCCCGATGTTTTCTGGCGCGACGCCTTTGCCAACGCGCTCACCACCGGCATCACCTGCGATGTGTACCTGGCCGCCGTGGCGTTCTCGGCCTGGGTGGCGGCCGACCGCCGCCTGGGCGCGTGGCGCTGGGCTTACATCGCGGCTTGCTTCGGCATTGGTCTCGCGTTTGTGATGCCGCTGTACCTGGCTCAACGCCTGCGCAGGGACGCTGATCCCTCCAGCGGCGGACCCAGCTGCGCCTGTGCGCCCACCTGCAGGGGCCAGTGTTCGGTGACCGGCCTGCGGCTGCCCTGCACCAGGGCCTGTAGCGGCTGGCCCGCCAGCCTGCGCACATCACGCGCCATGTGCGACTGGTCGTAGTAGCCCTGGTCCACCGCCAGTTCCACCACAGGGCCGTCGGGCGCGGCCAGCGCGCTCCCCAGTGCGGTGTTCAACCGCGCAATCACCTGAAACTGCTTGGGCGCCATGCCCCAGTGCGCCACAAAGCGCCGCTCAAACTGCCGCTGGCTCAGGCCCAGACGCTGGCCTGCGTCTTTTGCATCGTCGTTGGCCGCGTGTAGCAAAGCCAGCGCCTGTTGCCGCCGCGCCTCGCAGGGCGATGGCGGCGCAACCCACTGGCGGATGAAGTCGCACAGCACCTGCAGCCGCGCACCATCGTCCGCGGCTGCCCGCACCGCGTGTTCCACCTCCGCCCACCCAGGGCCCACCAGGTCTGCCAGCGGCCGCAGCGTGTTCACCACTCCACGCGCACTGGCAAACAGCGCCGCCGCTGCCGAAGGCTGCAGCACCAGCCCCACGGCCTGCACCGGCCCGCTGTGTTCATACACCGTGGCCGTGGTGCTGGCGCTCATCCATGCTGACTGCGGCACGGGCGCGCCCCGGCACACCACCTGCCCGGCCAGCCGCACCACCAGCATGCTCGCCACCATGGCCGGGAAATGCGATTGCGTCAGCGCCGCCGGGGCATTGACCACCACGGCAGCCATCAGCCAGGGCTGCAAATCGGAGGGGACGGGCACCAAGCGCTGCATATCCGCATTCTGCATATCGACGTGGCGCAGGTGGCGGCTTTCGGGGTGGGTGGCCAGCCAGTCAGCCGTCGTACTCGACTTTCTCCAGCCACCCGTGCGACATGCAGCTGCCGCAGTGCCCGACTATCCTTGTTGCTTTCGTATCCCCACCCACCACCCACCACTCAACCGTGCCAAGCACCATGCAGCAAGAGCAAGCCCCCACCCGGTCCGTCCACCTCGCGGGCGCCACCAACTTCCGCGACCTCGGCGGCTACACCGGCCACGGCGGCCGCCCGGTGAAATGGCGCCGCATCTTCCGCTCTGACCACCTGGCGGGCCTGACGCCCGAGGACCAGGCCCTGCTGGCAGACCTGGGCGTGGCCCGCGCGGTGGACTTTCGCGGCCAGGCCGAAAGCGCCGCGTATGCCTACGCACTGCCCGGCGTGGCCTACCACCCACTGCACATCGAACCCACCGTGGTGCAGCGCGCGCTGGAGCTGCAACGCACCGGCCGCCAGCTCACGGCGCAAGACGCCGTGGGCCTGATGCAGGACACCTACCGGGGTTTTGTGCACGACAACGCCCCACGTTTTGCCGAGCTGTTCCGCCTGCTGCTCGCCAGCGAAGCACCCACCGTGTTCCATTGCACCGCTGGCAAAGACCGCACCGGCTTTGCCGCCGCCCTCATCCTGCTGACCCTGGGCGTGCCGCGCGATGTGGTCATGCACGACTACCTGCTCACCAACGCGCTCTACCAGCGCCCGCCGGGCATGGGCAGTCACGCGCCGGAGGAAGTGCTGCGCGTGCTGTGGCGTGTGCAAGAGGAGTTTCTGGACGCCGCCCTGCACATGGTGGACAACGACTATGGCGGTCTGCAGCCCTATCTGGTGGACGTGCTGGGGGTGGACGCCGCAGCGCAGACAGAGCTTGTGGGGCGGTATCTGCAGGCGGCCTGAGCTGCCGATGGTGCCAGCTGGCAGCGCCTGCCCGGCCTAACCCGGGCTGTGCTGCGGCCGGGCTGTCACAGCGCGCTGCTGGCGCACGCGCCAGAACAGCCAGCCCACGATTGACAGATTCAGCAGGTTCCACGCCATACCGTTCAAAAACGCCGCGCGGTAGCTGCCCGTCAGGTCAAAGATCCAGCCCGACATCCAGCCCCCCAGCGCCATGCCGATCAGCGTGGCCATGATCACCGCACCCACCCGCGCACCGGCCTCCTGTGGGGCGAAATACTCGCGGATGATGATCGCGTAGGCGGGCACGATGCCGCCCTGAAACAGCCCGAACATGGCCGAGATGACGTACAGCGGCACCAGCCCGTCAAACGGCAAAAACAGCGCCAGCCCCACGCCCTGCAGCGCCGAACCCAGCAGCAGCGTGCGCACGCCGCCAATGCGGTCGCAGATCACGCCCGACACCAGGCGGCTGACGATGCCGCAGGCCAGCATCAGCGACAGCATCTCTGCCCCGCGCGCTGCGCCAAAACCCAGGTCGGTGCAATAGGCCACGATGTGCACCTGCGGCATCGCCATGGCCACGCAGCAGGCCACACCCGCCACACACAGCAGCAACTGACCATGCAGCGGGCGCAGGCCAAACGGGCGGCTACGGTCGAGCGGCAACGGCGAGGGCGCTGCACCCGACGCGGCCGGCGCCACCGCTGCCGATGCTGCATCCATCTGCGCCACCGGCGCGCGCTGGCGCATACGCAGTGCCAGCAGCAGCATGCCCACCCCACACACAATGCCCAGCAGCACATAGGTGTGGCGCCAGCCGATCAGCTCAATGCCGTGCTGCACGATGGGCGGCCACAGCGCGCCCGCAATGTAGTTGCCGCTGGCGCAGATCGCCACCGCAATGCCCCGCCGCTTGTTCCACCACAGCGCGGTGTCAGCCATCAGCGGCGCAAACGTGGCCGAGCTGCCAATCAGCCCCATCAGCCCGTGCGCCAGCCCAAACCCCCAGATGCTGCCCGACAGCCCCGCCCACACAAACCCGCCACACACGGCCACCGCGCCCACGCACAGCACCGGCATCAGCCCATGCCGGTCGGCCATGCGGCCCGTCCAGATTCCGCCCAGCCCCAGGCACACCATCATCAGCGTGTAGGGCAGCGACGCATCGGCACGGCCCACGCCAAACTCGGCCTGCACGGCGGGCAGCACCACCGACACCACATACATGCTGCTGTTGCCCAGCACCACCAGGCCCAGCGTGGTCAGCAGGCGCCACGCGGCTTGGCGAGAGTCGATGAGGGATGCGGGGGCGGTGGCAGAGGGGGGCGAAGAAGTGTTCGGCATGCGGGGCAATTTACCTGACGGCACTGTACGGACTTGCAGGGCGGCACCAGTGCACGCCGAGGGCCATGGTGTCGGTAATTCGTTGGTATGAAATTGATAGCTGCTAGCGCTTATTGGATAAGCGCTACAGGCCAATATGGTTTGAATGGTCTTGGCTGAGTAGGTCTCTCTGCAGCGGTCCACTCAACCAGCGACCGCCAACACGCTTGGCATCGAAAAGTTGCGCCCCACTGCCACACCACCTAAAGTGCCTCAACAACTGCATACAAAGATAGGCAGTGCACAACATAGGGGGGCAACTGGCGGCATGGCGACACTGATACCGGCAATAGGCTTGTCCGCATTTGATTCCATCGGCGAGCGTCGCCTGGCCGAGCGGCTGGAGCAAAAGGTCGATGCCGACTACCTGTTGTGGCACAACGTGCCCATCGGCCCCAAGCAAACCCACCCCGACTTTGTTGTGCTGCACGCCCGCAGGGGCTTGCTGGTGCTGGAGACCCAGGACTGGCGCCTGCAAACCGTGCAAGACGCCACGCGGCAGACCTGGACCATTCTAGACAACTGGCGGCCCAAAGTCGTCATCAACCCCCTCGCCCAAGCCCGCCACTGCGCCATTCAGGTAGTTAACGCACTAGAACGCGCACCGCAGCTGGTGCAAGCCGAAGGGCCGCATAAAGGCAAGCTGGCCTTCTCGTGGGGGCACGGCGTGGTCTTTACTCGTATCACCCGCAAAAAGTCTGAAAACTCGGGCCTGACCGAAACCATCGCCCCGCATTGCGTGATCTGATTAAAGAGTTTGCCTTACTTTCGATAAGAGCGATATCGAAACTTCTCGAACTTGCCCAACTTGCACGACAGCCATTCAAGCCAATGAAATGCTCAGATTGTCTTTAGATTTTGATTTCAATAGTTGATAAGGAGATATATATGGGGATGTTTGGACCTACAAATGAAGAGTTTCTAGATCTAAAAAATGAGATTAATCAACTCAATAACGTTGTTGATAGAAATTTTAGAGAAATACGGTCTGAGATAGAGCGTAGCGCTACTGCATCAGAGGCTGAGGCAAGAGCAGCAGCAGAAAGTTCTATTCAACTAGAAGAGGCGGCGAGAGCAGCTTCGACGAGGATTGGCGAGGCTCTTTCTGAGATTGATGCGTACCGAAATAAATTGATCGAAAGCGTCGCAAATCTGGATGAGCAGCTAAAGAGGAGTTCGGAATCGGAAGAAGAGTTGCGCGAGAAGATTGCATCTGTTGATTCCCTTCACGATGACTTCATTGCAAGAAAAGAGGGAATTGATGCAAGCGTTAATGATCTTTCGGAAAAGATAGTTAGCGCCAATGAGTTTTTGGAAAAATCTAAAAAATTGCCCGATGCAGTCGAGGAGGTTGAGGGTTTAATAGATAGTCTTAATTCTCTGGCTGATAGTGCGAAAAATATTCTTGGAAATGTAGTCGCTAGAAAAAGCGAAGTGGATAAGTTGCATAAAGAAATCTATGGAGAGGACATAGACGACTCTGATGGAAACGCCACACACATTAATGGGTTAAAAGATGATTTAGAGTCTGCTTATCATTCTGTACGGGCGAGCGTTGACGGGCTAGAGAACTCCGTAGAGAAGACGGTAGAACTTGTAGTGGAAAAGCACGAAAAATTATTGATAGAGCGCAGGAATAACTATGAAATTCTGTTGAGAGAAGCCGGCGCGAGATATGAAAAAATAAATTCTCAAATTACAGGTCTGCTACCAGGGGCGATGGCAGAAGGATTGAGTGCGGCCTACGAGAAAAAAAAGGAAGCGGAAGAAGTTTTTTTACAAGGCTTCGAGAAAAAATTTTCATACGCAATATATGGATTGGTAGCGATATCCATGATTCCTTTCGCAGTTGATATATATTTATTGGCTTTTGAAAAAAGAGCTTTGGTAGACGTCGTCAAGGAAACACCAAGCCTTATCATTGCCATTTTTCCAATATATTTCCCTGTATTGTGGCTGGCCTATTCCGTGGGAAAAAAGGCAAAACTTTCCAAGCGATTAATCGAGGAATATACGCATAAATCTGTTCTTGGTAAGACATTTTCTGGTCTTTCAAATCAGATTGAGACTCTCCAACATCAAGGAGCTATCAAGGAAGAGTTGCGGACCAAATTGTTGTTTAACGTTTTGCAGGTAAGTGCTGAAAATCCTGGGAAATTAATAACAGACTATAAAAAATCTGACCATCCCCTGATGGATGCTTTAGAAAAAAGCGGGAGGCTGTCGGATTCTCTGGATGCGCTATCAAAAATACCTGGGCTATCTTCACTGGCAAAAAAAATTGCTGAGAAAGGTGGTGCGGAATTAAAGCTACAGGAAAAACGGGTGGAGGCTGGATTGGCTGCAAACGAAAAACTTACGGAGAAAGGTGTTCAAGAAGTCGAAAAAACTTGAGAGGGCTAAATCAAGATGTGGCATACGTTGGCTATTCCCGAGCTATCGACCGCGAGTGCCCCAGTCTTTCTCCACTCTGATTTCTGCGACCAGCTAGCGCGCTGCGTGGCTTGAAGCGTTACAGATACGAGGTGTCGTCCAGTGACTTGCGCAACCCATCGATCCAGCCATCAGGCGATGGCGGCTCAGCGCTATGCTCCCCCAACCCAACGCGACGCGACATACAGTGACCGCCATGCACGACATCATCTGCCCCCACTGCAACAAGGCGTTCAAGATTGACGAGACCGGGTATGCCGACATCCTCAAGCAGGTGCGGGACGCGGATTTCGCCGCGCAGTTGCACGAGCGGCTGGAGCTGGCCGAGCAGGACAAGCGCAATGCGGTGGCGCTGGCGCAGGCCCAGGTGGCCAATGAGCTGCAGAAGTCGGCGGCGGCCAAAGATGCCGAGATTCAGGCCCTGAAGGCGCAGCTGGGCGCGGGCGCGGTGGAGCGCGACATGGCGGTGGCGCAGGCCCTGGGCGCGGTGGAGAAGCAGCGCGACGCGCTGGAAAACAAGCTGGTGAGTGAGCTGGAGCGTGCGCGGCAGGCGCAGCAGGCAGCGGACCAGTTGGCACAAGCACGGCTGGCGCAGCAGCTGCAGGGCGTGGCCGCCCAAAAAGACGCCGAGATACAGCAGCTCAAATCACAACTGGACGCTGCCGAGGTGGCGCGCAGGCTGGCGGTGACCGAGGCAGTCACGGTGGTGGCGCGGGAGCGCGACGAGCTCCAAAACAACCTGAACCTGGTGGTGGTGAAAAAGCAGCTGGAGGAGGCCGCCATCAAGGAGCAGTACGCCCTACAACTGCGCGACCGGGACGGCGAGATTGCGCGCCTGCGGGACATGAAGGCGCGCCTGTCCACCAAGATGGTGGGCGAGACGCTGGAGCAGCACTGCGAGACGGAGTTCAACCGCATCCGCGCCACGGCGTTTCCCCGCGCCTACTTTGAAAAGGACAACGACGCGCGCAGCGGCAGCAAGGGCGACTACATCTTTCGCGACCTGGACGAGGCGGGCAACGAGATCGTCTCGATCATGTTCGAGATGAAGAACGAGAGCGACGAAACCGCCACGAAGAAGCGCAACGAAGACTTCCTGAAAGAGCTGGACAAGGACCGCAACGAAAAGGGCTGCGAGTACGCGGTGCTGGTGTCGCTGCTGGAGCCCGAGAGCGAGCTGTACAACACCGGCATCGTGGACGTGTTCTACCGCTATCCCAAGATGTATGTGGTGCGGCCGCAGTTCTTCATCCCCATCATCACGCTGCTGCGCAACGCTGCGATGAAGTCGTTGCAGTACAAGTCGGAGCTGGCGCTGGTGAAGGCGCAGAACCTGGACATCACCAAGTTCGAATCGCAGCTGGAAGAGTTCAAGGGCGCGTTTGGGCGCAACTGGCGCCTGGCATCGGACGGGTTCGAGGAAGCCATCAAGCGCATTGACGAGGCCATCAAGGACCTGGAGAAGACCAAGGAGGCGCTGCACAAGTCGGCCAACAACCTGCGCCTGGCCAACGACAAGGCCGAAGACCTCACGATCAAGAAGCTGACTCGCGGCAACCCGACGATGGCGGCCAAATTTGCAGAACTCAAGCAGTTGGGGATTTCGGACGGGGAGTGATGCGGGGCGGGGTGAGGCGGCTGGCGGACGGGGCCTTGCAAACAGGGCGGGCACAACCGGTCTGCCGCTGCTCCGTCCCCATGGGTTGCATGGACGTTGAGCGGCACTAGCCGCGCACCGACGCCCCCGTCGCATAAAACTGCCCGCCCGCCACGTAGTGCAGCGTGCGCAGCTCATCCGGCGCGGTGTCGAACTCCCAGTGCCCGTTGCGGAACACGCGGTCGTCAGCCCAGGCGGCCACCACTTCGCCGATGAAAAGGTCATAGGCCTGCTGGTTGTGCGGCTCAGGGATCACGCGGCACAGCAGCCAGGCAGCGCAACCTTGCACCAGCGGGGGCGTGGCCTGCGCCGGGTGGCCGGGCGCTTCAAACAACGGCACGCCATGGCGCTGCAGCTTGTCGGGCGTGGTCTTGGCGCTGTCGGTGCCCAGCGCCACAGTCAGCGCGGCCAGGGGCACGGTGGGCAGCTGCAGAGCAAAGAAGCCGCTGGCCTCCACCAGTTCGCGCGTGCGCGTGGCCTTGTCGAGCACCACCGTGACCTTGGGCGGTGCAAAGTCCAGTGCGCAGGCCCACGATGCCGCCATGACGTTGTGCTGGCCCGCGTGGGCGGCCGACACCAGCACGACGGGGCCGTGGTTGAGCAGGCGGTAGGCCTTGTCGAGGGGCACCGGGGTGAAGTGGCGGTGGGAGGCAGTGGGCAGCATGGGGGGTGAGGGTCTGTTCAAAGGGCAATACCAGGGGATGGGGCAGTGCGTGGAGCCTGTGGGCGTTGCTGAAATTTGCTATCAATTAGATAGCTATTCAGGCATATTGCACTGGCGCCATGGCGCATTTTTGCCTCAAAACGGCTTCCATGAAGCCTGTGGGGGCGCTCTGGGGCCAGCGGCACGGCCCGCCCAATGCCCCCGCCCCTGAGTGCCGCACAGGGGCTTGTGGCCCGCGCCGGTGATGGCGATAGCCACCCGCTAACATGCCAACGCCAACCGTTGGCCACAACCCGCCCCCTGAGGGGCCTACAGGAGACGATGAATGTTCAGTCATGTGATGGTCGGTGTGAACGACCTGGAGCGGTCCAAGAAGTTTTATGACGCGCTGCTGGGGGCGCTGGGCGTACCGCCCGGTGTGGCCAACAAGAACCGCTACTTCTATCGCGGCCCCACTGGTACCTTTGGCATCACCACCCCCATCAACGGCGAGCCCGCCACCTTTGCCAATGGCGGCACCATCGGTTTTGCCATGCAGTCGCCCGAGCAGGCCGATGCCTTCCACGCCGCCGGTGTAGCGAACGGTGGCATCACCTGCGAAGACCCACCCGGCTGGCGCGAAGGCCCCGGCGGCAAGCTGTACCTGGCGTACCTGCGCGACCCGGACGGCAACAAGATCTGCGCCCTGCACCGCCCGGCCAAGGCCTGATCAACGGGCAGGCCCCCCGCTGCAACCCCGGTAGCGTTGCAGCCAGCGCTGGGCGCCCTGCACACTGTGGCAGGCCGCAGCGGCCATGGCCCCGGTGACGGCCAGCATGGCCAGGGTGTGAACCCCCAGCGCGGCCAGCGCGAACAGCAAGGGGGTGGAGAGCCCGTCGCCCCCAGAGGCCACCCCACCTGCCGCGCCATCGCCCCCGCACAGCGGCGCCAGCGCAGGCACCAGCGCCAGCCCGGCACCGTGCACCGTGGCCACCCCAAAGGACCAGAGCGCCATGCCCACAGGCCCGGCGGGCTTGCGCAGGCGATGCCACGCCGCCCCCGTCAGACGCACGCGAGCGACTATCACCACCCCGCCCAGGCCGCCCGCCACCGCCAGCAGGGCAGTTGGCGACAACGACAGCCCCCACCCCACCGCAGCCGCCGTCAGTGCCACGGCGGCCAGGTGCCCGACGGCCATGGGCAGCAGTGCGCGCAGCGGCATGCTGTGGTCACGCGCACAGAGGCTCCAGCTGGTGGCCAGCCCCCAGCCCGTGAGGGGGTTGAGCCCGTGCAGTGCCCCCATGGCCGCAGCGGCCAGCCAGGGCCAGAGGGTGGCGTCCATGGTCGCGGTCTCAACCGTGTGTGGTTCAGCCCCGTGTGAAGCAGCACCCGCCCGGCGCCGTGTGGGCCGGTGAAGGCTGTGGCGCCTGTGCAGCTGGTGCCGCCGCAGACCCAGCCGCTGGCAGGAAAGGTGCATACCGGTCGTGGTGGCGCACCCAGTCCATGGGGTAGGCGGGGTTGGTCTCGTGGCGGCCATTGGGCGTGAGGTCCAGCAGCTGGTAGGTGCCCATCATGGCCTCCACGCCGCGCCCGAAGGTGGAGTAGGCGTGGAACACCTCACCCGCGTCACTGCGCACAAACACGCTGATGCCCGGCGCCTCATCGGCGGGGAACGGCTGCATACCGTAGTTGTAGAACACCTCGCCGTTGCCGCGTGCGCGCTGCTCGGGCGTGAAGCTCACGGCAAAGTCGTGGTTGAAGTCGCTGCCGTGCGACGACGCCCAGCGAAACTGCCAGCCCATGCGCTGGCGAAAGCGCTCGATCTCGGCCAGCGGCGCGCGCGAGACGGCGAGCACCGACACGTCGCGGTGCTGCAGGTGCAGCTCCATGCCGCCCATGTGGTCGGCCATGAAAGAGCAGCTGGGGCAGCCCTGCTCCCACCCCGGGCCGAACATGAAGTGCTGCACCAGCAGCTGGCTGCGGCCATCGAACAGGTCGGCCAAGGCGCGCGGGCCCTGCAGGGTGTCCAGCGTGTAGCGCTTGTCCACGCGGGTCCGGGGCAGTGCGCGGCGCTGCGCGGCGACCTCGTCATGCAGGCGGGTCAGGGCCTTTTCGCGGGCCAGCAGCGCATGGCGCTGGGCCAGCCATTCGTCGGCAGAAACCACGGGGTGGGAAGTGGGTGCGTTCATGGGAGTGCTCCTGGTGGGTGGTGGATGACGTTGCGGGACGGAGAATTGCGTGGGGAGGGAGGCGCTGGCAGGCGCACCTGTCCCCGGCCTGCGACATCGCGTGATGCGCGCAGGGCCTGTGGTTGCAGGGGGTGGTGGGTGCGGCGGGGCGCCGCGTCGCTCAAGGGCTGAAGGTGTCAGTTGCTCAGGGGCGGGCCGCCTTGGGCCGGCGCACGGCGCGGACCTTGCCACTGCCGCCGCCCCCGCAGTAGAAGAGGTCGGCACCGTCCGATTCGAGGCCGCTCACGCCCACGCCTGGAGGCATGTCGAGCTGCTGCAGCACGGCGCCGGTGGCGGGGTCGATGTGGCGCAGCGTGCTCTCGTCACCCTCCCAGGTGCCGTGCCACATCTCGCCATCCACCCAGGTCACGCCGGTCACAAAGCGGTCGGACTCGATGGTGCGGCGGATGGCGCCGGTGGCGGGGTCGATCTGGTGGATCTTGCGGTCGCGGTACTGGCCCACCCACAGGCTGCCCTCGGCCCAAGTGAGGCCCGAGTCGTTGCCGTTGCCGGGTGCAGGAATGGAGGCCACCACCCGGCAGGTGGCGGGGTCGATCTTGTCGATGCGCGCCTCGGTGATCTGGTACAGGTGCCTGCCGTCAAACGCAGTGCCGGCATCGCTGGCTACGGCCAGCGTGCGCTGGGTCTCGCCCGTGGCGGCATCGAAGGCCACCAGGTGCGCCCCCGTGGCCGCCCAGACATGCTGGCCGTCGTGGGTGACGCCGTGCACGCTGTCTGCACCCGCAAAGGGGCCGTATTCGCGCACGATCTCGGCGGGTTGTGAAGGGTGGTGGCGGAGGGTGGCGGGTGTCGGGTCGCTGTGGGTGCATGCGGTCATGGTTGGCTCCTGTGGGGTGGCCCGGTGGGGGCTTGGCGTCCACTTTATGCAATCGGCAGCGCAGCAGGGAGTAACAAGATCGTCGTGAATCCGGACAGCGGCGGTGCCAGCCAGCGCTGCGCACGCGCGCGGCCGATGGAGCGCACACAGCCTTGTGCTTCCAGCTCGGCCAACGCGCGCTGCACGGTGCGCTGGCTGGCATCCGTGGCCAACGCGAGCGCCGAGGTGGACCAGCCCGCACCGTCCGACAGCAAGGCCAGCAGCGCTGCCTGCTCGCCATCGATGGGCGGCGCCAGCACCACCACCGGCCGTGCGTCCAAGGGCTGCAGCGCAAAGCCGCGCGCTGTGGCCTCGATACGCGCCAGCGGCCGCAGGAGCGCGCGCAGGCGCCCCACCTCCACCCGCAGCCGCGCACGGTGGGTGTCGTCGGGGTGGCGGGTGCGAAAGGCCTGCGCAATCAGCGCCTCGCGCCCTGCATCGCCGGGCCAGGCTTGCGCCAGCGCACACACCAACGTGAACAGGATGGGCCGGCGTGCCAGCGGTTGCCACACGGCGGCGTCTGTGGAGGAGGGGCCACCGCCCACCCCCACGCAGCGCCGACATGCATCCACCACCAGCGCGCCCGATGCCAGCAGGTCTGCCACATCGGAAAGGCGCAGCGGCTGGTCGCCCCCTGCCCCCACGCGCCGCGCTGCGGGTTGGTCCAGCACGGCGCGCGCCTGGGCCACCTCAGCCAGCAGGGCGGGTACATGGGCTTGCTCAGCGGCCTCCTGCGCACGGTCCAGCGCCGCGCTGGCGGAGGCGATGTGCAGCGAGCGCAGCGCCAGCTCGGCCAGGGTCAGGTCGGCCATGGCCCGCAGGGCGGGGGGCAGGTCGCCCGCTGTGGGGGCGGTCGCCATGGCGTCCATGGCCGCTGCGGCTTCGTCCAGGCGGCCGATGCGCAGCAGCCGCCGCGCCGCAATCAGCCGCGCCTGTGTGGCGTTGGCGGTGTCACCGTGGGCTTGCAGCGTGTCGGCCGCCTCCAGCAGCGGGCGGGGTGAGCCGCCCAGGTCGCGCATGGCCAACGCCACCTCCGCCTCGGCCACCACGCAACGGGCACGCGCCTGGGCTTCGCGGGTGCCAAAGGCGCGCGCAGCCTGCCGCAGCAGGTCGCGCGCACGGGGGTGTTCGCCCAGCTGCGCCATGCCAATGCCGCGCAAGGCCAGGGCGGGGGGGTCGTCGCGCAGGGCCACGCGCTTGAGGGCGCCCAGCGGGTCGCCGGCGGCCAGTGCGCGGGCGGATGCGGAGATCAGCGAATCCATGGCCGCAGACTACACCGCCAGAGGTCCATACGCCCGTGGGCGATACTCGCCGCCTCGAACAGCCACCTCGAATCGCCATCGTGCGGCCACCCCTGCAGGCGGTTCTTGGCAAAAGGAAGCAGCAGTGAAACCAGTGACCGGCAGCGCAGACGCGGCCATTTTTGACGAGGCGTACTACCAGCGCTTTTACTTCGACAAGAAGACCAGCGTGGTGGACCCGGCGCACACCGAGCGCCTGGGCGCATTTGTGTGCAGCTACCTGCAGTACCTGCGCGTGCCCGTGCGGCGGGTGCTGGATGTGGGCTGCGGCATTGGCCTGTGGCGCGATGTGATCGCACGGCATTTTCCGCAGGCGCAGTTCCACGGCGTGGAGTTCAGCGAATACCTGTGCCAACGGTTTGGGTGGGAGCGCGGCTCGGTGGTGGACTACAAGGCCCGCACGCCCTACGACCTGGTGATCTGCCAGGGCGTGCTGCCCTACCTGAGCGAGGCCGACGTGCAAAAGGCCATGCGCAACCTGGCGCGCCTGAGCCGGGGCGCCCTGTATGTGGAGGCCGTCGCGCGCGAGGACTGGGAGCAGGATGTGGTGGACGAGCAGGTGACCGACCCGCGCATGTTCCGCCACCCCGCACAGCTGTACCGCCGCACGCTGGGCGAGGGCTTTACCGAGCTGGGTGGTGGCGTGTGGCTGAGCCCGCTGGCAGAGCTGCCGCTGTTTGCGCTGGAACGTGCGGGCGGCCGGTGACACAGCCCGCAGCCCCCTCGGCGACCGACGTGGCCACCACCGACACGCCGTCCGTCACACCACCTGTCCCACCGCATGCGGTGGCACGCCTGCGCGCCGAGCGCCTGGCCCGCAGTGCCAAGCCCTTTCTGGCCCGGGGCGGCCCCAAGGGCGAACGCTGTGCGGGCTGCCGCCTGGTGCCCAGCCACTGCATCTGCGCGCTGCGGCCCGTGCTGCCCACGCGCGCAGGCATGTGCCTGCTGATGGCGGACATCGAGCCCCTCAAGCCCAGCAACACCGGCTGGCTGATCGCTGATGTGGTGGCTGACACCTATGCGTTTGGCTGGGCGCGCACCGAAGTGCACCCCGACCTGCTGGCGCTGCTGGCCGACCCGCAGTGGCAGCCGTATGTGGTGTTCCCCGGCGAGTTCGTGACGCCCGAGCGCGTGGTCACGCAGGTGGCCCAGGCCGAGGGCAAACGCCCGCTGTTCGTGCTGCTGGACGCCACCTGGCCCGAGGCGCGCAAGATGTTCCGCAAGAGCCCCTACCTCAACCACCTGCCCGTGCTGAGCCTGCAGCCCGAGCAGCTCTCGCGCTACCACCTGCGCCGATCCACCCGCATGGACCACTTCTGCACCTCCGAGGTCGGCGCGCTGTGCCTGGAACTGGCGGGCGAGCTGCAGGCCGCACAGGCGCTGGAGGCATACCTGGATGTGTTCACCCACCACTATCTGCAGGCCAAGCACCAGTTGCCGGTGGCTGCGGACGATGCCACGCACCTGCGGCTGCGCGGTGTGACCGAGACACATGAGGCAGCGCCAGAGCCCCCAAGAGGACGGTGCGTGCCGTTGCCGCGCTGACGCGCGATGGGGCAGCGCACCGCCCAAAGAGTGGGCGATGGGCGTGACATGAACGCTTACAAAAATGCACGTTTTGTAAGGTGCAGCGCGGCGAATGCAGCGCCCCTGCGCGGCACAATCCGCAGCGCTTGAACCATCAGGTCGAGCGCGGGCCGCCGGCCAGGGAGGGGCAGGTGACCGCAGTTGTGAGAACAGGTTCTCCAAACCGTCCATTGAAAGAACACTATGAAAAAACACGCGCTGGTGATTGCATCCCTGAGTCTGGCGGTTGCGTCGGTGGCCCATGCAGGCAAGGCCGAACGGGATTTTTTTGCGGCTGAGGTGACCCCTGCTCTGCAATCTGCCGCCAGCACCCTCAAACAGTCTTGCGGATGCAATGTGAAGATGGAGGTGAAGCAGGAGAGCTTCCAGACCGTGGACCACCTGCGCCAGGTGCGCTACGCGGCCGGCACCATCGTGGACAACGCTCCGCGCTACTGCAACGATGCTCCCTCCAAGGCGGCAGTGTGCAAACTCAAGACGCTGGAATTCGCCCGCACCGGCACTACCGCTTTCAAGTTTGTCGCCGGCAAGGGGGCGATCACCTTGGACGAAAGCTCTTATCCCAGCTGGGACATGTTGACCGCCGAGCTGGACAAGTAAGCGTCCCGGTTCAGCACCCAGGTCCCACCAACGCCCGGCCTGCCTAGCGCAATGCCGGGCGTTGTTGTGTGCGCACGGCCGTCAGCCGCCTGAGGCAACCGGGTCGTTGGTGTTGTCACACCGGAGCATCGCTGCGCTCGCAAAAGCCATCAACGACCATCATGCTTGCGCCCACATCTGCGGCGCACCGTGTCGGCACCGGCCTTGCAACGACAATGGCCCATTCCCCCTACCGCATAGACCTGATGAAAGCTCCCCCCCGCCTGCAGTCCCTCATCGAGGAAGGCCTGATCGACACCGTGGTCCGGCAACTCATGAGCGGCAAGGAGGCCATGGTCTACGTGGTGCGCTGCGGTGACGAAACGCGCTGCGCCAAGATCTACAAAGAAGCGAACAACCGCAGCTTTCGCCAAGCCGTGGATTACACCGAGAACCGCAAGGTCAAGAACTCGCGCTCGGCCCGTGCCATGGCCAAGGGCAGCAAGTTTGGCCGGCAAGAACAAGAGGCCGCGTGGCAAAGCGCCGAGGTCGATGCGCTCTACCGCCTGGCCGCGGCGGGCGTGCGCGTGCCGCAGCCCTACAACTTTCACGACGGCGTGCTGCTGATGGAGCTGGTGACCGATGCCCACGGCGATGCCGCCCCGCGCCTGAACGATGTGAGCTTCACGCCCGAAGACGCGCGCACCCACCACGCCACGCTGGTGGCCGAGGTGGTGCGCATGCTGTGTGCGGGTGTGGTGCATGGGGACTTGTCGGAGTTCAACATCCTGCTGGCCCACCTGCCTGGCACAGAAGGTGAAGAGGCGGGCCACGACGGCCCCGTCATCATCGACCTGCCCCAGGCCGTGGACGCTGCGGGCAACAACCACGCCCAGCGCATGCTGCTGCGCGACGTGGCCAACCTGCGCGACTTCTTCGGCCAGTTTGCCCCCGAGCTGCGCACCACCCAATACGGCCCCGAAATCTGGAGCCTGTACCAGAGCGGGCTGCTGAGCAATGAGACGCCGCTCACCGGCATCTATGCGCCCACGCATGCCGATGTGGACATGCAGGCCGTGCTGCGCGAGATTGACGACGCGCGCGACGAAGATGCAGCGCGCAGGCTGCGCATGGCGGCGGGCTGACGCCGTCTCCACCACGCAGGGCTGTGGCACCATCGCGGCCTTTTTCAGTGTCGCTTGCCCGCCATGCCGTTCATCCCCATCCGCAACTTCTGCCCCGGCGACGAACCTGCATTGCGCGCCGTTTTCCATGCCTCGGTGCATGGGTTGGCTTGCAAGAACTACACCGCCGAACAACTCGCCACCTGGGCTCCGCTGCACCATGACGCCCCACAGTGGGCAGAGCGCATGCGTGCCAACCAGCCCTTCATCGCGCAAGCGCAGAGCAGGGGCGCCATCGCCGGGTTTGCCGACCTGCAGGCCAACGGCTATATCGACATGTTCTTCGTGGCCCCGGAGTTCGCACGACAGGGCGTGGCCCGGGCGCTGATGGCGCACATCCACGCGCAAGCGGCGCAGCGCGGCATCACCCAGTTGCACGCGCACGTCAGCCTGACCGCCGAGCCCTTTTTTGCCGCCCAGGGCTTCGTGGTGGAAGCGCGCCAGCAGGTGGAGCGCGCGGGCGTGGTGCTGCACAACGCGCGCATGGCCAAGGCCCTGGCAGCACGCCTGAGGGATCAGTCCTGATTTGATAGCTAGTTGCGCTTATCAATCAAGCGCCAGAGGCCAATTTGGCTTGAAATGAAACCACAGCGCTGTGCCCCTGCACCTGCAGGTGCCTTACAGTAGCCGCCCCGCACACACAAACCCACCCACATACCAGCCACGACGGCTGCCACCCCATGACCAAAGACCTGGCCCGACAGAACGAACTCAAACCCATGGCCCTGTGCGAGCCCTGCCAGGGCATTCAGCGCAACTGGCGCAAAGCGCCGGGCCATGCCGAGCTGGTGCAGCGCGGCAACCGCAAGGAAGACCGTGAGGACGGCACCGTCACCATCACCCGCTATGTGTGCGACCGCTGCGGCACCGCGTGGGAGTACGAGAACGACAAGAACAACCAGCGGGCGGGCTGGTCGGTCGTGGGGCGCTGAGCGCGGCGCTGGTCGCACCGGTGGCGGCCGAGCCCCGCCACCGCCATCCCGCAGCCCACGTGTAAATGCAACTATTTTGATAGCGCCCAAGGCATATAGCACCAGCGCTATCGCCACAAGATCCACAAACTTCTGGTAACAACGCCTGCAGCAAGCCTTGGGCACCTTTTTGCTACCGCGGTGTCACAACGGTTTTGACGGAAAGCACCCATGCTGCATCGCCGACGATTCCTGACCCACGCCACCCGGGGCATTGCCCTGGGCGGCGCGGTGCTGCTGGTGGCGCGGGGCGCGCTGGCACAGCCCAGCTACACCGTGCCTCTGGCCCAACTGCAGGCCATGGTGGACCCCAAGTTTCCGCGCAACGTGCCGGTACAAGGCCTGTTCAACCTGAGCGTGCAGGCGCCCCACCTGCGCCTGCTGCCCGAAGTGAACCGGCTGGGCGCAGCCATGGCGCTGGATGTGGCCGGCCCGGCGCTGCGGCGCAGCCACCAGGGCAGCCTGGAGGTGGAGTTTGCGCTGCGCTACGAGGCCAGCGACCGCACGCTGCGCGCCCACCAGATCCAGCTGGGGCGCATGGAGTTTCCCAGCCTGCGCCCGGCGGTGACCGAACTGCTCAATGCCTACGGCCCGCTGCTGGCCGAACAGTCGCTGCGCGAGGTCACTTTGCACCAACTGCGCCCGCAAGACACGGCGGTGTTTGACGGCCTGGGCCTGCAGCCAGGGCCCATCACCGTGACGGCCAAGGGGCTGGCCGTGGCGTTTGTGAGCAAGACGCCCTGACGGCCAACAGGGCTCAGGCGGGCGATTTTTTCAAGTAAGGCGCCAGATACCGCCCCGTATGGCTGGCCGGGTTGGCCGCCAGCTCCTCGGGCGTACCCACACCCACCACGGTGCCGCCGCCGGCACCGCCCTCGGGCCCCATGTCGATGAGCCAGTCGGCGGTTTTGATCACGTCCAGGTTGTGCTCGATGATGACGATGGTGTTGCCCGCGTCGCGCAACTGGTGCAGCACCTTGAGCAGCAGATCAATGTCGGCAAAGTGCAGGCCGGTGGTGGGCTCGTCCAGGATGTAGAGCGTGCGGCCCGTGTCGCGCTTGCTCAGCTCCTGCGCCAGCTTCACGCGCTGCGCCTCGCCGCCCGACAGCGTGGTGGCGGCCTGGCCCAGGCGGATATAGCTCAAGCCCACATCCAGCAGCGTCTGCAGCTTGCGCGCTATTGATGGCACGTCCTTGAAGTAGGCCGCAGCGTCTTCCACCGTCAGCTCCAGGATCTGGGCAATGTTCTTGCCCTTCCACAACACCTCCAGCGTCTCGCGGTTGTAGCGCTGGCCATGGCAGATGTCGCAGGGCACGTACACGTCGGGCAGAAAGTGCATCTCCACCTTCACCACGCCGTCGCCCTGGCAGGCCTCGCAGCGGCCGCCGCCCGATGACTGCGACACATTGAAGCTGAAGCGCCCGGGGCCGTAGCCGCGTTCCTTGGCGGTGTTGGTCTCGGCCATCAGCTCGCGGATGGGGGTGAACAGGCCGGTGTAGGTGGCAGGGTTGCTGCGCGGCGTGCGGCCAATGGGGCTCTGGTCCACGTTGATGACCTTGTCGAAATACTCGATGCCTACGATCTCTTCGTGCTCGGCCGGTTCTTCATGCGCACGGTGCACCTGCCGCGCCACGGCGGCATAGAGCGTGTCGTTGACCAAGGTGCTTTTGCCCGAGCCCGACACGCCCGTCACGCAGGTGAGCAGCCCCACCGGGAAGTCCACCGTCACCCCCTTGAGGTTGTTGCCCGTGGCACCCACCACGCGCAGCGCCTGCACGGCGCCCTGGCGCGCATGGTGCTCGGCCATGCGCTCTGCGCGGCGCTTGCTGGCTTCGGTCTGCGGAAAGCGCGACTTGGGCTTGGCCTCCACCACGGGCGCAGGCTGGTCCAGCACCGGCAACCAGGGCGTGCGGCGCTGGGGCACGGCAATAGTGCGCGTGCCCGACAGGTACTGGCCCGTGAGCGACTGCGCATTGGCGCGCACTTCGTCGTACGTGCCCTGCGCCATCACCCGCCCGCCGTGAACGCCCGCACCGGGGCCCATGTCGATCACATGGTCGGCGGCGCGCATCATGTCTTCGTCGTGTTCGACCACGATCACGCTGTTGCCGATGTCGCGCAGGTGCTGCAGCGTGGCGATCAACCGGTCGTTGTCGCGCTGGTGCAGGCCAATGCTGGGCTCATCCAGCACATACATCACACCCGTCAGGCCCGATCCAATTTGGGACGCGAGGCGAATGCGCTGCGCCTCGCCGCCGCTGAGCGTTTCAGCGCTGCGGTCCAGACTCAGGTAGCTCAGGCCCACGTCGTTCAAAAACTGCAGGCGCGTGGCGATCTCGCGCACCACCTTGTCAGCAATCTCGGCCTTGGCACCGGTGAGCTGCAGGGCGTGGAACCATGCGTGCGCGTCGCTCAGCGTGGCGTGGCTCACTTCGTAGATGGCACGGGCCTGCGTGCCTTCGCCCACCTTCACATGGCGGGCCTCGCGGCGCAGGCGCACGCCGTGGCATTCGGGGCAGGGCTGGGTGCTGCGAAAGCGCGCCAGGTCTTCGCGCACCACCACCGAATCCGTCTCGCGGTAGCGGCGCGCCATGTTAGGCAGGATGCCTTCAAACGGGTGCTTTTTGGTGTGCACCTTGCCCTTGGAGGCCCCACTGTCCATGATGTAGCTGAAGGCGATTTCTTCATCGCCCGAGCCGTGCAGGATGGCGTGCTGTACCGGCGCGGGCAGCGACTCAAACGGAGCCTCGATGTCGAAGGCGTAGTGCCGTGCCAGGCTCTCCAGCATCGCAAAGTAGTAGCCGTTGCGCCGGTCCCAGCCCTTGATGGCGCCGCTGGCCAGACTGAGCGACGGGAAGGCCACCACACGCGCCGGGTCGAACACCTCGCGCTGGCCAATGCCGTCGCACGCCGGGCAGGCGCCCATCGGCGAGTTGAACGAGAACAGGCGCGGCTCCAGCTCGGCCAGCGAGTAGCTGCACACCGGGCACGCAAACTTGCTGCTGAACAGGTGCTCCTGCCCCGTGTCCATCTCCAGCGCCAGCACGCGGCCATTGCCCTCGTTGCCCCCCACGCGCAGGGCCGCCTCAATGCTCTCGGCCAGGCGCTGCTGCAGGTCAGCGCGCACCTTCACCCGGTCGATCACCACGTCAATGTCGTGCTTTTCGGTCTTCTTGAGCGGGGGCAGGTTCTCGTGCTCGTAGATCTGCCCATCGACCCGAAAGCGGATGTAGCCCAGCGCCTGCATCTGCGCAAACAGCTCGGTGAACTCGCCCTTTTTCTCGCGTGCCACGGGGGCCATCACCATGAGTTTGGTGTCCTCGGGCAAGGCCAGCACGGCGTCCACCATCTGGCTCACCGTCTGAGCGGCCAGCGGCAGGCCGTGATCCGGGCAAAACGGGGTACCCGCGCGGGCGTAGAGCAGACGCAGGTAGTCGTGGATCTCCGTGACCGTGCCCACGGTGGAGCGCGGGTTGTGGCTGGTCGCCTTCTGCTCAATGCTGATGGCGGGCGACAGGCCTTCGATCAGGTCCACATCCGGCTTGTCCAGCCGCCCCAGAAACTGCCGCGCATAGGCCGACAGGCTCTCCACATAGCGCCGCTGGCCCTCGGCATACAGCGTGTCGAACGCCAGGCTGGATTTGCCCGAGCCCGACAGCCCCGTGATCACCACCAGCTGGTTGCGCGGAATGTCCAGGTCAATGTTCTTGAGGTTGTGCGTGCGCGCCCCCCGGATGCTGATGCGCTGCTCGCGCAGGGCGCGGGCGAGGTAGAGGCCGCTGTCGGCGGCTTGGGCATCAATGGGGGAGTGAGAGTCTGTCACGGAATGAAGTAAACAGCAGGGAAACCGACCATGATAGGTCAACCCCTACAGCTTTGCTCACCAAAGCCTGCGTGAAACCGTCTGTGCCGCCACCCCATTACCATTACATGCCCAGTATCTTCGCCAGCGCCAAAATGCCCCATCTGACCAGCCCCCACACCCCTCATCTCCATTCACAGGTGCTCACAGTGAGTCGCGCGGAACGGGAGCAACTAGGCGGTCATGCGGGCCGGGTCGTGTGGCTCACCGGACTATCGGGTGCCGGAAAATCGACCATCGCGAATGCGCTGGAGCTAGAACTCCATCACCAGGGCAAGCGCACCTACATCCTTGACGGAGACAATATCCGTCAAGGGTTGAATCAGGATCTGGGGTTCTCCGACGCCGACCGGGCAGAGAATATCCGGCGCATTGCTCATGTAGCCCGCCTGTTTGTCGAAGCTGGCGTGATTGTGGTGGTGGCGTTTATTTCACCCTTCCGCGCTGAGCGCGAGACCGCCCGGGCTTTGTTTTCGCCAGGGGACTTTCTTGAGATATTCGTGGACGTACCCTTGGCTGTTGCCGAGGAGCGCGATCCAAAGGGCCTGTACCGCAAAGCGCGGGCGGGGCAACTTCGCCAGTTCACGGGCATTGATTCGCCCTATGAACCCCCGCTGGCGCCAGAGCTTGTGCTGGCAACAGCGCAGATCACGCCGCAGGAATGTGTGCAAAAAATCTGCCGTCTGCTGTGACTATTTGAGTTGACAACGCCTGTCCGCCCTGCCTTGGCGAGATGGCTTGGTGCCCAGGTCGCATCCAGGTTTCTGCGCCATGGGCGAAAATCCCCGCTTTATCTGCCCTACAGGGCACCACCGTGCCGGAATCTCCTTCTTCATTACGGGGCGCTGCCCTGCCCCCCTTGTCGTCACCTTCATTTGGCACCGCAATGACCGCGCTGGAGCGTCGCTCCAGCGTAAGCCTGGCCCTCATTTTTGCGCTACGCATGCTGGGCCTGTTCCTGGTGCTGCCCGTGTTTGCCCTGGAGGCACGCAAGTACCCCGGTGGCGACGACCCTGCACTGGTGGGTCTGGCCATGGGTATCTACGGCCTGACGCAGGCAGTCCTGCAGCTGCCGCTGGGCATCGCGTCTGACCGCTTCGGGCGCAAGCGGGTGATCGTGCTCGGTCTGCTCGTCTTCGCAGGCGGCAGTCTGATGGCTGCGCTGGCGGATTCTCTGACCGGACTGCTGCTGGGCCGGGCGCTGCAGGGTGCAGGGGCTGTGTCGGCAGCCGTGACCGCGCTGCTGGCCGACCAGACACGCGACAGCGTGCGCACCAAGGCGATGGCGCTGGTGGGCGGCAGCATCGGGCTGATGTTTGCCGTGGCGCTGGTGGCGGCACCGATGTTGGCTGCCCATATCGGCCTGGCGGGGCTGTTTGGCCTGACCTGTGCGCTGGCCCTGGCCGGTGTGGCCGTGGTGGTGTGGTGGGTGCCGCCCGAGCCTGCGCTGCATCGGAACGCCCCCCGGGGCCGCCTGGCCGATGTGTGGGGACACCCTGACCTGCTGCGCCTGAACCTCGGCGTGTTTGTGCTGCACACCGTACAGCTGTCCATGTGGGTGGCCGTACCCGCGATGCTGGTACAGGCAGGACTCACCAAAGACCACCACTGGCAGGTGTACCTGCCCGCCGTGGTGCTGTCGTTTGCCGCCATGGGCGGACTGTTTGCGCTGGAGCGTGCGGGCCGACTGCGCGCAGCCCTGCTCGGAGCCATTGCCCTGGTGCTGGTGGTGCAGGCGGGGCTGGGCCTGCTGGCGGCCAGCGGTGTGCCTGCCACGCTGTGGGTGCTGGGGCCTTTGCTGTTCGTCTTTTTCTGCGGATTCAATGCGCTGGAGGCCAGCCAGCCCAGCCTGGTGTCGCGCATGGCGCCAGCCCAGCTGCGCGGCGCCGCGCTGGGCAGCTACAACACCCTGCAGTCTCTGGGCCTGTTTGCGGGCGGTGCGATGGGTGGCGCGCTGGTGAAATGGGCTGGGGCTCCAGGTCTGTTTGCCGTGACCACGGCGCTCACGGCTCTGTGGCTGGTGCTGACCTGGCCGCTGCGGCCCGTGGGGCGTGGCGGGCACTGAACCGCCAAGCCGTGCCACGCCGTCAGGGCTTCCATTGCCCCCCGGTTGCGGCACAATGGAGCGTTTGGCGCCTGGAATCTCTCTCCAAATCCGGCGCTTTTATCCCTTAAAGGCAAAGACAGCACCATGGCATCCGTAAACAAAGTCATCATCGTCGGCAACCTGGGCCGCGACCCTGAAATGCGCACCTTCCCCAGTGGCGATCAGGTGGCCAACGTGACGATTGCCACCACCGACAAGTGGAAAGACAAGCAGTCTGGCGAAATGAAGGAAGCCACCGAGTGGCACCGCGTGGTCTTCAACGGCCGCCTGGCCGAAATCGCCGGCCAGTACCTGCGCAAAGGCTCGCAGGTGTATGTAGAGGGCAGCCTGCGTACCCGCAAGTGGACCGACCAAAGCGGCGTTGAAAAGTACAGCACCGAAATCCGCGCCGACCAGATGCAGATGCTGGGCAGCCGCCAGGGCATGGGCGGTGGCGGACAGGGCGGCGGACAGCAAGGCGGTGGATACGACGACGGTTACGGTGGCGACCAGGGTGGCTACGACCAGGCCCCGCGCCGTGCAGCGCCAGCGCCGCGCCCCATGGCCGCCCCCGCTCAGCGCCCTGCACCCGCTCCCGTGGCACAGGCACCGCGCGCGGCCTCCGGATTTGACGACATGGACGACGACATTCCGTTCTGACAGCTTCTGGCACCGGATTCAGTACCCAGCCCGCACCCGCAAGGTGCGGGCTTTTTTTCGTCTGTGCGCAAGGCATGCCCAACCCCACGGAAAACGTCGCCTGTGGGCGTCAAAACGTAGCAACTCGCAACAGGAGGTGCTGGAGCCCGCCCGACTCACAAGCGCCAGCGCGGCCATGGAGCGATGGCTTTTACAACGGCGCTCACGGGCGCCGCTTCTCAGTTTTGTCCAGTTCGGCACCACCGCAACAAACCAACAATTCCTTACATTCGATACGGAAATATCAAAGATCATCGCGGTCTGGCTCGCCAAAGAGGTGCAAAACCCGGCGGCCAGCAGTTACCAAAATCAATATTCCAAACTGAAAAGAGAGAGGGTTGTGATGCCGGGGTTCGTCCGAAAGATTTTGATATTTGTCACTGGCTACGCGTGGCTCCTGCTGCTGGCGGGTCCGGGGCTCATCGGGCTGTCGGTGTACAGCGGCTGGAAGGCGGAAGATGGCCACGCCTACGTGGCGCGCGAAAGCCTGCAGACCGTGTCCGGTACCGTGACGCAGGCCTCTGAAGTCACCGTCAAGCGCAAGCGTCGTACAACCAAGAAGTACTACGAAATCACGGTCCAGCCCGACACCGCTGGTGCCGAGGCGCGCAAGCTGCGCATCGACCACAGCACACCGCAGCAGCTGGTGGGCAACCTGATCGACGAAAAAGTCACCGCCTTGGTCGATGGCAGCGACAGCGACCTGGTCTATGAAGTATCGGCAGACGGCGCGACCGTTATCAGCTACGACACCACCAAACAGCGGCTGCAGGCCGAAGCCGCCTCTTCCGCGCAGTCCTTCAGCGGCGCAGGCACCTGGATCTTTGCCATTTTGCTCACGCTGGTGGGAGCGGCAGGCGTGTGGTCCAACCGCAAGCTGCGCGCCGCCGACGAAGCACACCAGCTGGCCGCCGCCTGACGGCCATACCCCATAAAAAGAGAGAGGGAGGGAGGGGCAGCGCCCGGGGCGCGCTCCTCCCATCGTTTGCGCCAACCTGCGCGCTCACTACGGAGGACCACACCATGAACCCCAACGCACTTTCGCCACAAACCCCTGCGGGCGCTCCGATGGAGCGGCGCGATTTCATCGTCTCTACCTACAAGCACCTGGGCGTGGCCATTCTGGCCTTTGTCGTGCTGTCGGCGGTGCTGATGGTGAGCGGACTTTCCACCGCCGCGGCCAAGATGCTCATGGCCAGCGGTAGCAAATTCCTGTGGCTGGGGGTCATGGGCGCTTTTATGCTCGTGGGCTGGCTGGCATCGCACCTGGCCGACAACTCGGACAACCCTCAGACACAGCTGATGGGCCTGGGCCTCTACGTGCTGGCGGAAGGGCTCATCTTTGCCCCGATGTTCGGCATTGCCCAGCTTTTGGTGCCCGGTGCCATCGGCGCTGCCGCCTTCATCACGCTGCTGCTGGTGGCGGCGCTCACCTGGACGGCGTTCAGCAGCAAGACCGACTTTTCGTTCCTGGGCGGCATCCTGAAGGTGGCGGGCCTGGTGGCACTGGGCACCATCATCGCGGGCGCCATCTTCGGCTTCAAGCTGGGCATCTGGTTCTCAGGGCTCATGGTGCTGTTTGCGGGCGCCTGCGTGCTGTACGACACCTCGTGCATCATCCACGACTACCCTGCAGACCGCCCCGCCGGCGCAGCGCTGCACCTGTTCGCATCGATTGCGCTCATGCTCTGGTACGTGCTGCGCATCCTGATCAGCCTGGCCACGAACGACGACTGACACGCCGGGGCACCGCCCCACAAAAAAGCCGGAGCGATCACCGCCCCGGCTTTTTTGCATCTGGAAAGAGAGTTTCAAGACAAATCAGGCGCAAGCGCTGGATTCCATTGCCCTGACAGCTATCAATTTTGAAGTATCAACGGGCCATGGCTGGCTGCACCGTCGGCGCATGGCCGGTGGGCTGCGGCAACCCCTCCACGGCAGCAATCACGCCACCGCCCAGGCAGACATCACCGTCGTACAGCACCGCGCTCTGCCCGGGCGTCACGGCCCATTGGGCGTCCGGAAACTGCAGCGCAAAGCCATCGGGCACGGTCTCCAGCGCGCACGCTGCGTCCTGCTGGCGGTAGCGCGTCTTGGCAGCGTAGGCGCCGGGCCCCGGGGCCTGCCCAGCGCACCAGCTCACGTCCTGCGCCACCAGGCGGTGCGACAACAGCCAGGGGTGGCCGTGACCTTGCACCACCCGCAGCGTGTTTTTCTCCAGGTCCTTGCGGGCCACGAACCAGGGCTCGTGCGCGCCGCCACCGCGCTGGGCGCCCTTTTCCTTCACGCCCCCAATGCCCAGGCCCTGGCGCTGGCCCAGCGTGTAGAAACTCAGGCCCACATGCTGACCCAGCTTGCGTCCCCGGTCGTCCAGAATGGGCCCGGGCGCATGGCTGATGTAGCGGTTCAGAAACTCGCGGAAGGGCCGCTCACCGATGAAGCAGATGCCGGTGGAATCCTTCTTCTTGGCGTTCGGCAGGCCGATCTCCTCGGCAATGCGGCGCACTTCGGTCTTGTGCAGCTCACCCACGGGGAAAAGGGTCTTGGACAGCTGCGCCTGGTTCAGGCGGTGCAGAAAGTAGCTCTGGTCCTTGCTCGGGTCCAGGCCCTTGAGCAATTCATGCAGGCCCGTGGCCAGGTTGTGCCGGACGCGGGCATAGTGGCCGGTGGCGATCTTCTCCGCACCCAGGCGCATCGCGTGGTCCAGGAAGGCCTTGAACTTGATCTCGGCGTTGCACAGCACATCGGGGTTGGGTGTGCGGCCAGCCTGGTACTCGCGCAGGAACTCGGCAAACACCCGGTCCTTGTAGTCGGCCGCGAAGTTCACATGCTCGATCTCGATGCCGATCACATCGGCCACAGCGGCGGCATCCACAAAGTCGATGTTGGACGAGCAGTACTCGCTGTCGTCATCGTCTTCCCAGTTTTTCATGAAGATGCCGACCACCTCATGGCCCTGCTTTTTGAGCAGGTAGGCGGTCACGGCCGAGTCCACGCCGCCGGAAAGGCCGACGACAACGCGCTGTTTGGTAGGGGAAGTCATTGCCCCGATTGTATTTTTGATGCCGCCGGGGCACTGCGCGGGCGCGCAGAACGCGTAGCCACCAGCAGGTCATACAGCTGCTGCGCGGCAGGCGACAGGGTTTTGCCCCGGCGCTTGATCAGCCCCATCTGCCGCGTGACGATGGGCTCCACCAGCGGAATACTGACCAGCGTGGGGTGGTCCTTGCCCGGCATGGCCAGGCTGGGCACGGCCGCCACGCCCAGGCCTGCCTCCACCAGGCCCAGCAGCGTGGTCACGTGCTTGGCCTCGTACAGGCACTGGGGCCGGTCGGGCACGTTGGCCAGCGCCAGGTCCATGAGCAGGCGGTTGCCCGAGGTCTTGCCCACCGACATGAAGTCATGCTGGCCCAGCTCGGCCCAGCTCACCTTCTTGCGGCGCGCCAGCACATGGTCGCGCCGGCAGGCGGCCACAAAACGCTCGGCCAGCACGGGTTTGAACTCGATCTCGGCCTCCTGGCTGCCGATGAAGTTCAGGCCAAAGTCCGCATCGCCCTGCGCCACGGCCACCAGCACCTCGTTAGCGCTGGCGTCGTGCACCTTGACGCGGATTTTCGGAAACCGCTCGTGGTAGCGCTTGACCACCTGCGGCAGGAAGTAATACACGGCCGAGGGCACGCAGGCAATCGTGACCTCGCCCATGCGCCGCGCGGCCACATCGCCCAGGCCCATGAGCATGCCGTCCAGGTCGTCCAGCCACACGCGGGTCTTGCGCGCAAAGTCGCGCCCCACTGCCGTGAGCGTGACGCGGCGCGTGGTGCGGTCGAGCAGGCGCACACCCAGGGCTTCTTCGAGCTTGTCGATGCGGCGGCTGAAAGCGGGCTGCGACAGGTGGATGGCCTCGGCGGCCGCACGAAAGCTCTGCAGCTCGGCCACAGCCGCAAAGGCCTGGATGTCGGCAAGGTCGAATTTGTTGTTCATCGCGGCGTCCTTCCAGTGCGCTTCAGGGTGTTGTCAGCGTTGCAAGCCGTGCATCAAACGATCAGAACATTGCAATTCACGGCCGTAATTGGAGCATGTACAAGCCACGTAAGCCTATTGCACAGCATGCATCAATCGTTGCCAACAATGCAATTCACAGATCATCGAAGGCGTCGCACCATGCCGACCCATGAGCACCAACATTCCTTGCGTTCTGATGCGTGGCGGCACTTCCCGGGGGCCGTTCTTCCTGGCCGACTGGCTGCCGCGCGACCCCGAAGCCCGCGACCGCACGCTGATTGCAGCCCTGGGATCGCCCCATGAGCTGCAGATCGACGGCCTGGGCGGAGGCAACTCGCTGACCAGCAAGGTCGCCATCGTCTCGCGCTCCACGCAGCCCGACTGCGATGTGGACTACCTGTTTGCCCAGGTCAGTGTGCAGGAGGCCCGCGTGGACACACGACCCAACTGCGGCAACATGCTGGCCGGTGTGGGGCCCTTCGCCATCGAGCAGGGGCTGGTCCCCGCAGACCGCGCAGGCCAGACCACCACCGTGCGGGTCTACAACGTCAACACCCGCTCCCGCATCGACGTGCAGGTGTGCACGGCGGGCGGCCAGGTGCACTACGACGGCGATGTGCGCATCGACGGCGTGCAGGGCACGGCAGCCCCCGTGCTGATGAACTTCCTGGACGCCTGGGGCGCCGTCACCGGGCAGATCTTTCCCACCGGCCAGCGCATCGACACCATCCAGGGCCTGCAGGTCACCTGCATCGACGCGGCGCAGGTGATGGTGCTATTGCGCGCCGCCGACCTGGGCCTGCGCGGCGACGAGACACCTGCCGAGCTGGACGCCAACACCGCCTTGCTCACCCGCATCGAGGCCCTGCGCCTCGAAGCAGGCCAGCGCATGGGCATGGGCGATGTGACACACAGCGTGCTGCCCAAGCCGGTGATCGTGTCACCGGGCGCGCAACCGGGCAGCGTGGTGTCGCGCTACTTCACCCCCCACCAGTGCCACCGCTCGCATGCGGTGACGGGCGCAATTGGCGTGGCGGCGGCCTCGGTACTGCCGGGCACCGTGGCCACCGACGAACGGCATGCACCCGCCGCCGGGCTGCGCCGCGTGGAAGTGCAACACCCGGCAGGCCGCATCCAGGTGGAGGTGGAGCTCAGCGCGGTGGATGGCCAGTTCAAGCTGGTGCAGGCCGCGCTGGTGCGCACTGCCCGAAAGATTCTGGAAGGCACGCTGTTTGTGCCCGAAAGCGCCCCCGCGCACTGAGCGCTCTTCAGGGCACCGCTTGCGCAGCGCCCTCCCAACGATTTCGACGATTCCAACCATTACGACAGGAGACAAACCATGCCCCGTTCCATTCACTCCAACACGCGCCGCACGGCGCTGGCCACGGCTGCGCTGGCGCTTGCGTCCAGCGCCTTCTGGGCCGCAGGCACCGCCCATGCGGCCTATCCCGACAAGCCCATCACGCTGGTCGTGCCCACCGCCGCCGGGGGCGGCAACGACGGCATGGCGCGCGTGGTGGCCATCAAGCTCTCCACCCTGCTGGGCCAGCAGGTCATCGTGGAGAACAAGGCGGGGGCCAATGGCGCCATTGCGGCCGAATACGTGGCCCGTGCGGCACCCGATGGGCACACCATCTTGTTTGGCTACATCGGCACCCACGGCATGAGCCCCGCGCTGCAAAAGCTGCGCTACGACCCCATCACGCAGTTCGAGCCCATCGGCATGGTGAGCTACTCGCCCACGCTGATGGTGGTGAATCCCAAGGTGCCGGCCAAGACGGTGGGCGAACTGGTGGCGCTGAGCAAGGCCAAGCCCCACGACTTCAACTACGCATCGGCCGGCAACGGCACAGCCCCACACTTCTCGGCGGAAATCTTCAAGCTCGAAAGTGGCGCCCAGATGGCCCATGTGCCCTACCGGGGCGCAGCCCCCGCCATGAACGACACCATGGCCGGGCAGACGCAGGTGATGTTTCCCAGTCTGTTCTCGGCCTACCCGCACGTGAAGGGCGGCAAGCTGCGCGCCCTGGCGCTGGCCGGGCCCAAGCGCTCGTCGCTTCTGCCCGATGTGCCCACGCTGGACGAGGCAGGCATCAAGGGTGTGGAGATCACCCAGTGGTACGCCCTGTTCGCACCCGGCAAGACGCCCCGCCCGGTGATCGACCTGCTCAACAAGACCTTGAACACCGCACTGGCCGACAAGGACGTGGTGCGCCGCATCGAGGAACAAGGCGCGGTGGTGGACACCAGCACGCCCGAGCAACTGGCCCTGACGGTGAAGCAGGAACTCGCCAAGTGGAAGGGTGTGGTGGTCAAGGCCCAGCTCACACCCGATTGAGCCCCTGCGAAGAAGGCTCTGGGAGACAGAGGGGCGCCACCGCCCCTCAGCGGCACACATGCCCGCATTTCAACAAGAGGAGACACCCATGAAAACGAAGATGGCAGCGGCCTGCGCTGCATTGGTCGGCCACTGCGCGATGGCACAAGGCACTGATGTGACGCTGTACGGCGTGGTGGACCTGGGCCTGCGCAATGGCAGCGGCCTCACCGCATCCAACGCGCCCACGGCCGGCTCCAGCCGCAGCCTGGGCAGCGGCATCCACACCACCAGCCGCTGGGGCCTGCGGGGCAGTGAAGACCTGGGCGGCGGCGCCAAGGCGCTGTTCAACCTGGAGAGCGGCCTCAACGCCGACTCGGGTGCCCCGGCCAACGCCACCAAATACTTCGACCGCGCATCCTGGGTGGGCCTGCAGGGCGGCTGGGGCACGCTGGCCCTGGGCCGCCAGACCACGACGCTGGCCGACGCCATCTCGCCCGTGGACCCGCTGGCCATGCGCTTTGCCAGCTTCAACCCCAACATCGGCGTGACGGCGCTGAGCCAGCATGGCCTGGGCATCGAGTACGGCAGCGCAGGCGCCAACTCGGGCTCGTACCGGCTGGACAATTCACTGAAGTACACGGGCCGCTTCGGCGGCTTCACGGCGCGTGCCATGTGGGGCGTTGGCGAGGTCGCATCGCAGGCCTCGGCCCTGTCGTCACGCGGCGTGGGCCTGGCCTGGGCTGCGGATGGCTTCGTGGTATCCGGCGCCTACCAGAGCTTCAACGACACCAACAAACGCGCACTGGACGCCACCACGCTGGGCGCCGCGTACCAGTGGGGCAACGTGCGCTTGGCCGCCAATGCCGGCCGCAACAAGGCCGAAACGGCGGCAGGCCGCTTCACTGTGCAGCGCGTGTTGTCCGCCGGTGGCACCTGGGCGGCCACCCCGTGGGTGGACCTCACAGCGGCCTACTACAAGGTGGACCGCTCGCGCACCGGCGCCGCCGACGACGGCTACGGCCGCCTGGTGGCGTTTGCCGAATACAAGCTCTCGCGCCGCACCAAGGTGTATGCCGAGCTGGACAACACCCGCTGGCGCAACGGCTTCCAGGGTGTGGCGAACAAGGCCACGGCCACCGGCATCTCGGCCGGTGTGGTGCACACGTTCTGAGCCCTGTAGGCCGATACGGCGGGCGCTGGGCACAGGTCTCTTGGAGGCTTATGCCCCAAAGCCCCCGGTGGCGCGGCGCACACCCGCCGCAGGGGGCCGGAAGGGAGACTCTGTCGACCCGCTATCGCACCACCATGGACGTGAAGGGCCACACATAAGCCTGCAGGCTCACCAACAGCCCCACCAGGCAGGCCAGCGCGATCGAGTGGAAGAAGACGAAGCGCAGGATGTCCCCTTCATGGTTGAACCAGCGGGTGGCGGTAGAGGCCACAACAATCGACTGCGCATCGATCATCTTGCCCATCACGCCGCCCGAGCTGTTGGCGGCGCCCATGAGGTTGGGCGAAAGGCCCAGCTGTTCGGCCGCCACCTTCTGCATGCCCCCGAACAGCACGTTGGAGGCCGTGTCCGAGCCGGTCAGCGCCACACCCAGCCACCCCATGAGGGTGCCAAAGAAGGGGTACAGCACACCGGTGTTGGCAAACGCCAGACCCAGGGTGGTGTCCGTGCCCGAGTAGCGGGTGAGCGTGCCCAGTGCCAGCATGAGCACGATGGTCAGCAGCGAATAGCGCACCAGCCAGACGGTGCGGAAGAACGTACCAACGATAGCGACGGGGCTGTAGCGCATGAGCAGGGCGCTGACCAGTGCAGACAGCAAGATGCCCGTGCCGGTGGCCGACAGCAGGTTCAGCGTGTAGACCGCACCTTCCTTGGTGGGCTTGGGCACCACAGGCGGCATCTTCTCGATGAGGTTGTGCAGCCCGTCCATCGGGAAGGCTGGCGAGAAAATGCCATTGAGCCATGCCTTGACCGATGGCAGCCCCCAGACAAACACACACACCGACAGGATCACCCAGGGCATCCAGGCATTGATCAGCTGGGCGCGTGAATAGCGCACCGGGGCCTGGGCGGGCTTGGTTTCGCCGGCACTGGGGTCGTGGCCGCGCATCGAGGGCGAGGTCCAGATCTTCTTGGGCTGCCACACGCGCAGGAACGCGATCAGGCTCGCCATGGAGACGATGGCCGCAATGATGTCCACCAGCTCAGGGCCGATGTAGTTGGAGACCAGGAACTGCGGAATGGCAAACGACACACCGGCGACCAGAATGGCGGGCCAGATTTCCCACATCGCCTTGCGCCCGGCAAACGCCCAGATCAGCCAGAACGGCACCAGCACCGAGAAGAAGGGCAGCTGGCGGCCGATCATGGCCGTCACCTCCATCAGGTCGTAGCCGTGCACCTTGGCCAGCGTGATCACTGGCGTGCCCAGTGCACCAAACGCCACGGGGGCGGTATTGGCGATCAACGACAGCCCCGAGGCAGCGAGTGGCGAGAAGCCCAACCCGATCAGGATCGCGGCAGTGACTGCCACGGGCGTGCCAAAACCGGCGGCCCCTTCAAAGAATGCGCCAAAGCAAAATGCGATCAGCAGCAGCTGGATGCGGCGGTCTTCCGTGATGTTGGACAGCGAGTCCTGCAGCACCTTGAAGCTACCGTTCTGCTCAGTCAGCTGGTGCAGAAAAATGATGTTCAGCACGATCCAGCCGATTGGCAGCAGCCCCACAAAACCGCCATACAAGGCGGCGCGACCCGCCATCTCGGCGGGCATGCCATAAGCGAATATGGCCACCACCAGCGCTGCGATGAGCCCCATGCCGGCAGCGATGTGGGCTTTGATGTGAAAGAACCCCAGGGCGGCCAGCATGATGATCACCGGGATCGCGGCCAGCGCGGTGGACGCAACCATATTGCCCGCCGGGTTGTAGATTTGTTGCCAGATCATGGCCTGTCTCCGTTCGGAAAGGGTTGAAGTGAAAAGATGCGGGCGCAGCATTCGCCTGTGCCAGCTCGCCGGCGGATTCTTCGGGAAAGCGCTGGTGGCGCTCTTGAAATGCAGTCCACCGGCGGTGCAAATAATTTCAAGTCCCCAGCTTCCACAGGGAATTGACGCGCCCCGGATGCACGGACTGCGTGTTTACCCGGAGCAACGGCGTCAGCCTGCTGAAAGTGCTGCGTTGCGCGCGCCGCACGCAGTCGCCAACGAGTCAGGTGCGAGTGGCGGCACCGGTGTATTTGTGCTCCCGGGGCAACGGACACGCCGGAGTACAGTGCCGCATGACCAAAAGGGCGCCATGGAACTGAGACAACTGCGCTATTTCGTGCGTGTGGTGGAGCAAGGCTCCATGAGCCGCGCTGCGCTGGACCTGGACGTGGTGCAGTCCGCGCTCAGCCAGCAGATCACCCGGCTGGAGAGCGAGCTGGCCACGCGGCTGCTGCAGCGCACGCCGCGTGGCGTGACGCCCACCGAGGCGGGGCTGGCGTTCTTTCGCGAGGCGCAGCTCACCCTGCGCCATGCCGACCAGGCCGTGCGCGCAGCGCAGCAGGCGCGGCTGTCGGGCACTGTCACCGTGGGGCTGGCGCCCACCACGTCGGGCGTGCTGGGCCTGCCGCTGATGCAGGCCATGCGCACACGCTACCCGGACGTGCGGCTGCACATGGTGGAGAGCATGTCGGGCCACCTCACAGCCATGCTGCATGCGCGCGAGCTGGACCTGGCCGTGCTGTTCGACACCCGCCTGCACCAGGCGCAGCAGGCCACCGGCGCGCGCCGCTGGGACATGGCGCCGCTGCTGGAGGAGGACCTGTTCCTCATCTGCGCCCGTGACCGAGGGGAGGGCCCCGGCCACCCCCGTGGCCGGCAGCTGCCGGAAACCATCACCGTCGCCGAGCTGGTGCAAGAGCCGCTGATCCTGCCCACCGGCCCACACGGCCTGCGCAGCACGCTGGACACCGCCTTTGCCCGCGACCGCGTGGCGCCGCACGTGGTGCTGGAGGTGGACTCGCTCGCCATGGTGATGGCCGCCGTGGACGCGGGCCTGGGCTCCACCGTACAGCCCTGGGCCGCCATGGGCCGCTACCCCGATGCGGCCGAGCGCTTTCAGTGCGCGCGCCTCACCGACGCGCCCGCACGCCGCGTCAACCTGCTGTGCAGCCTGCCCGACGAAGAGCTCTCGCCCGCTGCGCTGGCCGCGCGGGTGGTGCTGACGGACTGCGTGCGTGAATTGGTGACGAGCGGCCAGTGGTTTGGCACGACATGGATAGGCGGACAAGACACCAGCGCCTGAGCGGCCACCCCGCAGCCATCACGATCCGTGATACCCCCATGACCTGAACCCGCTGCACAGCGGGCCTGCGTCTCCCTACAGTCGCCATCACCCCGATGAACGACACGGCGACCACGCCAGGAGACACCCCATGGGCCCCACACCCCCTTCTTCATACCCCCGCGCGCAACGCACCGCCTGGAGCCACCGGCCATGAGCGGCGATGCTGTGGTCGATGTGCTGGTCATCGGCGGCGGCAACGCTGCCCTGTGCGCCGCCCTGATGGCGCGCGAGGCGGGCGCCAGCGTGCTGCTGCTCGAATCCGCCCCACGCGCCTGGCGCGGCGGCAACTCGGCCCACACGCGCAACCTGCGCTGCATGCACGATGCGCCGCAGGACGTGCTGGTCGATGCCTACCCCGAGGAAGAGTTCTGGCAAGACCTGCTCAAGGTGACGGGCGGGCTGACCAACGAACACCTGGCGCGCCTGGTGATCCGCGAGTCGAGCACCTGCCGGCCCTGGATGCGCCGCCACGGCGTGCACTTCCAGCCCGCGCTGGCGGGCACGCTGCATGTGGCGCGCACCAACGCGTTCTTCATGGGCGGCGGCAAGGCGCTGGTCAATGCCTACTACCGCAGCGCGGAGCAGCTGGGCGTGCAGATCCGCTACGAAGCGCCCGTGGAGCGCATCGAGATGGAGGGCCCCCACTTCGTCGCAGCCCACCTGGCCAACGGCGAGCGCATTGCCGCCAAGAGCTGCGTGCTGGCCGCGGGCGGCTTTGAATCGAACCGCGAATGGCTGCGCGAAGCCTGGGGCCAGAACGAGCGCGGCGAGTGGCCGGCCGACAACTTCCTGATCCGCGGCACGGCCTACAACAAGGGCGTGCTGCTCAAGCACCTGCTCGACGACCACGGCGCCGACCGCATCGGCGACCCCACGCAGGCGCACATGGTGGCCATCGACGCGCGCGCGCCGCTGTACGACGGCGGCATCTGCACGCGCATCGACTGCGTGTCGCTGGGCGTGGTGGTCAACCGCGCGGGCGAACGCTTCTACGACGAGGGCGAGGACTTCTGGCCCAAGCGCTATGCCATCTGGGGCCGCCTGGTGGCGCAGCAGCCGGGGCAGATCGGCTACTCCATCATCGACAGCAAGGCCATTGGCCGCTTCATGCCGCCCGTGTTCCCGGGCGTAAAGGCCGACACGCTGCCCGAGCTGGCGCAAAAGCTCGGCCTGCCCGTGGACACCTTCACCCGCACGCTCGATACCTACAACGCCGCCTGCCGCGTGGGCCAGTTCGACCACACCACGCTGGACGACTGCCATACCGAAGGCGTGGCACCCGCCAAGACACACTGGGCCCGGCCCATCGACACCGGCCCGTTCTACGGCTATGCGCTCAAGCCTGGCGTCACCTTTACCTACCTGGGTCTGCACACCGACGACACGGCTGCGGTGCGCTTTAACAACCAGCCCAGCCCCAACCTGTTTGTGGCCGGCGAAATGATGGCCGGCAACGTGCTGGGCAAAGGCTACACCGCCGGCGTGGGCATGAGCATTGGCACTGCGTTTGGCCGCATTGCGGGCACGCAGGCAGCTTTGGCCTCCAAACGCCCGGTAGCGCTAGTCGAACATGCCTCAAACGCTACAAAACAAGGAGCAAACCATGCAAACGCTTGAGGCCCTGACGCGCGACGCCCGGGCGCTGGCAAATGGCGACATCGTGCTGTCTGCGCCCGAGACCGAGGTGGCGCGCCAGCTGCAGATCTGCAACGCCTGCCGCTACTGCGAAGGCTTTTGCGCCGTGTTCCCGGCCATGACGCGGCGGCTGGAGTTTGGCAAGGCCGACATCCACTTCATCGCCAACCTGTGTCACAACTGTGGTGCCTGCCTGCACGCCTGCCAGTACGCGCCGCCGCACGAGTTTGCGGTGAACATTCCGCAGGCCATGGCCCAGGTGCGCGGCCAGACCTATGCCGACTACGCCTGGCCACCCGCGCTGGGCCAGCTGTACCAGCGCAACGGCCTGACCCTGGCCCTGGCACTGGTGGCCGGGCTCACGCTGTTCCTGCTGCTGGCCGTGGTGCTGCATGGCCAGGGCATCGCCGCGCTGTGGCAGGCCCCTGTGGGCGGCTTCTACGGCATCTTCCCGCACAACCTGCTGGTGGGCCTGTTTGCGCCCGTGTTCCTGTTCGCCGTGCTGGCGCTGGGCCTCGGCGTGCGCCGCTTCTGGCGCGACGTGACGCCCGCTACCAGCGGCGCGCCGCTGAGCGCGCCCGCCACGGCCGAGGCCACCGATGCCGTGCTGCGCCTCAAGTACCTGGACGGCGGCCATGGCGATGGCTGCCACAACGAGGACGATGCCTACACCCTGTCGCGCAGGCGCATGCACCACCTCACGTTCTACGGCTTCATGCTGTGTTTTGCGGCCACCAGCGTGGCGACGCTGTACCACTACCTGCTGGCCTTGCCTGCACCGTACGACCTGCCCAGCCTGCCCAAGCTGCTGGGCGGCATTGGCGGTGTCAGCCTGGCCGTTGGCACGGCCGGCCTGTGGCGGCTGAACCTGCGCCGCCACCCGCAACACGGCGATGCCGCACAAAAGCCCATGGACCGCGCCTTCATCGCCCTGCTGTTCCTCACCGCCACCAGCGGCCTGGCGCTGTGGGCGGTGCGTGGCACCGCAGGCCTGCCGCTGCTGCTGTGCCTGCACCTGGGCGCGGTGATGGCGCTGTTCGCCACCATGCCCTACGGCAAGTTTGCGCACGGCATCTTCCGCACCGCGTCGCTGCTGCGCCATGCCGTGGAGAAGCGACAGCCCAACCCCATCGGCCTGGGCGCCGACTGATCCCCAGCCCCCCAACAACCCACAATGAAGGAGACCCCCATGAACCCCAAAAGAACCCTGCTGCGTTGCGCCTTGGCGCTGGCCACCCTGCCTCTCGCCTTGGGCGCTGCGGCGCAAGACTTTCCGCCCAAGAAGCCCGTCACGCTGGTCGTGGGCTTTGCCGCAGGCGGCGCGGCCGATGCGGCGGCACGGCTCATCGCCAAGAAGCTGGGCGAGAACATCGGCCAGTCGGTGGTGGTGGACAACAAGGGTGGCGCAGGCGGCAACATCGCGCACCAGTTTGTGGCCAATGCGCCCGCCGATGGCTCGGTGCTGCTGCTCGGGTCGGTGGGACCGCTCACCATTGCGCCCCACCTGATGAAGGTGGCCTACGACCCCTTCAAGGACCTGGCCGCCGTGTCGGGCGGGGTGAACTTTCCGAACGTGCTGGTGGTGCACAAGGGCGCGGGCGTGAAGACGCTGGCCGAGTTTGTGCAGCTGTCCAAGAAGAAGCCCGGCAGCGTGGACTTTGCCTCCACCGGCGCGGGCTCGGCATCGCACCTGGCGGGTGAACTGTTCAACCAGCGAGCCGGCATCGACATGACCCATGTGCCCTACAAGGGCGGCGCCCCCGCGCTGCAGGACCTGCTGGGCGAGCGCGTGACCTCGTACTTTGCCGCGCCCCCCACTGCGCTGCCGCATGTGGAGACGGGCAAGCTCATACCGCTGGCCACCACCGGCCTCACGCGTCCGGCCTACCTGCCCAACATCCCTACCGTGGCGGAGTCGGGCTATCCGGGCTTTGAGGCGCTCAACTGGTACGCCTTTGTGGCGCCGGGCAAAACGCCCGCGCCGCTGCTGGACCGCTGGAACCAGGAGATCGTGAAGGTGCTGAACGACCCGGGCGTGAAAGAGGCGCTGAATAAGCACGGCCTCACGCCGCAGCCCACCACACGCGCCGAGCTGACGGCCTTCATGAAGAAGGAATCGACCCAGTGGGCCACCATCATCAAGGAACGCAAGCTGACGGCGGACTGATGGAAGCGGGCGCAGGAGCTGCGGCAGCGGGGGCAGTGGCGCCCGCCCGCCATCCTCGTTTTCCCGGAGACCGTCACACAGCCGACACCCGCCGCCGCGCCGGGTGCGCAACACTGTGGCAAACCTCCCAGGAGTCCTGTCGATGCATGCCCGCATTTCCTCCCTTTTGACCGTTTTGCTCGGTGCCTTTGCGGTCGCCCCCGCGCTGGCCCAGCCCGCTGCCGCCGCCAACTACGACGCGCCGGATACCTGGCTGTGCCGCCCCGGCCGCGCCGACCTGTGCAGCACCGACCAGACGGTCACCACGCTGGCCGCCGAAGGCCAACGCACGGTGCAGGTGATCAAGCCGCAGGCTGATGCGCCCATCGACTGCTTTTACGTGTACCCCACGATCTCGCAGGACCCCAACCCGCACAGCACGCTGCAACCTGGCCCGGGTGAGCAGCGGGCGGTGGCGCAGCAGTTTGCCCCCTTTGCCTCGGTGTGCCGTCCGTTTGCACCCATGTACCGGCAGATCACGCTGGCGGGGCTGCGCGCGGCCATGTCGGGCAACCCGGCCGGGGTGAACCCGGAGATGGCCATCGAGGACGTGCGCGCCGCGTGGCGGCACTATCTGGCCAATGACAACAAGGGCCGGGGCGTGGTGCTGGTGGGGCATTCCCAGGGCAGCCGCATGCTGCTGGAGTTGCTCAAGCGCGATGTGGACGGCCAGCCGGTGCAGCAGCGCCTGGTGTCGGCCCTGCTGATCGGCTTCAACGTGATGGTCCCTGCGGGTGCGGACACCGGAGGGTCGCTGCCCACGCTGCCCCTGTGCCGTACCGGCGCGCAAACCGGGTGTGTGGTGACATACGCCACGTTCCGCGAGACATCACCGCCGCCCGCGAACTCCCGCTTTGGCCGCAGCAATGCGGCGGGCGCCGAGGTGGCCTGCACGGACCCGGTGCGCCTGAGCGGCCAGCCGCTGCGCAGCATGCTGGCCCGCGAGGCCAACCTGCTGGGGCAGCCCGTGTTGCGTGCGCAATGGGCGCAGGGCCTGGAGGGCGTGAGCACCCCGTTTGTGAGCCTGCCGGGCCTGATGCGTGCAAGCTGTGTGAAGGACGGCCCCGCACACTACCTGGCGCTGGGCCTGGACAGCAATGGGCGTGGCAGCCTGCCCAGCGATGTGCCGGGCGATATCGTGGTCAATGACCGCACTCTGGACGACTGGGGCCTGCACCTGATCGACATGAACGTGGTGATGGGCAACCTGCTGGACCTGGTGCGCCAGCAGGGCGCTGCCTGGAAGGCCAAGGCGAACTAGCGCCTGTTCACACCGGGGGCGGTGCGCAGCCCCGTGCGGCACCAAGGCTTATCGCGCGGTCACGCCGTCCGGCTCGGTCACCGAGATGTCGGTGTGCACCAGCGTCAGCGGAAAGCGCTGGCCCGCCAGGTAGTCCTCCAGGCCGCGCAGCAGCAGCGGGCTGCGGTGGCGCTCGGGGCAGGCGCGGATCTCGTCGGCCGTGAGCCACAGCGTGCGCACGATGCCGGTGTCGAGCGTGCGCCAGTCATGGTGCGTGCCCAGCGTGCCCGCAAACGCAAAACGCATGTAGGTGATGTCGTCCCCCGTGCGCGTCTTGGTGAAGCGGTTGAGGTACACGCCGATCAGCGCCGTGGGCTCGAAGTCGTGGGCGGTTTCTTCCAGCACCTCGCGCGCGCAGGCCTGGATGGGCGACTCGCCCGGGTCCAGGTGGCCGGCAGGGTTGTTGAGCTTGAGGCCGTCGGTGGTTTCTTCCTCGACCAGCAGAAAGCGGCCGTCGCGCTCGATGAGGGCGGCCACGGTGACGTTGGGTTTCCAGCGGTGGGGCATGGCGGGCATTATGACGAGGGCGGGTGACACTGTGCCTACAAGGTCTAAGAACGTGTTTACGCTCTCGCAGGGGATCGCGTTGGAGCGCAATCGGGATGAGTGGATGCTTCGGATGCGCCGCATGGGCTCATGCCCATGCAAGCAGCTGGGGCGTCCAATCACCCGATTTCGCTCCAACCCTTCGGGCAGTGGTCTTTGCGGGCGGTCTGCAGCGTTGCGGCGCTTGTGGATAGCCAAGCTATCCACTACGCACAGCGCCTTGCATCCCATCCCGCAAAGACCGCTGCGCGACCTCTGGGAGATCGTAAACACGTTCTAAAGCGCTCGCGCCATGTACACCGCGCCTTCGCCATAGCTGGCCAGGCGGGCCTGCTGGGTGGCGTCCTGCAAGGGGTGCAGCGCATAGCCCTGCCGCTGCCAGTAGGCCTGCGAGCCCTGCACCGAGACCAGCGCGCTGTGCCGCAGCCCCTCGGCGCGGGCCTGCGTCCACAGGGGCTGCAGCAACGCATGGGCCAGGCCTTGCCCCGCATGGGCAGGCAGCACGGCCATGTCGTGCAGGTACAGCGTGTCGGGCGCAGTAGCGGTTTCAAAGTCGCCGTGCAGCGGGGTGACCTTGCCACGCACGCTGCGGTAGGCCGCCAGATAGGCACACACCGTGCCGCCCTGCTCCAGCACCAGCGAACAATTGGCGGGGCTGGCGAGGCGGCGGGCAAACACCTCGCCGCTCTCCACAAACCCCTCGCCATAGCAGGCCAGTTGCACGGCCAGCAGATCGGCCAGGTCGCTCAGCGCCAGCGGGCGCACCACCAGGGACATGAGTGAGCTTGGTTCGATCAGTGCGGCAGCACGGGCGCCTGCACGAAGTCGTCCAGCGACAGGCCCTTTTCCTTCAACAGCGCCTCCAGCACGGGCTGCAGGCGGCCCAGGCTCTCCTGCACGGCCTCTCGCACGGTGTCCACCACCACCTGGGTGCTGCGCTCGATCTCGATGTTCAGGCGGTCGCCCACCTGTTTGTTCTCAAACACGGTGGCGCGGCGGGTCTCGGGGATCATCCAGATCTCGAACCAGCCCTCTTGCCGGTTCACCTCGGCCACCGTGAGGCTGGCGCCGTGGATGGCGATGTAGCCCTTGGCAAAGATGTAGCGGCGAAACGCCTCGGGCACGGCCACGCGCCACACCAGGTTGTTGTCAAACTCGCGCCGCTCGATGAGCGTGCCAGTGAAGTCCACATGGCCCGACAGCGGATGGCCGCCGATCTCGGCACCGTCCTTGGCCGCGCGCTCCACGTTCACGCGGTCGCCCTGGCCGTAGCTGCCCAGCGTGGTGATGTTCAGGCTCTGCAGCATCACGTCGAAGTTGGCCTGCGTGGGCGACAGGATCTCGGTGACCGTGAGGCACACGCCATCGGTGGCCACACTGGCGCCAATGGCCAGGTCCTGGCAGAAGCCCTCAGGGAAATCGAGCGTGAACGTGCGCAGCCCTGCGCGGTCGTGGATGGCGGCAATGCCTGCCGTGGCTTGGACGATGCCTGTGAACATGGTGGCGCGGTGTGTGGAGCGTTGGAAGGGGAACCGGGAATTTTGCCACCCGGCCCCCACCGCGCGCTGGCGCCGGGTTACTTGGCGCGCAAGAGTTCGCCCACTTCCAGCAACACCAGCTCGTTGTCATCCGCCTTGTTCGGATCGCGGCTGCTGCTGAAGGGCAGGTTGTTGTCGTTGCCCACCACGATGTGCGTGCTGTCCACGGTGTCCACGTTCTCGATGGTGAAGAACGGGAAGGTCAACACGCCGTTGTTCAGCGGCTTCTTGGCCAGGCGCTGCGGGTCTTGGATGTTCATGAGGTCGATGTAGCCCACCTTGCGGATCTCGCCGCCCACATTGGCGTCGCTCAGCTCGACCTTGTAGACGCGCTTGAACTTGGCGAGGTCGTGGAAGCAGTCCGTGCGCTTCTGGCCTTCGGGGCAGGCCTTGTCGGCCGTGCCTTCGCCGTTGTCGCGCTCGATGATGAGGCCCATGCTGGCGTCGATCATGTTGAAGTCGCCAATGGCATGGTGGTTGGCCTCCAGCACGTACTTCCAGTGGCGGCCGGTCCATTGCTCGGTCTTCACGTCAAATTCGAGCACACGCAGGTACTGCTTGCCGCCCACGTTTTCGTACGCCTTGGCGCTGTCGTTCCACAGCGCGCCTTCGAGCAGCGCATAGAGCTTGCTGCCGTCCTTGCTGGAGGCCATGCCTTCGTAGCCCTTGGAGCGCTTGACTTCAAACGGCGTGGGCTTGGCGTCGGGGGCACCGGGCATCAGCACACCGGGCGCATCGGGCGAGCGCACGACCTTGCCGTCCACCTGCGTCTCGAACACGGCCAGCACCTTGCCGTTCAGGTCGGCCTTGATGAGGAAGGGGCCAAACTCTTCGCCGATCCACAGTGCGCCACCGGCGAACTGGAAACTCTCGGGGTCGAAGTCGGCGCCGGTCAGGTAGCGCTTGTCGGTGCCTTCGTGGGTGATGCGAAACGGCACCTTCTTGTCGGGGTCGTGCAGGAAGAGGGTCTTGAGGCGGTTGAACTGGCCGCTTTGGAAGTCCACGGTGTAGTGGCTCAGGTGCAGCATGAAGTCGGGCGAGTTGGCCTTGGAGCCCGCGCCGTTGTCGGTCAGGATCCAGAACGAGCCGTCGGCCATGCGCTTGATGCCCGAGTGGCCCTGGAGGGGCTGGCCCTGGAACGGCAACGACACACCCGTGTCGCGGCCGCCCGACTGGCCCATCACGCTGCCCACGGCGTCCACACGGCGGGGGGTGGTGAACTTGCCGGCCACCTGCAGGTCTTGCGGCGCGTCCTTGGGCGCGGCAACCACGGTGAGGGCTGGCATCACGGCGTGGCCGGCCAGGGTGGCGGGGTAGGCCTGCTGGGCGATTGCGGGGGTGGCGGCAGCGCACAGCAGCGCTGCGCAGGCGGCAATTTGGGACAGTCGGGACATGGTGGTCAAGGGGAAGAGAGCCAAAACCGTGAACGATGCCGCCGCCCTGTGACACCGCCATGAAAAGCGGTTCTCCGACGCCCCCACCAGGCAACGCCGAATCGGGCACATGCACGGACCTTTTGCCGCTGGCAGGGATCACACCTGCCTCACCCCACCCGCACGGCCTGCGCACCCGCCATGGAAACCCTCTCTGCACTGCAATCCCTCGGCCTGGAGCTGCCCAGCCCGGCCTACATCGTGGGCGCCATCCTGTTTGGCCTGATCGGCATGGCGGCGTACTGGCACGGCAAGCGTGCGCAGCAGCCGCGCACCCGCTGGTGGGGCGTGGCGTTGATGTTTTATCCCTACGTGGTCTCGGCCACCTGGCTGCTGTACGCCGTGGGCGTCGCGTTGTGCCTGGGGATGTGGTGGGACGGGCAGCGCGGCTAGGGATCCTCCGCACCAAGGAATCAACCGGCGGCGGCCACCAGCCCTGCGCCGTGCCCGCGCGTGAAGGCTTCTTCAAACACCGAATACCCCGACCAGTCGGCATGCGCAAACGCCAGCCGTGCGGTGGTGGGCGTGGGCAGCCAGGCGGCACGCTCACCATTTGATAGCACCTTAGGCATGAAAGACCTGCGCTCCAGGCCGATTTTGCTCAAAAACTGCTGCAAACCCGGTGTGGGGATGGACATGGCGTGCCCGTAGCGGGTGATGTCCACGCGCGTGGCGCGCTGGCGCAGGTCGGGGTGCGGCACCGCCAGGGCGGCGAGGGCGGCGTCGGCCCAGTGCTGCCAGGGCTGGGTGGCCAGCTGCTGGCGGCCGTCCGCCCGGTCGCCCAGCGCCTGGTAGTAGGTGAGCACGGTGGGGCCGGCCAGCGTCGCACGGGTGTCCAGGCGCTGGTGGCCGGCGTTCACATAGCCCAGGCCCCCCGCCGTGGGGTCGGCATACAGGACGTTGTCCCAGGCCGGCGCGGCGCCGGGGCGGTCGGTGAGCGGACTTTGGATGTGGATGTTGGCCACCAGCCAGGGCGCCCACGACAGACGCTGGGCCGCCCCGGTGAGGAAGGCGGGCGGGTTCTGCACCACGCGCGCCGCCACGAAGACGGGCAGCGCCACGATGCAGCGTGGCGCCTGCCAGCGCTCCACGCTGTCGGTGGCGTGATTGAACGCATCCACCTCCACGCCGTGGCGGCCTTCGGTAATGCGCAGCACGCTGGTGCCGGTGCGCAGCTGGCCGCCGCCGTGGGACGTGTTGGCCAGCGGCTCGGCCAGGCGCCGGGTGATCCAGCCATTGCCCTCGGGCCAGGTGAGCACGCTTTCGCGGGCTTCGTCCACGGCCTCGCCGGGCGCATGAAAGCCATGGCGGCTGGCAAAGTAGTGGATGCCCGCCCAGGCCGAGACGCGGTCGGCCCCGGCGCCGTAGTCGTCGCGGCAGCAGTAGTCCAGGTACCAGCGCAGGTGGGCATCGTCCAGCCCTTCCTGCGCCAGCCAGGCGGCAAACGTCATCGCGTCCAGCGCCTGCTGGCTGGGCGCCAGTGGGCGCTTGGCGGTCCACAGCTTGAGTGCGGGCATGGCAAACCGGGCGGCGCGGGCCTGCGCGTCCACGGCCTGGGCAAAGCGGCGGTACTGCGCCAGCGTGGCCTCGCCCACGCCCTGCACGGGCAGCAGGCCGTCTTGCCACTCGCCATCGAAGTACAGGCGCTCCTGCGGGCTGTGGCACAGGTGGCGTTCGTCGTACTGCCAGCGCCCGGCCACACGCTGGCGCAGGCCCAGCTCCTCCAGCAGGTCCTGCACCTCGCGCGCGTCGTCGCCAGGCACGGGCAGGTAGTGCGCGCCCTGCGGGCAGGTGATGCCGTTGACGGCGGTGCCCCGGCTGTTGCCGCCTGCGGTGTCTTCCAGCTCCAGCAGCGCAAAGTCCTGCACGCCTGCCAGCCGCAGCGCACGCGCTGCGGCCAGCCCCGCCACGCCACCACCGGCAATGATGACCTGCGCGCGGCGCACCACGGCGGGCTCGGGCCAGGTGCCGCGCGCCAGCCACTCACGCAGCTGGTGGCCGCGTGCCATGTTGATGCCGGTGAAGCCGCCTTCCAGCGGCGGCACGGCGCGGTCGCACCCGCCCAGCGCAGCCGTGGCCAGGGCGGCGGCGCCCGCCACGAACTGGCGGCGCTGCAGGGTCCAGGGGGTCATGCGGTCACGCCTCAATCGGCCCAGCGGGCGCGGATCTCAAGCAGCTGCGGCACCAGCGGGGCAAACAGCGCCACCAGGGCGGGGTCGAAGTGTTTGCCGGCCTGCGCTGCAATGTGGTCCAGCGCATCCTGCACGGGCCAGGGTTCCTTGTAGGGGCGGCGGGTGGTGAGCGCATCGAACACATCGGCCACCGCCACGATGCGCGCCGACACCGGGATGGCCTCGCCCGCCAGGCCGCGCGGGTAGCCGCTGCCGTCCCACTTTTCGTGGTGGGCCAGCGCAATCTCACGGGCCAGCTGCAGCACGCCGGACGGGTGCTCGCCAATGATCTCGGCGCCGATCTCGGGGTGGCGGCGCATGGTGTCCCACTCATCGGCGTTCAGCGGGCCGGGCTTGCGCAGCACGGCGTCGGGGATGCCGATCTTGCCCACGTCGTGCATGGGCGCGGCGTTGAGCAGGTCTTCGGCCCAGGCCTGGCTGTGGCCGGCAGCCAGGGCCAGCAGCTGGGCAAAGTGGCTCATGCGGATCACATGCATGCCGGTTTCGTTGTCCTTGTACTCGGCCGCGCGGCCCAGGCGCTGCACGATCTGCAGGCGGGTTTCGCGCAGCTCGTCCATGCGCACCAGCGACAGGTGGGTGCGCACCCGCGCGCGCACCACGGGCGGGCTGACGGGCTTGGTGATGTAGTCCACCGCGCCCGCGTCAAACCCGGCAGTTTCGTCCTGGCTGTCGGTAAGGGCGGTGATGAAGATCACCGGGATGGAGGCCGTGGCAGCATCGGCCTTGAGCGCGCGGCACACGGCATAGCCGTCCAGGTTCGGCATCATGATGTCAAGCAGCACCAGGTCGGGCCGCTGCTCGCGCGCCACCTGCAGCGCACGTTCACCGTCGGTGGCAAACAGCAGGCGGTAGTCGGACTGCAGGATGTGGCGCAGCACCTGCAGGTTGGTGGGCTCGTCGTCCACCAGCAACAGGCGGGGCCGCTGGTCAGGGGCCGGTGTCATGCGGGGTTCTCCAGGGGTTCGTCCAGCCAGTGCGTGCGCAGCTGCTGCAACTGCACCCCGGCCTGGTCAAAGTCAAAGCGGTCGATGGCCTCTTGCAGGCGCTCGGTGGCATCTGCAGGCAGCATCTGCACCAGCAGGTCCAGCGGCGGCTGGGCCAGCTCGGACTGTGCCAGGGCCTGCTGCAGCGCCTGCGCGGCGTCCCGGGCCTGCTGGCGTTGGTCGGCGGTCAACGGTGCGTGCTGACCCACGCCGGGGGCGGGCGCTGCGGCGGCCACGGCCTCGTGGGCCAGGGCCTGCTCCACGGCCTGCAACGCGGCGGGCAGGGCGGCCACCAGCGGCTGCAGAGCCGTGCGGTCCAGGCTGTGGGCGGCTTCCTCGATGCGCTGCGCCAGCGTTTGCAGCGGGCCCAGCGCCAGGTTGCCTGCCGCACCACGCAGGCGGTGGGCCAGCGCACGGGCAGCGTCCATGTCGGGCTGCGCCACCAGGGCCTGCAAGGTGGCGGGGGTGGCGGCATGGTCGGTCAGCAGGCGCGCCACGGCATCGCGCAGCAGCGCACGCTGGCCCCAGAGGCGGGTGCCACGCTCCCAGTCCACCGCGGCGACGGTGGCGTGGGGGACCGGTGGCAAGTCGGTGGCGCGCGTCAAGGTCTGCAGACTGCTCCACCCCGATGTGGAGGTGTCGGGCTGCAGGTGCAGCACGCGGGCGATCTCGCGGAACAGGCGGGCGGGCTCCAGCGGCTTGCTTGCAAAACCGTCCATGCCCGCAGCGCGTGCGTTGCGCCGGTCCTGCTCCAGCACGCTGGCCGACAGGGCGATCACCGGCACCGGCTTGCGCCGTTGCGCCTGCTCGAACGCGCGGATGCGGCGCGTGGCCTCCAGGCCGTCCATGCCGGGCATCTGCAAGTCCATCAGCACCACATCGAAGCGCCCGGCCTCGTAGGCGGCGACAGCGCTTTCGCCATCCCGCGCCACGGTCACCTGGTGGCGCCCCCGGTCCAGGTGGATCTGCAGCAGCTCGATGTTGGCCGGCACATCGTCCACCACCAGCATGCGCAGCGGCGGCAACTGCACCGCATGGCTCACGGTGGCCACTGCCGCCGTCGCCTGGCCCACCGGCAAAGGTACACACACGGTGAACGTGGTGCCCACACCCAGGGTGCTGCGCACGCTGATGCTGCCACCCATCAGCTCCACCAGCTGGCGCGAGATGGTGGTGCCCAGGCCGGTGCCGCCGAACTGCCGGGTGGTGGATGCGTCGGCCTGCGCAAAGGGGTCGAAGATGCGCTCCAGGTGCTGCGCCGCGATGCCGATGCCCGTGTCCTCCACCTCCATCACCAGCGTGCCGTCGTGGTAGTCCAGCCGCAGCAGCACATGGCCGCGCTCGGTGAACTTGAGCGCGTTGCCCAGCAGGTTGAGCAGCACCTGCTGCAGGCGCAGCGCATCGCCCCGCAGGTAGGGCGGCACCCGGTCGTCCGTCAGGCACTGCAGCGCGAGACCCTTCTTGCCCGCATGGATGCGCAGCGAGGCAAGGATCTGGTCGCACACCTCTTGCAGCGAGAAGTCCGCAATCTCCAGTTCCACCGCGCCTTTTTCCAGCTTGGCAGTGTCCAGGATGTCATTGAGCAGGCGCAGCATGGAGCGCGCCGCATGCTGCACCGTGCCCAGGTGGCGGCGCTGCTGCGCGTCCATGGGGGTGTCGAGCAGGGCCTCGGTGAAGCCGATGATGGCGTTCATCGGCGTGCGGATCTCGTGGCTCATGTTGGCCAGGAAGGTGCTGCGCGCGGCGGCGGCTTGCTCGGCACGCTCCTTGGCGGTGCGCAGCTCTTGCTCCATGGCGCGGCGCTGGGTCAGGTCGGTCGCAAACTTGACGACCTTGAACGGCTGGCCCTGGGCGTCGAAGATGGGGTTGTAGGTGGCCTGGATCCAGATGGGCCGGCCGTCCTTGCCCAGTCGCTGATATTCACCGCCATCGAGCTGGCCAGCTCGCAGTTGCGCCCAGAACTGCGCGTACGCCTCGGTCTGCGCGTAGGCGGGCTCGCAGAACATGCGGTGGTGCTGGCCCACGATCTCTTCCAGCCGGTAGCCCATGAGTTCTCGAAAATTGGCGTTGGCGTTGAGCACATGGCCCTGCATGTCGAACTCCACCACCGAGAGCGCACGGTTGATGGCACGCACCGTGCTCTCGAACTCGGCGTTGCGCTCGCGAAAGACGGTCATGTCCATGATGACGCCGTCGATCCACAGCACCTGGCCGTCATCGCCGACCACGGGGCGGCCGCTTTCCGACACCCAGCGCAGGCGCCCATCACGGTCCCGCAGGCCAAACTCCACGTGGTAGGGCCGGTGCTCCTGGATGGCCATGGAGACTTCCGCCCACAGGCGGTCCACCTCTTCGGGCAGCGTGAGCTGGGTGAAGTTGATACGGCCGTCCAGAAAGTCCTGCGGCAACCAGCCCGTGAGTGCGGTCACCGCATCGCTGATGAACAGCATGGTCCAGTCGGCATCGTGGCGGCATCGGAAAGTGACGCCCGGAATGTTGGCCATGAGCGAGCGCAGGCGCTGCTCGCTGGCCTGCAGCTCCTGCTCCATGGCGCGGCGCTGTGTCAGGTCGCTGATGAAGCCCACGAACACCGGCGCGCCATCCAGCGGCACGCGGCCTATGGAGATGCGAATGGGCACGGTACTGCCATCCGGCCGCAAAGCCAGCACCTCGCGGCTGTTGGCGCCGACCACGCCACCGCCCTGGCCTTGCAGGTAGCGCTGCAGGTAGGTGTCGTGGCGCGAGCGGTCGGGCTCGGGCATGAGCATGGACACGTTCTGGCCCACCACTTCGTCGGGACGCCAGCCCAGGATGCGCTCGGCCGCTGCGTTGAAGGACTGCACACGGCCCTGCGCATCGATCATCACCATGCCGTCCACGGCGGTGTCGGCAATGGCGCGCAAGCGGGACTCGCTCTGGCGCATCTGCAGGAACATCTGCCGGTAACGCAAGCCCGCGTTGATGGCGATCACCAGCAGCCCGATACCCGACGCCACTGCAGCAACGGCCAGTGCCAGGGGCGCGCCATCGGCCGCAGTCAGCAGTTCCAGCTCGTTGGGGGCGTCAATGAAACGCAAGGCCGCCATGCCGGTGTAGTGCATGCCCGCAATCGCCAGCCCCATGACCACACCGGCCACCGCATTGAGCCACCGGGCGCGCCAACGCACCACGCGCTCCAGCCCAAACCGCACCCACAGGGCCACGATGGCCAGCAACACGGCCACCAGCACCGAGGCGGCAAACCCCCAGGGGTCGTACCGCATGACAGGCGCCCACTGCGATGCTGCCATGCCGATGTAGTGCATGGCGCCAATGCCAGCGCCCACCAGCACCCCACCCACCACCAGGGCGGAGCGGCTGATCTCGCGGCGCATCAGCAAGCCCAGCGCCACCCACGACGCGCCCACGCTGGGCAGCAGGGACAGCACGGTGGTCCACGCATCAAACTGGCCCCGCGCGCACACCGTGAAGGCCAGCATGCCGATGAAGTGCATGGACCAGATGCCGCCGCCCAGCGCCATCGCCCCGGACCCCCGCGCCATCTGGCGCATGAACCGGGTGTCGGCGCGGCGGGCCAGACCCGCCATCTGCAGCGCCAGCACGGAGGCCAGCACCGCCATGCCCACCGACAGCGTCACCAGCCAGGGATCGTGCTGCGCCCACAGCAGCGGATAGGGCTGTGCGTCAGAAAGGAAAAAAAGGTCCAGCATCGGGGGCGCCCACGGCGATCAGGTCTTGACAGCTTTGTAGCCGATTGTGCTGCCCATGCCAGCGGGCAGAACCCCTGCAAATTGCTCGGCGAATGCCTGTTGGGGCCCTGGCAAACGGCGACTCAATGCGCCACCACCTTGCCCCATTCGCGCTCGTAGCTGTGCACCAGCGCCTGGTTGGACAGGCGGTTCACGTCGGCCGGCACCCGCGCCATGTCGAGCGGAAAGTCGAACAGCAGGGGCAGCGACGGGGCGCTCAGGAACCGGAGCCCGGGTGGCAGGGCGTCGGGCAGGCGCCACGGCCTGCGGCTGGCGATGACATAGCCCCATTCGCCAAAGCTGGGCACATGGGCGTGGTACGGCGCTGTCGAGAGGCCCACGGATTCGATGGTCTGCACCACCGTCCAGAAGCTCTGGCGCGCCACCAGCGGCGAGGTGGTCTGCACCACGGCGTAGCCACTGGCCGCCAGCCGCTTGTCCAGCAACGCATAAAAGCTGTTGGTGTATAGCTTGCCGATGGAGAAGTTGGTGGGATCGGGGAAGTCCACCACGATCACGTCAAAAAGGTCCGTCCCCTGCTGCAGCCACCCAAAGGCATCGGTGTTGACGATGGTCACCTTGGGGTTTTGCAGCGCGTGGCCGTTGAGCTTTGCCAGCGTGGGGTTCTCGCTGAAGATGCGCGTCATGGCCGGGTCCAGCTCGACCAGGGTGACGGACTCGACCGAGGGGTACTTGAGGATCTCGCGCACCGCCATGCCGTCGCCGCCGCCCAGCACCGCCACCCGCTTGGGCGCCCCATGCGCGGCCATGGCGGGGTGCACCAGAGCCTCGTGGTAGCGGTATTCGTCGGACTCGGAGAACTGCAGGTTGCCGTTGAGGTACAGCCGGTGGCCATAGCGGCCCTGCGTGACCACAATGCGCTGGTAGGGCGTGGCCGTGGTGAAGATGATGCGGTCCTGGTAGAACTTGTCTTCGGCAAAGCTCGTGATCTGCTCAGACCCCGCCAGTCCCGCCAGCAGCAGGCCCACCACCATCAGGCAGGCGAACAAATGGGCTTGGAGGCGCCGCAGCTCATGCCGGAACAGCCACACCGCCCACAGCGCCACTGCGGCATTCATCAGCCCGAACAACAACCCCGTGCGGATGAGCCCCAGGTGCGGCACCAGCAGCAGCGGAAACGCCAGCGACACCGCCAGCGCGCCCAGGTAGTCGAACGTGAGCACCTGCGAGACAAGGTCCTTGAGCACCACGTTGCGTTTGAGGATGCGCATGACCAGCGGAATCTCCAACCCCACCAGCGTGCCCACCATCAGCACCATGCCGTACAGCAGGAACCGGAACGCACCCGGCGCATACGCATTGGCGAGGAACAGCGTGGCTGGCAGCGCGCCGCCGATCAGCGCCACCAGCAGCTCGATGCGCAGGAAGTGCGCGGGCAGCTGCCGCTCGAAGTAACGCGACAGCCACGACCCCAGGCCCATGGCAAACAGGTAGGTGCCGATGATGGTGCTGAACTGCAGCACCGAGTCGCCCAGCACATAGGAGGCCAGCGCCCCGGCGGCCAGCTCGTACAGCAGGCCGCAGGCTGCCACCACAAACACGCTGATGAGCAGCGCGATGTCGATGGGGCGGGGGCCAGAGGATGGGGGCGGCACCGCAGGCGCGGGCGCGACGGGCGACGGGGTGGGAGACGACAAGGCAGCGGTCAGCGCACCCTGCCGGGTGCGCCGCTTCGTTCATTCAGGCGGTAGGGGCTCGAAAACGCGTCAATGCGTCAATGGATGGCAGCCGCCACGATGATGCTGATGCCCAGGCACATCGCGGCCACCACCAGGCCCAGGGCCTGGTTCTGCTTTTCGACGATCTCGCGCCACAGGTCATAGGGCGTGATCTTGTCCACGATGACAAAGGCCAGCCAGAAGATGATGACGCCAATGATGGCGTAGAGGATGGACCCGAGAAATGCCGCGGGTTTGAGCCATTCGAATCCCATCATGGTGTGATCTCCTTGAAACGTGGTGTCGGTGAGTGTGGCTGGCGGATGAACAGAAGCAAGCGCCGCACTACTTGTGGCTGCCGCCCGACGAATATCCGCCGTACGAGCCCCCCGAGCTTCGGTAGCTGGAGGACGAGGAACAGTTTTCGACCCGGGGATCGCAGCTGGAGCAACGGCTGAGCAAGATGAGCAGGATCAGGATCACCACGGCGATGATGATGATGGTGCCGCAGCCCAGGCCGGATTTGGCCACGAACGGGCCAGGGTCGTCGCGCTGGAGCACATCTTTCTTGTCGTCCAGCTTGAACGCCTTGGCCACCGTGTCGCTGGACAGCTTGTCCCCCGCAGACCAGGTGATCTCGTTCGGGCTCTGCTCCATCGACAGCAGGCCCTTGGCGCTCGCAAAGTCGCGGTTGGTGGTCTTCTGGCCGCGCGTGACCTGCCAGTAGAACTCGCCCAGCACATAGGTGGTCTCGGCCTCGTAGGTGTACTTGAGGTCGTACTTGGTGCCCATGTACGTGGCGGAGCGACCCGTGGCTGCCATCTGCGGCGCGCCGGTGGTGGGGCGCACCATGCTCCAGCCTTCTTCGGAATCGACCAGGAACGCGAAGCCACGCTTCTGGTTGTAGAGAAGGTATTCGCTCCAGCCAAAGTGCTCGTCATCGCCGGGCTCCACGCCCATCCGGTGCTGAAAGCCCACCACCTGCCAGTGCACGCCCTGCAGCTGCCCCTTGCTGCCCAGCGGGATCAGGGGCTGGACGGGTTCGTCCTGCTCCGCCGAGCGCAACTCTCCGCCCACGCCACTGTCCAGGCTGATGATGCTGGCGCACGAGCCGCAGGTGATGCTCTTGGAGGTGGACAGCTGTACCTGCACCGGCGCACCGCAGTGCGGGCAGTTGAACTGGCGGCCTTTTTCGTCCTTGGCCGATTCGTCCTTCAGACCCTGCAGCTGCAGGTCTTCCAGGAGCACTGCCTTGCCACGCTCCACATTGGGCGGGGTGTGGCCGTAGTCGATGCTGACCACTTCGCCGTCGGCACTGCGCAACTCGACCATGCCGAAGGGCTGGCCCAGCGGCGGTAGTTTGGGCAGCTCGCCCTGGGCCGAGATCAGCTGTGCCTGGCCGGTGTAGGCCACGCTGTAGGGTTTGCCGTTGATGGCCGTGGTGGTGCCGATGCGAAAGCGCTCGGGCGCAGGCATCTCGCGGCCGGGGTCGATGGGCCGGGTGAAGACATAGGCACCGTTGTCTTCGCCCAGCGTGGCCAGCGTGCCGTCATTCAGGAAGGCCGCCCATTCGGTCCACACGCCCGCGTCGCCCTTGTATTGCAGGCGGCCGATGAGGGTAAAGGGAACGTCCTTGCCGTCGAGCTGGATGCGCCCGCTGGCCATGAGCTGCAGCGGGCTGTGGTCGTCGAACAGCTCGGCCATCTTGCCCAGGCGCGTGAGCACATCGCCACTGCGCACGACGGTGCTCTGGCAGTAGCCGCAGACGGCATGGGTGGACTGCGCGCTCTTGAACTCCACCGGCGCGCCACAGCCGGGGCAGGGCGCGCGGTAATAGCGCTGGGTGGGGTCGGTGGCCATCGTGTGGAGTGTTCTGCCCGCGCCGCGCTAAACGGCTTTGAAGCCCTATTGGCCTCTAGCGCTTATCCCTCCAGCGCAAGCAGCTATTTTTATGATAGCAATCGATCCGATCGATCAGACGAGCTTCTTGAGCAGTTCGGCCTTCTTGGCGTCGAACTCTTCCTGCGTGAGGATGCCCTTGGACTTGAGCTCGCCCAGCTTCTCCAGCGTGGCCATCACGTCTTCGGGCTTGACGCCCACTGCAGCGGCCGCCGCTGCGGGCGCTGCCTGGGCTGCTGCGCCGCCGCCTTGCAGGCCCTGCTGCAGGTTCTGCGCGAGCACCTGGCCCAGCGCCACACCCGCGCCCAGACCCATGGCGTCACCCGCCACACCGCCACCGTTGCCCGCGCCCTCGGCAAATTTGGGGATGGCCTGCGCCGTCTGGTACTGCATGAATTTGGCCATGTCGTTGCCAACCATGCCCATGCCGATCTTCTGGTCGAGGATCTTCTGCAGCTCTTCGGGCAGCGAGACGTTCTGCACCGTGAGGGACTCGATCAAGATGCCCAGTTTGGCGAAGATGGGCGCCAGCTCCTTGGTCAGCGCATCGGCAAACATGACCTGGTTGGCCGCCAGGTCCAGGAACGGCAGGCCGCTACCGGCAATGGCGTTGCTGATGTTCTGCAACACCAGGCCACGCAGCTGGCCTTCCAGGTCGGCCACGGGGTAGGACTCGCGCGTGCCCGAGATTTCGGTGTGGAACAGCTTGGGGTCGGCGATACGGAAGGCGTAGTTGCCGAACGCGCGCAGGCGCACGGCGCCAAAGTCCTTGTCGCGGATCGTGATGGGCTGGGGCGTGCCCCACTTCTGGTCGATCTGCTGGCGTGTGCTGAAGAAGTACACATCGCTCTTGAAGGGGGACTCAAAGAGCTTGTCCCAGTTCTTCAGGTATGTGAGCACCGGCAGCGTCTGCGTGGTGAGCTTGTAGGTGCCGGGGCCAAACACGTCGGCCACTTGGCCTTCGTTCACGAAGATGGCCATCTGCGACTCGCGCACCACCAGCGTGCCGCCGTTCTGGATTTCCATGTCGCGCATGGGGAAGCGCCAGGCCAGCGTGCCGTCCCCCTCTTCGGTCCACTGAATGATGTCAATGAACTGTTTCTTGATGAAGTCCATGAGGGCCATGTGTGCTCCCAAAGCAAAAGAGGGGGTTGAAAAGAGCGGCCATCATAGCAACGGGGGCTTTGGTGGCAGCGGCTTTTTTCAGTGGCGGAACGTGAACTAGTTCACGCGCAGAACCAGTCTGTTTGGGATAGGCGCTGCGGCGCTTCGTAAGGCGTCATTGGATAGCGGCTATCTGCGCCTTAGCGATGATCAATTGGCTTTCGCTATTGCGAATCACTACCATTCAACCATCCCTGCTGCACCGCCGCAGGCTCTGTTGAACCAAGGAGTCCGCCATGTCCCTCATCCGCCGCGTTGCCCGCCAGAACCAAACCATGCTGATGAAGACGGGCAGCTACTACCTCATCCACATCTGCGTGGCCGCTCTGGTGGCCTATGCCGTCACCGGCAACCTGTGGGCCTCGCTCACCCTGAGCCTGCTGGAGCCCACGGTGCAGGCGGTGGCCTTCTTCTTCCATGAAAAGGCGTGGGACCGGGCTGGTCGGCGCGCTGCACGCCAAAGCGCTACCCCATCGCCCCACAGCAATCCCGCCATCCAGGGCGCCTGAACAAACTCACGACAAGGAGTACCGCCATGTACGCCATTCCACTGCGCAGCCGCACCGCCACGGGCTTGGCCTTTCAACGCTGGCTGGTCCAGCGCCTGGCGGGGCTGGCCGATACCAACTGATAGCGGGCAGTCCTCTCTGCCTGCGCCAGAAACGAACATGCCCCGACCGGCGGGGCATGGGGGTGGGAACACAAACAGGCGGTGAATGGGCAGCGCTCAGGCTTTCACATCCAGCAAGGAGCCCATCATTTCGTCCTGCGTCTTGATGGTCTGCAGATTCGCCTTGAACGCGTAAGTGGCCGACATCTGCTCCACCGCCTCTTGCTCCAGCGCCACGCCCTTGGCGTCCTGTTCGCGCTGCACGGTGGCTCGCACGCCGGCGCTTTCGGCCACTTCTTCTTGTGCAACCACCTCGCGGCGGTAGCCGGGGGTGTTCATGTTGGCCACGTTGTTGGCCGACGCGTCCAGCCGCAACTGGGCGGCCTGGAGGCCTGAACTGCCGATGGAGGAAATGCTGGCCATGGGCGCTGCTCCCGATGTCACACAATGTTGCAAAGAAGGCGAATTGTCCGCCGCGCCGCGGCGGCTGGCAAGCCGCAGCCCCGCAATACCCCTGTCAGCGACCGGGCCGGTGCGCATCCTCCAGGCATTGCGCAAACGCCTGCGCCGCGCGGGCGGGGGCGGGGGAGCGGCGCATCAGGCTCACAAACTGGCAGTGGTAGTGGAACAGCGACGGGTTCACCGCCTGCATGCGGCCCTGGCGCTCGAAGGCCTCGGCGTAGTGGTCGGGCAAGAACCCGAGAAAGCGGCCCGACAGGATCAGCGTGGCGATGGACTCCTGGTCAAACCCCGTGGCCGCACGCTGCAGCCGGGCCTGATGGCTCAACTCCATATTGGGCGAGTGGTAGCCCAGCCCCGCAAACTGGTAGCCGCGCACGGCATGCCAGTCGGCCGGAGGCGATGACGCCCCAAACAGCGGGTGGCCCGCGCCGCAATACAGCAGCATGGTCTCGCCAAACAGGTCGGCGTAGGCCAGGCTTTGCGAGCTGCGGTGCGCGGGGATGATGCCCACCTGGTAGCTGCCGTCGATCACACCGCGCTCGATGGCGTTGATGGAGCCCACATGCAGTTGCAGTTGCACATCGGGGGCCTGGGCGGTGAAGGCGGCAATCGCCTCGCCAATGCGGGCGGCCGGGTTGCTGGCGGTTTTGTCGAACACCGCCACGGCCAGCTGCCCGCCCATGCGCGAGTGGATGTCGTCCACGCTGTCGCGAAAGCTGCGCACCGAGGCCAGCAGGCGCAGGGTTTCGTCATACACCCGCTGCCCCTCGGCAGTCAGCGCAAACCCCGCCCGCCCCCGGCGGCACAGCGTGAGGCCCAGGCGGGCTTCCAGGTCCTTGATGTGGCGGCTGACGGTGCTGGTGCCGATGTTCAGCTCCAGCTCGGCGGCCGACATGCCGCCGCACTCCACCACGCTCTTGAACACCTGCAGCAGGCGCAGGTCCATGTCGCTGAGCTGGCCCAGCACAGCGCGGTGTTTGCCCGGTACTGCGGGCACTGAAGCTTGGGGGGATGGAACCGGGTCTTTTACTTGCATAAATCGTCAAGTAAACATTGATATTGGATTATTTGAGAGATTAACAGGCGGCGCAACAATGCCCTACGTCAAGCCCCAGGCCGCTGGGGCTGTCCGCTTTTTTGTCGCCGCCTTTGCACTGGAGAACCCCATGAGCTTCGTCAACATCGAAAAACCCGCCGCTGGCGCCGAAGGCCCCCGCATGGACGCCGAGTGGCTGGACGCGCACTGGATGCCCTATACGGCCAACCGCCAGTTCAAGGCCAACCCGCGCATGATCGTGGAGGCCAGCGGCGCCTATTTCACCGACAGCGAAGGCCGCAAGATTTTTGACGGCCTGTCGGGCCTGTGGTGCTCCGGGTTGGGCCATGGCCGCCGCGAGATCGCCGAAGCCATCGGCAAGCAGGCGATGAAGCTGGACTACGCACCCGCTTTCCAGTTTGGCCACCCGCTGTCGTTCGAGCTGGCCAACCGCGTGAAGGAACTGACGCCTGCTGGGCTGGACTATGTGTTCTTCACCGGTTCGGGCTCCGAGTCGGCCGACACGTCTCTGAAGATGGCCCGCGCCTACTGGCGCGCCAAGGGCCAGGGCACCAAGACGCGCCTCATCGGCCGCGAAAAGGGCTACCACGGCGTGAACTTTGGCGGCATCTCGGTGGGCGGCATCGTGGCCAACCGCAAGCTGTTTGGCCAAGGCGTGGAAGCCGACCACCTGCCCCACACCCAGCCGCCCGCAGGCTCGTTCCACAAGGGCATGCCGCCCACGGGCAAGGAACTGGCCGACCGCCTGCTGGAAGTGATTGCACTGCACGATGCGAGCAACATCGCCGCCGTGATCGTCGAGCCCTTCTCGGGCTCGGCCGGTGTGGTGATCCCGCCTGTGGGCTACCTGCAGCGCCTGCGCGAGATCTGCACCCAAAACAACATCTTGCTGATTTTTGACGAAGTGATCAGCGGTTTTGGCCGCAGCGGCGCCTGGACGGGTGCCGAAGCCTTCGGCGTGACGCCCGACATCCTGAACTTTGCGAAGCAGGTCACCAACGGCGCGCAGCCGCTCGGCGGCGTGGTGGCCACCAAGGAAATCTACGACACCTTCATGGCCGCAGGCGGCCCCGAGTACATGCTCGAATTCCCGCACGGCTACACCTACTCGGCCCACCCCGTGGCCTGCGCGGCGGGCATTGCGGCGCTCGACATCCTGCAAAACGAAGACATGATCGGCCGCGTGAAGGCGCTGGCCCCGTACTTCGAGCAGGCTGTGCACAGCCTCAAGGGCGCCAAGCATGTGGCCGACATCCGCAACTTTGGCCTGGCGGCCGGCTTCACCATTGCGGCGCTGCCCGGCGAGCCTGCCAAGCGCCCCTATGAGATCGCCATGAACTGCTGGAAGAAGGGCTTTTACGTGCGCTACGGTGGCGACACCATCCAGCTGGCACCGCCCTTCATCAGCACCCAGGCCGAAATCGACCGCCTGATCAGCGCACTGGGCGACGCCCTGCAAGAAACCGCCTGAGCTTCCTTCGCCAGCCAGCCTGCCCTTCCATGCGCATTTCCATCCTCACCTTCGATGCCTTCAACGACCTGGATTCGCTGGTGGCGTTTGGCATGCTCAATCGCATCGCGCTGCTGGGCGACAAGGACTGGCAGGTGCGCATTGCGAGTCCCACACCCCGCATCACGTCCATGAACGGGCTGACCATCGACGCGCACGAAGACCTGAGCCAGTTGGCTGCGGCCGACGCGGTGCTGGTGGGCAGCGGCATGAAGACGCGTGAGGTGGCCAACACCCCCGCGCTGATGGAACAGCTAAGGGTGCTGAACCCCGCCCGCCAGTTGCTGGCGGCGCAGTGCTCTGGCACCTTCCTGCTCAGCCGCTTGGGCCTGCTGAGCGGCACGCCCGCCTGTACGGACCTGACCAGCAAGCCGTGGGTGGTGGAGTCGGGCGTGGACGTGGTGCCGCGCGCGTTTGCGGCCCACGGCAACGTGGCCACGGCGGGCGGGTGCCTGGCCTCGCAGTACCTGGTGGCGTGGCTGATCGCCCGTCTCAAGGGGCTGGACGCCGCGCGCGAAGTGCTGCACTACTTTGCCCCGGTGGGCGAGAAGCAGGAGTTCATCGACCGCGCCTTGGGGCATGTGCTGCCCGCGCTGGAGCCCCAGGCTGCTGCGGCTTGAATACTATAAATTTGATAGCTTTCAGCGCATGTTTCACTAGCGCTTGTGGCACTTTTTACTTGAAATCACCATGAACCACGACAAAAACGTCACCACCACCATCGGCCACCTGATCGACGGCCAGATCGTCGCCGACACCGCCCGTACGCAGCCCGTGTTTGACCCCGCCACCGGCCTGTCCACCACCAGCGTGGCCCTGGCAAGCCAGGCCACGGTCGAGGCGGCCATTGCCTCGGCCGAGGCCGCGTTTCCGGCCTGGCGCAACACGCCGCCGCTCAAGCGTGCGCGCGTGATGAGCAAGCTCAAAGTGCTGCTGGAAGAAAACGCCGACAAGATCGCCGCCCTGATCACCGCCGAACACGGCAAGGTGCTGGCCGACGCGCACGGCGAGCTGCAGCGCGGCATTGAAAACGTCGAATACGCGAGCTACGCGCCCGAACTGCTCAAGGGCGAGCACAGCCGCAACGTGGGCCCCAGCATCGACTCATGGAGTGAGTTCCAGGCGCTGGGCGTCACTGCAGGCATCACGCCCTTCAACTTCCCGGCCATGGTGCCGCTGTGGATGTGGCCCATGGCCGTGGCCTGCGGCAACACCTTTGTGCTCAAGCCATCGGAGCGGGATCCCTCCTCCACGCTATTCATCGCCCAGCTCGCGTTGGAAGCGGGCCTGCCGCCCGGCGTGCTCAACGTGGTCAACGGCGACAAGCTGGCCGTGGACACGCTGCTTCGCGACCCCCGCGTCAAGGCCGTAAGCTTTGTGGGCTCCACCCCCATTGCCGAATACATCTACGCCGAAGGCTGCAAACACGGCAAGCGCGTGCAGGCCTTGGGCGGTGCCAAGAACCACGCCGTGCTGATGCCCGACGCCGACGTAGGCAACGCCGTGAGCGCGCTGATGGGCGCGGCCTACGGCTCGTGTGGCGAGCGCTGCATGGCCATCCCTCTGCTGGTCGCCGTGGGCGACGAAGTGGGTGACGCCGTGATCGCAGGCCTGAAGACCGAGATCGCCAAGATGAAGGTCGGCCCCGGCACCGACAACAGCAACGACATGGGCCCGCTGGTCACCAAGCCCCACTTCGAGAAGGTGAAGGCCTATGTGGACAGCGGCGTGGCCGAAGGCGCCACGCTGGTGGTGGATGGCCGTGGCGTGAAGGTGGCGGCAGGCCACGAGAACGGCTATTTCCTGGGCGCCTGCCTGTTTGACAACGTCAAGCCCGGCATGAAGATCTACCAGGAAGAAATCTTCGGCCCCGTGCTGGGCGTGGTACGCGTGAAGACGCTGCAGGAAGCCATGCAGCTCATCAACGACCACGAGTACGGCAACGGCACCTGCATCTTCACCCGCGACGGCGAGGCTGCCCGCTACTTCACCGACCACATCCAGGTCGGCATGGTGGGCGTGAACGTGCCCCTGCCCGTGCCCGTGGCCTACCACTCGTTCGGCGGCTGGAAGCGCAGCCTGTTTGGCGACCTGCACGCCTACGGCCCCGACGCCGTGCGTTTCTACACCAAGCGCAAGACCATCACGCAGCGCTGGCCCTCGGCGGGCGTGCGTGAGGGGGCGGTGTTCAGCTTCCCGAGCAGCCGCTGAAGCACCAGCGTCCACTTTTCGACGAAAAGGCCCCACGTGGGGCCTTTTTTCGTTCTGTGCCGTGCCAGTGGGTTTGAAGGCGAGCCATGCAAATGCGCATGGCTGGCGTGGCATGCCGTCTTTTGGCGCAAGAAGAGCCCATGAAGCGACCCGTTTTCGGATGCCGAGGTCTTACCCATCAAAAAGCAAAACACTTCATAGCTTTTGTGCATGGATACGGAGGTCTCAAAACCCTGCCCGCACGACACAATCAATGGGCAAACAGCCCCTCTGTAAGCAGATTCGCTTACTAGGGTTTTTACGCACATCCCCCTACAATCGCAGACCCTTACAAAGCTGACAGCCTGCTGCAGACCCGCTGGAGTACGGTTTTGGCCCCTCACCCCTGAGTTGGAGACACTGAATGCCCGAGAACACCACGGCCCAGAACAACAACGATTCCGACAAGCGTGCCCAGTTGCGCCGTGCCGCTCTCGAGTACCACGAGTTTCCCAAGCCCGGCAAGCTGGCGATTGCCGCGACCAAGCAGATGATCAACCAGCACGATCTCGCGCTGGCCTACTCGCCCGGCGTGGCCGCGCCCTGCGAAGAGATCGTGAAGGACCCGGCCAACGCCTTCCGCTACACCTCGCGCGGCAACCTGGTCGCCGTGATCAGCAACGGCACGGCCGTGCTGGGCCTGGGCGACATTGGTGCGCTGGCCTCCAAGCCAGTGATGGAAGGCAAGGCCGTTCTGTTCAAGAAGTTCGCGGGCGTGGACGTGTTCGACATCGAGATCGACGAGAAGGACCCCGCCAAGCTGGTGGAGGTGATTGCGGCACTGGAGCCGACCTTTGGCGCCGTGAACCTCGAAGACATCAAGGCCCCCGACTGCTTCTATGTGGAGCGCGAGCTGCGCAAGCGCATGAAGATTCCGGTCTTCCACGACGACCAGCACGGCACGGCGATCACGGTGGCGGCTGCCGTCGTGAATGCGCTCAAGGTCGCCAACAAGAAGATCGAAGACGTGAAGCTGGTCACCAGCGGCGCGGGTGCGGCGGCCCTGGCCTGCCTGAACCTGCTGCTCAAGGTGGGCGTGCAGCGCAAGAACGTGTTCGTCACCGACCTGGCTGGTGTGGTGTATGAAGGCCGCGAAGAGCTGATGGACGACGACAAGCGCCAGTTCATGCAGAAGACCGACGCGCGCAAGCTGGCCGAGGTGATGGTGGGGGCGGACGTGTTCCTGGGCCTGTCGGCCGGCAACGTGCTCAAGCCCGAGATGGTGGCCACCATGGCCGAACGCCCGGTGATCTTCGCGCTGGCCAACCCCAACCCCGAGATCACGCCCGAGCTGGCGCACAGCGTGCGCAACGACATCATCATGGCCACGGGCCGCTCGGACTATCCGAACCAGGTGAACAACGTCCTGTGCTTCCCGTACATCTTCCGTGGGGCACTGGACTGCGGTGCCACCACCATCACCGATGAGATGGAGATTGCCGCGGTGCACGCGATTGCCGAGCTGGCACAGGCCGAACAAAGCGAGGTGGTGGCCGCCGCCTACGTGGGCGAGAAGCTGACCTTCGGGCCCGAGTACCTGATTCCCAAGCCGTTCGACCCGCGCCTGATGATGAAGATTGCGCCCGCCGTGGCCCAGGCCGCCATGGACAGCGGCGTGGCACAGCGCCCCATCGCTGACATGGACGCGTACCGCGATCGGCTGCAGACCTTTGTGTATGCCTCGGGCACGACGATGAAGCCCATCTTCGACGCGGCCCGCAATGCCGCCAAGAAGCGGGTGGCCTATGCCGAGGGCGAAGAAGAACGCGTGCTGCGTGCTGCGCAGATCGTGGTGGACGAAAAGGTGGCGCGCCCCACGCTGATCGGCCGCCCCGCCATCATCGCCCAGCGCATCGAAAAGTTTGGCCTGCGCCTGAAGGAAGGCGTGGACTACGACGTGGTCAATACCGACTTCGACCACCGCTATCGCGACTTCTGGCAGACCTACCACCGCATGACCGAGCGCAAGGGCATCACCCAGCAGGTTGCCAAGATCGAGATGCGCCGCCGCCTCACGCTCATCGGTTCGATGATGCTGCACAAGGGCGAAGTGGACGGCCTGATCTGCGGTACTTGGGGCACCACCGCCAACCACCTGATGTACATCGACCAGGTCATCGGCAAGCATGCAGGCGGCGCCGACAGCACCGAGCAGGATGTGCCGGTGTACGCCTGCATGAACGGCCTGATGCTGCCAGGCCGCCAGGTGTTCCTGGTGGACACGCACGTCAACTACGACCCCACGCCGCAGGAGCTGGCAGAGATCACCGCCCTGGCCGCCGAGGAAATGATGCGCTTTGGTATTAAGCCCAAGGCGGCGCTGCTGTCGCACTCCAACTTCGGCACCAGCAACAGCCCCAGCGCCGTGAAGATGCGCCGGACGCTGGAACTGCTGCGCCAGCAGGCCCCCTGGCTGGAAGTGGACGGCGAAATGCATGGCGACGTGGCGCTGGACGGCAAGGCCCGCTCGGCGCTCATGCCCAGCAGCGAGCTGACCGGCGACGCCAACTTGCTGGTGTTCCCCAACATCGACGCCGCCAACATTGCCTACAACCTGCTCAAGACCGCAGCAGGTGGCGGCATTGCCATCGGCCCCGTGCTGCTGGGCGCAGCCAAGCCGGTTCATATCCTGACACCCAGTGCCACCGTGCGTCGTATTGTGAACATGACAGCCCTCACCGTGGCCGATGCCAATGCCCTGCGGTAAGCCTTAAAAGAATAGCAAGCGCTAACTTAAAACCCTTGCAAAGCCCTTCAGCGTCTGCCCAATCTTTGTGCAGACGCTTGCTTTTTGGAGACCGTTGAGCGACACTAGCGGGTCGAAATTTCGGGTTAACCCGTAGTTTCTGAAAGGTTCGTTGATGCTGAAGGCTGTAGCCACCCGGGCGCGCAAGGCAGGGTTATTGTGTGTTTTGGGTGTTGCTTTCGTGCTGTCTCCGGTCGCGGGACATGCCCGGAAATCCCCGTCCACCGACGGGTCCATCACCCCCATCGCACTGGCCGAGTTGCCGCCCCAAGGGCGGACTACGTATGCGCTGATCCGTGAGGGCGGGCCCTTTCCGTACGACAAGGACGGATCGGTTTTTGGCAATCGCGAGCGGCTGTTGCCCGCCCAAAAGCGGGGCTACTACCGTGAATACACCGTCAGAACACCAGGATCGCGCGACCGGGGAGCCCGGCGCATAGTGTGTGGCGGCAAGCCCCGGATGCCGGATGCCTGCTACTACACCAGCGACCACTACGCCAGTTTTCGCGAGATCGTCGAGTAACCCCAATGCGTCGTACGCCAGCCAGCCCATCCCTGAAAGCGTACGCCGCGCCCCATTGAATTCCCCATTCACAGGCCGCATCCTGCAGCCTGTGAGATGCCAGAAGTTTGTGGACTTTATAAAGAAAGAGTAGCGGAGATGCAGACGCCACTTCGTAAAGACCTGGAAACGCCACTGCGTGGCGTGCGCACCAACATCGTGCAGTCCATTCGCGCCTTCCGCGTGCAGGACCTGCAGGATGCAGCCACCTCCATGGGTCACCATTTCTTGTACGCCAATCTGGCCCACGCGCAGTCCAAGCAGGATGTGCTGGACCTGATTGCCGCCCAATTCACGTTCCCGTCGCACTTCGGCAAGAACTTCGATGCGTTGTACGACTGCATGACAGACCCCTTGCACAAATCAGGCCCGCAGCCTGGTTTTATCGTGGTGCTGGAGCAGATTCCTGCCACGGGCAAGTTCGACAAGGAAGCGCGCGAGCAGCTGCTCGACATCTTCCGTGATGCAGCCGACTACTGGGGTGATCGCAAGATCCCCTTCCGGTGTTTCTATTCTTTTCTGTAGCCCGTTCTGCATCCACCAGCCAAGCAGAACGGGCGAACGAGGCTAGCGACACCCAGGCCGTGGAAGGCATCGAGATCAACGGTGAACCCGCTGAAAAAATGCCCACCGACAAGCTTGTGGACGTGTCGCCCATGGCGCTGCGCATGAGCAGCCCTTTCAATGCCGGGTATTGGCTCAGCGCCGCATAACTCGGTACATCCCCCTGAGCGGCTACGCCGCTTCCCCCTTCTCTCGGCTTCGCCGGGAAGAGGGACGACATCAGCGCGGCGGGGCGGCCCTTGCGCGGTATCTCTAGCATGGTATCTCGCCCATCGTCGAGGGCAGAGTTTAATCAAGCGCCCTGCCACACCCGAGGCAGGCCTCTTTTCCTGCCATTGATGCGGATGATACGGGTGCACTGCGCCCCATTTTTTGCATCCATAGACCGCCAGCGCCTATTCAGCAAGCGCCGCCAGCTATCAATTCAAGAGCATTTCTGCGCTAGTGCCACGTATTCGGCCACGGGCACTTCCTCGGCGCGGCGCTGGGTGTCGAATTCACCAGCAAACTGGCGGGCTTCGAGCCAGCGGCCCAGCGTGTGGCGCAACAGCTTGCGGCGCTGGCTGAAGGCGACCTGCACCAGCTCTTCCAGCAGCGGCACAGACAAGGCCGCAGGCTCTGCATGCGGCACCATGCGCACCACGGCGCTGTCCACGCGGGGCGGCGGGTCAAAGCTCTCGGGCGGCACGAACAGCACGTTTTCCATGGCGTAGCGCCATTGCAGCATCACCGACAGGCGTCCGTAATCGCCCGTGGCGGGGCTGGCCACCATGCGGTCGATCACTTCCTTTTGCAGCATGAAGTGCTGGTCTTCGATGACCTGCACATGGTCCAGCAGATGGAACAGGATGGGTGTGGAGATGTTGTAGGGCAGGTTGCCCACCACGCGCAACCGCAAACCGGGCTGTCCTGCCTTGTCACGCAGGGTGTGCGCCAATGCGGTGAAGTCCACTTTGAGCACGTCCGACTCAATCACGTCGAGCTGGCCATGCAGGCGCAGGCGCAGCGCCAGGTCGCGGTCCAGTTCGATGACCGTGAGGCGCCCCAGACGTTCCACCAGGGGCTGCGTCAGCGCGGCCAGACCGGGCCCGATCTCGACCATGGGTTGGCCGGGCAGCGGCGCAATGGCCTGCACGATGCCGTCGATGATGCCCTGGTCGGACAGGAAATGCTGTCCGAAGCGCTTGCGGGGAATGTGTTTCAACGCGGGCTTACCTGTTGTCGTGTCTGAGAGTGCTTGGAGCTCGTGTGCGCTGCACTCACTGGGGTGGCTCGCGGTACTCGACATACGCGCGCCCGCGCAACTCCTGCGCCCAGGTAGCATATGCCTCGTCGAGCTTCTTCTCGCGCACCGTGCTGCGGGCCATTTCGCGCTGCTCGCGCTGGGTGAGCTTGGCCTCGCGGCGTTCGAGCAGCTGGATCAGGTGCACGCCAAAACGCGAAACCAGGGGTTCGCTGATGTCACCGGGCTTGAGGGCGTCCAGCGCTTGCTCGAACTCGGGGACATACCGGCCTGGGTTGGCCCAGCCGAGGTCACCGCCCTCCTTGGAACTGCCGTCCTGCGAATGCTCGCGCGCCAGGGCTGCAAAGTCGGCCTGCCCCGCCAGCACGCGGCGGCGGTAGTCGGCCAGGCGCGCGGCGGCGGCGGCTTCGGACAACTGGGGGCCCGTGCGCAGCAAGATGTGGCGCGCATGGTTTTGCACTACGGTGGTCGGCATACCCGCCGTCACACGTTCCACCACCTTGAGCACGTGAAAACCCGCTGGCGAGCGCACCGGGCCCACGATGGAGCCCACCGGCAGGCCGAGGGTGGAGTTCACAAACAGCTCCGGATAACGATCCGCAGGCCGCAAGCCCAGCAATCCACCAGCGCGCTGGCCTTCGGGCGCATCGGAGAACTCGCGGGCCACCGCCGCAAAGTCTTCGCCCGCACGCACCTTGTCGGCCGCGCGCTGTGCGCGTGCCTGCCGCTCAGCCACCTGCGCGGGGGTGGCGTTTTCAGGCACTACCACCAGCACATGGCCGAGGTTGATCTCCATGGCGGCGACATCCGTGCCCTTTTGCTCTTCACGCAGGAACTGGTCCACGTCCAGGTCGCTGACCTTCACGCGTGCTTCGACTTCGCGTTCGCGCAGGCGCTGCTGCAGCAGCTGGTTGCGCAGCTCTTCGCGAAAACGGTCCTTGCTCATGCCGTCGCGGGCCAGGCGCGCATACAGCTCGTCCACCGTCATGTCGTTCTGGCGGGCCACGCCCTGCTCGGCCTGCGACACGGCGTAGTCATCGACCTTGATGCCCGATTCGCGGGCCTGCTGCAGCTGCACCTTCTCCAGGATGATGCGTTCGAGGACTTCGCGCGCCAGCGCATCGCGCGGTGGCATGGCACCGCCCTGCTTGGCGATCTGCGCCTCGGCACGTGCCAGGCGCGAGCGCACCTCGTAGTTGGTCACGGGCTCGGAGTTGACCACCGCCACAATGAAATCGGCCGAGCGCGGGGCCGTGCTGGTGGAGGGCGCGGGCAGCGTGATGGAGGGCACGGCAGCAGGGCGCGCATTCAGCGAAGACGGCGATGAAGACAACCCTGTCTTGCCCGAGGACGAGGTCCCTGAGGGGCGCAGGCCCTGGGCCGCAGCGCCTTGCGCCACGAGGGATGCCAACGCGGCCGTCAAGGCCAGTGCGAATACACGGTGGTTCATGGTCTAGTCGTAGTTGCTGAAGCGGCTGGGCGTGGAGACCTGCTCGCGCAGGTTCTGGTAACGCGGCACATTTTGCTTGAAGGAGTCGAGCGGGCTGGAGCCCAGGCTCAGGCGGGAGAAGCCCACGAATTCGATCTGGAACAGCAGGCGCGTGTTGGAGCTGGTCACACTGCTTTGCAGACGCTCCAGCACCACGCGGCCGATCCAGCAGCAGCTGTCGTACTCGAAGCCCACCACGGTGTCCACGAGTTTGCGGTCCTTCATGCTGTAGTTCAGGCGGCCCACGCTGTACCAGCGCCCGCCGCCCTGGCCGCGGCCGGGGCCCAGGTCCTTGCCCTTGTCGCCCCACAGGTCGTTCAGCGGCCACTGCCAGCCGATGTCGATCTGCTCGCTGGTGCCACGTTGCAGGCGGTAGGCCGCGCTCACCGTGCGGTAGTTGCTGGGGCTGTAGCGCGCACCGATGGTCGAACGGATGGACTGCCCGGTCTTGGGGTTGTACTGCACGGTGGAGTCAAAGCCCCACTGCGGTGTCCAGTTGATGCCCGCGCCCAGCAGCAGGTCCGACAGGCGCTCGCTCACCGGCGTGCCCCCTGGCAGGGTGACCTTCTGGTCCGAGAAACGCACCCGCTGGGCAATGCCGAAGCGCGCTGCCTGGGCACCAGTGTCGGGGTCCAGCAGGCGTGTGGTCACGCCCAGGGTCAGCAGGTTGTTGTCGGCCAGCCGGTCGTTGCCGCCAAACGCGTTCTCTGTGTAGATGGTGGCGAAGTTGAAGTCATTGGCCGCTGTGTCATACACCGGCAGCATGCTCTGGTCGCGGTAGGGCGTGTAGGTGTAGAACGCCCGGGGCTCCAGTGTCTGCAGGAAGGCGCGACCAAAGTAGGCGGTGTCACGCTCGAACACCAGGCCGCTGTCCAGGCTGAAGGTAGGCAGCGTGCGGCTGGCCGAGCGCTGGCCGTTGGACAGGGCCGAGTCAAACTGGTACTGCGTGGCATGCAGCTGCAGGCGCGGGGTGATGAAGCCACCCGGCGACAGGAAGGGGCGGCTGATCTGCGCCATGGCGTAACTGCGATCGGCATTGGGCTGGCCCGTGAGCGCGCGGGCCGCTTCAAAGCGCGTGGTGTCCAGCTCCACGCTGGCATCGAATCCACCGCCCAGCTGCGAGGGGTTGTAGCGCCATTGCACCTGCGGCATGCGGTCATACGGAGGCACGATGGGCGAGCTCACGTCTTGCAGCGTCTGCCACTTGAGCGTGCGCACGGTGGCCGACATGTCGTTGCGGCCCCAGGACAGGATCGCATCGTTGGGCAGCAGGCGCTGGCGCAGTTGATCCGTAGCACGGCTGAAGTCGCGCCAGTAGTTGTCATCACTCACGCGGTTGAGGTTGAGGTTCAGCCCCAGCCCGCCGATGCCGGTGTCGAACGCGCCTTCGTGTTTGCCGCTAAAGCTCCAGCGCACACGGTCGCGCAGACGGTCGGTGGGCATCACGTCGGCACTGATCTGGCCTTTGTAGGTTGGCTCCAGGTAGCGGAACTCGCCGCCCACGTTGGCGCCTCGTTTGGTCATGAGCGCGGCGCGCAAGGTGGCATCGCGGTTGGGCGCGATGTTCCAGTAGTACGGCTGCATGTAGGTCACGCCATCCCGACTGTCGAGCCCGACGGTGGGCGGCAGCAGGCCGGACTTGCGCTTTTCCGACAGCGGGAAGCTGATGTACGGAATGGGCAGCACCGAGATGCCCTTGAACTCCAGCACCGCATCTTCGGCCGTGCCCACCTCTTCCTCGTTGTCAATGCGGATGGTGGCGGCGCGCAGCACCCAGTCGGGCTGCCAGCTCTCCTCGTTGCCACGCTCGCAGGTGGTGTAGGTGCCGTTGTGCACCACGGCGCGGTAGCGGTCCACAAAATCCACCCGCGTCGCATCTCCATGCGCCTGCGTGGCCAGGAAGCGGTAGCGCGCGTCGCTGAAGAAGCCCTCGAAGGCCTCCACCCGCAGCTCCAGCGCCGTGCCTTCGTAGACGTTGCCTGCGCGGTTGATGCGAACCTTGCCGTTGGCCTTGGCCAGGTCCTCGGGCACGTTGTAGTCGAGCCGGTCGGCGCGGATGACCGTGTCGCCGCGGCGCAGCTCGGCGTTGCCTTCAATCAGTGCGTTCAGGTCGGTCTGGCCGCTGATGTGGTCGCCCTTCACAAAGACGGGCAATTGCGAGCGCACGGCGTCGGGAATCTTTTCCTGCAGCAGGGGTGACGTGCGCAGCACCGGCGGCGCATCCCAGGCGCTGGGCGCGGCTCCGTCCTGGGCCAGAGCCGCCAGCGGCAGGCCACACCAGGCCAGCGCAACGCCCAGGGCCAGCACGCGGGGCACGGGGGGCCGCAGCCGTGCAGACTTCGCCATGGCGGGCCGGGCGCGAAGGGAGGTGAGGTTCTGCACGGTGAGGGGCTGGCAGCGTGGCACGTGGGGTGTTGAGGGGCGGTAGCGGACAAAGGGACCGGTCCTGGCCAGCGCGCACGGCGCCAGCCACGACCGGTTTGTAAAATCGGATTATCCATGAGCCACCCCATCCCCCCATCGCCCGCCGGCCAGCCCCTGGGCGCCACCGTAGCCGCACCTGCTGCGCCCGCCGCCTCCACCCCTGTCAGCTGGCCTGATGCAGCCCGCCGCGCCGCCTTCGAAGCCTGGTTGGCGCCTCTCGTGGGCCCCCACCAGCTGCTGCCTGCCACGCTGCGCCCCGCCTCGGCCGATGCCAGCTTCCGCCGCTACCTGCGCATCGACACAGCCACGGGCGCCAGCCGCATCGTCATGGACGCACCGCCCGACAAGGAAAACTGCCAGCCGTTTGTGCAGGTGCAAGGCCTGATGGCCGCCGCCGGGCTGAACGTGCCGCAGATCCTGGCGTTTGATGCGCCCACCGGCTTCATGCTGCTGTCCGATCTGGGCCACCAGACGGTGATCGAGCGGCTGAACCCCGAAAATCCCCGGGACGCCTACGCCTGGTACCAGCAGGCCACCGATGTGCTGCTGCAGTGGCAAAAGGCGTCCACCCCCGGCGTGCTGCCCGCATACGACGAGGCGTTGCTGCGCCGCGAGCTGGCGCTGTTCCCCGACTGGTACCTCGCCCAGCACCGCAGCGTCACGCTGGATGACAAGCAACAGGCCACCTTGAGCAGCGCCTTTGACGCCATCGTGGCGCACAACCTGGCCGCCCCGCAGGTGTATGTGCACCGCGACTTCATGACCCGCAACCTGATGGCACCTGCCGAACAGGGCGCCCCCTTGGGCGTGCTGGACTTCCAGGACGCGGTCTACGGCCCCATCACCTACGACATTGCCAGCCTGCTGCGCGATGCGTTCATCAGCTGGGAAGAAGAATTCGTCATCGACATTACCGTGCGTTACTGGGAAAAGGCGCGCAAGGCCGGACTGCTTGGAGCCACCAGCGCCAGCGGCTGGGGCGATGACTTTGGCGAGTTCTACCGCGCGGTGGAGTGGATGGGCCTGCAGCGGCACCTCAAGGTCGCGGGCATTTTTGCGCGCCTGACCTTGCGCGACGGCAAGCCCAAGTACCTGGCCGATGCGCCCCGCTTCATCGCCTACATCCGCGCCACCGCCAACCGCTACCGCCAGCTGGGGCCCCTGCTCAAGATGCTGGACCAGATCGAAGGCACCGAGCCCGTGGTGGGCTTTGCGTACGGCCGGATGTAGCCCTGGCCGCCTGCACGCACGGCACACCCCCATAAATCAAGCAAAAACCGGCTCAAGCGCACACAAATTATGCGCTAGCAGCTATTACAAAGATAGCAAATGCCCCGTTTCCATTGCCCGGCCCCCCTGGCCACCGGCGCCGAGCTGGACCTGCCCCCGGGCGCTGCACGCCATGTGCAGGTGCTGCGCCTGCAGCCTGGTGACGGCATCACGCTGTTCCACGGCGGCCAGAGCGCGGCCGACCCGGGCGGCGAGTTCGATGCCACCGTGGTCAAGATGGGCCGCAGCGATGTGCGCGTGCTGGTGGGGGCGCACCACGCCATCGAGCGCGAGGCGCCCCGCGCCGTGCACCTGCTGGCGGGTATCACCGCCAACGAGCGCATGGACTGGCTGGTCGAGAAAGCCACCGAACTGGGCGTGGCCAGCATCACCCCACTGGTGGCCGAGCGCAGCGTGCTCAAGCTCAAGGGCGAGCGCGCCGACAAGAAGATCGCCCACTGGCAGGCCGTGGCCGTGGCCGCCTGCGAGCAGTGCGGCCGCAACCGCGTGCCGGTGGTGCACGCCGCCATCGACCTGGCGGGCTGGCTGCGTTCACCAGGGCAGGGCCTGGCGTCTCCCGAGACACGGGACACCCCCCAGCGCCTGCTGCTGTCGCTGCGGGCCGGAACCGTGCCGCTGCGCGAGGCCACGGGCAGCGCGGATGGCCAGCGCCCCGTGCTGTTCCTCTCGGGTCCCGAGGGCGGGCTGAGCGCTGCGGAAGAGGACCTGGCGCTGCAACACGGCTTCGCCCCAGTCACGCTGGGCCCGCGTGTGCTGCGTGCCGAGACGGCCCCGCTGGCCGCCTTGGCCGCGCTCACGCTGTAGCGCGACACCCCGCGCGCAGGCCGGGCTCGCCACGCGGGCCCCACGCCCGGTCAAGGCCAGGACAAGCCCTGGGGGACTATACGCACGGCACTACCTCACCGTAAAATCTCCGACCGGCCGGTAACCCAGGATCCCACGGGTTTCGGGCCACCCCGCCCGCGCGCCGCGCGGCCCTCTCTCCTGGCCGGAGCCCCCCACCTTGCGCCCACCCGCCCGCTGGCAGCGCCTCAAGGATGTGATCCTCTCCACCGACCCTCGGCGGCGCACGCTGGTGGGCATGGCCTTGCTGGCGCTCACGCTGATGGCAGGCAGCGCCGGCGTGATGCTGCTGGTGGCGCATTCCAGCACCACCGTGGACCAGAACGCCGTGCAATGGTGGGCCGCCCTGTCGGTGGGCGGCCTGGTGGTCATGACGGCCTTCATCCGCTCCGGCGAAACCGCCCGCCTGCGCGACCCCTCGCTCACCATCCCGCAAATGGTCTGGACCATCACCAGCGGCGCCGTGGCCTATGTGCTGGCAGGCGATGCGCGCGGGCTGGTGCCCAGCGTGCTGGCAATGATCCTGTTCTTTGGCACCTTCGGCCTCACGGTGGCCGAGGTGATCGGCATTGGCGTGTATGCGCTGCTGGCCTTTGCCAGCGCCATCGGCGTCAGTTCGCGCTTCAACGCCAACGCCTCGGGCTACCTCGACACCGCCTACGCGCTGATGGTGCTCATCGTGCTCAGCGGCTGCATTGCGCTGAACCTGCGCATCCAGCGCATCCGCGCCAAGCTGCAGCAGCAGCGCGAGGCGCTGGCCCAGGCGCTCGAAGTCAACCGCGAACTGGCCACCCGCGACGAGCTGACAGGCCTCATCAACCGCCGCGCCATGCTCGACCTGATGGCGCTGGAGCACCGCCGCAGCCTGCGCAGCGGCCGCCCGATGCTGCTGGCGCAGCTGGACATCGACCACTTCAAGCCCATCAACGACCAGCACGGCCACGCCACCGGCGACCGCGCGCTGCAGGCGTTTGCAGGCACGGTGCGCGCCAGCGTGCGCGACACCGACGTGCTGGCCCGCTGGGGTGGCGAGGAATTTGTGCTGATGCTCACCGACACCTCGGCAGACCACGCGCGCGAGTTGCTCGAACGCATCCGCCAGGCCGTGCAAGCGCTGGAGATTGCCCACAGCGCAGGCTCGCTGCACCTCACGGTGTCCATCGGCCTGGCGCAGCACCTGCCCGGAGACACCGTGGAGCACACTCTGGAACGCGCCGACCAGGCGCTGTACCACGCCAAGGCCCTGGGCCGCAACCGTGTGGTGGTGGCGCCTGCCGCCCACCGTACCGTGGCGGCGGGGTCTAACGCACGGGCTTGATCGTGCCGCAGTCAGCGGCGAGCCACTTGCCGTTTTGCACCATGTCGATCTGCTCGGGTTTGCCGTTCGACGTGGTCTTGACCTTGAAATTGCCCGTGTAGGCCGTGGGGCCCTGGAAGGTCATCGTTCCTTCGCCCGTGGTGGGCGGCTGACCCTGGGCGCCCTTGCAGCTGAACGTCATCGCCACCGCGTTGGGGCCCGTGCGTTGCACGTTCTGCGTGCAGCCCTCCTGCGCCGGAATGCGGTCCAGGTCGGCCTGCTCGGGGCTGATGCAGACCTTCACGGTGTTGCCGCTGGGGCCCATGCTCACGCCCTGCTGGGCCATGGCTTGCTCCATCTGCTTGCGCTGCGCGGGCGTCAGGCTGGCCATGGACTTCTGCATCTGCGCCATTGCGGCCTCCAGCTGGCCGCTCTGGCTTTTCATGGTCACGCTGTTCTCCCACAGGCCGGGCCGCAGCTTCTGGGGCTGGGCGTGGGCAGTGCAGAGCGCAGCGAAGGAAACGGCAAACACGAAAGCGCGGGAGATGGTGGTGTGCATGGTGTGGGGGCCTCAGTGCCAGCGGCTGGGACCACAGTATCGGCAAGCACGCCCCGGCTGCCAAGTGGAGACGGAGCACTTCAGGGGCCACGATCGACGGCACGCACTCTCAGAAAGACGCCGGACCGCTCAAGCACTCAGGTGCGGCGGCGCGCGCAGCTGCTCGGGGGTGGTGAAGTAGGCCGCCGACGCCCCCAGGGCCGCACGCGCCTGCGCCAGCTCGTGGCGCGCCACGGTGCGCAGGTGCACCTCGTCGGGCCCATCCATCAGCCGCAGCGCGCGGCCCCAGGTCCAGAAGGCGGCCAGCGGCGTGTCGGGCGACAGGCCCATGGCGCCAAAGATCTGCATGGCGCGGTCCACCACGCGCTGCTGCAGGCGCGCAGCCACCACCTTGATGGCAGCGACCTGGGCACGCACGGCGCGCGCGTCCGCCGCATCGGCTGATTCGCCCTGGTCCAGCAGCCACGCAGCGTGCAGCACCAGCAGGCGCGCCTGGTCGATCTCGATGCGCGACTCGGCCAGCCACTCCTGCACGTTGGCCTGATCGGCCAGCGGCTTGCCAAACGCCGTGCGCTCCAGCGCGCGCTCGGTGGCCAGGCGCAGCGCCAGCTCGCACTGGCCGATGGTGCGCATGCAGTGGTGCACACGGCCGGGGCCCAGGCGCGCCTGCGCCATCGCAAACCCCGCCCCCCAGTCGCCCAGCAGGTGGTCCGCAGGCACACGCACGCCCTGCAGCAGGATCTCGCAATGCCCCTCGGGCGCATGGTGGTGCAGCACGGGGATGTTGCGCACGATCTGCACACCCGGCGTGCCCACGGGCACCAGCACCATGCTGTGGCGGCGGTGGCTGTCTGCACCATCGGCATCCGCATTGCGGCACAGCACGATGAGCAGTTGGCAGTGCGGATGCGCCGCGCCGGTGATGAACCACTTGCGGCCGCTGAGCACCAGGCCATCCCCCTCGCGTCGCACCGTGGTCTGCAGGTTGGTGGGGTCGGACGAGGCCACGTCGGGCTCGCTCATCGCAAAGGCCGAACGCATCTGGCCGTCCAGCAACGGCACCAGCCAGCGGGCGCGCTGCGCGGGTGTGGCAAAGCGGTGCAGCAGCTCGATGTTGCCGGTGTCCGGCGCCTGGCAGTTGAACACCTCGGCCGCCCAGGGCAGGCGGCCCATGGCCTCGGCCAGTGGTGCGTAGTCGAGGTTGGACAGGCGCGTGCCCGGCTCGTCCTCGCGCAGCGTGGGCAAGAAAAGGTTCCACAGCCCTTCTTCACGGGCCAGGGCCTTGAGGTCTTCCAGGAACGGCGGCGGGTAGTCGCGCGCGGCCACGGCCGCATGCCAGGCGGCGTTGTAGGGCAGCAGATAACGGTCGATGAACGCCAGCAGGCGATCACGCAGTTGCAGAGCCAGGGGGGAAGGTGCGAAGTCCATGTGGGCATTGTGAAAACAGCGCCAGCACACGTCACAACGCAAGCGACAACGGGCTTGACGCACATCACGGCCTGCCCGGAGCGCCCTCAGGGGGGCAAACGCAGCGCTATTCTATTGATAGCTATCAAGGCATATTGCACTAGCGCTACCAGCCCCTTTTGCTTGAAATCTCGCTGAGCGCCACCCTGCACACGGGTACCATGGCCCCATGAGTACCCACTACGAAACCCTGCAACACGCCGACACCTACCGCGAGGCGTTTGCGGTCGAGCCCCCTGCGGCGCTGGGTGAACGCCACCTGTGGCCCCGCAAGCCAGGTTTGTTTATCGTGCATGCGGCGACGGCCGCCGCCCTGGCACAAGGGCCCACCAGCCCGACCGAGGAGACCGCTCCACCAACAACTGCATCTGACACCCCCAGCAACGCCGCCCCCCACCGGGTACTGGTGCCTGCGCAATGGGGCCTGGTGCCGCACTGGGTCAAGTCGGCATCCGACGCCAAGCTGCGTGCACCCAAGCTGGTCAACGCCAAGTCCGACACCGCCTCCACCGGTACGGCGTTTCGCGACGCATGGCTGAACGGCCAGCGCTGCATCGTGCCCATGGCTGCGTTTTATGAAGACGACCTGCGCAGCGGCAAGGCCGTGCCCACCCGCGTCGCGCGCGTGGACGGCAAGCCGATGGGCGTGGCAGGCCTGTGGGCGCGCTGGCAGGGCGCTGACGGCGAGGTGATCATCAGCTACTGCCTGCTCACGGTGAACGCCAACAACCACGCGCTGCTGCACCGCTACGGCCAGCCCGGCAGCGAAAAAAGCATGCCCGCCATCCTGAACGAAGGCGCGTACGACGCGTGGCTCACGGCCCGGCCGGAAAAGGCCAAGGAGTTCATGCGCCAGTACGCGGCGCAGTGGCTCACGGCCAACCCGGTGGAAAAAAAGGCGGACAAGGTGCCCAGAGCGTTTCCAGGCTGACGTCTTTGCCAATGTTCCGGCATGGCATGCAGTTCATGCTGGAGGCGAAACGACAGCTCGCGCGCCTCTTTCCACATCACCAAGACCCCCGAGCCCTCCAGTCCATTGGATGAAACCGTTACGCGATTCAGTTGTACATAGAGGATACAAATCAATACACTCATTTCTGCATGGGCTTGCCAACCCCCCGTGCGGGAGCGTGCTGTCAACCAATCAACACGATCTATCAGCGGTTGGTTCATGGTCTGACTAAACGAAAGAGATCAATATGAAAACGTCTTTCTCAAAATGGGGAGTATTGCTGTCGGCCGCGCTCCTGCTGGGGTTGAGTTCCTCGGTCTATGCGCAAGCAACACGAACCTGGGTGTCGGGCGTCGGCGATGACGTCAATCCCTGTAGCCGCACAGCCCCCTGCAAAACATTTGCCGGGGCCATCAGCAAAACGGCTGCTGGCGGGGAGATTGATGTATTGGACGATGGCGGGTTTGGGTCAGTCACCATTACTAAATCCATCACCATCAATGGAGGCGGGCATCTTGCTGGAATACTGGCTGCCGGTGCAGGAGTGAATGGCGTGATAATTAACGCAGCTGCTACTGATGTAGTTGTGTTACGCGGCCTTTCATTTCTGGGCGCATCTGGCGCGGCAAGTGCAGTACGCTACCTCGCTGCGAAGTATGTTGTAGTGGAAGACAGTACGATTGACGGTTTTGCCTACGGCGTTAATATGGCCGTCAGCGTAGTCAATGGGCGCATGAATATCCGTAACGTTCAAATGACCAATGCGACGACGGCCACCAGTACTTACGGCATCCACATAGGGGCACCCAATTCCATCTCAACCATCAGCAATGTGACTATTCGAGGTTACAGCTATGGCCTGACCACACGGGGAGGCACAACCTACCTGCGCGGTTCCACCATCGTGGCCAACGACACCGGCTATAACAACTTGGGTGGTAGTCTGTTATCTTTTGGCGATAACATGGTCAACGGCAATACTCTAGACGGCACCCCCACGGGAAGTATTCCACATTTCTAAAATTCGGCCATTTTCTTTCAGGGCTGCCCCAAGTTTATTTTAAATGGGGCCCTGTTTGATTTTGCCATTTTCAAATAAATATCATATTCGACTGCTTGATAAATTTCCCTGATTTACACAAAGCATCATAGACAAGTTATATTAATACATAATACTCTTAAAGCCGTAGCTCAAACAGCACAGATATATAATAGCTATCAGATAGGTGACAATTTCACGCGCAATCGCGGCACTAAAGATTAGCGCTACTTTTACCCGCACCCCAAATCTTTTGGCTCCATGATCAAGGCTCTGCATTTTCTCGGCAAGAATTTAAGTGCTTCCAGTCCATCTTGGGCAAAACACAAAAATTGATGAAGTCTGGGGTACTGCCTTCTTCATGAAGTTGATTCATGATGCAGAAACACTTGCACTAGAACCGCGTGTACCAGCAGACTCTGTCGCCAAAGTGAGGATCACCTGCGTCGAGTCCTCCACATGATTTCTAGCAGAGACCAGCCAGACTGAATTTGAGCTACACCAAGTAGCGTGAGCGCACGAATTCCCTCAGGCCATTGGCCTGAAAATTCCGCAGTCAGAGCCTGTTGCCCGAACAAAACCTGCAGGCCACAGGAGTGGAGACCAGTGTTGGGGAAACAGAAAACACGTCAACGCCACTTGAGGCACAAAATTGGGCCCGCAGCAAAGGCAGGGAGCATTGATGGACAGGGCTTCCTAGAACGACCAAGCCCCCTCCAGCATCAGACACTCCCCGATGACCTGCCCGCCTACCCACCGACCTGCAGCTGCGGCTCCCCCAGCGACAACATCAACCGGTTGGCCCAGTTGAAGAAGGCGGCGCCTTGCAGCGCATCGGCAATGGCGTAGTCATCCAGCCCCACCGCACGCAAGCCGTCGATATGCTCCGGGCCAAAGTCCGACGGTGTGGCCGACAGTGCTGCGGACGCGGCCACGATGGCGTTCCAGCGGGGGCCCAGGTCGGCAGACACCCCTTCATCGAGCAGGCGCTGCACATCGCCCTCGCGGTGCGAAAAGTGCGACGCAAACCGGGCGTGCACCGACGCGCAATAGATACAGCCATTGAAACGCGACGTGGCCGTGGCCGACAGCTCGCGCTCTGCGCGCGGCAGGCCTGCATCGGGGTTGTAGAAGATGTCCTTGTCGGTGCGCGTGCGGGCGCCCAGAGTGTCCGGGTCGCGCGCCAGCAGGCGAAAGTAGGGCGACTTGGCGCGCGCGGCGTCCACCAGGCCTGCATAGTGGCGATCGGTCAACTCGTCCTCGGGCAGCGGCGCCAGCCAGGGCAGCCATTCAAGCTGGGCCTGCGTGAAAGCGGTCGGCTCCTGGTTGTCGGGGTGTGTCAGTGGGGTGTCGCTCATGGCTGGACCTCGGTGGTTTGGGGCAACGCAGGGTGTGCCGCCAGTGCCCGCAGGCCGACCACCACACGGATCTGGAACGACAGGAACGCCACCAGCTGCGACAAGATCACGATGTCGGTGGCCGACCAACCCGCGTCCAGCAGCTCTTGCAGCGCTTGTGGGCTGGCATCGCGCGGGCGAAACACCAGCAGGTGCGCGTGCTCCAGCGCGGCAGACAGCCGGGCGCCCAGCACCGCACGCGCGGTGGGCGCCACGCGGTACACAGGCCCCTCGGCATCTTCTGCACTCAACGGCCCTGCGGGATAGCGGCCATACGGGCCACGCGCCGCGCCTTGAGCGATCTCTGCCGCAATGGCAGGTGCCAGCCCGGGCGGTGCATCGTGGGCCACCAGGGCGGCGGCATAGAAGCCCGCCGCCTCGGGCTGCTGGTGCAGGCCCGCCACAAACGCGGCCACCGCATGCCGCTCTGCCAGTGTCACGCTGCCGGGCACCGGCGCTGTGGGCGCAAACAGCGCCAGGTAGCTTGTGTGGGCATGGGTGCGCGCCTGCAAGCGATGGCGGCGCACGGTGTCGAGGGCATCGCCCGGCCGGATGCCGACCAGCAGGTCGATCACGTCAGGGACTGTGCCTTGGAGAGCAGGGGTGTTTGTCATGCGGGTTCCGGAGTACGTTCAGCAGGCGATGGGGCCAAGGTGGAGGGCACAGATACAGGCTTGCGCACCCAGCCCAATGCCGGAGCCACCTGGGTCGCAGTCAATTCGATGGAGCGCAGGATGTGCTCGTGCGGCGGGTCCACCGAATGCACCTGGAACACGATGTCAGTGGTGCGCGCCAGTGCTGTGTCGGCCTGCAGCGAGGCGATCACATCGTCCGGTGTACCCACGTGCACGTCGTAGGCGGCAATCAGCTCGGCCAATGGGGCTTGTGGCCCAGGGCGCGGCGCTTGTCCTGGCAACACAGCGGCGGCAAAGCGCGCGGCGGCGCGGCGCAGGCCCACATCGGCCAGGTGCAATGCCTCCTCGCGATCATCGGCAACGAACAGGCTGCGCGATCCCACGATGCGTGGGGTGATGCCGGGCGGCAGCGCTGCCAAGTACGCATCAATGATCGGGTGCTGCAGGTCTGACAGCGAGGCCGCAGGCGCCTCTACCGAGCGCGGCTGGGTGCGCGACAGCATCAGCCCGTCGCCCGCCTGCCCCGCACGCACACCACCCGACACCGAAAACGTGGCCTGCCAGATGCGTGCCAGCAAATGTTCGGCGGCGGGGTACAGCCGGTCACCGCCCGCCAAGGGCCGCCCGGCCCAGGCTTCGCGCACCAGCGCGAGGTGCCTGGCATAGACGCTGGCGCGGTCATTGCTGGTGATGCCAAAGGCGGCGAACGACTCGGGCGTTCCGCCCGTGCCCACGCCCACCTCCAGCCGCCCACCCGAGAGCAGGTCCAGCACGATCGCGTCCTCGGCGACACGCACGGCGTTCTCCATGGGCAGTGTCACGATGCCAGTGCCCAGGCGGATGCGCCGCGTGCGCGCCGCCACATGGGCCAGAAAGACAAACGGTGAGGGCAGGCCGCCTTCGTGTTCGTGGAAGTGGTGTTGAGCCACCCAGGCGGAGTCGAAGCCAAAGGCCTCGGCGTGGGCGATCTGCTCGGTCACCAGCCGGTAGCGTTCACCGGCTGGCACATCGTCAAGCAGCCTGCTGAAAAACCCCAGGCGCTTGGCGGAGGTGAGTGGTGTGGGTGTCGATAGGGTCATGGTGATGGTTCTTCTTTCCGGGGATGGCTGCAATGAGTTCACGCGTGTAGTCGCTGCCGGGGCGCAGGAACACGTCTTCCACGCGGCCCGCGTCCACCTGGCGGCCGGCCTGCAGTACCGAGACGGTGTCTGCGATCTGGCGCACCACGGCGAGGTCGTGCGAGATAAAGAGGTAGGTCAGGCCCAGGTCGCGCTGCAACGTCTCCAGCAGCGCCAGGATCTGCGCCTGCACGGTCACGTCCAGGGCCGATACGGCCTCGTCGAGCACCAGCACGCGGGGCTGCAGCACCAGGGCGCGCGCAATGGCCACACGCTGGCGCTGGCCGCCTGACAGGGCGCGCGGGCGGCGCTCCAGCACAGCGGGCGGCAGGCCGACGCGGGCCAGGATGTCGTGCACGCGGCGCGCGCGCTCGGCGGCGGGCAGCGGCTCGAAGTTGAGCAGCGGCTCTTCGATGATCTGGAAGATGGTCTGGCGCGGGTCCAGCGAGCTGAACGGGTTTTGGTAGACCAGCTGTACCGTGCGGCGAAACTGCCGCAGCACCTCGCCGCGCAGGGTGGTGAGGTCCGTGCCCTCGATGAAGATGCGACCCGCCGTGGGCTGGCGAAAGCCCACCACGTCGCGGATGGTGGTGGTCTTGCCCGAACCGGACTCGCCCACGATGGCGTGCGTGGTGCCGCGCCGCACGCGGAACGACACACCGTCCACCGCGCGGAACGGCTCCTTGCGCCCGGCCACGTCGAAGTCGTGCACCAGGCCGTCCACCACGATGGCGAAGTCCTCGGGCCGCTCGGGCGCATCGTTGGCGGCGGCGCCACGGGCCGGGCGAAACGCCCCCTGCGAAAGCGAAGGCGCATCGGCCAGCAGCTTGCGCGTGTAGGCGCTGTGCGGGTTGCGCAGCACGCTGGCGGTGTCGCCCTGCTCCTGGATGCGCCCGCCCTGCAGCACCACCAGCCGGTTGGCCCGGTCGGCCGCCACGCCCAGGTCGTGCGTGACCAGCAGCACGGCGGTGCCGAACTCGCTGCGCAGTTCGTCGATGAGGTCGAGGATGCGCCGCTGTACCGTCACGTCGAGCGCGCTGGTGGGCTCGTCGGCAATGATGAGCGCGGGCTGCAGCGCAATGGCAATGGCGATCAGCACGCGCTGCTTCATGCCGCCCGACAGCTCGTGCGGGTACTGCCGCGCACGCAGCTCGGGCTGCGACAAGCCCACCTTGGCCAGCAGGTCAACCACGCGCCGCGCGATGGCCTGGCGATCGCCGTAGCGGTGGATCTTCAAAATCTCGCCCACCTGCTCGCCCACCGTGCGCACGGGGTTGAGCGAGCTGGTCGGGTCCTGCGGGATGAGGCTCACCACGCGGCCGCGCACGCTGTCGAAGCGGTCGGGCGACCAGCCAGCGACGTCCGTACCGTTCAGGCGAATCGCGCCATGCTCCACCCGGCCGTTGTCGGCCAGCAGCCCGATGAGGGCTTGCGCGGTGGTGGTCTTGCCCGAGCCGGACTCGCCCACCAGCGCCACGACCTCGCCGGGTGCAATGGCGAACGACACACCGTGCACGACGCGCTGCTCGTGGTCCTTGTCGCGGTAGGTGATGGAGAGGTTCTCCACCTCCAGCACCGGCGGCGGCGCCACGGCCTGGGCGATGGTGGTCATGCGCGCCCCTTCGTCAGCGCCGCGCTGATGCGGTTGGCCGCCAGCACCACGGCCACCACCACCAGCCCGGGCACGGTGGTGAGCCACCAGGCCGTCGAGATGTAGTTACGCCCCTCGGCGATGAGCAGGCCCCACTCGGGTGTGGGCGGCGGTGCGCCGTAGCCCAAAAACCCCAGCGTCGAGATCGACAGGATGGCCGAGCCGAACTGCAGCGCCGCCATGGCGATCACCGAGGTGAGCGAGTTGGGCAGCACGTGGCGCCACAGCACGGCACCAAAGCGCCCGCCGCTGCCAAAGGCCGCCTCCACATAGTCGGAACGGCGCACGCGCACCACCTCGGACCGTGTGAGCCGCGCAAAGCTGGCCACCGACGCCACGCCCACCGCCACCGCGGCATTCAGCGTGCCGAAGCCCAGGATGATGATGATGGAGAGCGACAGCAGCAGCGACGGCACCGACAGCAGCACATCGACGGTGCGCATGATCACGTCCTCCACCCAGCCGCCGATGGACCCGGCCAGCACGCCCAGCAGCGTGCCCAGCACCAGCCCCACTGCCACCGCCAGGAATGCGCCTGACAGCGAATGCACCGCACCGAACACCAGCCGCGCATAGCCGTCGCGCCCCAGCGCATCCGTGCCCAGCCAGTGCGCAGCCGACGGCGCCTGCAGTTGCTGGCCGGCCACGCCCACCGTGGCGCTGTAGCTGGTGAAGGCACTGGGCGCGACGGCCCACAGAGCCACCAGCGCAAGAACGCCCCAGGCCAGCCACAGGCTGATGGGTGCCCTGCGCGCGCGCTGCACCAGGCGGCGGCCCCATGTGCCACTGTGCGCGCGCGGCGGCGGGGCGGCAGGGATAGGCACCGTGGGCACCACGACAGCAGCAGGCGCCGCCACGGCACGTTCAAAGCGGTGCGGGGCCGGCTGTGCGGTACCCGTGAAAGCGCCCAGGCTGGCGGTCGAAGACGTGGTGGTCATGCGGGATCTCCTCAGGTGCCCAGGCGCGAACGCAGGCGGGGGTCGAACACGGGGTAGAGCAGGTCCACCACCAGGTTGATGAACACGAAGGCCGTGGCCGAGACCACCACCACCGCCTGCAGCACGGCGGTGTCCTGGTTGCCCACGGCCTGCTGCGTGAGGCTGCCCAGGCCGTTGAGGCCGAACACTGCCTCAGTCACCACGGCCCCAGCCAGCAGCTCGCCAAACAGCACGCCCGCAATCGTCAGCGCGGGCAGCACCGCGTTGCGCGCCACGTGTTTCCACAACACCCACTGGCGTGTGGCGCCCTTGGCGCGCGCCACGGCCACGAAAGGCTGGGTGAGTACCTCGTCGATGTTGCGGATCAGGATCTGCGCCAGCGGCGCGGCGATGGGGATGGCCAGCGTGAGGGTGGGCAACACCAGGCCCTGCCACTTGCCGGGGTTGATCACCGGAATCCACCCCAGGCGGAACGACACCACCTGGATCAGCATGATCCCCAGCCAGAACACCGGCACCGAGATGAACAGCGAAGGCAGCGACTGCAGTGCCGAGCGCAGCCAGCCCCAACGCGTGAGCTGCGAGGCAAAGGCCAGCACCACCGCCAGCAACAACGCCGCCGCAAAACCCAGCCCCGCCAGCCGCAGCGTGGGCGGCAGGTTGGTGGCCAAGCCCTGGCTCACCGGCACGCCCGCCTGTACCGAGTAACCGAAGTTGCCACTGAGGAAGCCCAGCAGCGTGTGTTGGTACTGCTGCCACACCGACGTGTCGGCCCCATAGGCCGCGCGGATGTCGGCGATCTCCTGCGGGCCCAGGCCCAGCTCGGGATTCAGGAACTTGATCAAGATCGCATCGCCCGGCAACAGCTGGAGCAGCACGAACGACGCCGTGAAGGCGGCCCACAGCACCAGCAGGGCCTGCCCGGTGCGGTTGGCGAGGTACTTGATGAACATATCGATCATTCCTTGTGCTGCAAAGGGCGCTGGGCCTGCGAAACTGGCGGCGTCAAAAGGTCAGTGTTTTGCAGCGACCCAGGTGCCGTAGAAGCTGGGGCGGCCCACTGCCTCAAACTCCACACCCTTCACCGAAGGCGCACCCGCAAAGGCCTGCGGCTCTTCGAACACCGGGATCACATAGGCCTGGTCGATCAGGTAGTTCTGCACGTCGGCCGTGAACGCGAGCCGTTTGGCCGGATCGGTCTCGGCAGCAATGGCTTCGAGCAAGCCGTTGAGCTTCGTGTCTTCGAACGACTTGACCTTGCTGCTCACCCCACCCTTTTGCAGCAGCACGTTGCGGTTGGTGGGGTAGTAGTTGCTCTTGATCACGTCGGGGTCGGCGCGGCCGACCATGCCGGGGGCGACAGGGGTCTTTTCGGGATCGAGGCTGTCCACGGTGCGGCTGCCAGAGTCGCCCGCCAGCACATTGAGCTTGACGCCCACCTTGGCCCACTGCTGGGCCACGAGCTGCAGGGTTTCCTTGTTCTGCGGCTGCGGCAGCGACTCGTACGCGGCCAGCACCAGCTCCTTGCCGTCCTTCTCGCGCAGGCCGTTGGCATTGAGTTTCCAGCCGGCGTCATCCAGCAATTGTTTGGCCTTGGCCTCGTCGTAACCCAGCTTGGCCGACAGGTTCACATAGCCCAGGGCCGTGGACGCGATGACCGATGTGGCCTGCGGGTAGTTGGCCGAGAACAGGGTCTGCACGATCTCCTTCGTGTTGGTGGCATGCAGCAGCGCCTGGCGCACCTTCACATCAGCCACCAGCGCGTTGTCCGGGCGAAAGACCACGCTGTTGTTCACGCCGCGCGTGGAGGGCGCGTAGATGGCGAACTTCTGGTCGAGCACGCGCTTTTCGTCATAGGCCTGCACCTGGCGGATGAAGCCCGCTTGGCCAGACAAAAGCGCACCGATGCGCACGCTGTCCTCGGGCGTGACGATGAGCTTGATCTCGTCGAGGCGCGCACGGCCCTGGTGGGCGTGCTTGGCGGGGCCCCATGTGTAGTCCTTGCGGGCGGTGAGCGTGAGCTCCTTGCCCAGCGTCTCGGCCGCCACCACGAAGGGCCCGGAGCCGATGATCTTGGTCGCATCGCCCAGCTCTTCAAACGGCCGTGCCAGCGTGGCCAGCGACACCAGGCCCGAGCCGATGACGGACGTGCCCTGCAGGAAGCCGGGCGATGGCTTCTTGAAGTAGAACTTGACGGTCAGCGGGTCCACCACCTCACTGCGTTCGTAGTTGTTGAGGACTTCTGACACGGGCAGCTTGAGCTCCTTGTTGCCCAGACCGTAGGTGTCGTAGTTTCTGGCCACGGCGACGGCATCCAGCGGGGTGCCGTCCGAGAAGGTCACGCCTTTCTTCAGCTTGAAGGTGTACTCGGTGGCGGTAGGGTTGACCTCCCACGACTCGGCGATCCAGGGCTGGATCTCCAGCGTCTTGGGGTCTTGGTAGGTGAGCTTGTCGGTGATCTGGTTGAGGATGCCGCCGTTCGGATAGAAGCCCCCTGCAGGCGGGTACAGGTTGGTGTGGGCCTGCTGCTCCAGATACACCAGCGTGCCGCCCTGCACGGGTTGGTCGGTGGCGGCACCGGTGGAGGCGGCTGGCTCGCTGGCCTGCTTGGAGCAGCCCGCCACCAGCACGCCCAGCGCCAGCGCAGACGCACCCCACACCCTCCATCCCATTGATTTCTTCAGAGAAAACACGTTCGTACCTCGTCGCCGGACCGGCATTGACAGACCATGAAACACCGGCCCCAAAGTGGGCCGATTCATGTGTATGCATGCTATCGACGCACCATCCAAACGTGCACCTATTACGTAGCATGCATATTCGGAAAACGACGAAGCAGGCCGCAGCACACAGCCCCGCCCGGCATATCTGAAACCCGCATATGCGAGCGCAGTTTTGTTTGTTTCCAGCGCGGGTGTGGCCCCGAACAATGCATGTGCGACGCCGCTTTACCCACGCCCGATGTCCGGGCGCGGAAGGCGTTGGAAAGAACATCCATGCCCCATTCGAATAGCCACCTCAACGACTACCTGGCTGAAAAGCGTGCCGCCGTGCTCGCGCGCAATGCCGCCATCGACGCAGGCACTGCACAACCGGCCGCCCTGCAGGCGCGCGTGAGCGCCGAGGGCCGCAGCGGCGTGCGCCGCATCCGCATCCGCGACCACCAGGTCATCAGCGACAGCCCGCCCGACTTCGCGGGCTACAACCTGGGACCCAGCTCGCCCGAGTTGCAGCTCGGTGTGCTGGGCAGTTGCGTGACACACATCTTCCTGATCCAGGCGGCCTTGCGCCAGGTGCCTTTGACGAGCCTGGAGGTAGAGGTCAGCGGCGTGATCGACCCGCGCGGCGGCAAGCCTGGGCACGAGGCCACGCCCATCTGGCCGCACCACATTGCCTACACGGTGCATATCGACTCACCCGCCAGCCGGGCTGACATTGACGCGCTGTTTCTGGCGGTCGAGCAGACCTGCCCCATCCTCAGCCTGCTGCGCAACCCGCAGCACATCCACGCCGAAGTGAAGCTGGTGAACTCCGTTGCCTCCGCACCCCTACGCGCCACCACAGAGGCCGTGGCGGCCTGAACTCGACGAAAGCAACAAGGAACCCCATGGCATTGACACTCGACCACATCGTGATCGCGGTGAAGGATCTGGAGCAGACCATCACCGACTACCGCGCCCTTGGCTTTAACGTGCTGCAGGGTGGCGAGCACCCGGGCCGGCCCACCTATAACGCGCTGGTCGTGTTGGCCGATGGCGCCTACTTTGAACTCATCGCCTGGCGTTCCCCTTCGCCCGGCGACCGCTGGTGGGAACTGCTGAACCAGCATGGAGACGGCATCGTGGACTTTGCATTGCTGCCGCCTGGGACTGCGGCCACCCTGAGCAACGCACAGGCCCGGGGCCTGGCGTACAGCGGCCCGCACGACGGAGGCCGCCTGCGGCCCGATGGCGAGCGCCTGCAATGGCAAACAGCCCGCCCGCCGTCGGCCGATCTGCCGTTTCTGTGCGGAGACCTCACGCCCCGCGCGCTGCGCGTGCCCGAGGGTGACGCCCGCGTGCACCCCAACGGCGCACGCGGCGTGCTCAGCCTGTCGATTGCGGTGGAAGACCTAGATGCCAGCCTGGCCCACTACCGCGCCTTGCTGGGCGAGACACAGGCGGCACACATTGGCACGCCGTTGGTGTTGCCTGGAGCCGGCGCACGGGTGGCCACCATAGCCCTGGGAACCACCACGCTGGTGCTGACGCAGCCAACCCAAAGTGCTGCGCCGCACGCCGCCGGAGCGCAGCAGCTTGCCACGCGTGGCCCCGGGCCGTTTGCCGTGGTACTGGGCGCCAGCTTGCCTGCAGCACAGACTGCCCCGGCATGGGGACTGGATCAGACCCACGGAGCAGCCATTGAGTTGGCGGTGGCCTGATAGCGGCTGATCCACACACTGCCGCCCCATAAAAAAAGGGGAAGTGGGCACAACACCCACTTCCCCTTTTTTGATCGCCAACCGGCTGACAGTGCAGCCGGTGTGCGCTGGCTATCGCCGTTGCGCCGCCAGCCTGCGCACCACGGTCGTGAGGCAGTCGATTTCGTCAAACGTGTTGTAGAACGCCAGCGACGGCCGCACCGTGGTCTCCACGCCAAAGCGGCGCAGGATGGGCTGCGCGCAGTGGTGGCCCGTGCGCACCGCAATGCCCTCCTGGTTGAGCGCCTTGCCGACCTCTTCCGTGGTGTAGCCCGCGAGAACGAAGGACATCACGCTGGCCTTGTGCGCCGCCGTGCCGACCAGGCGCACACCCGGAATGGCGCCCAGCTGCTGCATGCCATACACCAGCAGGTCATGCTCGTACTGCGCAATGTTCTCGATGCCCACGCGGTTCACGTAGTCGATGGCGGCCCCCAGGCCCACGGCGTCGGCGATGTTGCCGGTGCCGGCCTCGAACTTGTTGGGGATGGGCTGGAACACCGTCTTCTCGAAGGTCACGTCGGCAATCATGTTGCCGCCGCCCTGCCAGGGTGGCATGTCTTCCAGCACCTCGCGCTTGCCCCAGACCACGCCGATGCCGGTGGGCCCGAACACCTTGTGGCCCGAGAACACGAAGAAGTCGGCACCGATGTCCTGCACGTCCACCCGCATGTGCGAGATGGACTGCGCGCCATCGACCAGCGCCTTGGCCCCTGCGCGGTGCGCCAGGGCCACGATCTCCTTCACGGGCACCACCGTGCCGAGCGCGTTCGACACCTGCGTGACGGACACGATCTTGGTGCGGTCGTTCAGGAGCTTCTGGTATTCATCCAGCAGCACCTGGCCCGAATCGTCCACCGGGATCACGCGCAGCCTGGCGCCCTTGGCCGCCGCAAGCTGCTGCCAGGGCACGATGTTGGCGTGGTGCTCCAGGTGGCTGACGATGATCTCGTCGCCCTCGCCAATGTGTTGCGCGCCCCAGCTCTTGGCCACAAGGTTGATGGCCTCGGTGGTGCCGCGCACAAAAATCACCTCGTTCACATCCGGCGCGTTGATGAAGTTCTTCACGCGCTGGCGGGCGCCTTCGTAGGCGTCCGTGGCACGTGCAGCCAGCTCATGGGCGGCGCGGTGGATGTTCGAGTTCTCGTGCTCGTAAAAGTAGCTGATGCGGTCGATGACCGCCCGGGGCTTGTGCGTGGTGGCCGCGTTGTCGAACCACACCAGCTGCCGGCCATTCACGCGCTCGGAGAGCACGGGAAAGTCGCGGCGGATGGCATGCACGTCGAACGGCGGATGCTGCCCCTGCCCCGCCAGCGGCACCGTGGCGTGCGGCGCGGGCTTGGCCGGGGTGACATAGCCGCTGGGCAACACCACCGCATCGGCAAAGTAGAACTGCGGTGCAGTGCCAGGAGACGCCTGCGCCAAAGGTGCGGACGAGGGCGCTGGTGTGCCGCGCAGGTCCACCCCTTGCAGGTTAGCAAACGGCTGGCGGGCCAGTTCGTCGCTGACACGGGTGGGGCCCAGCGCATTGCCTGGCGTGCCGCTGTGGCCACCGGGCGAGGGCTGCCCGTGCTGGGGCGAGAGGTAGTAGAACGGTGATGCGCTGGCCGTAGGGTGGCTGCCAGCAGATGCACCGCTGGCACCCGCCGCCTCGGGCACACCCAGCACGCCACTGCCAAAGCGGGGCTCATAGCCCGGCACGGCAGTGACCACGGTGTCGGGCACGCCGTTGGCGGCGGTGGCGTGAGGCAGCAAAGCGGGCGCCCGGTGCGCCAACGACAACACGGGCGTGGGCGAGCCCGGCACCACGTTGGCGCCCGGCACCTGCCCTTGCGGGAACGGCGTGCCCGGCACGCTGGGCCCAAAGCCTGCCGGGCTGGCCAGCGGCGAGCCAGCAGGCGCGATGTTGACCGGCGCCTGCACACCGGCCGGGCCGGGCGATGCCTGGGCAAAGCTCGGGACTGTGGCCGGTGATGTGGAGGGGTTGCCTGTGGGCAGCTGCGGCGTCTCGCCCGGCCGGGCCGAGAAAAACGCCGTGGCCATCTGTGCCAGCAGCGCCGGGCTGATCGGCGCCTCGGGTGCGTCGGGCACGCCCGCTGAGGTGGAAGGGATGTTGCTCACCGCAGATTACTTGTAGGTGTCAGGGTAGTCGTGGTACTTGTTGACCTCGACGTCATCCAGCACCGCCAGCGCGTCGCTGGTCAGCACCGCCAGCGAGCAGTACAGCGAGATCAGGTACGACGCGATCGCGTGGTTGTTGATGCCCATGAAACGCACCGACAGGCCGGGGCCCTGCTCGCCCGGCAGGCCCGGCTGAAACAGGCCCACCACACCCTGGCGCTTGTCGCCCACGCGCAGCAGCAGGATCTTGCTCTTGCCATCGGCCACGGGCACCTTGTCCGAAGGGATCAGCGGAATGCCGCGCCAGGTGATGAACTGCGAGCCGAACAGGCTCACGGTGGGTGGTGGTGTGCCACGGCGGGTGGCTTCGCGCCCGAATGCGGCAATGGCCAGCGGGTGCGCCAGGAAAAACGCGGGCTCTTTCCAGACCTTGGTCAGCAGCTCGTCCAGGTCGTCCGGCGTGGGTGCGCCGGTAAGCGGGAAGATGCGCTGCTCTTCCGTCACCTGCGCCAGCAGGCCGTAGTCGGGGTGGTTGATGAGTTCGCTTTCCTGGTTTTCCTTGATCGTCTCGATCGTCAGGCGCAGCTGTTCCTTGATCTGGTCGTGGGGGCTGCTGTACAGGTCCGACACGCGGGTGTGCACGTCAAGCACGGTGCTCACGGCATTCAGGTGGTACTCGCGGGGGTTTTCTTCGTAGTCCACAAAGGTGCGTGGGAGCTGGTTCTCCGACTCCTTGGCGGTGCACGCCACCTTGATGGCTTCAGGGTTCTTGACCTTGTTGAGGCGGTAGATGCCCGCCTCTACCGGCACCCACTGCAGCAGGTGAGTCAGCCAGCGGGGGCTGATGGTCTCCAGCTGGGGAACGGTCTTGGTTGCATTGGCTAGTTGCCGTGCGGCGCTATCGCCGAGTGCGGTCGTGCCGCCCACTGTTGCCGACATAGTGAAACTCCCTGGGGTAAAAATCAGTGATGAAAAATGGAATGGGCGCAGTGTCCCGTGGCAGGGTGGGCCGCCTCAACAGGCTATAGCCGCCAACTCGATGCCACGCACCAGCTGGGCACGCTGAACAGCCTCGCCCCGCACCACCAGGCCCGAAGCCGCCACGCCCAGCGCACCGGCCAGCTTCTCGACGGTGGCCAGCGAGGCAATCACGCTGCCCCGCTCGATCTCGCCCACATAGGAGCGGTTGAGGTCGGAGTGTTCGGCCAGGCGCTCCTGCGACCAGCCCCGGGCCTCGCGCGACTGGCGCACCGCGATCCCAAAACCCTGGACCAGCGTGCTCATAGCGCAGCCCCCGCCAGCACGGAGGCAAAACGGCCCGACTCCAGCGAGCTGGCCTGGGTGACATTGCCGCCGGCCGGCACGTCGTGCGTGAGCCAGACGTTGCCACCGATGACGGCGCCCCGGCCCAGCGTGACGCGGCCCAGAATGGTGGCCCCTGCATAGATCACCACGTCGTCTTCCACCACCGGGTGGCGCGGCAAGCCCTTTTGCAGGTGGCCTTCGGCATCGGTGGGAAAACGCTTGGCGCCCAGCGTGACCGCCTGGTAGACCCGCACGCGCTGGCCGATGACGGCGGTCTCGCCAATCACCACACCCGTGCCGTGGTCGATGAAAAATCCCGCTCCAATCTGCGCGCCGGGGTGGATGTCAATGCCGGTTTCGCTGTGCGCCAGCTCGGCCACGATGCGCGCCAGCAGAGGCAAGCCCAGCTGGTACAGCCGATGTGCCAGCCGGTGGTGGATCATGGCCAGGATGCCGGGGTAGCACAGCAGCACTTCGTCCACACTGCGGGCCGCCGGGTCGCCCTGGTAGGCCGCCAGCACATCGCTGTCGAGCAGGCGGCGGATGGCGGGCAGCGACTGCGCAAACGCCTGGGCCGACCGGCGCGCCTGCGCTTCCACATCCGATCCGTCCAGCGCCTGGCGGCGGGCGCTGTAGCGCAGCTCCAGACCGATCTGTACATGCAGCGCATGCAAGGCGCTGTCCAGCGTGTGGGCCACGTAGAAGTCTTCGCTCTCCTGGCGCAGGTCGTAAGGGCCCAGCCGCATGGGAAAAAGCGCGCCCTTGAGCTGGTGTACCACCTGGGCCAGCGCGTCGCGCGAGGGGAACTCGCGTTCGCCCGCATCCTGCACGCGGTTGTGCGCATCGCGCCACTCGCGCCGGGCCGCGCTCAACGACTGCGCGATCTGTTCAATGTCAAAAAGGGCCATGGGTTTCACACCGGTCGTACCGGTTCATCCAGTCTGCAAAGTTCGGGAGGTCCGCGCGCTACTCTTCAGTCCTGCACCCACGGCAGGTTGTGAAAGCGCCATCCATCGCCACCGCCGCGGTGCTGCAGGGCATCGATCTCGCCTTCGAAGCCTTCGAGCACGTTGAACACATGGCGGAACCCCGCTGCTGCGGCTGCCTCGGCCGCCAGCACCGAACGCTTGCCGCTGCGGCACAGCAGCAGCGCCACGGCATCTTTGCCGCCGTCCTTGGCCAGCCTGGCTTCCAGCTCGCGCACAAAACGCGGGTTGCGTGTGAGCGCTGTGCCCGTGGCCCAGGCCACATGCTGGCTGCCGGGCACATGGCCCACAAACTTGCGCTCTTCGGCCGAACGCACATCCACCAGCACAGCCTGGCCCGACTGCACCAGCGCCCACGCTACGGGCGGGCGCACGCCACCGGCGTAGTTCAGCCCCTGGGCAGCGGCATCTGCGCGGGCAGCCTCCAGGGCTTCGGGCAAGGTGATCTCAAGGGCATCGGCGGACATGGACAGGGTCTCCTGGAACGTGCGGGTAAGCGGTTTTGGATGGGGATAGCCACCAATCTATGCCGTGGTCAGCCAAAACCAAACGAATAAAAATCGTTTTCTTTACAACCAAATCATCTGACGGCAGGTGCAAAGACCAAAAGAAGGAGACCTGGCGTGCCGCGCGCACTGCGGAGCAAGGGCTCGCCTGCATGGGGCTTGCGCCTCCCGCACGGAGCCAGGGGAGCCAACGCGCCGAGGCGGCGCACGCCCCACCAGGGCGTGCAGGGCAAGGGGTGTTGGAGGTGTGGGGTGCCCGTCAGCGAGGGCTGCGGACTGGGAGCCTGGGCTGGCGCGTGGATGCGATCACGCACAGAACCCGCGAGCGTGGGTCGTGTGCACGCCCCGCTCACAAGCGACAAAGAGCGGGGCCGATGCCGGCTACGCCAGTCAAAGAATCACCGGCTTGCGCCAGCAGTTAAAGGTGGCTTATCCCGATGCACGGCCGTTTGCGCTGCGGACCGATGCCGCGCTGATGGCAAGGCTCCGCAACGAGCGTGCCCTTGAGGAAAGCGTTTGCGCCTGCAGCAGCTACGCACAGTGCGTGGCGTGCAGGCGCAGAGATGGCAGGGCGCTCAGGACGGCCGCTTCATCTGACACGACGTCGGCTGGGCGCTGATGTAGTTGTCCCACGCCACTTCGGAGCGGAAGCCGTAGCCGGTTTTTTCCGCGTCGTACTTCACGCCCTTGCTGCCCTGCTTGGCCCAGATGCCCAGGTACAGCGGGGCTTCAAGCTGGTGGTCGGTCTTGCGCATGCGTACCTCGCCCATGGGGCTCTTGTAGGTCATGCCTTCCAGGGCCAGGGCCACCTTCTTGGCGTCGGTGGACTGGGCCTTGCGCATGGCTTCGCGCAGCATGTGCACGCTGTTCCAGTGGGCGGCAAACACAAAGTCTTCACCGGTCTTCTTCTTGTAGTCCACGTAGATCTTTTCGAGCTCGGGGGTGGGGGCGTTGTGCACCCAGTTCCAGATCACCCCGACCTTACCCTCGCCCCAGGGCCCGATCTGCGCGGGCGTGCCGGGGTTGTTGGCGTTGAGCGTGAAGTAGTTGATGTTCAGGCCATAGTCGCGCGAGGACTTGAACAGCAGCGTGAGGTCGCTGCCCCAGTTGGAGGTGATGACCGTGTCGGCCTTGGTGGCAGCAATCTTGGCCACGTACGAGGCAAAGTCGCGCGTCTGCGCGATGGGGATGAAGTCATCGCCCACAACTTCGATGTCAGGCCGCTTGCGCGCCAGGTATTCCTTGGCCGCCTTGGAGACCTGACGGCCGTGGGTGTAGTCCTGGTTGAGCAGGTACACGCGCTTCACGTCCTTGCGGCCTTGCAGGTAGGTGGTCAGCGCCTCCATCTTCATCTCGCTCGACGGATAGAAGCGGAAGTGCCAGAAGCTGCAGCGCTCGTTGGTGAGCTGCGGGTCCATGGCGGCGTAGTTGAGGTACACGGTCGCGCGCTCGGGGTCGCGCTCGGCGAGCTTGTTCAGCGCATCCACCAGCGCCAGCGCCACGCCCGAGCCACCGCCCTGGGTGATGTAGCGCACGCCCCGGTCGGTGGCAGCCTTCAGGGCGTTCAGGCTCTCCTGCGGCGTGCCCTTGTTGTCAAAGTCCATCACCTCGAACTTGGGCTCATTGGGCCCGGCCTTGGCGTTGACCTGCGCCACCACCTCGCGCAGCTGGTTGAGCGAGCTTTGGCCGGTGAGCGCAAACGGACCGGACAGCAGGTCGATGAAGCCGATCTTCACCGTCTCGGCAGCCCCGGCGTGCGCAGCCATCACCAGCGCTGCGGCGCATGCGCCGGCCTTGAGCCATTGATGAGGCCATTTCCTGGGAACCATGTTCATGTGTGTCTCCGTGGGGTGGTGGGTAGAAACTGCGTCAATGCAGGGCGATGTCAGTCGCCGCCGAACACCGAGCCATGGCGTTGCCGCAGCTCGTTTTTCTGGACCTTGCCGGTGCCGCCCAGCGGCAGGCTTTCGACAAACAGCACTTCGTCGGGCAGCCACCACTTGGCAACACGCTCTGCGAGGAAGTCCAGGATCTGCGCCTTGTCGAGTGACTGGCCGGGCTTGCGCACGATGAAGAGCAGCGGGCGCTCGTCCCATCGGGGGTGCTTGACGCCGATGACAGCGGCCATGGCCACCGCCGGATGCGCCACGGCGGCGTTCTCCAGATCGATGGAGCTGATCCACTCGCCGCCCGACTTGATCACGTCCTTGGTGCGGTCGCGAATCTGCACCACGCCCTGGGGGCTGATGGTGGCGATGTCGCCGGTGGGGAACCAGCCATCGGCCAGCGCCGAACGCTCGGCCTTGTGGTACCGGTCCACGATCCACTGGCCGCGCACCATCAGCTCGCCCTGCGCCACGCCGTCGCGCGGCAGGCTGGCGCCGTTTTCATCCACCAGCTTGAGCTCGATGCCGAACACCGACTTGCCCTGCTTGGCGACCAGGGCGTGGCGGTCCTCGGGTGGCAGTTCGGCATCGGCAGCGCCCAGCACGCTCATGGTGGCAATGGCCGTGGTCTCGGTCATGCCCCAGCCGTGGCGCACCTCCACGTCGTACACGTCGTTGAACTTGGCGATCAGCGCCTTGGGCATGGCCGATCCGCCCACGCCCGTGCGCCGCATGGTGGTGAACCGCAGCTGGTGCTGCTCCACATGCTGGATGAGGCCCATCCAGATGGTGGGCACACCCGCGCTGACGGTGACGCGCTCGGTCTCCATCAGCTCGTACAGGCTGGCGGCGTCCAGGCGCGGGCCGGGCAGCACCAGCTTGGCCCCGCCAATCAGGGCCGCATAGGGCAGGCACCAGGCGTTGATGTGGAACATGGGCACCACGGGCAGGATGGTCTCCCGCGCGCTGATGCTCAGCACGCCCGGCATGCAGGCCGACAAGGCACTGAGCACCAGCGCCCGGTGCGAATACAGCACGCCCTTGGGGTTGCCGGTGGTGCCCGAGGTGTAGCACAGCGCTGCGCCGGTCTTTTCATCACATTCGGGCCACTCAAAGCGGTCATGCTGGCCGGCCACCAGTGTCTCGTAGGCCTCGACCCCGGGCACCCCTTGCAGGTCGATGGTGCCGAGCGTGTCCGCATCACACAGCGCCACCCAGTGCCGCACGCGGGGGCACGACGCAGCGATGGCGCGCACCAGCGGCGCAAAGGTAGTGTCAAACAGCACCACCTCGTCATCGGCGTGGTTGACGATGTAGGCCAGCTGCTCGGGGTGCAGGCGTGGGTTGCAGGTGTGCATGACCATGCCGCTGCCGGACACGGCGTAGTACGCCTCCAGGTGGCGGTGGTTGTTCCAGGCCAGCGACCCCACTACGCTGCCAGGGCGCAGGCCCAGCGCCTGCAATGCGTTGGCCAGCTGCCGGGCGCGCCGGGCCATGTCGGCAAAGCGGTAGCGGTGCAGGCTGCCATTGGTGTCGCGCGAGACGATTTGCTGGTCGCCGTACTGGTTCTCACCGTGCTCGAGGATGGCCGAGACCAGTAACGGCCGATCCATCATGCTGCCGGGCTGCTGCATTGCTGTCGTCTCCTTGTGGTGTGCGCGGTGCTGCATCGCGGTATCCGTGGGATGCCGGTGCAGAGCCCTCTTTGCCGGGGCTGCCGCATCGTCGCAAACAACGCGGGGCGTGCTTGTCTTCTACGTGACTGGAGCGCACAGCACCGCCGTGGTGCACGAACGGGTCACAGGCCCAGCGCTGTGAAAAGCCCGTCCACGCGCGCCTGCACGGCGGCGTCCATGGCCATGGGGCGGCCCCATTCGCGCTGGGTCTCGCCGGGCCACTTGTTCGTGGCATCCATCCCCATCTTGCTGCCCAGGCCGCTGACAGGCGAGGCAAAGTCCAGGTAGTCGATGGGGGTGTGCTCCACCAGCAGCGTGTCGCGGGCAGGATCCATGCGGGTGGTGATGGCCCAGATCACGTCTTTCCAATCGCGCACGTCCACATCGGCATCCACCACCACGATGAACTTGGTGTACATGAACTGGCGCAAGTGGCTCCACACGCCCATCATCACGCGCCGCGCGTGGCCCGCGTAGGCCTTGCGGATGCTGACCACGGCCATGCGGTAACTGCAGCCTTCGGGCGGCAGGTAGAAATCAACGATCTCGGGGAACTGCTTTTGCAACAGCGGGATGAACAGCTCGTTCATCGCCAGGCCCAGCACGGCGGGCTCGTCGGGCGGTTTGCCGGTGTAGGTGCTGTGGTAGATCGCGTCCTTGCGCAGGGTGATGCGGTCCACGGTGAGCACGGGGAACTCGGCGCATTCGTTGTAGTAGCCGGTGTGGTCGCCGTACGGCCCTTCCAGCGCATGCTGCCAGCCGCTCGGGTGGCTCGCGTCGGGCTGGATGTGGCCTTCGAGCACGATCTCGGCGGTGGCGGGCACTTGCAGGGGTACGCCCAGAGCGGGCGTGACTTCGGTGCGTGCGCCGCGCAGCAGACCTGCGAACTGGTATTCGCTTAAAGAATCCGGCACGGGCGTGACGGCCCCCAGCAGCGTGCCCGGGTCCGCCCCCAGCGCCACGGCCACGGGGTAGGGCTGGCCGGGGTGGGCGGCGCAGTGGTCGGCAAAGTCCAGCGCCCCGCCCCGGTGCGCCAGCCAGCGCACGATGACCTGGTTGCGCGAGAGCACCTGCTGGCGGTAGATGCCCAGGTTCTGCCGCGCCTTGCGCGGGCCACGCGTGATGGTCAGACCCCAGGTGATGAGCGGGGCCACGTCGCCGGGCCAGCAGTGCTGCACGGGCAGGCGGTCGAGATGAACGTCCGGCCCCTCCCAGACCTCCTGCTGGCAGGGTGCGCCGCGCGCCACGGTGTGCGGCGCCATGTTCCACAGGGTCTTGAGCAGCTGGCCCATGCCCAGCATGTCCTTGAAGCCTTTCGGCGCCTCGGGCTCCTTGAGGGTGGCCAGCAGTTCGCCCAGTGCGCGCACGCCGCGCAGGTCGGCCACGCCCATGGCGCGGGCCACGCGGTCTGTGGTGCCAAACAGGTTGGTGAGCACCGGCATGCGGTGGCCCGTGGGCTGGGTGAAGAGCAGCGCCGGGCCGCCTGCGCGCAGCACGCGGTCGCTGAGCGCAGTCATCTCCAGGTGGGGCGACACGGGCTCCGCCACGCGACGCAGGTCGCCCGTGGCTTCGAGCTGGGCCATGAAGTCGCGCAGGTCGCTGTAGGCCATGTCAGGTTCAGGATTTGAATGAAATCGGCCGGTAGCGCAGGTATTGATTGCGCTAGCAGCTATAAATTAAGGAGCATTCAGCTCCAGGCCCTGCCACCGGGGCGCCAGGGCGTGCGGCACATCCATGAGGTCGAGCACGCGCGCCACGCTGTAGTCCACCACCTCGCCCACGGTCTGGGGGCGCAGGTAGAAGGCGGGCAGCGGCGGGCAGATGATGCCGCCCATCTCGGTCACGGCCACCATGTTGCGCAGGTGCGTGAGGTGCAGGGGCGACTCGCGCACCATCAGCACCAGGCGGCGGCGCTCCTTGAGGGCCACGTCGGCCGCGCGCGTGAGCAGGTTGTCGGCCAGCCCATGCGCTATGGCAGCCAGCGTGCGCATGGAGCAGGGAGCGACCACCATGGCATGGCACTGGAACGAACCACTGGCAATGGCCGCGCCCACATTGGCCACGTCGTGCACGCGGTGGGCCAGGGCCTCGACGGCGGGGCGGTCCATGTCCAGCTCGTGCTGCAGGTTGCGCCAGCCGGCGTCGGAGACGACCAGGTGGGTCTCGATGCCGCTTTGGCCCTGCAGCACCTGCAGCAGGCGCGCGCCGTACACGGCGCCGCTGGCGCCCGAGATCGCGACGATGATGCGGCGGGTGTGGGCAGCATCAGCCATGCGAGGGCTCCATGGCGGCAGAGCGAACCAAGGGCTGTGCGCGCTGGTCGGCCTCCACCTGCTCCAGCACCAGCGTGGCCTGCACGGGGTCAAAGTCTTCGTGCGTGCGCTTTTTCACACCGTATTGCTGCAGCTGGTAATGCCGGTCGGCCACGATGCCATGGCGCGCCAGCGTGCTTTTCACGCAGACCAGCGGACAGCCGTCGAGCGCGATGATGGGCCGGCCCGAGCGCACGGTCTTCATCAGGTGCGGCACATCGCCCCCCACGCCCGCAATGCACGACATCTCGGCCACGCCGCGCCGGTCGAGCTGCAGCGCCACATGGTTGGCCAGCTGCGCGGCGCTGGAGCAGCCGGAGCAGGAATAGACCAAGGGGTGGTTCTGGGGATGGGTGTCGGTGGTCATGCTCACCCTCCGTTGCGTGGAGTGGGGTCCAGGCGGCGGCGCAGGTGGCCCAGCACCTGGCGCGGCGCCAGCTTGTGCACCCACTGGCGCGGGTCCAGCACGGGCAGCTCGATCGCATCAAGCGCGTTCTTCACCACCAGGCCCAGCTCGGTGTCGCCCTCCATCGACAGGCGGCGGCTGAAGAACAGCGTGTCCGGGTCTTGCTGGCGCTGGGCCAGCAGCAAAAAATCATGGGCTGTGGCGCTCAGCGTGACGTCGGCCACCTGCGGCGGCACCAGCGGTGCATGGGGGGCGAAGCGCTGGCCCGTCCAGGCAAAGTCGAACGCCACGCGCGCATCGCGCACCTGCACCCGCATCTTCTTGTGCAGCAGCACCTGGCCCACGTCCGCAGGCAAGTGCCGCGCGAGCGCCAGGTTGAGCGCGGTTACCAGCAGCTGCGAGCCAGGGTAGGCGGGCAGGCGCGCCAGCACAGCGCCCACGGGCGCAGGAACGACCAGGGGGAAAGGAAGGGGAGAAGCCGCCATGAGACAGAAGGGCCCTCAGGCCACGTAGAAAAACACGGTGAAAAAGTGGCAGACGCTGCCGCCCAGCACAAACAGGTGCCACAGCCCGTGGCCGTGGCGCACGCGGTGGTCCAGCGCATAGAAGACGATGCCCAGCGTGTAGCAGGCGCCGCCCGCCAGCAGCCAGGCAAACCCGGCTGGGGTGAGCGCCTGCCACAGCGGCACCACGGCCACCAGCGCCAGCCAGCCCATGAGCACATAAATGACCAGCGACAGCACGCGTGCGCCACGCGCCCACCAGATCTCCTGCGCAATGCCCAGCAGGGCCAGGCCCCACACCACGCCCAGCAGCGACCAGCCCCAGGGCCCGCGCAGCGACACCAGCGCAAACGGCGTGTAGCTGCCCGCAATTAGCAGGTAGATGCTGCAGTGGTCCAGCTTTTGAAGCACGGCCTTGATGGTGCGCCGGCGCACGCTGTGGTACGCGGTGGAGGCCGCGTACAGCGCCACCAGCATGGCGCCGTAGATGCTGAACGCCACCACCTTCCACGGATCGCCCAAGCGTGCAGCAAGGGTGATGAGCACGGCCGTGCCTGCCATGGCGAGCAGCGCGCCCACCAGGTGGCTGATGCTGTTGAAACGTTCTCCGGGGTACATGCGGTGATTCGCTTTTTTTGCGTTATGGATGCATCGCAGGCCGCGTGGCAGCACCACGCGCTGCCCCTTGCAGCCCCTGCTCCAGGCCCGGGCGACCGAACCAGTAGCCATTGCAGGGCAGATCGGGCATGAAGGGCTGCATGCGCTCCACAAAGTCGGGGGTCTTTTCAGCCGTCTCTTGCGCAAGCACTGCGCGGCGGGCTTCGTCAAACGCGGCGATCACCTGCGCCATGTGCTGCGCCTGCGGGCTCAGTCGCACCACGTCCACGCCCTGGGCCTGCATCGCCGCCAGTTCGTTGGCCAGGTTGTAGACGCGCGCCGATTGCGTTTGTGTGCCGTTGAGCACCAGAAAACCCTCGCCCTCGCGCGTGCGCAGCGGCAGACCGTCGGCGTGTTGCAGGCAGCTGAACTGGCAGTCGTCCTTGGGCAGGTTGCGGTGGCGGGCGGTGAAGCAGCGCGCCGAATAGGCCAGGGGCATGCGGCCGTAGGCAAACACCTCGGTCTCGATGCCTGCGGGCCGCTGCGCCAGCACAGCAGCGAGCGCGTCCTGCGACATCTCCAGCGGCATCACCCAGCGCGTTGCGCCCAATTGCGCCATCCATTGCAACGAGGGCGCGTTGTACAGGTTCAGGTGCGGCCCGGCCACAAAGGCTTGCGGCCCGGCGGGCGCACGCGAGAGGCAGCCCACGGCCCCCATGTCATTGGCCTCGACCAGGAACTCGCCGTTGCCCGTGATCTTGTGCATCACCCCCACGTCGGCGCTGGACTCGATGAGCACTTGGCTGGACAGCACCACCTCCTTGCCCGCGTCCCGCAGCATGCGCGCCAGTGCCAGCCAGTCGGCCAAGCGCAGCTCGTGGCGGCGCGAGCATACCGTCTCGCCCAGGTACACCACATCCACAGGCGTGGCGGCTATGGCCTCGTAGAACGCGAACACGGTGTCGCGGGGCCAGTAGTACAGCAGCGGGCCGAGAGAGAGTTTCATGGGGCGGTCTCAAAGGTTTTCATCGTGGTAACCAGGCGCCAAAGCGGCTCACTGAGTTCGAATCTGGCGCGGGCCAGGCCAGCGACCGCCGCGCTGGCGGTGTCCCCCTTTCCCGCATCGCGCAAGCGAGGCGAGAGAAGGGGGAAGCCGCGCAGCGGCTCAGGGGTTGTCGCCTGATCATTTCATTTCCAGGGGCGGTAGTAAGCGCCCAGCGTGTGCTGCTGCCCCTCGGCCACCTGGTCCAGGCTGGCCATCCAGCGCGTCTTGGGCGCATAGCGGTGCGGGTAGGACAGGCACTGGTCCATGGCCTCGCGCCAGACCTGGGTGACCTGCGCCACATACGCGGGGCTGCGCTGGCGGCCTTCGATCTTGATGGCGCGCACACCCATCTTGAGCAGCTGGGGCAGCAGCTCCAGCGTGTTGAGGCTGGTGGGCTCTTCGATGGCGTAGTAGTTCTCATCGTCCCCCACGTCGAAACGCCCCTTGCACAGCGTGGGGTAGCCCGCGTTCTCGCCGGGCGCATAGCGGTCGATGAGCACGCCGTTCAGGCGCGACTCGCGGCCCTGCGGGGTCTCCACCCAGCGCACGGCCTTCGGCGGTGAACACACGCCGTGCGTGTTGGGCGATTCGCCCGTCGCGTACGACGACAGCGCACAGCGCCCCTCGACCATTACGCACAGACTGCCAAAACCGAACACCTCGATCTCGACCGGCGTGCGGTCGATGACCTGGCGTACCTGCTCCATCGACAGCACACGCGGGAGCACGGCGCGCACGATGCCGAACTGCTCGCGGTAGAAGTTGATGGCCTCGTAGTTGGTAGCCGAGCCCTGCACCGATAGGTGCAGGCGCAGCCGGGGATGGTGCTGCACCGCGTAGTGCATGAGGCCAGGGTCGGCCAGGATGACCGCGTCCACGCCCAGGTCCACCGCCTTGTCCAGTGCGCTACGCCACGGCCCGGGGTTGGCCGCCTGCGGGTAGGTGTTGAGTGCCATGAAGACCTTGCAGCCGCGCGCGTGGGCATAGCCAATGCCCTGGGCAATGGCCGCCTCGTCGAAGTTGAGGCCCGCAAAGTTGCGCGCGTTGGTGGCGTCGCGCAAGCCCAGGTAGACACAGTTGGCGCCGTGGTCCACAGCGGCCTTCAGGGCGGGCAGGCTGCCCGCGGGGCAAACCAGTTCCATGGCAGGGCCAGCCGCCCCGGGCAAGGCGGTGGCCGTCGATTTCAAGAGATCCATCACAAACATTCAAACGCTTGCCCCGGTGGGGAGCCACAGCACTGGGCGCCACCATACGGGGGGCTCTCCGCGCATCCGCTGATCTTCATCAACGGCAGTGCACAATGCCGGAGCAAAGCAGTCGGGTTTTGATGTGCTCCAGCCTTCCCGGCGTTCCACACCGCCCACCGGCCTTGACTTGCATCCAGTGCCCTGCGTGGGACATCCATTTCATAAAGACGCCAAAAGGCGCCCTCTGCCGTGAACAAGAACCTGTGGTTGCTGGCCCTGTGCCAAGGCCTTTTCCTGACCAACAACGTCGTCTTCATCGCCATCAACGGGCTGGTGGGGCTGCAGCTCGCGCCCTTTGGCTGGATGGCCACGCTGCCGGTGATGGGCTATGTGGTGGGCGGTGCGCTGTCCACGCCGCTGGTGGCCAGGACGCAAATGCGCTGGGGCCGCAAGGTGTCGTTCCAGATCGGGCTGGCCGTGGCCGTCGTGTCGGCCGCGCTGTGTGCCTGGGCCGCGTTCAGCGCCAGTTTCTGGCTGCTGTGCACGGCCACGGTGGTGGCGGGCTACTACAGCGCCAACGGTGGCCTGTACCGTTTTGCCGCCGCCGAACTGGCCAAGCCGGACTACCGCGAAAAGGCCGTGTCGCTGGTGCTGGCCGGTGGCCTGCTGGGCGCCGTGGCAGGTCCCAACCTGGCCAGCGCCACGCGCACGCTGTTCCCGGTGCCGTTTGCGGGCGCGTACATCGCGCTCATCGGCGTGGCACTGCTGTCCATGCTGTGCATGACAGCCATCCGGTTCGAAATGCAACCCGTGGTGCTCAACGCTGCGGGCCAACGCGAGCCAGGGCGCCCCCTTTCTGTGCTGATGCGCCAGCCTGCCTTCATCGTGGCCATTGTGGGCGCCGCGTTGGGCTATGGGGTGATGAACCTGCTGATGGCGGCCACGCCGCTGGCCATGCAGGTGTGTGGCTTTGACTTTGATGCCTCGGCACTGGTGCTGGAATGGCATGTGATCGGCATGTTCGCGCCCGGCTTTGTCACCGGCCACCTCATCAAGCGGTTTGGTGTGTTGCCCATCATGGGCACGGGGGTGTTGCTCAACCTGGCGTGTGTGGCGGTGGCGCTGATGGGCGTGGAGCTGCACCACTTCGGCATTGCGCTGTTCTTGCTGGGCGTGGGCTGGAACTTCCTGTTCACCGGCTCCACCACGCTGGCCATGACGGCCTACCGCCCCGAGGAAAAAGACCGCGCCCAGGCAGCCATCAACTTCTGCGTGTACGCCACACTGGCGCTGAGTGCGTTCTCGTCGGGCGTGCTGGTCACTACGCAGGGCTGGACGCTGTTGAATGCCGGATCGCTGGTGCCGATTGTGGTGACGGGGCTGGCGCTGGCCTGGCTGGGTTTGCAGCGCCAGCGTGCTTCAAGCGGCGCCTGAAGACCGGCCTACCGCAGCGCCCTCTGCCTGCGCCGTGGTGCGCAGCCACTGTGCAAAGGCCGCCACCGCAGGGTCTTCCAGGCGCCCCGGCGCCACAAAGAGGCTGTAGCCCCGCGCACCGCTGTCGTGGTGCGGGTGGGCCAGCACCAACTCGCCCGATTGCAGTTCGCGCTCCACAAAATACCGGGGCACCAGGCCAATACCCAGATCGGCGCGCACCGCCTCCACCAGCATCGAGAACAGATCAAAGCGGTGGCCGCCCAGGGTGTGGGCCGGCACGCGCGTGATGCCCGCGCGGCCCAGCCAGTCGTCCCACGCCCCCAGGCGGGAGCTGAGCTGCAACAGCGGCACGGCCCGGAAGTCGCCGCGCTCTGTGGCGCGCCGGTGGCGCGACTGTGGCGCGCACACGGCCACGCAGACCTCGGGCATCAGGGGCGCGGGCACCACGCCGGGCCAGGCCGCGTCGTCGTACTGCACGGCCACGTCGAACGGGATCTCCGCCATGTAGATCTGCGTGGGGTACACCTGCAGGTGCAGGCTGCAGCCTTTGTGCTGTGCGAGGAAGGCCGGCAGCCGGGGCAGCAGCCAGCGCTCGGCAAACACCGGCACGCAACCCACCAGCAGGCGCGCGCCATCGGGCCGCTGGGCCATGGCTTCGAGTGTGTGGTTCTGCAACCGCAGCAGGTCGCCCACGATCTGCGCGTGGTAGCGGCGGCCCACGTCGGTGAGCGTGGAGCCGCGTGCGCCGCGCTGCACGAGCTGCAGGCCCAGCTGGCCCTCCAGCAGGCGCAGCTGCTGGCTCACGGCGCTGTGGGTGAGGCAGAGTTCTTCGGCCGCCTTGCTCACGCCATGGTGGCGCGCCACGGCATCAAAAACAAGCAGGGCGCGGGTGCTGGGGATGTGTTTGCGCATGTAAGAAAAACTGTCGGCTGGGCAGATTAAAGCAGAGCCCAGGGGCGGGGTTCGGTCCAACAATTGCATGGCACTGCATGCCGGCCCACGGCTCCATCCACGATGGCTGGACAGGCCAGTCACTCCTTCCGTTTGTGTTCGTGTTTCGCTGGATCACCATGACTCTCCCTCTCCATACCTTCCGTGCCACAGCCCTTGCGGGTGCCATGGCCCTCGCCTGCTCCGCCTTGCTGCCCGGTGCCGCCCATGCGCAGTTCGGCGCCGTGGCGCCCACGCCCACCACGCTGCGTCCCGCCGTGGACAAGGCCTACGGCCAGCTGATGGCCGCACCCCAGATCCTGCAGCTGCTCGACGCCGTGAAGGCCGACCACGACCGCGCCACCGAAGACCTGCGCATGCTCACCGAGATCGAGGCGCCGCCGTTCAAGGAACAAAAGCGTGCCGAAGCCTTCCTGGCCCGGCTCCAGGCCCTGGGCCTGACCAATGCCGCCATTGACGCCGAAGGCAATGTGGTGGGCGTGCGCAAGGGCACGGGCAACGGACCCAAGCTGGTCATCTCGGCCCACCTGGACACCGTGTTCCCCTCCGGCACCGACGTGAAGGTGAAGGAGCGCGACGGCAAGCTGTATGCGCCCGGCATCTCCGACAACACGCGCGGCCTGGCCGTGCTGTTGTCGTGGCTCAAGGTGTTGAACGACCAGAAGATCGCCACCGTGGGCGACCTGGTGTTTGTGGGCAATGTGGGCGAGGAAGAGCTGGGCAACCTGCGCGGCATGAAGCATTTGTTCAAGGAGCACCTGGACATCGACGGCATGGTGGCGCTGGAGCCCGCGCCCGATGGCACGGTGCTGGTGCTGGGCACGGGCAGCCACCGCCACGAGGTGACCTTCAAGGGCCCGGGCGGCCACAGCTACGCCGCGTTCGGCGAGGTGCCCAGCGCCATTCACGGCATGGGCCGCGCCATTGCCAAGATCGCCGAGATCCGCACGCCCAAGAGCCCCAAGACCACCTTCACCGTGGGCACCGTGGGCGGCGGCACGTCCGTCAACACCATCGCGCCCGATGCGCGCATGGCGGTGGACATCCGCTCCGACGAAATGGCCCCGCTGCTGGCCACCGAGAAGCAGGTGCTGGCCGCCGTGGACAGCGCCGTGACCGAAGAGAACGCACGCTGGGGCGTGAACACCCTGAGCGCATCGACCAAGCTCATCGGCGACCGGCCCGGTGGCCGCACCGCCGCCGACGCGTTGATCGTCGAGGCTGCCGTGCGCGCCAACACCGCCTTTGGCCGCAAGACGGTGCTGGCCGGTGCCAGCACCGATGCCAACGTGCCCATGGCGCTGGGCATCCCCGCCATCGTGATCGGGGGCGGCGGCAAGACGGGCGGCTTCCACGCACTGTCGGAGTGGATTGACCTGACGGATGCCTGGAAGGGCGCCCAGACCTCGCTGGTCACGGTGCTGGGGCTGGTGGGGGTACAAGGTGTGAGTGCGCCGCTGCTCGACAAGCGCCCACCCCGCACCAAGTAGTGGCGCGGCACCCCAGCGGCGTCACCCCGTTCACGATTGTTGACACGAAGGCGCCTCCGAGGTGCGTACCATGGATGGTTCCGTCCGGGCTGGCGCACTGCCGCCCTTCATTCCTCTGCAGGAGAACACCATGGGTTTGCTCGATTCCGTTCTGGGTGCCGTCATCAACAATGCGTCGCAAGGCGGTAACGGCGCCGCTGCATCCGGTGGGGCCGGTGGTGGCCTGGGTGGCCTGCTGAGCCTGGCCGCACAAAACCCGCAGCTGGTGCAGGCCGTGATGTCCCTGATCAGCAACGATGGCCCGGTGGGCGGCCTGCCGGGGCTAATGGCCAAGTTTCAGCAGGCCGGGCTGGGCAATGTGATGGCGTCCTGGCTGAGCACGGGGCCCAACCACGCAATATCGGGCGAGCAGCTGTCCCAGGTGCTGGGCAGTGGCCCGCTGGCGCAGATCGCGTCGCAATTGGGTGTGGGCCCCAGCGCTGCGGCGGGGCAGCTGGCCCAGGTGTTGCCGGGCCTGGTAGACCACCTGAGCCCCCAGGGCCAGGCGCCCCACGGCGGGTTTGGCAATGCCAACGATCTGCTGGAGATGCTCGGCGGCCTACTTCAAAAATAATAGCAACCGGGTCATATTGCACTAGCGCAACCAGCCGTTTTCTCTGAACTCAGGCCACCCGGTGCCTGCCTACGGCCTTGCAGGCACCGCGCAGCCCCGCACCAGCCATTGCCGCAGCAGGTCGAACACCGGCTCCACCAGTTCCGGGCTTTCGTTGAACAGCTCGTGGAACAAGGGCTCAAAGCAGTGGGACTGCACCACAGCCTTGGGTGCAGCGGCCGCAAAGGCACGGCTGCCCGCAGGGTTGACCAGCTTGTCGCTGCCCGCCCACATCAGCAGCGTGGGCACGCTCCAGTGCGCAGCGCGGGCCACGGTGGCGGGGCCACCCTCGGCAATGAAGCGGGCCAGGCGCGCGCTGATGCGGTCGTGGCACAGCGGATCGGCCAGGTAGGCCGCCACCACGGCGCTGTCATGCGAAAGGTACTGCGCGTCCAGCCCATTGCCCACGCGCAGGTTGGGCGCGATGCGCGGCAGCGTGGCCAGCAGCAGTTTTTGCACGGCGCCCAGGCCGGCATCGAGTGCAGGGGAGGACAGCACCAGCGCATCCACCGGCCGCAGGTGCAGGGACACAAACCGCGAGGCCACCAAGCCGCCCATGCTGTGGCCCAGTAGCACCAGGGGTTGCCCTGCCGGCATGCGGGCGCGGGTGGTGTCCACCAGGTCCGCCAGATCGTCCAGCAGGCGCATGTCCGACGTGAGCCCGCCGCGCGGCCCGGCCGACTCGCCATGGCCGTATTGGTCATAGCCCCGCACCGCAAACCCCCAGTCGTTGAGGCGGCGGGCCAGCGCGTCGTAGCGGCCCACATGCTCGCCCAGGCCGTGCACCAGCAACACCGTCCCCCGGCAGGGCTCGCCCTGCGGCAAGGGCCAGTCCTGCACGGCCAGGTTCTCGCCATCGCTGGCGGTGAAGGTGGTCAGGGTGGAGGGCGCAAGTTCTTCGTCGTTGAGGGTCATGGTGAAAGGGCTGGCACGGACTAGGGAACAGAACGCGGATCAGGCGGGGCGCAATACCGGGGATGCCGAGCAAGGGCCGCCCCGCAGTGAGGGCATCGTCCCCCTTCCCGAAGTCGCGCAGCGATTTCGAGAGAAGGGGGGAAGGCGCGCAGCGACTCAGGGGGTTGTACCCGAGCTTTGGGCCATGGCCGCCATCACGTGTGCCACGGAAGCGGTGAGGCGCTTGGCATACGGCACATGCAAAAACTCGTTGGGGCCGTGCGCGTTGCTCTTGGGGCCCAGCACGCCACAGACCATCATCTGCGCGGTGGGGAAGCCTTCGCTGAGCATGTTCATGAGCGGAATGGTGCCGCCCTGGCCGATGTAGCCGCAGGGTGCGCCAAAGTGCGCCTGTGAGGCCTCGTTGAGCGCCTGCTCGAACCAGGGTGTGGTGGCCGGGGCATTCCAGCCCGTGGCACCGCCGCCGCTCTGGAAGGTGACCTTGGCCTGGTAGGGCGCGTTGTCTTCCAGCAGCGCTTTCAGATCCTGCACGGCTTGCGCGGCGTCCACCAGCGGGGGCAGGCGCAGGCTGAGCTTGAAGGCGGTGTAGGGGCGCAGCACATTGCCAGCGTCCTGCAGCGCCGGGAAGCCCTCGGCACCGGTCACGCTGAGCGTGGGCTCCCAGGTGCGCTTGAGCAGGGCCTGCACCGGGTCGGTGGTGGTGGGCAGTGCAAACGTGGTGGAACCTCCGCAGTCGTAGTGCGCCCAGGGGAAGCGGCGGTACACCTCTTCGCCCAGGATGGCCGCCGTGGCGCGGGCCTGGGCCAGCCGGTCGGCGGGCACCTCGCAATGAAAGCTCTGGGGCAGCAGGCGGCCGGTGGCGCTGTCTTCCAGCCGGTCGAGCACCTGCCGCATGATGCGGAACGACGAGGGCACCAGGCCCGAGGCGTCGCCCGAGTGAATGCCCTCGGTCAGGATCTCGACCTTGAGCGTGCCGCTGGCCATGCCGCGCAGGCTGGTGGTGAGCCACAGCTGGTCGTAGTTGCCGGCGCCCGAGTCCAGGCACACGACCAGCGCCACGTTGCCCATGCGGGGCTTCAGTGCATCGATGTAGGGCAGCAGGTCGCGCGAGCCGCTTTCCTCGCAGGTTTCAATGAGGCCCACGATGCGCGGGTGCGGCACGTTCTGGCGCTTGAGTTCCTGCACCGCAGCGATGCTGGCGTACACCGCATAGCCGTCGTCGGCGCCGCCCCGGCCGTAGAGCTTGCCGTCTTCGTACTTGGGCGTCCAGGGGCCCAGGTCGCTGCGCCAGCCGGAGAACTCGGGCTGCTTGTCCAGGTGGCCGTACATGAGCACGGTGTCGGTGGCGCCGGGCTGGGTGGCGGCGATCTCGAAGAACAGCACCGGGGTGCGGCCTTCCAGGCGCACGATTTCGAGCGTCAGGCCCTCGACCTTTTGCGACTCCACCCAGGCGGCGGCGTTGCGCACCACGGTGTCGAGCAAGCCCAACTCGGCCCAGTCAGCAGCGAACGTGGGGGACTTGGCAGGGATGGCGATGTAGTCGGTGAGCTGGCGAACAATGTCACTGTCCCAGGCCTGGCTGACACGCTGCAGGGCAAGCTCAGGCTGAAGGACTTGGGAGGGCACGCGGGCGTTCATGGTGGGGCTCCTGAAGGCAGAAGGTGATCAATCCGCCATTCCAACACAACCCCCCGCCGGGCGCCATCGATCAATACAGAGACTCGGGCAGGGTCTCGGGATTGGCCTGGGCCGCCAGCTGGGCGCTGGGGCGGCGCAAGCCCGTGGCCACCTCGACGCGGTTGCGGCCGTTGTTCTTGGCCTGGTACAGCGCGCGGTCGGCGGCAGCAATCAGCATGTCCCAGCTGTCGCCCGACTCCAGTCGCCCGCCAAACACGCCAATGCTCACCGTGACCGCAATGCCCGGGCCGGGCACGCCATCAGCAGGGCAGCGGGACTCCTCAACCGCCTTGCACAGCTCGCGCGCCAGTTGCTCGGCGCCCGTGAGGCCGGTGTCGGGCAGCAGCACCATGAACTCCTCGCCCCCGTAGCGGCCCACCAGGTCCTGCGCACGCACGCGCTGGCGCAGGACGTTGACCACGCTGCACAGCACGCGGTCACCCGCCGGATGGCCGTACTGGTCGTTCACATCCTTGAAGTGGTCGATGTCCACCATCATCAGCGCCATGGGCTCGCGCATGCGCTGGGCACGGGCCACGTCGCGGTCCAGCGCGGCGATCAGCGAGCGGCGGTTGGCCACGCCGGTGAGCGGGTCCAGCGCGGCCAGCACGCGGTTGTTTTCGTCGGCCCGGTCGCGCGACATGAACACAAAACCCACCGAGCTGACGAGCACCACCGAGAACGTGGCCAGAAAGGTCAGCGTTTGCAGCGCGCTGCTTTGCAGGATGCTGGTGGCATCAGAGTGCGTACTCAGGGCCACAACAGCGCGCCCGCCCAGCACCAGGGCCTCCAGCGCCAGTCCTGCCACCAGCAGCCATTGCCCGCGCCCTACGGTCACGTTCCGCTGCGACAACGCCGCCAACAGCGCCCACACCGCCTGCAGCCCGATGGCCAGGCCCACAAAGCTCACCCGCGCCGGAAAGTTGTCGATGAACACCGAGACAAAAACCAGCACCAGCGCCGGTGGGGCCAGCAGCAGCGGCCAGCGCACCGGCCGCCCCTGGAACTGGTAGACCGCCGCAATCAGGCCCACGAACACGCTGGACAGCATCAGGTTGCCGACCACGATGGACAACACATCGGGGATCAGGCCGCGCAGCATGATCAGCAGGTGCCCGATGGCGTTGACCAGCAGGGCCGCCGCCCAGCGACCCAGGCCATCGCGCCGCCGCCCCCAGCCCACCACGGCCATGGAGGCCGCCATCATGAGGGAACTGGCAATGATCATTGCCAGCATGGTGGGGACGTGGGCAGCCATGGATGCGGGTGGACAGGGAGATGGGTGGGGGAATCAAGCCAGCATAAACCAAGCTTTGCAGACCGCAAACCGCCAGATGACCGCCCGGCCGGTTGTCAGGCCCTATTGCAGCTGGGCGGGCGCCCGGGCGCCGCTGCCGGGCGCGTGCTGTCCCTCTCCGTCGCCGGTCTGCGCCATGGGCGCAGCCAGGGCCGCGCGCGCCGAGTAACCCAGGCCACCGTGGGTCGCCGTGCCGTCGCCCCGCGAAAGTTTGAACACCTGTACCGCCCCGGCCAGCCGCGTGGCCTGCTCGCGCAGGCTTTGCGCAGCGGCGGCAGATTGCTCCACCAGCGCGGCGTTCTGCTGCGTCATCTGGTCGAGCTGGTTGACGGCGGTGTTGACCTGGCCGATGCCGTCGGACTGTTCGGTCGATGCGGCCGTGATCTCGCCGATGATGTCGCCAACCCGTTTGACCGAGCCCACGATCTCGTCCATGGTGCTGCCCGCGTTTTGCACCAGGCGCGCGCCCGACTCCACCCGCTCTACGGACGCACCAATCAGCGCCTTGATCTCGCGCGCCGCCTCGGCGCTGCGCCCGGCGAGGTTGCGCACCTCGCTGGCCACCACGGCAAAACCCCGGCCCTGCTCACCAGCGCGGGCGGCTTCCACCGCAGCGTTGAGCGCGAGGATGTTGGTCTGGAACGCGATCGAATCGATCACGCCGATGATGTCGGCAATCTTGCGCGAGCTCTGGTTGATGTCACCCATGGTGGTGACCACCTCGCCCACCACCTGGCCGCCGCGCGCAGCCACTTCGGCGGCGGTGCTGGCCAGCTGGTTGGCCTGGCGGGCGGCGTCGGCCGACTGGCGCACGGTGGAGGTCAGATGCTCCATGCTTTGTGCGGTCTGCGCCAGGCTACTGGCCGTGGCCTCGGTGCGGGCCGACAGGTCCTGGTTGCCGCTGGCAATCTCGGCGCTGGCGGTGGTGATGCTGTCCACGGCATTGCGCACCTGCTGCAGCATTTGCGTATAGCGCTGGCGCATGCCCTCCACCTCCTGCACCAGCGCGCCGATCTCGTCGCGCCGCGTGGTGTGGAAGGCCTCGGTCAGGTCGCCCTGCGCGACCAGCGTGATGGCCTGGGTCAGGTCCTGCAGCGGGCGGCTCACGCCCCGGCGCAGCATGACGAACAGGCCGATGGCCAGCAGCACCACGGCCACGGCCATCAGGCCCCAGACTGCCAGCGTGACGCGCCGCTGGCTGGCCATGGCCTCGCCGTCGGCCACCTCCGCCACCACCCACCAGCCGCCACCGGTCTTGCGCACCAGGGCCCAGGGGTTCTCGGCGCCGGTGCCCAGCACGTCCGCGGCCTCGCGCACAAAGCCGTCCTGCGATGCGGCCAGCGCTTCAAAGAAGGGGCGCGCCTGCGGGTAGGCCTCCAGCACGCGCTTGCCGCGCGCGGTGGGGTGGTACACAAACACGGCCTGGTCCAGCGAGGTGCCAGGGTTGATCACATAGGTGCCGCCGTGTTCGAAGAACTTCGTCTGCGCCACCTGTTTTTGCAGCATGGCGTGGAACACGCTGATGTCATTGCCGATGAACAGCAGCGCAATGACCTTGCCCGAGGCGTCCTTGGCGGGCAGGTAGTGGCCCATGAAGGGCTTGCCGTTCACCACCGTGACGCCCGTAAAGGGCTCGCCCTTGGACACCGTGGCGTAGGCCGGGTCGGTGCGGCCAAGCGGCGTGCCCATCTGGCGCTCGCCCTTGTCGTTCTTGACCGAGGTGGTGATGCGGATGAAATCGTCGCCCTTCTTGGCGAACACGGTGGCAATGCCGCCCGTTTCGCTGGCGAATTTGTCGACCGAGCCGTAGTCCTCGTTGACCAGCGCGCCGTAGCTGCGCAGCTCGCCCGAGGCTTCGTCGAGCTGCATGGCGGCCTCGAAGTAGCGCTGAAAGCCCTTCATGGTCAGCTGCACCAGCTCGCGGTTGGTGTTGTCGGCCGCGTCCAGCGACTGCGCCACGCTCTGCGCCGTGTCGCCCACGCTGGCCACCACCTGGGCACGGGTGCTGCGCTCGGTCAGCACAGCAATCGCCAGCCCCACCAGCACCAGCACCAAGGCCACCAGCGCAATGGCGGTCAACGTGACCTGGCGCGCGACGGATCGGTTGTTGGCAAGGGATGCGGGCATGCGGGGTGTCTCCTGGAATGGAATGCGAAAAGCCGGCTGGGCCGGTCTGCATTCACTCTAAGCGCAGCACCTTGTTACATTTATTCACGCATTCCCTTACGCATTCGCGCGTATTGGTGCCGACCGCCGAAACGATCTATGCGGGGTGCGGGGCGCGGCTGCGCAGGGCCCAGTCCCGCCAGCCGAGCCCCTGTGACGTGCCTGCCGCCGGGGTGTATTCGCACCCCACCCAGCCCGTGTAGCCCAGGGCGTCGATGGTGTCGAGCAGGAACGGGTAGTGCAGCTCGCCCCGGTCGGGCTCATTGCGTGCGGGCACGCCCGCCACCTGGATGTGGGCCACGCGGCCCGTGGGCAGGTAGCGCTGCAGCTTGCCGTGCAGGTCCCCCTCCACCAGCTGGCAGTGGTACAGGTCCATCAGCACCTTCAGGTGGGGCACCTGGGCCGCGTCGAGCAGCTCGTGCGCATGGTCCTGCCGGTTCAGAAAATAACGCGGCACGTCGCGCAGGTTGGTGGGCTCGATGAGGATGTCACACCCTGCACGCGCGGCCTGCTCTGCCGCCCAGCGCAGGTTGCCCACGCACAGGGCCTTGAGCGATTCGCGCTCCACCCCCGGCGGCACGGTGCCGCACAGCAGGTTGATGAACGGGCAGCGCAGTTGCTCGGCATACCGCAGGGCCTCCAGCACCCCGGCGCGAAACTCCGCCTCTCGACCCGGCTGCGCGGCGAGGCCCCGTGCGCCCTGGTCCCAGGCGTGGGCCATGTCGGTGGGCGCGAACCCGCCCGCCGGGGCGTTGAACAGCACCAGCTGCAGGCCGTTGTCCTGCAGCCGGGCAGCGATCTCGCGGGGGTCGAAAGCGTAGGGGAAGTGCAGTTCCACCGCCCGGAACCCGTCGCGCGCCGCAGCCGCAAAACGGTCGAGCAAGGGCAGCTCGGTGTACATCAGGCTCAGATGGGCGGCAAACTGGGGCATGGGGGCAGTGCGAAGAGGCAACTTCTAAGCGCCGCAGCTTATCGTGTAGCCAACGAGCCCATTGCCCGCCCAGAGCGCCGTGGAGCCTGAATTTGTGCCAAATTCGCCTCTAGCGCTAGTTTCATATGCCTTTACAGCTATACATTTTATAGCAATCTCAGGATCACCCATGCGCATCGGAGAACTCACCCAACGCACCGGCACCACGCCCAAGGCCATCCGGCTGTATGAGTCACGGGGCCTGCTAGGCACGGTGGCACGCGCGGGCAGCTACCGCCACTATGGCGAGGCCGATGTGGCGCGCGTGTTGCTGATCCGCCGGGCCCAGGCGCTGGGTTTTCGGCTGTCGGAGCTGGATGGCCTGCCCCACATCGACACCGCTGCAGGCTGGGACCGCATGGCCCAACTGGTGGCCGGGCGGCGGGCCGCCGTGGCGCAGGAGCTGGCGCGCCTGGCAGCGCTGGACGCACAACTGGCCGCACTGGAAGCCGAGCTGCACACCTGCGACACGCTGGCCGTGCCCGTGGCACCCGAAGCCTGCGCTGCACTCTCCACACTGGCGGTGGCACCTCCAGCGCACAACCCCGCGCAATTTGGTGCAGCGACCACAGCGGGCGCTGCGAGATCCACCGCGACTTGACCTGACCGCTTGACTCTGCCCCGTGGGGCAAGGTGACCATGGCGCCATCAACAACACCGAGATGGAGCGTCTGTGGCAGAGCAACACAACATTCTGGTCATCCTGGGCCATCCCGCCGCCGGGAGCCTGTGCGCGGGCATGGCACGTGCCTATGCCGAGGGCGCCCGGCACGCCGGGGCGCAGGTGCGCTTTCTGGACGTGGGTCAGCTGGCCTTCAACCCCCTGTTCCAGGGCTATGGCGCTGCCCAGCCGCTGGAACCCGACCTGCTGGCCGCACAGGCTGACATCAGCTGGGCGCACCACCTGGTGTGGGTGTACCCCATCTGGTGGGGCGCCATGCCCGCGCTGCTCAAGGGTTTTATCGACCGCGTGCTGCTGCCCGGCTATGCCTTCAAGTACCGCAAAGGCTCATCGCTGTGGGACAAGCTGCTGACCGGCCGATCGGCCGAGCTGCTGGTGACCATGGACTCGCCGCCCTGGTACTTCCGCTGGGTCACGCGCATGCCGGGGCACCACCAGATGAAGAAAGCCATCCTGGAGTTCTGCGGCATCCGGCCCGTGCAGGTGCACAGCTTTGGCCCGGTGCGCAGCGCCAGCGCCGACCGGCTGGCACTGTGGGTGGAAAAGGCGCGGCAACTGGGGTTGCGCCAGGGGGCGCGTTCCGCACCGGGCAAGCCGCGCCCGGCACCTGTTACTTCGTCGCCTTCGCCGTGAAGGCCTGGACTGCAGCACGGCCCACCGCCGAGTCGTCGGTGAAGAAGCCGTCGATGCCCGCGCGCAGGTAGGCCGTGATCTCGGCCACGCTGTCGCCGCGCACGATGCCATCGGTGGTGGGCGCCTTCTTCAGACCGGCGGGCAGGAAGGCGTTTTCGGGCCGCAGCGTCCAGATATGCACTGCCAGCCCGGCGGCATGGGCCTGCGCGACCAGCGGCGTGGGCTCGCCGGGCACACCGTCCTTCACCGGCACCACCAGGGTCTTGAATGGCCCAACGGCGTTGGCGTAATTGGCCACCTGCTTCAGGCCCTCGGGCGTGATCAGGTCGGCATAAGCGCGCGTGTTGGCCGCGCCCTGGGCCAAAAAGTCATAGGGCCGGCCCGAAGGGGCGACCAGCTGCACCAGGCGCACGCTGCTGAGCTTGCGGATCGCCTGCAGGTTGCTGACCTCGAACGACTGCACGAACACGGGCGCGTCCTTGTGGTTCCAGCCGTTCTTCTCCAGCACGGCCAGCAGCGGCGCCTCCAGCGGCAGGCCGATGGACTGGAAATAGGTGGGGTGTTTGGTCTCGGGGTAGATGCCGATGGTGCGACCGGTCTTGGCCGTGGCCGCCTTGGCCAGGTCGATCACTTCCTGCAAGGTGGGCACCTCGAACTGGCCGTTATAGGCCACGTTGGCCGGGCGCTGTGCAGGGATGCGCTCGCGGGCGCGCAGGGTTTTGAGCTCGGCCAGCGTGAAGTCTTCGGTGAACCAGCCGGTGATGGCCTGGCCGTCGATGGTCTTGGTGGTTTTACGGCCCGCGAACTCGGGGCGGTCCACCACGTCGGTGGTGGCTTCCTTCACAGAGCCATCGGCGCCCAGGATGGCGATGGCGTTCTCGTGCCGCGCCACCAGCACGCCGTCCTTGGTGATGACCAAGTCGGGCTCGATGATGTCGGCACCGTCGTCAATGGCCTTTTGGTACGCGGCCAGCGTGTGCTCGGGCCGCAGCGCCGAGGCGCCCCGGTGGGCAATGACGGTGGGGGTGGGCGGCCAGGCCTGGGCGACGGCGCCCAGCGCCCAGGTGGTCAACAGCGCGGCAGCGGTCACTGCGCGCAGTGCAATGCGTTTCATGCGGGTCTCCTACAAACGGAGCCCGCACCTTAGCCGATGCGCTTGACAGCGGCGTGTCGCCGGGGCGTACACCCCGGTAAGCGCTACGCGTGTTCGAAGTGGAAGACGGCGGTGCCCGCGCGTGCGTTGGGCAGCCAGCGCACTTCCTGTCCATCCTGCAGGCCGAAGGCATCCAGGATGCGCAGGCTGTTCTTGGTGGCCAGCACTTCGAAGTCCTTGTAGGTGCCCACGCGGATGTTGGGCGTGTCGTACCACTGGTAGGGCAGGCGCCGCGTCACGGGCATGCGTCCGCGCAGGATGGACAGGCGGTTGGGCCAGTGGGCAAAGTTGGGAAACGCCACCACACCCGTGCGGCCTACGCGCGCCGTCTCGCGCAGCATGGTTTCGGCATTGCGCAGGTGCTGCAGCGTGTCGATCTGCAGCACCACGTCAAAGCTGTTGTCGTCGAACATGGCCAGCCCCTCGTCGAGGTTGAGCTGGATCACATCCACCCCGCGCTGCACGCAGGCCAGCACGTTGGCGTCGTCGATCTCCACACCATAGCCGCTGCAGCCGCGCTCGCGCTGCAGGTAGTCGAGCATGGCGCCGTTGCCACAGCCCAGGTCGAGCACGCGCGAGCCGGGGGGCACCAGGCGCGCCAGGGCTTGCATCGCCGCTTTTTCGGTCATGGTTGCAACTCCTTGGCAATGCTATCGAAGTAAGAGCGCATCACGCCCATGTACCGGGCATCATCGAGCAAAAAGGCATCGTGCCCGTGGGGCGCATCGATCTCGGCGTAGCTCACGCTGCGGCGGTTGTCGAGCAGGGCCTTCACGATCTCACGGCTGCGCTTGGGTGAGAAGCGCCAGTCGGTGGTGAAGCTCACCAGCAGAAACCTGGCCTGCGCCCGGGCCAGGGCCCGCGTGAGGTTGCCGGCATGGGTGCGCGCGGGGTCGAAGTAGTCCAGCGCCCGGGTGATGAGCAGGTAGGTGTTGGCGTCGAAGTAGTCGCTGAACTTGTCGCCCTGGTAGCGCAGGTAGCTTTCGATCTGGAACTCGATGTCCTGCGTGCTGTATTTCAGATCGATGCCTTCACGCAGCTGACGCCCGAACTTCTCGTTCATCACGTCGTCACTGAGGTACGTGATGTGGCCGATCATGCGGGCAATGCGCAGGCCACGCTTGGGGATCACGCCGTGGCGGTAAAAGTGGCCGCCGTGGAAGTCCGGGTCGGTCACGATGGCGCGGCGGGCGACTTCGTTGAAGGCGATGTTCTCGGCCGTGAGGTTGGGCGCACTGGCCACCACCACCGCGTGGCGCATGCGCTCGGGGTACTGCAGCGTCCAGCTGAGCGCCTGCATGCCGCCCAGGCTGCCGCCCAGCACGGCCGCCAGTTGCTGGATGCCCAGACGGTCCAGCAACCGCGCCTGGGCGTTGACCCAGTCTTCCACCGTGACCACAGGGAAGTCCGCTCCATAAACCTCGCCGGTGTCCGGGTGGTGGTGCATGGGCCCGGTGGAGCCAAAACACGAGCCCAGGTTGTTCACGCCGATGACGAAGAAGCGGTCGGTGTCCACGGGCTTGCCGGGGCCGATCATGTTGTCCCACCAGCCCTCGCTCTTGTCCTGCCCGGCGTACACGCCCGCCACATGGTGCGAGGCGTTGAGGGCGTGGCACACGAGCACGGCGTTCGAGCAGTCGGCATTGAGCGTGCCGTAGGTCTCAAAGGCCAGGTGGTAGTCGCGGATGGACGCGCCGCTTTGCAGCGGCAGCGCATCCGGGAAATGCATGGACTGGGGTGTGGCGATGAACGACATAGTTGGAACTGGTAAGCCCTCACGTTCCACCGCTTGCACACGCCGCAAGCCCCTCGAGGAGCCGCTGTCACCGAGGGCAAAACCTCGGCAAAAAAATACCCGGCGTCGCTAAAAACGAGGCCGGGCAGGTGTGTCGGACGGGTCTTTAGCAGAATTTATAAAGCGCCCGCAAGCTGTGGCAAATCGGCGCGTCTGGCAAATATACCAAAGCAGCGCCGCGTCGCCCAGCCCGTCGCACCGATCAGGTCAGCCTGCGGACGAAAAAATCGCCAGAAGCCCCAACACCAGAAAGATGGCGGCAGACACCAGATGCACCGCGCGAATCGGCACCTTGCGCGTGATGCGCTCGCCCAGCCAGACCACGGGCGCATTGGCCAGCATCATGCCCAACGTGGTGCCCGCCACCACCCAGAGGTAAGCGTTGTATTTGGCAGCAAGCATGACCGTCGCAATCTGGGTCTTGTCGCCCATCTCAGCCAGGAAGAATGCGACCACGGTGGTGCCAAACACACCCCAGCGTGGCGATCCGTCGGCTTCGCCTTCGTCCAGCTTGTCGGGGATCAGCATCCAGACCGCCATGGCGATGAACGAGGCGCCCAAAATCCAGCGCAGCACCTGGGGGCCCAGGAAGGTGGTCACCCAGGCACCGACAGCGCCGGCCAGGCCGTGGTTGACTAGCGTGGCCACCAGGATACCCAGCACGATGGGCCAGGGTTTGCGAAAGCGTGCCGCGAGCACCAGAGCGAGCAGCTGCGTCTTGTCGCCCATCTCGGCGAGCGCGACGATGGCGGTGGAAATGAAGAAGGCTTCCATGGGGGAGGGGGTCCTATCCGGCCGGATGGGTGGAAAACGCATTGACTGCACCCCGACTCCGGCCATGTGGATCGGTTTGCAGTCAATGGTCTCGCCCAGCTCAAAAGCCGCATACGCCATAGGTCTCAAAGAACCCAAGTGTGTTGACGCATGCCCCCGGCGCATTGCGCGGCCGGGCGGGCTACTCCCCAAAGACCCACGGATTTTACCCTATGGTTTGCCCTGAAATTCCCCGAAAAACCACGCTGCCCCGGGGTTTTGAGCCCATCTGCCCAGAAATAAAACCCCACGGGCCCCATAAAGTGATTAATAATGGATTCGCTTTTCTGCTTGCAGAAGGGCAGTTAGCTTAGCGGTGAATGGTCAGTTTCGCGTCTTTGAAGTCGTCACAGGTTTGTTGATTGCGTCGGGCTCCATCGCGTTTTTGTGTTTTTTCAGGAGTCCTTCATGGGCAACAAACTTTACGTGGGCAACCTGCCCTACTCTTTCCGCGACGAAGATCTGCAGCAGACCTTCAGCCAGTACGGCTCGGTTGGCAGCGCCAAGGTCATGATGGAACGTGACACCGGCCGCTCCAAGGGTTTCGGCTTTGTCGAAATGGGCAGCGATGCTGAAGCCCAAGCCGCCATCCAAGGCGTGCATGGTCAAAACTTCGGTGGCCGTGACCTCGTGGTCAACGAAGCCCGTCCTATGGAGCCCCGCGCTCCCCGTAGCGGTGGCTTCGGTGGCGGCAATGGCGGCGGCGGCGGTTACGGCGGTGGCCGTAGCGGTGGCGGCGGTTACGGCGGTGGCGGCGGTGGTGGTTACGGCGGTGGCCGTAGCAGCTACTAAAAAGTCCTTATCGGCAGTCCTCAGGGCCTGCCGACGGCAAAAAAAGGAGCCTTCGGGCTCCTTTTTGCGTTCGGGCGCGGCACGGACACCACAGCGCGCAAAGCCCCTTGCTTTTTCCCCAAAAGTGTGGCGCATAATGGTCTGGCGGGTTTGGCCCGCATTTCAAGTTTGCGGTGATCCGTCAGTTTCGCGCTGAGAGCGTCATTGAGATTAGCTGGCTGCGTTTTGGGGACTCCATCGCTTTATCCATGTGTTTTTGAGGAGTCCCTCGATGGGCAACAAACTGTACGTCGGCAACCTGCCTTACTCGGTGCGCGACGGTGATCTGGAACAGGCCTTTGGCCAGTTCGGTGCCGTGACCAGCGCCAAGGTCATGATGGAGCGCGACACGGGTCGCTCCAAAGGCTTTGGCTTTGTGGAGATGGGCAGCGACGCAGAAGCCCAGGCCGCCATCAACGGCATGAACGGCCAGCCCCTCGGCGGTCGCAGCATTGTGGTGAACGAAGCGCGCCCCATGGAACCACGCCCACCCCGTAGCGGTGGTTTCGGCGGCGGCGGTGGTGGTGGTGGCGGCTACGGCGGCGGCCGCAGCGGTGGTGGCGGATATGGCGGCGGCCGTGAAGGCGGCGGTGGCTATGGTGGTGGCCGCGAGGGCGGCGGCGGTGGATACGGCGGCGGCCGCGAAGGTGGTGGCGGGGGCTATGGCGGCGGTGGCCGCAGCGAAGGTGGCTTCCGCAGCCCGTACGGCTCGGGTTCGCGCAACGGTGGTGGCGGCGGCCGCAATGGTGGCGGTGGTGGCTATGGTGGCGGCGGCAACGGCGGCTACTGAACCACACCCGTTTTTCTGTCACAAGGGCCCTTCAGGGCCCTTTTTCATGGCAGCTGCACGTCGAGATAGCAATCTCCATCGCCCCCGGCGCCTTGGGGCGCCTTGTGCAATCCCGCCCCTACTGCATTTCGCTCTGGCGGCGCTTGCGTGGGCGGCCCGCCAGCACCTTGTCAAACAATGGGTTCGGCAGCATGCGCAGCAGCTTGGCGACCACGCCCATTTGCCAGGGGATGACCCGGTAGCTCACGCCCGCCTGAATGGTGCGAAACGCCAGGTCCGCAAAATCGGCGGGCTGCATCAAAAACGGCATGCTGTAGCGGTTCTGTTGCGTGAGGGGGGTATCGATGTAGCCCGGCGACACCGTCACCACGCGCACGCCGTGGGGGCGCAATTCACCCCGCAGGCTTTCGCAGTAGCTGATGACAGCCGCCTTGCTGGCGCAGTAGGCGCCATGGCCGGGCAGCCCCCGGATGCCGGCCACGCTGCCGATGCCCACCAGGGTGCCGCTGCCGCGCTGCACCATGGCGTCTACAAACGGCTGGAAGGTGGCCGCCATGCCGATGTTGTTGGTGGCAAAGGTGCGGGCCATGACGTCGATATCGTCCCGCACCGCTGTGTCCATGCCCACGCTGATGCCGGCATTGGCGATCACCACATCCGGCACACCCTGGCGTGCGATGCAATCGCGCCCTGCAGCCACGATGCTGTCAGTCACCGACACATCAGCACTATAAATTTCATAGCTTTCAGGGCTTATTTCTTGAGCACTTGCCCATGTTTTGACTTCGGAAGTGCGCCGCGCCACCAGAGCCAGGCGAAACCCCGCTTGGTGATAGCGCTGGGCCAGCGCTTGGCCGATGCCACTGGATGCGCCGGTGATGAAGACAAGGGGAGTGGTCATGTGCATTCCGACAGGGGGCGGCTAGGCAGGATAGGTGGAGGCTACCGCGTGGTGCCAGGCAGGATCATGCCGCGCACGCGCCCGCGCAGTTGCAGCACCTGGTCGAGGTTGTCGTAATCCATGCTGTCGGCGGTGAAGCGGTCGTTGCCACGGGTGAGCGTGACCGGCTGATCAGAGCGCACCCGCTCGGTGTTGGTGAAGGCATGCAGAAACTCACCACGGAACTCCATGGGGGGCTGCGCTGCCGCCCCGGGCTTGGCGGGCAGCGGTTCACGCTTGACGATGGCGTTGCCGAACAACTGCACTTCGGAGCCATCGGCGTTGCTCAGGGCCCGGTTGGCCGTGGCCACGGTGACCCGGCCATCGAGGCTGACCGAACGCATGCGGACCTGATCGATCTCCAGCGTGTCGGTGTCGGGGTAATGGCGCGCCTCGTCACCCTGCACCTCGCTCTGCAGGCGGCCCGTGGCATCGAATGTCTTCACCGAAAAGGACTTCATGAAATAGTCCGGCTGGTGCTGCACGGGCCGGTCAATCGCAGGCAACTGGGGCATGGGCGCGTTGCGCACCAGCCACCAGGTGCCCAGGGCCAGCAGGCCCATCAGCACCACGGGCAGGTAGATCGAGAGCTGGTCCCAGCCCTGGCGGATCACGCGGATCATGCGGTGTAGTCCGCCAGCAGCGCCGCATAGCGGCCCGTGGCCACCAGCAGCAAGTCACACAGCTCGCGCGCTGCACCCTCGCCCCCGCGCGCTTGGGTGACGAAGTGGGCCGCGTGGCGCACCTCGGTCTGGGCGTTTGCGGGCGCGCAGGCAAAGGCGCTGCGGCGCATCACGGGCAGGTCGGGCCAGTCGTCGCCCATGGCAGCCGCCTGCGCCCAGGTCAGGCCCAGGGTGGCCAGAATCTGCTCCGCGGCGGGGCGCTTGTCTTCGGTGCCAAACACGGCGTGCTCCACGCCCAAGGCCTTGAGGCGCACGCGCAATGGGGCAGAGTCGCGACCGGTGATGACGGCGGGGGTGATGCCTGCCTTTTGCAGCAGCTTGAGGCCGTGGCCGTCCAGGGTGTTGAAGCGCTTGAGGGTCTCGCCCGTTTCGCTGAAGTACAGGCCGCCGTCGGTGAGCACACCGTCCACGTCGAAAAAGGCCACGCGCACGCCCTGGGCGCGCAGCAGCAGCTCAGGGTCAATCTGCAGGGCAGGAGAGGGAGAGGTCTGAGGAACCAGCGCCATCGTCAGATCACCTTCGCCCGCATCAGATCGCCGATGTGCACCACGCCCACCAGGGCGCCCGCAGCGTCCACCACCAGCACGCTGGTGATGGCGTGGGCTTCCATCATTTCGGCGGCGTCCACGGCCAGGGCGTCGGGGGCAATGCGGCGCGGGTTGGCGTGCATGACCTGGGCTGCGGTGGTGGACCGCAGGTCCGCCCCGGCCTCGATGCGGCGGCGCAGGTCGCCGTCGGTGAAGATGCCCAACAGCTGCCCGTCGGCATCGACGATGGCCGAGGCGCCCAGGCCCTTGGCGCTCATCTCGCGCATGAGGTCGCTGAACGAGGCATCGGGGGCCACGCGCGGCACCTCGGTGCCCGAGCGCATCACGTCGCTCACATGGGTGAGCAGCTTGCGGCCCAGCGCGCCGCCGGGGTGTGAGCGGGCAAAGTCTTCGGGGCGGAAGCCCCGGGCGTCCAGCAGGGCCACAGCCAGCGCGTCGCCCATGGCCAGCTGGGCCGTGGTGCTGGCGGTGGGGGCCAGGTTCAGCGGGCAGGCTTCGCGCGCCACGCTGCAGTCGAGCACCAGGTCGGCATAACGCGCCAGGGTGGACTGCAGGCCGCCCGTCATGGCGATCATGGGCGCGCCCAGGCGCCGCAGCACGGGCAGGATGGCCGTGAGTTCGCCACTTTCGCCGCTGTTGGAGATGGCCAGCACCAGATCGTCGCCGGTGACCATGCCCAGGTCGCCGTGGCTGGCCTCGGCAGGGTGCACAAAAAACGCGGGGGTGCCGGTGGAGGCCAGTGTGGCGGCGATCTTGCGCCCCACGTGGCCACTTTTGCCCATGCCCATCACCACCACGCGGCCCCGGGCCTGCAGCACCATCAACACCGCCTGGGCAAACACACCATCCACGCGGGCCGCCAGGCCATTCAGGGCCTCCACCTCGATGTGGAAGGTCTCGCGGGCCAGGCGCAGGGCCTGGTCGGCATCAAAAGGGGGCAGCGCGGCGGGGGCGGGAGTCATGCAAGGATTCTATCGACCGGGCATGCCTGCCGGGCCGTCGCATGGGCCAAGTCCACTGGCACGGTCCGTGCATCCGGGTAGAAAAGCCCTTGCCCGGCCCACAAGGCTTGCCAGACTTGCACAAACAGGGAGGCAGCAGCGGCCTGCAGCCCCGGCCAATGGCTTGCTTGAATCCTGTGTTACACAACGCAAGCCTCGGATAGCATCGAACCCATGTCTTCACTCGCCCTCACACTGCTTTACCTGCTGGCCGCGGTGCTGGGCGTGGTGACCTGCCGCAGCCTCAAGCTGCCGCCCATGCTGGGCTACCTGGCCGCCGGGGTGCTCATTGGCCCGCACGCGCTGGCACTGGCGCAAAACTCCGAAGGGGTGCGCCACCTGGGCGAGTTTGGCGTGGTGTTCCTGATGTTTGCCATCGGGCTGGAGTTCAGCCTGCCCAAGCTGCGTGCCATGCGCAAGCAGGTGTTTGGCCTGGGACTGATGCAGGTGGTGCTGACGATGGCGGTCGTGTCCGGCATGGCACTGGCGTTGTCCCGCTGGGCGGGTGGGGTGTGGGACATGGGCTGGCAGACGGCGCTGGCGCTGTCGGGCGTGATGGCCATGAGCAGCACGGCGATTGTGGTCAAGCTGATGGCCGAGCGGGCCGAGCTGGAGAGTGAACACGGCCGGCGGGTGATGGGCATCTTGCTGTTCCAGGACCTGGCAGTGGTGCCGCTGCTGGTGCTGATCCCGGCGCTGGGGTCGTCGCCCGACCAGCTGCTGACCTCGCTGGGCTGGGCGCTGATCAAGGCCACGGTGTTGGTGGGCCTGCTGCTCACGGGCGGCCAGCGGCTGATGCGCTGGTGGCTCACGCTGGTCGCGCGGCGCAAGAGCGACGAGCTGTTCATGCTGAACCTGCTGCTGATTACGCTGGGCCTGGCCTGGCTGACCGAGCTGGCGGGCCTGAGCCTGGCGCTGGGCGCCTTCATTGCGGGCGTGCTGGTGTCCGAGACCGAGTACCGCCACCAGGTGGGCACGGACATCCGGCCCTTTCACGATGTGCTGCTGGGCCTGTTCTTCATCACCATCGGCATGATGCTGGACTGGCACATCCTGGTGGACCGCTGGGCGCTGGTGTTGATGCTGCTCACGGTGCCGCTGGTGCTCAAGCTGGGGATCATCCTGGTGCTGGCGCGGGGCATGGGCGCGACCACCGGTGTGGCGCTGCGCACCGGGCTGTACCTGGCGCAGGCCGGCGAGTTCGGCTTTGTGCTGCTGTCGCTCACGCAGAACAACGGGCTGGTGCAGCCAGCGCTGATGAACCCCATCCTCGCGGCCATGGTGCTGTCGATGCTGGCCACGCCCTTCCTCATCATGTACAGCAACCGCATCGTGATGAAGCTGGTGGCCAGCGACTGGCTGCAGCAGTCGCTGCAGATGACATCGATTGCGCGCAAGTCCATCAACACCAGCAAGCACGTGATCATCTGCGGCTACGGCCGCTGCGGGCAGAACCTGGCGCGCATGCTGGAGCACGAGGGCATCCCCTACATGGCGCTGGACCTGGACCCGGACCGCGTGCGCCAGGCAGCGGCGGCGGGCGACTCGGTGGTGTATGGCGACGCCACCCGTCTGCAGGCGCTGATGGCGGCGGGCCTGGTGCGCGCCAGCGCTGTGGCCGTGACCTACATCGATGTGCCCGCCGCGCTGAAGGTGCTGGCCAATGCCCGGTCACACGCGCCGCAGGTGCCGGTGGTGGTGCGCACGCAGGACGACCTGTACCTGGACAAGCTGCAGGAGGCCGGTGCGACCGAGGTGGTGCCCGAGGCCATCGAAGGCTCGCTCATGCTCGCCAGCCACGCCCTGGCCCTGGTGGGCGTGCCCATGCGCCGCGTGCTGCGGCTGGTGCAGGACCAGCGCGATGCGCGCTACAACCTGCTGCGCGGCTACTTCCATGGCGCGGACGACGACACGGTGAACGAACGCGACCAGGAGCGCCTGTCCACCATCAACCTGCCCCCGGGCTCCACCGCCCTGGGCCGCAGCCTGGGCCAGCTGGCCCTACCCGCCATGGGCGTGCGCGTGGTCAACCTGCGGCGCGGCAATGGCCATGTGAGCGCAGCAGTGGACGAGGCCCTGCTGGCCGAAGGCGACACGCTGGTGCTGTCGGGCCATCCGGCGGCGCTGGCGCTGGCGGAAGACAAGCTGCTGAAAGGCTGACTGGCCCACGGCCCGCCGCTGGCAGCTCAGCGGGTGGTTGGGCACCCCATTTGAATGAAATCGGCCTGTAGCGCTAGTGCAATATGCGCTGACAGCTACACATTTAATAGCAAACTACAGCAGCTCTTCCGGCCCAGGCCGCCCGAACAGGTAGCCCTGGAACTGGCGGCAGCCGTTGCGCAGCAAGAAGCTGCGCTGCCCCTCGGTTTCCACGCCCTCGGCCACCACGTCCAGGCCCAGGCTGCGGGCCAGCGTGATGATGGTACAGGCGATGGTGGCGTCGTTGGGGTCGGTGAGCACGTCGCGCACAAAGCTCTGGTCGATCTTGAGCTGGTCCAGCGGCAGGCGTTTGAGGTAGCTGAGCGATGAGTACCCGGTGCCAAAGTCGTCGAGCGAAAAACCCACCCCCAGCGTGCGCAGCGCCTGCATCTTGAGGATGCTGTCCTCCACGTCGTGCAGCAGCAGGCTTTCGGTGAGTTCGAGCTTGAGCAGGCGCGGGTTGGCGGCCGCATCGCGCAGCGCTGCCAGCACCTGCTCCACAAAATCGGGCTGGCGGAACTCCTGGGCACTCACGTTCACGGCCAGCGTCCACGCGGCTTTCGCCGGGGCGGTGGCCCACTGGGCCAGCTGGCGGCAGGCCAGGGCCAGCACCTGGCGCCCCAGGGGCAGGATGAGCCCCGTCTGCTCGGCCAGCGGTATGAAATCGGCGGGCGAGACCATGCCGCGCTGCGGGTGTTGCCAGCGCACCAGCGCCTCGGCCCCCAGCAGGTGGCCGGTGGCGTCCACCACCGGCTGGTAGTGCAGCAGGAACTCGTTGCGCGCCAGGCCCTGGCGGATGTCGCCCTCCAGCGCCGAACGCGCCGACGCGGCAGCCTGCATGGCGGGGTCGAAAAAGCACAGGGTGTTGCGCCCCTGCGCCTTGGCCTGGTACATGGCCAGGTCGGCGCGCTTGAGCAGCTCTTGCACGGGCTGCTGCGCGTCCTGGAACAGCGCAATGCCGATGCTGGGGGTGCTGTGCATGTCGCAGCCATCCACGACATAGGGCTGGTTCAGCGCCAGCAACACCTTCTGGGCCACGGCCTCGGCCTCGGCCGCGGCTTCGACCTCATGGCCGTGCAGGCCCTGCACCACGACCACAAACTCATCGCCACCCAGCCGCGCCACGGTGTCGGTGGCCCGCACGCTGGCCCCGATGCGCGCGGCCACCTGCACCAGCAGGCGGTCGCCCCACTCGTGGCCCATGGTGTCGTTGATGCCCTTGAAGTTGTCCAGGTCGAGGAACAGCAGGGCGCCATGGCGGCCGTCGCGCTGGGTGGTGGCCACCGCGCGCTCCAGCCGGTCCATCAGCAGCCGGCGATTGGGCAGGCCGGTGAGTTCGTCGTAGAACGCCAGGCGCTGGATCTCGGCCTCGGCCAGCTTGCGCTCGGTGATGTCGCGCGCCACGCCCCGGTAGCCGGTAAAGCGGCCCTCTTCGTCAAAGATGGGCTCGCCACTGATCGACACCCACACGGGCTTGCCGTCCTGGGACAGGCGCTGCATCTCGAAGTCGTGAAAGACCTGGTGCGCCTCCAGCTGCTCGCGGTGCTCGCGCCATTGCCCTTCGTTGACGAAGGTGTCGGGCAACTCCCAGCGGGTCAGGCCGTAGTGCATCTCATCGGGCACGCCCTCCGTGTGGTACGGGTTGCCGTCCAGCCGCACAAAACGAAACTGGTCGTCCTGCTCCCAGTACCAGTCGGACGACAGGTCCGTCAGGCTGCGCCAGCGCGCCTCGCTCTGGCGCAGGGCCTCCAGCGTGCTCAGGTAGTCGGTGACATCGGTGAACGTGCGCACGCGCCCGCCGGGCTCCAGGGCACGGGTGCGCACCTCGATGTAGCGGCCCTGCCGGGTGCGCCGCACGTAGCTCTGCGGCATGGTCAGGCGGCCGCCATGCGCTGCGTATTCCGACGCCACGTAGTTGCGGGCCATGGGCTCGATGAGCTGGAACTCGGGCCCGAAGTCGCCCCGCTCGGTCTGAAAGCGCACCACCTCTTCCACCAGCGGCTGCGTGGCCAGCAGGGACTCGGGCAGGTCCAGCAGCTCCAGGTAACGCTGGTTGTAGACGCGGATGCGGCCCTCGGCGTCCACATTGGTGATGCCCTGCGAGATGTTGTCCAGGGTGCCTTCGAGGGCTCGGGTCTTCTCGGCCAGCAGGGCGCTGGTGCGGGCCAGTTCGGCCTCCACATGGCTGCGGGCCAGCTCGGCGCGGCGGGCGGTCTCCAGTTGGCCAATGGTGTTCAGCAAGGGCTGCAGAAACTGCACGTCGGCGTTGGTGTAGCCGCCGCTGCGGTTGGCCAGCCCCACCATGGCCACCAGCTCGCCCGCCGCATGGATGGGCAGGCCCAGGTAGGTGCGCAGCGTGGGGTGGCCGGACGGCGTGCCCGCGCTGCGGGCATCGTGGTTGGCGTCGTTGCTGAGGACCGGCTCGCCCGTCACCAGCGCAGCGCCCACCAGCGAGTGCAGGTTGTCGAACACCATGCCATCCTCAGCATGCTGGGCATAGCGCTGGCGCGAGGCCTCGTCCCAGCTGATGTCGGTCATCGCGTGCACGCGCAGGTAAGGGTGCCCGTCATCGGCCCGCTGCACCTGGCCCACGAGGCCGAACGCGCTCTGGGTCAGCGTCATCAACTCGCCCAGCAGCGCCTCGAACGCCGCCCGAGGGCCCGAGCTGGCAATGAACATGCCCTGGGCCCGCGAGATGGCCTGCAGCAGCCGGTGCTGGCGCGCCAGCATGGCCTCGGCCGCGCGGCGGGCACGGGCGCTGGAGGTGCGCTCCAGCACGGCTTCGATCTGCGCGGGCAGGGTGAGCAGGTAGTCCAGCGCCGGGTCCTGCACGGTGAAGTCGTCAAAGCCGTGGCGCATGGCCTGCGCCGCGTGGGTCTCCGCCCCCATGCGCACGATGATGATGGCCGGAACGCCATCGAGCAGCTGCAGCAGGTCAAAGGCCGATCCGTCCATGGTGCGCTGGGCCGCCAGCACGATGTCGGGCCGGTGGCCCAGCAGGTGGTCGCGCGCCTCGGTGATGGACTCCACCACGTCCACGCGCCAGCCCGACCAGGGGTCGGCCAGCGCCCCCGCCACGGCCTGTGCGTGGGGGTGATCACTCTCGATCAGCAGGACGGAGATGGGCATGGGCCGATCGTCGTGGGGGTTGGGGCACCGCCCGCCGCAGGCGGCGCGAGTTTGTAACGCCAGTGAAACACATTATGGCGTCTGGTGCAGGCGCGCGCGGGCACCGCCGGGCTGTTTACACTCACGCACTTTCCGTGCCTCGCGCCACTGGCCAACCCCTGGCGCATACCCAGGCATTGGCCCTGCCCGGGCCTCCCCCGCGTCATCACTCCCCACCCGCCCATGCAGCCCCTCAGCGTCAACCAGTACCTTCGCCAGCACATCCGCACCGTCCCCGACTGGCCCGCGCCTGGCGTGCAGTTCCGCGACATCACGCCACTGCTGCAGGACCCGAAAGTGTTCCGTGTGCTGATCGATGCCTTCGTGCACCGCTACATGGACAAGGCGCTGCGCCCCGACGTGGTGGCGGGCCTGGATGCGCGGGGCTTCATCCTGGGCGCCGTGGTGGCCTACGAGCTGAACGTAGGCTTCGTGCCCATCCGCAAGAAAGGCAAGTTGCCCTTCACCACGGTAGAGGAAACCTACGAACTCGAATACGGCAGCGCCACCGTGGAGCTGCACACCGACGCCGTGAAGGCCGGCGACCGCGTGCTGCTGATCGACGACCTGATCGCCACCGGCGGCACCATGATGGCCGGCAAGAAGCTGTTGGAAAAACTGGGGGCCACCGTCACCGAAGGCGCCGCCATTGTCGATTTGCCCGAGCTGGGCGGATCGCAGCGCCTGCGCGATGCCGGCCTGCCGCTGTACACCCTGGTGGACTTTGCAGGGCACTGACCCGAGGACCGTGGCATGGGTGCACAGCCCCCTGTGGGCGTGCACCACACGACCCCTGGATCAGTTGAGTTCGCCGTACTGCGTGCTGCTGAGGTCGGGAGCGGGACCGTCGGCACCGGGCATTTCGGTGTCCTCAAACCCTGTCGGCTGGGACGGTGGCAGCAGCGGACCGGAGCGCACCGGCACGCCTGGCTTGGCGGCGGCAGCCGTGGCCGCCGATGACCCTGCGGCGTTGGCCAGCGCGCGCTTGAACGCGGCCACCTCGTCGGCCTCGATGGGTTCGAACCGGGCAGAAGAGGCAGGCCGCGTGGCAGCCAGCGGTGCGGGTGCAGACACGAGGGGCGCGGGGGCCGACACCGCACCGAGCGGGCGGCGCGCAGCCAGCGGGGCCGCAGCGGGCGCCAAAGGAGCAGGGGAAACAGGTGCCGCGGCAGCCGCGGCGGGGCGTGCGCCCGCCAGCGGTGCAGGCGACGGGGCCAGGGGTGCCGGGGCCGTGGCCGCTGCTGCTGGCGGACGGCGCACCGCCGTAGAAGCCGCCTGCAACGGCAGCGCAGCGCCCTGGGGCGCCACGCCCTTTTGTGGAATACCCACCGCCACATGGTCGTTGATGCGCCAGTACACGGCCGTCACCAGGATGTCGTAGCGGGTTTTGGCGGTCTGGGCGATGAGCGCCTCGATCTCGCTCAGGCGCACCGTCTCGCCGCCGTATTCCCGGGCCAGGTCCATCATCACCAGGAACTGGCGGCCGCGCTGGTCGAGCGACAGCACCTTGAACTTGTAGCTGGCCGACAGCACGCCAGCGCGCACCATGGCGTCGCGCACCACGGTGTAGAGCAGCTCACGGCGCTCCATGCGCTCGTTCTTGCGATTGGCGGCGTGCTCTGGGGGCTGGGGCTCCACGAGCGGCTTGCCCTGGCGCCCGGGTTGCAGGGGCACGGTGGCGTCGGCGTTGAACAGGCCGGAGGGCTCGGCCGCTGCGCGGGGCTTGGCGGGAGCGGGTTTGCGGCTGAACCAACTGAACAGGGACATGGCTTGCTTTCTTCGGATGGTGCCTGGACAAAATCCAAATCGAGTGTAACGCGCCATCCCCCCGCAGAAGGCGGAAGAAGCCCGAGGGAAACCCCCGACAGGCCCCGCCTGTCAGGTGGCCGCAACGCGGCGGCGGCGGTTGCCCAGGCGCTTGGCCAGCACAGCCCCTGCCGCCATGGCCAGACCCAGGGCAATGGCGGGCTGGCGGTTGGTCAGCTCGGTGAAGCGAATGGCCGTGAGGCTCCACAGTTTGCACGGCGCGCTGGCCTGCACGGTGGCACTGCGCGCGCGGTGTGAGAAGAAAGCGCCTTCACCCACCACCGACCCCGCGCCCACAATCGCCAGACGCAGGCGTTCCTTTTCGTCCTGGTAGTGCACGCTCAGGCTGCCGCTTTCGACCAGGTACAGGGTGCGGTCCGTAGCACCCTGGCTGAAAAGCACTTGGCCCGCGGGCAACACCACCGGGAGCAGGTAGGACGACAGCACCTCCCACTGGGCGGCCGTCAGCGGGTTGGTCATGCTGTCCTCCGCCGTGGTCTGGGCAATGGCGTCGATCAGACCTTTGAGGTCCACCTTGGAGGCAACGGGCATGGGAACATTCATGGTCCGCCGAAAGTAACCCTGTTACAGATCGGACACAAGCGCTGTTTACGTCCGTTTACAAGATAGGGCGACCAACGGTCGCTATTTACCGATGCAGAAGCTGGAGAAGATCACGCCGAGCAGGTCGTCGGAGGTGAACTCGCCGGTGATGGCGCTCAGGGCGTTCTGCGCCAGCCGCAGCTCCTCGGCCAGCAGGTCCAGCGCCGGGCCCTGGGCCTGCAGTTGGTCAGCAGCTTCCTGCAGGTGCAGCGACACGGCCTGCAGCGCCTGCACATGCCGCGCCCGGGCAATGTAGATGCCCTCGGGTGCCGACTGCCAGCCCGCCACGTCCAGCAGCAGCCGTCGCAAGCCGTCCAGCCCCTGACCGGTGCGGGCCGACAGATGCACCGCAGGGCGCCGGGGGTTGGCCGTAGGCGCAACACCGGCCGCGCAGTCCAGCTTGTTCCAGACATCGATCACGGGGATGTTTTTTGGCAATTTTTGCCCCAAGGCGCTTTCGATATCTGCGTCGGCAGCTACATATTCAGGAGCACTTTGCCGCGACAGGTCGTGCAGGAACAGCACGGCGTCTGCCCCAGCAATCTCGTCCCAGGCGCGGGCGATGCCGATGCGCTCGACCTCATCACTGCTGTCGCGCAGGCCGGCGGTGTCGATGATGTGCAGCGGCACCCCTTCGATCTGGATGGTCTGCTGGACCTTGTCGCGCGTGGTGCCGGCAATGGGCGTGACGATGGCCAGCTCGGCCCCTGCCAGCGCATTGAGCAGTGAGCTTTTGCCGGCATTGGGCTGCCCGGCGATGACCACCTTGATGCCCTCGCGCAGCAAAGCGCCCTGGCGCGCGCGCTGCATCACCGAGGCCAGGGTTTGCTGCAGATTCGATAGCTGGCCATGCGCATCGGCCTTGCGCAGGAAGTCGATTTCTTCTTCAGGAAAATCGAGCGTGGCCTCCACCAGCATGCGCAGGTGGATGAGCGCGTCGCGCAGGCTGTGGATTTCTGCCGAGAACGCGCCGGTGAGCGAGCGGCTGGCGCTGCGGGCTGCAGCCTCGGTGCTGGCGTCGATCAGGTCGGCAATCGCCTCGGCCTGGGCCAGATCGAACTTGTCGTTCAGGAAAGCCCGTTCAGTGAATTCGCCGGGCTGGGCCACGCGCAGGCCCGGCAAGCAGGGCTGGCCCGTGGCCGGGTCCGTGTCGGCGCCCGCCTCCAGGCAGCGCGCCAGCAACAGCTGCAGCACCACGGGGCCGCCGTGGGCCTGCAGCTCCAGCACATCCTCGCCGGTGTAGCTGTGCGGGCCGGGGAAGTACAGCGCCAGCCCCTGGTCGATGGCCTGACCCTGTGCATCCCGAAAGGGCAGGTACGTCGCCTCGCGGGCCTTGAGGGTGCGGCCGCACAGCGCCTGCACCAGGCCCTCCAGCCCTTTGCCCGACACCCGCACGATGCCGACGGCCCCGCGCCCGGGGGCAGTGGCGATGGCAACGATGGGGTCGTGGTGGCGGGCAAGCATGGGCAGGGACTTTACAAGGTGACAGAAAAAAGGCCGCTTGCGCGGCCTTCGGGAGTCAGTTCGTGGATGTCAGCGTTGCCGCTGCGGCATCACTTGAACTTGGGCAGATTGAACTGCGGTGGCACGCCCATGCGGGTGTTGATGATCCACTGCTGCGCAATCGACAGGATGTTGTTCGTCAGCCAGTACAGCACCAGGCCGGCTGGGAAGAAGAAGAACATCACGCTGAAGATCAGCGGCATGAACCACATCATCTTGGCCTGCATCGGGTCTGGTGGCGCGGGGTTCAGGGCGGTCTGCAGCAGCGAGCTGGCCGTCATCAGCAAGGGCAGGATGAAGAATGGGTCAGGCGCGGAGAGGTCGTGGATCCAGCCGATCCAGGGCGCATTGCGCATCTCGACGCTGGACAGCAGCACCCAGTACAGCGCAATGAACACAGGGATCTGGATCATGATGGGGAAGCAGCCGCCCATCGGGTTGACCTTTTCCTCGCGGTAGATGCGCATCATCTCCTGCTGCATCTGCTGCGGCTTGTCCTTCAGGCGCTCGCGCATCTCCATGATCTTGGGATTGATGGCCTTCATCTTGGCCATGCTGGCGTAAGCCTTGGCATTGAGCCAGTAGAACGCGATCTTGAGCAGCAGCACCAGCGCAACGATGGACCAGCCCCAGTTGTTCAGGAGCTTGTGCAGGTTGTCGAGCAGCCAGTACAGCGGCTTGGACAGGATGGTCAGCCAGCCGTAGTCCTTGACCAGTTCCAGGCCGGGGTACAGCTTTTCCATCATGGTCTCGACCTGCGGGCCGGCGAATAGTCGCGCGTCGATGGTCTTGGTGGCGCCCGGCTCGATGGTGCCGAGGGAGGTCAGCATGCCCACGGAGTACAGGTTGGTGTCCACCTTGCGGGTGAAGGGCTCGCGCTGCACGCCGTCGGCCAGCAGCCATGCGGTGGCGAAATAGTGCTGCACCATGGCGACGTAGCCATTGGCCGAGTCCTTGGGAATGTCGACCTTGCCGCTTTCGATGTCCTTGAACTCGATCTTCTGGTACTTCTTGGCTTCGGTGAAAACCGCCGGGCCGGTGAAGGTGGAGTAGAACGACGACTCGCCTGGCGGCTTGTTGCCGTCACGCACCAGTTGCAGGTACAGCTGGGGCGATACAGCAGCGCTGCCGGTGTTGACGATGTCGTGCTTGACGGCGATGTCATAAGCGCCGCGTTTGATGGTCCAGGTCTTGACCAGCTTCACGCCGCCCTGGTCGGGCGACTCGAAGCGGATGCTCATGGAGTCTTCACCGTCCTTGAGTTCGCGCGGGCCGGGAACGGCCGTCATCACCGTCTTGTGCGTGGGGAAAGTGCCGCCCACCAGGCCGGTCTGCGCCACGTAGACGCGCTGCGCGCTTTCATCCAGCAACAGGAAGTTGCGGGCCTTTTCGGTCATGTCGGCGTGCTTGAGCAGCTCGGCCTGGGTGAGCGAGCCGCCTTCGCTGTCGAACACCAGGCGATACAGGTCGGTCTTGACCTCAATGCGTTCGCGTTTGGCGGGTGCAGCCGCTGCGGCAGGCTGCCCGGGCACGGCTGCCGCGCCTTGCGCGGCCGTTGTGGCTGCGGGCACGCTGGTGGCGGGCACGCTGGCAGCCCCGGTCGCACCGGAGGCCGCGCCTGCGGCAGCAGCAGGGGCTGTCACTGCGGGCGTGGTCGGGAAAAAAGTGGCCTTGTTGCCATTGTGCAGCTGCCACTTGTCCCACAGCAGAACCATGGAAAAGCCAAAAATCACCCACAGGATGGTGCGGCGAATGTCGTTCATGAAGACTTCTTTGGTGAGGATGGGGGAGTGGTGGAAGGGGTGAGCCTGGAGAAAAGCCGCAGGCTGCGCGGCAGATCTTGCGGGACCGGATCATGGCCCCCGTCACACCAGGGGTGGCAGCGTACCAGCCTGCGCACCGTCAGATAACTGCCTGCTGCAGCGCCGTGCTGCTCCAGCGCCTGCAGCGAATAGACCGAGCAGGTCGGCTCAAAGCGGCAGGCCGAACCCAGCCATGGGCTGAGAAACAGCCGATAGCCTTTGACCACGCCGATCAGCAGGCGCTGCATCATGGGGCAGTCACCGGCTCTGCCACCGGCGGCACAGGCGCAGCAACCGCTGCGCCCGAATGCCGGGTGGCATATCCGAACAGCTGCAGCAGCTCCGCGCGTACCGCCTGCTTGAGTTGGTCGGACGTGGCGCTCACGAACTGCTTGCGATCAAACGCCGAGCGCAGGCGCACCACATGGGCGGCCTGCGGCAAACGCGCCTCAAACGTGGCGCCCACGGTGTAGATCTGCCGCTTGATGGTGTTGCGCGTCACGGCGCGGCGCGCCCAGCGCTTGGGCACCATGGCACCCATCCAGACGCCCTGAACGACAAACAGGGCCTGCGGCCCTTGCGTGTGCGGCAAGGAGCCGGGCCCTGTAGGTGCAACAGTGGCGGCTTGGCTGGCAACTGCGGTGCTGTTGGCGTCTAGTGCCAAACGGTGCAACGCAAAATGCGCCGTGCGGGAGACAGTGCCCCCCGCCATGGCAGCCTGGAACTGCGGCCGGGTTTTTAGCCTGTGCATGCAAGCGCCCCGTTTGGAACCTGGCGGTACAAACCGGGAACAGGCGGGGAGCAGGCCGTAGACCGTATCGGCCTTAGACGGCCAGGCGCTTGCGGCCCTTGGCGCGGCGTGCGTTGATAACGGCACGGCCGCCGCGGGTCTTCATGCGGACGAGGAAACCGTGGGTGCGCGCGCGGCGCGTCTTGGAGGGCTGGTAAGTACGTTTCATGGTGCTATTCCTTGAGGTTCAGTTCCGGACTGCTGCTCTTGAACCCCCTGCAATCTGCACACCCACGCTATGTATGAAACATCGCCTGGAGGCAGACCCACGGGGCAGAAATAACGGCGCGCCGGGTCAAATCACCCTGAACACATTCAGGGAAACCCAAAATTATCGCAGGCTTGTGGCCGACTGGCAATGCCTTTCGATGGGCAGGCCTTTACCAGCGGGTCGCGGAGGCTGCAGCGCCCGCCCCTTTCAGGCCACGTCTTCCCCGCATGGCAACCCCGGATTCCCCCGGATGACAGCCACCTTCAAATTGTGGATAACTCCTTGACAAGCTACAATCCACCGCCTTACCCCGTTCCTCCTATCCACAATAAGAATTCCCCAGAAATGACCGAGGAACCCACCCGCAGCCCTATCAATTCGCCCGGCTCAGATGCCGGTCAGGGCCTGTGGCAAGCCTGCGTTGAGCAACTGGCACAAGACCTGCCAGAACAACAATTCAACACCTGGATCAAGCCCCTGATTGCCCAAGTGGCCGAAGACTTCTCCAAAGTCACGCTGCTCGTGGGCAACCGCTTCAAGCTCGACTGGATCCGCGCCCAGTACGCCGGCCGCATTGCCGCGCTGCTCGAAGGCCTGTATGGCCAACCGGTCACACTGGAGTTAGCACTCGCTCAGCGCGAATCCGTTGCCAGGACTTATGTACGGCCCACATCGCAGGAGCCCTCCAGCCCCGCAGCGCCAGCCGAAACCCCCTCCAGTAGCAACGATGAGGCCTCAGCGGGCGCGTTCCGCAACCGCCTCAACGCCGCCCTCACGTTCGAGACCCTGGTGGAAGGCACGGCCAACCGCATGGCGCGCTCTGCGGCCATGCACGTGGCCGGCATGCCCGGCCATCTGTACAACCCGCTGTTCATCTACGGCGGTGTCGGCCTGGGCAAGACCCACCTGGTGCACGCTGTGGGCAACCGCCTGCTGCAGGACAAGCCCGACGCCAAAGTTCTCTACATCCATGCCGAGCAGTTCGTATCGGATGTGGTTAAGGCCTACCAGCGCCGCACCTTCGATGAGTTCAAGGAGCGCTACCACTCGCTCGACCTGCTGCTCATCGACGATGTGCAGTTCTTCGCCAACAAGGACCGCACGCAGGAAGAATTCTTCAACGCGTTCGAGGCCCTGCTGGCCAAGAAGTCGCACATCGTGATGACGTCGGACACCTACCCCAAGGGCCTGGCCAACATCCACGAGCGGCTGGTGTCGCGCTTCGACTCGGGCCTGACGGTGGCCATCGAGCCGCCCGAACTCGAAATGCGCGTGGCCATTCTGATCAACAAGGCGCGCGTCGAAGGCACCGAGATGCCCGAGGAAGTCGCCTTTTTCGTGGCCAAAAACGTGCGCTCCAACGTGCGCGAGCTCGAAGGCGCGCTGCGCAAGATCCTGGCGTACTCGCGTTTCAACCAGAAAGAGATTTCGATCCAGCTCGCCCGCGAGGCGCTGCGTGATCTGCTGTCCATCCAGAACCGGCAGATTTCTGTGGAAAACATCCAGAAGACGGTGGCCGACTACTACAAGATCAAGGTCGCCGACATGTACAGCAAGAAGCGCCCGGCCAGTATTGCCCGCCCGCGCCAGATTGCGATGTACCTGGCCAAGGAGCTGACGCAAAAGAGTCTTCCCGAGATCGGAGAATTGTTTGGCGGGCGCGACCACACCACGGTTTTGCATGCTGTGCGCAAGATTGCGGGCGAACGCCAGCAGCTGACCGAGTTGAACCAGCAGCTGCACGTGCTGGAGCAGACGCTCAAAGGGTAGCGCCAAGGGTAGATAACCAGCGGGAAACGCCCGTCGGGCAGCCCCACGAAGAAGCGACCCCGTTAAGGGGCAAAATGGCGGGTTATAGATAGCAGGGGGAGGCATGACCTGTGCCGCTGTCCACGCACCGTCCCAAAACCACAAGAGGTTGATGACATGATCGTCCTGAAGGCAACACAAGACAAGGTTCTCGCGGTTCTGCAGTCCGTGGCTGGCATCGTGGAGCGCCGCCACACGCTGCCCATCCTGGCCAATGTGCTGATCCGCAAGACGGGCAATGCCCTGCAGCTGACGACCAGCGACCTCGAAATCCAGATCCGCACCACGGCCGAACTGGGTGGCGACACCGGCGACTTCACCACCACCGTGGGGGCGCGCAAGCTCATCGACATCCTGCGCACCATGCCGGGCGACCAGACGGTCAGCCTCGAATCGGCCCAGTCCAAGCTCATCCTCAAGGGCGGCAAGAGCCGCTTCACGCTGCAAAGCCTGCCGGCCGAAGACTTCCCGCTGGTGCAGGAGTCCGCCGCCTTTGGCCCCGTGTTCGCCGTGCCCCAAAAGACGCTGAAGGACCTGCTCGGCCAGGTGTCGTTCGCCATGGCGGTGCAGGACATCCGCTACTACCTCAACGGCATCCTGTTCGTGGCCGAGGGCAAGACCCTGAGCCTGGTCGCCACCGACGGCCACCGCCTGGCCTTTGCCAGCGCTACGCTGGACGTCGAAGTGCCCAAGCAGGAAGTCATCCTGCCGCGCAAGACCGTGATCGAGCTGCAGCGCCTGTTGTCTGATGCGGGTGGCGAGAACCAGCCGCACATCGAGATGCAGTTCGCCAACAACCAAGCCAAGTTCACCTTTGGCGGCATGGAGTTCGTGACCAAGCTGGTCGAGGGCAAGTTCCCCGACTACAACCGCGTGATCCCCAAGAACCACAAGAACAGCATCACCCTGGGTCGCGCCCCGCTGCTGGCCAGCCTGCAGCGCACGGCCATCATGACCAGCGACAAGTTCAAGGGCGTGCGCCTGAACCTGGAGCCCGGCACCCTGCGCGTGGCGTCCAACAACGCCGAGCAGGAAGAGGCCGTGGACGAGCTCGACATCGACTACGGTGGCGACACCATCGAGATCGGCTTCAACGTGACCTACCTCATCGACGCCCTGGCCAACATGGGCCAGGACATGGTGAAGGTGGAGCTTTCGGACGGCAACAGCTCTGCGCTGCTGACCATCCCCGACAACGACAGCTTCAAGTACGTCGTGATGCCCATGCGCATCTGAGGCTGCGTGACACCCGCCGTGCACCACAGTCGCAGCGCCACACCGCGAACGCTACTTTATTGATAGCTGCAAGCGCATATTCAATATGCGCTTGCGCCCAATTAGACCATTGAACATATTGGAAACCACGGTTTCCACGGATCCCAAGGCCCACCATGACCGTTGACAACAACATTCCCTCCGAGCCCGAATCCTCCGGCGTCTCCGGCCATGTGGAGCCCACCGTCAACAAGATCGACACCAACCAGGCCGGCGCCAGCGAAAGCTATGGCGAAGGCGCCATCACCATCCTCGAAGGCCTGGAAGCCGTGCGCAAGCGCCCCGGCATGTACATCGGCGACACCAGTGACGGCACCGGCCTGCACCACCTGGTGTTCGAGGTGGTCGACAACTCCATCGACGAGGCCCTGGCCGGCCACTGCGATGACATCGTGGTCACCATCCACACCGACAACTCCATCAGCGTGACCGACAACGGCCGTGGCATTCCCACCGGCGTGAAGATGGACGACAAGCACGAGCCCAAGCGCAGTGCCGCAGAAATCGCCCTGACCGAGCTGCACGCAGGCGGCAAGTTCAACCAGAACAGCTACAAGGTCTCGGGCGGCCTGCACGGCGTGGGCGTGAGCTGCGTGAACGCATTGAGCAAATGGCTGCGCCTGACCGTTCGCCGCGAAGGCAAGGTGCACCAGATCGAATTTGCACGCGGCTTTGTGCAAGACCGCCTGCTGTCCACCGTGGACGGCTTTGAAGTCAGCCCCATGAAGGTGACCGGCGAGACCGAAAAGCGCGGCACCGAAGTGCACTTTTTGCCCGACACCGAGATCTTCAAAGAGAACAACGACTTTCACTACGAGATCCTGGCCAAGCGCCTGCGCGAACTCTCGTTTTTGAACAACGGCGTGCGCATTCGCCTCAAGGACGAGCGCAGCGGCAAGGAAGACGACTTCTCGGGCGCCGGTGGCGTGCGCGGTTTTGTCGAGTTCATCAACAAGGGCAAGACGGTGCTGCACCCCACCTCGTTCTACGCCGCAGGCGAGCGCCCGGCAGAAACGTACGGTGGCATCCCCGGCACGCACATTGGCGTGGAAGTGGCCATGCAGTGGAACAGCGCGTACACCGAGCAAGTGCTGTGCTTCACCAACAACATCCCCCAGCGCGACGGCGGCACCCACCTGACCGGCCTGCGCGCCGCGATGACCCGCGTCATCAACAAGTACATCGAAGAAAACGAGCTGGCCAAGAAGGCCAAGGTCGAAGTCACCGGCGACGACATGCGCGAAGGCCTGTGCTGCGTGCTCAGCGTGAAGGTGCCCGAGCCCAAGTTCAGCAGCCAGACTAAGGACAAGCTGGTATCGAGCGAAGTGCGCGCGCCGGTGGAAGACATCGTGGGCAAGCTGCTCACCGACTACCTGCAAGAAAAGCCCAACGACGCCAAGATCATCTGCGGCAAGATCGTGGAGGCCGCCCGTGCCCGCGAAGCCGCCCGCAAGGCCCGCGAAATGACCCGCCGCAAGGGCGTGCTGGACGGCATGGGCCTGCCCGGCAAGCTGGCCGACTGCCAGGAAAAAGACCCCGCCCTGTGCGAGATCTACATCGTGGAGGGTGACTCCGCCGGCGGCTCAGCCAAGCAGGGCCGCGACCGCAAGTTCCAGGCCATCCTGCCCCTGCGCGGCAAGATCCTGAACGTGGAAAAAGCCCGCTACGAAAAGCTGCTGACCAGCAACGAAATCCTCACGCTGATCACCGCCCTGGGCACCGGCATCGGCAAGGCGGGCGGCACCACCGGGGGCGACGACTTTGACGTGGCCAAGCTGCGCTACCACCGCATCATCATCATGACCGACGCCGACGTCGACGGCGCCCACATCCGCACCCTGCTGCTCACCTTCTTCTACCGCCAGATGCCCGAACTGGTGGAGCGCGGCCACATCTACATCGCGCAGCCGCCGCTGTACAAGGTCAAGGCCGGCAAGGAAGAGCTGTACCTGAAGGACGCCCCCGCGCTCGACGGCTTCTTGCTGCGCATTGCGCTGAACCACGCCAGCGTGACCACCGGCGGCGCCAACCCGCAAACCCTGACGGGCGAGACCCTGGCCGAACTGGCGCGCAAGCACCAGATCGCTGAAAGCGTGATCGCCCGCCTGGGCAACTTCATGGACGCCGAAGCCCTGCGCGCCATTGCCGACGGCGTGAGCCTGAAGCTGGACACCGTGGCCGAAGCGGAAGCCAGCGCCGTGGCCCTGCAGGCCAAGCTGCGCGAACTGAACACCACCGGCGCCCCCGCCGAAGTGGCCGGCGAATTTGACGCCCGCACCGACAAGCCCCTGCTGCGCATCAGCCGCCGCCACCACGGCAACATCAAGAGCAGCGTCATCACGCAAGACTTTGTGCACGGCGCCGACTACGCCGCCCTGGCCGAAGCCGCCGAAACCTTCCGCGGCCTGCTGGCCGAAGGCGCCAAAGCGATGCGTGGCGAAGGCGACAAGCAGAAGGAAGAAAAGGTCAGCGACTTCCGCCAGGCCATGAAGTGGCTGATTGCCGAAGCCGAACGCACCACCAGCCGCCAGCGCTACAAGGGCCTGGGCGAGATGAACCCCGAGCAGCTGTGGGAAACGACGATGGACCCCAATGTGCGCCGCCTGCTGCGCGTGCAGATCGACGATGCGATCGAAGCGGACCGCGTGTTCACGATGCTGATGGGCGATGAGGTCGAGCCGCGCCGGGATTTCATTGAAACCAATGCGCTGCGGGCGGGCAATATCGACGTCTGATCGATCGCTTGATCGTCGCCACCGCGCCCTGCCGCCGCTCGCGCATGCAGGAAGGCCACCCTCGGGTGGCCTTTGTGCCCTTTGCCCGACCTTCTTCGCATGACCCATCTTGCCATCCGTCCCGCAACCATCGATGACACCGACCTGATCCTGCACTTCGTGCGGGAACTGGCGATCTATGAGAAGGCTGAGCAGGAGGCGCTGGCCACACCCGCACATGTGCACCGCACGCTGTTCTGCACCAATCCCAAGGTGCATGGCCTGATCTGCCAGGACGGCGATACCCCCGTGGGCTTCGCGGTGTACTTCTTTAACTATTCGACCTGGCAGGGCCGCCACGGTCTGTATCTGGAAGACCTGTACGTGTCGCCAGAGCACCGCGGCAAGGGCGCTGGCATGGCGCTGCTGAGGCAACTCGCGCGCATCGCCGTGGACCACGACTGCGGGCGCTTCGAGTGGAGTGTGCTGGACTGGAATACACCTTCCATCGCGCTGTATGACAGCCTGGGTGCCCGCCCGCAGAGCGAGTGGATCCGTTACCGACTCACAGGAGACGAGTTGCACGCGCTGGCGGCGCAGTCGCAGCCGCTCCTGCAGCCGTCCAACACCGCGCCATGAGATCCACCATCGCCATCGTTGACGTTGACCGCCTGGACACCTGGTCCCGCTACCGCGCAGGCCTGTGCGACACCTGCGCGGCCAACTGCTGCACCATGCCGCTGGAAGTGCAACTATCGGACTTGGTGCGGCTGGAACTGGTGGACCCGTTCGAGGCCGAGCATGAAGAAATCCGCCACATTGCCAAGCGGCTGCAAAAGGCGCGGCTGATTGACCACTTCAACCACAAGAACGCGGTCTTCACGATGGCGCGGCGGGCCAGTGGGGACTGCAATTTTCTCGACCCCAAGACGCGGCTGTGCACGGTGTATGACAAGCGGCCCGAGACCTGCCGCCTGCACCCGCAAAAGAAGAGCCCCAAGCCGGGTTACTGCGCTTATGGGGCGCGGGATCTGCAGCGGCGGGGCTGATGACAGACATGTGCTGAGGTATCTCGCACCTCGCATCTGCGCAAGCCCGCCGCCTTCTGAAACCGTCGACCCCCATGGTCACGCCATGTCGCGCAGCTCGCGGCGCAGGATCTTGCCGACGCTGGACTTGGGCAAGGCCTCCACAAACACGATCTGCCGGGGCACCTTGTAGGCGGTGAGCGCTGCGCGGCAGTGGGCGGCGATGTGGTCTGCATCCACCGGTGGCGCAGTGCCCGCCGCGCGCACCACATACAGCCGCAGCGCCTCGCCCGTCTTCTCGTCCGGAACGCCGATGCAGGCGCATTCCAGCACGCCGGGGCAGGCGGTAGCCACGGCTTCGACTTCGTTGGGGAAGACGTTGAAGCCTGAGACGATGACCATGTCCTTCTTGCGGTCCACGATCTTGAGGAAGCCGCGCTCGTCCAGTTGGCCGATGTCGCCGGTGCGGAAGTAGCCGTCGCGGGTAAATGCTGCGGCGTTGGCCTCGGGCTGCTGCCAGTAGCCGCCCATGACCTGGGGGCCTTTCACGCAGACCTCACCAGGCTGGCCCAGAGGCACGGGGTGGTCCTGCTCGTCCAGCAGCAGCACGTCGGTGGAAGGCAGGGGCAGGCCGGTGCTGCCGCTGAACGTAGTGACCGATGCGGGGTTGAAGGCCACCACGGGGCTGGTCTCGCTCAGGCCGTAGCCTTCGCGGATGAACTGGCCGGTGATGGCCTGCCAGCGGGCGGATACCGAGGGGAGGATGGCAGCGCCGCCGCCACCCGCCAGCCGCAGGTTGGAGAAATCCACGCCCTGCGTGCCGGGGTGCGCCGCCAGCCCGGCGTACAGCGTGTTGACGCCCATGAACACGCTGGGACGCGCAGCCTTCAACACGTCAATCAGCCCGTCCAGGTCACGCGGGTTGAGCACCAGCCAGTTGCGTGCGCCCACCGCAAAGTAGCTGATCAGGTTCACCATCAGCGCGAAGATGTGATACAGCGGAATGGCGGTAACGATGACTTCCTGCGCGGGGCGCAGGGCATCGGGCACGAAGGCCTTGAACTGCTCCACGTTGGCCACCAGGTTGCGGTGCGTGAGCATGGCGCCCTTGGACAGGCCCGTGGTGCCCCCGGTGTATTGCAGGAACAGCAGGTCGCCCCCCTCCAGCACAGGTGGCGCAAAAGGCAGGGTGGCGCCCTCGGCCAGGGCGCGCGCAAACGAGGTGGTGGTGTGCAGGTGGGCATCCACCGGCGGCCCAGGCAGGTCGGCTGCGGTGCCGTCGCCAGGCGCCACGGTGATGATGCTGTGCAGTTCCACACGGTCCTGGATGGCAGCCAGGGTCGCAGTAGACCCTGCATAGATCACCATCACCCTGGCTCCCGCGTCCTGTAGCTGGTGCTCCAGCTCCCGCGGGGTGTACAGCGGATTCACGTTCACCTGCACACAGCCCGCGCGCGCAATACCGAGCATGGCGATGGGAAACGCCATCAGGTTCGGGCACATCACGGCAATGCGGTCGCCCTTGCGCACGCGCAGTACGTTCTGCAGGTAGGCAGCAAACGCGCGGGATTGCTGGTCCACATGCGCATAGGTCAGCGTCTGGCCCAGGCAAGTGAATGCGGGCCGGTGCGCGTACCGCTGCATAGCCGCACACAGCAGGTGCACGATGCTGGGATGGCTGTCGGGATCGATGTGGGCAGGGATGGCGCCATAGCTGGCCAGCCAGGGTTGGGGGGACATGGTGAATCGGTCCTCGTGGGGGGGTGAAGCAGCAACGTGCGGGCAGGCTCAGCGCACGGCCTTGGCCAGTGCCGCAAAGGCTTGCCGGTCCAGCGCGTGGGTGAAGGCGGTGTTGGGCACGGGGTGCGTGGAGAACTTCACCACCACCAGCTCGGCCGCCGGGTTGATGTGGATGTGCTGGCCCATCAGGCCCTTGGCTTCAAAGGTGCCATCGGCATCGTGGGGTATCCACCACTGGTTGTGGTACGAGTAGCCCGCGCGCATGGCCGTGCCTGGGGCCTTGCTGAACTGGGCGGGGTCGGCCCCTTTGCGCAGCTCGGCAATGGTGGCGGGCGAGACGATCTGCTGGCCGTTGAAACGGCCGTTGGATCGCAGCATCTCGCCCAGACGGCCCAGGTCACGCAAAGTGGCGTTCACGCCCACGCTGGTGGCCTGGCCGCCGTTGGCATCGGCAAACACATACGCGTCCTCCTGCGTGCCCAGCTTGGACCAGATGCGCTCGGACAACAGCGTGGCGTAGCTCTTGCCGGTGACACGCTGCAGCAGCCAGCCCAGCACTTCCGTGTCCACCGACTTGTAGGCAAACGCGGTGCCGTGCTCGCCGTCCTTCTGCACGGTGGGCAGGTGCTCGGCCATGCTCTTGGCACCATTGCTGCCGGGGCGCGCAGGCTGCAGGCCCGCAGCGGCCAGGTACTGAAAGACACCGGAGGTGGGGTCCGCAAAGTCTTCGGCGTATTTGACGCTGGTGGTCATGTCCAGGGTCTGCTGCACGGTGGCATCGGCCCAGGCGCTGTTGGCCAGCTCGGGCAGGTAACGCACGATGCGCGCACTGGGGTCGATGGCGCCTTCCTGGATGAGTTCGGTCACCAGCAGCCCCACCAGCGATTTGCTCATGGACCACAGCACATGTGGCTGCTGCGGCTGCATGCCGATGTGATAACGCTCATACACCACACGGCCCCGGTGCAGCACCAGCAGGGCGTCGGTGTAGGTGGCCTTCTGCCAGTCGGCCAGCGTGGTGGGCGCGCCCTTGTCGTCGGCAAACGCCAGCGTGTCGGGCAAGGCACGCGGCGCTGCGGGCAGTGCGCTGGGCGCAGCGGCGCCCCGCCAGATGGTGGCCGTGGGCCCCAGTTCGCGCAGGTGCTGCGCGGCCCAGCGCACGTTGGGGTACTTGAGGATGTTGGCCAGGCGCACCACCTTGTCAGGCGCCGGTGGGAAGCCCTGCATCAGCTGCAGGGTCACAGGGTTGGTGGCGTCCGGCGGCGGCAGCTGCGGAGCCTGGGCCTGGCTGTCAGGAGCGGCCCCCAGCAGGGTGCAGGCCAAGGCGACGGCGGTGAAGGAAGGGGTGAGGTGGCGATGAAAAGAGCGCATGGTGAGAAGGCCTCGGTCAAGAAACGTGGGATGGGGAAGAACAAAAAAGGACACGGAATCGGTCGGGCCGATCAGCCCCGCGCGGCCAGCAAGGTGCGGATCACGCCCTCGGTGCGCTCGTACTCGCCTTCGCCGAAGTGCTTGTAGCGAATGCGGCCTTGTGCATCGATGAGGTAGGTGGCGGGCCAGTACTGGTTGCTGTAGGCCTTCCAGGTGCCGTAGCGGTTGTCCTGTGCCACGGGGTGCTTCACGCCATGGCGGCGCATGGCGGCTTCCACGTTGGCGGTCGGGCGCTCAAACGGAAACTCTGGCGTGTGCACGCCCACCACGGTGAGCCCCTGGGGCGTGTACTGCTCGGCCCAGCGGTTCACATGAGGCAGGGTGCGGATGCAGTTGATGCAGGCGTACGTCCAGAAATCCACCAGCACCACGCGGCCGCGCAACTGCGCCAGGCTCAGCGGTTCGGAGTTGAGCCAGCGCTCGATGCCGGTGAACTCGGGCGCAGCGCCCAAGTCGGGCAGCGCTGCGGCGGGGCTGGCGGGGCCCGCTGCATACGCCAAGCCAGGGGCCGCCAGTGCAGCGGCCATCGACGCCAGGAAAGCGCGGCGCTCGGAAAAGCGCGATGAAGAGGGGTGCAATGTCATGGTGAAAGCTCCTTGCAATCGGTGGGGTGTCGCCCCTTACAGGCCGCCCCAGCCCGAGGGATAAAACTGCGTAAGCCAGGCGGTGATCTGCCCATCCACCTCCCACAGCATGGCCAGCGCGATGGCAATGACCACCACGCCAAACACCTGCTGCACGCGGTGTGCGTGGCGCGCAATGCGGCGCACATGGGTGGCCGCGGCCTGGCCGCCGTAGGCAATGGCCAGCATGGGCAGTGCTGCGCCCGTGGAATACGCGAGCAGCAGTACGGCGGTGCCCACCCCCGGTGGCTCGGTAGCGATGAGGGTGAGGATGGAGGCGAGCACCGGCCCGGCGCAGGGTGTCCAGACCGCGCCCAGGCTCAGGCCGAGCAGCAGTCCGCCCCAGTTGCCGCCCCCGCTGCCCATGCCCAGGCTGGCCATGCGGTTGAGCACGCCGCCCGCATGTTGGCTGAGCCACTGGAACGGCCGGGGCCACACCGTGAGCACGCCAAACACCAGCAGCATCACGGCGGCAAACCGGCGCAGGCCTTCCTGAGACACACCCAGCACCTGCGTAAAGCTGCTGAACAGCAGTGCCACGGCCGCGAACGACAGCGCAAAGCCCAGGGCAATGAACAGTGGGCGTGTGCGCCGCGCTGAGTCGGCGCCGCTCACCGAGGCCCCCAGCACCACTGGCAGCATGGGCAACACGCAGGGCGCCCCCACCGTGAGCATGCCGGCGGCCACGGCCAGCCATGGCGAGGTGGTGGCCATGGTCATTGCCCGCTCCCCTGCTCGGCCGCCGGACGGCGCCACACCTGGGTTTTGCCGAACAGCGGAATGCCCACATATGCGTGCACCAGCAGTTGTTCCGGCTCGGCCGGCGTCAGGTTGACGCGGTACGTCTTGGCGTTCTCGCGGTTGTAGATTTCGCCCTGGTACTCGCTGCTGCCGCCCTCCGCCGGGCGCAGGCCCGACAGCAGGGTCATGCCCAGCGCAGGCCGCGCGTCGGCCGCCGCCATGTCGGCGCCCGGCGCGCTCATGGAGCGGTTGGCCAGCACGCGCACCACCTTGCCACACAGGGCGTTGCCGCCAGCGGGGTTGCAAGGGGAGATGTTCACTTCCAGATTGCCGCTCTCGGTGATCCAGCGACCCAGGGGCGCTTTGGGGTGGGCGGTGCCCGGCGCTGGTGCCACAGCGGCTGGCGGCGCTGCCACAGCCTCTTGCGCGCTGACTGCCTGCGCCAGGCACAGGGTCAGCAGGGCGGTCGCCGCGATGGATGGTTTCATGGCAAGGTCCTCGTGAAGTTCAGGAAGACCGCATTGAAGCCAGCGCAGGTATCGGCGATTTGTCTGGCCAGGGGCTTTTGGTATGCGCGCTTGTCGGTGCACCGGGCAGACAAGTTGAGATACATATCTGCCCACCCAGCCCATACCGCTGCACCACCAAAGCCCGGACAATGGCCGCCATGACGACGCCCGCTCCCGACCACATCCTGATCGTCGATGACGACGCCGGCATCCGCGAACTGGCTGCCGAGTACTTGCAGCGCCAGGGCCTGCAGGTGAGCGTGGCCGCCGACGGGCGGCAAATGCGCGAGGTACTGGCAACGCAGCGCATCGACCTGCTGGTGCTGGACCTGATGCTGCCGGGCACCGACGGCATCGCACTGTGCCGTGAGCTGCGCAGCCCTGGCGCGCCGCCGCTGCCCATCATCATGCTCACCGCACGCAGCGACGAGGCGGACCGCATCCTGGGCCTGGAGCTGGGTGCGGACGACTACCTGACCAAACCCTTCGCCGCGCGCGAGCTGCTGGCACGCATCCACGCGGTGCTGCGGCGCACGCGCATGCTGCCGCCCAATCTGGCCAAGGCCGAGCCCGCGCGCCACCTCACGTTTGGCGACTGGCGGCTGGACACCACCGCACGCCACCTGCTCGATGCCACGGGCGCAGTGGCGGCGCTGTCGGGCGCCGAATACCGTCTGCTGCGTGTGCTGCTGGACCACCCGCAGCGCATCCTCACACGCGACCAGCTGCTGCAGCTCACACAGGGGCGCGATGCCGACGTGTTCGACCGCTCCATCGACCTGCTGGTGAGCCGTGTGCGCCAGCGGCTGGGCGATGGCGCGCGCGGCTCGCGCTACATCAAGACGGTGCGCAACGAGGGCTATGTGTTCTGCGCCGATGTGCAAACTGCGGCAGCTGCCGCAGGAGCTGCACCATGACGTCGCGCTGGTGGCCACGCTCTTTGTTCGGGCGCATTCTGCTGGTGATGGCACTGGGCCTGGCGTTGGCGCATGCGCTGACGTTTGTGCTGGCGTTCACCGAGCGCAGCATGACCATGCGGCGGGCCATGGTGTCGTATTTCGCCAGCGACGTGGCCAGCTCGGTCGCCATGCTGGAACGCCTGCCTGCCACCGAGCGCGCACAGTGGGTGGACCGGCTGGCGCGCCGCAACTACCGCTTTGCACTGGCCGAACCCCTGGACGCACCTGCCGACCCGTCCCAGCTGGCCCGCCTCGTTGCCAGCGCTGTGGCGGCCACTCTGCCCACTGACCGCCCGGTGCAGGTGATCGACCCCCATGTGCCGGGCATCGAGCTGCGGCTGCAACTGCGCCTGGCCGACGGTACGCCCCTGGCCGTGGACATGGACGAGCCCCGGCTGCAGATATCGCCCTGGGTGCTGGGCGCGCTGGCACTGCAGCTGGCGCTGCTGGTGGGCCTGTGCGCGTGGGCCGTGCGTGCAGCCACGCGGCCCCTGAGCACGCTGGCCGATGCGGCCGATGCGCTGGGCGCCGACCGCCCCACCGTGCCGCTGGCTGAAGACGGCCCGCGCGAAGTGGTGCGCGCCGCCGTTGCCTTCAACCATATGCAGCAGCGCATCCAGGCGCATCTTCAGGAACGCATGCAAATCCTGGCCGCCGTCTCGCACGACCTGCAAACACCCATCACCCGGCTGCGCCTGCGCGCGGATCTGCTGGACGACACCACGCTGCGCGACAAGCTGCACGTCGACCTGGCCGAGATGCAGTCGCTGGTGGAAGAGGGCATTGCCTACGCGCGCTCATCGCAGGCCGTGCGCGAGCCCGCGCAGCGCGTGGACCTGCGCGCGCTGGTGGAGAGCATTGCGCGCGACTACGCCGATGCCGGCCTGCCGGTACAAGTGCTGCAGGCAGTGGATGTGACCTGCGACACCCGCCCCCAGGCCCTGCGCCGCCTGCTGTGCAACCTGGTGGACAACGCGCTCAAGTTTGCGGGTGCCGCCGAGCTGACGCTGGAGGCAGAAAGGCCAGGCCAGTGCCTGGTGCGCGTCATCGATCATGGGCCTGGCATCCCCCCGGCGGACCTCGCCGCCGTGCTGCAGCCCTATGTGCGGCTGGAAGATTCGCGCAACCGGGGCACCGGTGGCACCGGTCTGGGCCTGGCCATTGCCAGCGAGCTGGCCAAGGCCCTGGGCGGCCGCCTGGTGCTGGGGCCACGCGCGGACGGCGCGCAGGGGCTGGAGGCGCGGGTAGAGCTGCCAGAAGCGCTCCCGGCATAGGCATGCGCACCAGCGCCGCTGCTACAGTGGCCGCTCCGTGGACTCTCAAAAGGGCAACGCCGTGGACACACCTGTCAGCACCCCGCAGAGCGAGATCAGCGCCAGCAACCCACGCATCCGCGTCGGCATCGGCGGCTGGACCTTCGAGCCCTGGCGCGGCAGCTTCTACCCCGCAGGGCTGGCGCACAGCAAGGAGCTGCAATACGCCAGCCGACAGCTCACCGCGATTGAGGTCAACGGCACCTACTACAGCACCTTCAAACCACCCACCTTTGCCAAATGGCGCGATGAAACGCCCGAAGGCTTTGTGTTCTCACTCAAGGCCAACCGCTTTACCACGCACCGGCGCGTGCTGGTCGAGGCGGGCGATTCGATCGCGCGGTTTGTCGACAGTGGCATCTCGGAACTGAAGGACAAGCTCGGGCCCATCGTGTGGCAGTTCATGCCTACCAAGGTCTTTGAGCCGGGCGACTTCGAGGCCTTTCTGGCCCTGCTGCCGCAGCAGGTGGATGGCCTGCAGCTGCGCCACGCGCTGGATGTGCGCCACCCGAGTTTTGCGACGCCAGCGTTTGTGGCGCTGGCGCGCCGGTATGGCTGCGTGCCTGTGTACACCGACTCCGACCGATTTCCGGCCATCGCGGATGCAGAGGCCGACTTTGCCTACCTGCGGCTGATGCGTGGCCAGGCCGATGTGCCCACGGGCTACACCGCCGATGCCATTGCGCAGTGGGCACAGGGCGTGCGCACCTGGACCAGCGGCGACCGGCCACGCGATGTGTTTGTGTACTTCATCAACGGCGCCAAAGAGCGGGCGCCGGCAGGGGCGATGGAGTTGCTCAGGCAGCTGGGCGCTACACCGTCTCGCGCTGCGTGAAGCCCTGCGGGGCCTCGCCGCCATCGGGCACATTGCCTACCACCACGCGGTCCACCCGCGCATGTGCTGGCCCCTGGTGCGCCCAGTCGATCAGCGCCAGCACGGCGGGTTCCGGGCCCCAGGCGCAGGCCTCCACGCGGCCATCCTCGCGGTTGCGCACCCAGCCCGTCACGCCCAGTCGATTGGCGGCCTGCGCCATGGACCAGCGGTAGCCCACGCCCTGCACCTGGCCGGTGATCAACAGATGGCGGGTGATGGTGGAGTGGGGTTCTGCGTTCATGGGGGGCACTGTAGCGCGCTCCTTGTGGGGAGCCCGCTCCAGGGGCACACTGCCAGCACCACCGCACCCCATGACCACCACAACCCCCAAGGCCCTGCCCACCATCGACCCCCAGCGCTGCACCGGCTGCGGCTGGTGCATTGCGGTGTGCCCGCCGCATGTGCTGTCGCTGCAGGTGTTAGGCACGGGGCCCTGGGGCCCCAAGTGCTCCACCCTGCACGATGCGCCCGGCTGCACCGGGTGCGCGCTGTGTGCGGTGCGCTGCCCGTTCGATGCGATCCGCATGGTGCGGGTGGCGGCCACCCAGGCCCGGTGAGGCCGTTGCGCCACAGGCTCACACAAGCGCACACAAATGCGCATAAGCGCGTACAGGCAGGTTGACAGGCCCCGGCCTGCATCCGGTACACTGCGCCCTTCATGTCGTTCACCTCTCTCCCCATCACCACCGCACGCGCCGCTGCCTTCCAAGGCATGGGCATGATGCCGCCCGCACTCACGCGGGCCAATGGTGAACAGCGGGCACTGGGTGCACGAATGATTACCACCATTACCACCGCGGCCACCTGAGCACGCGCAGGTGGCCGTTTCGGCAGCCACCTGGTGATCGCTCTCTTCTCCCCCAAGACGAATGCACGAAACCCAGCTCTGGCAGCTGGGTTTTTTTGTTTGTTCGTTAGCCGGAGAAGTCCATGTACCGCGATCCCGTCCAGTCCCTCGAAGCCCCGTTGTTGCCGTCGTCCGCCACGGCCATGCGCCCCCTGCGCGTGGGCATGATTGGCATTGGCACCGTGGGCGCAGGCACCTTCCGCGTGCTGGCGCGCAACCAGGCGCTGATTGCGGGCCGTGCGGGCCGCGGCATCAAGCTGGTGGTGGTCTGCGCCCGTAGCCTGGCCCGCGCCATGAGCGTGGTGGGCAAGGACGTGGCGCTGACCAACGACCCCATGCAGGTCGCCACCCACCCCGACGTGGATGTGCTGGTGGAGGCCGCGGGCGGCACCGGCCCCGCACGCGACTGGGTGCTGGCCGCCATCCGTGCGGGCAAGCATGTGGTCACGGCCAACAAGGCGCTGCTGGCCGAGCATGGCAACGAGATCTTTGCCGCAGCACGCCAGCACGGCGTGGCCGTGGCGTACGAAGGCGCGGTGGCGGTCAGCATCCCCATCGTGAAGGCGCTGCGAGAGGGCCTCACGGCCAACCGCATCGAGTGGGTGGCGGGCATCATCAACGGCACCACCAACTTCATCCTGAGCAAGATGCGCGACGAGGGTGTGGGCTTTGCCGAAGCGCTTTCGCAAGCCCAGGCGCTGGGCTACGCCGAGGCCGACCCGACGTTCGACATCGAAGGCATGGACGCGGCGCACAAGATCTCGCTGCTGGCGGCCAATGCGTTTGGCATGCCGGTGCGGTTTGCCGATGCGCAGGTGGAGGGCATCACCGCACTGCAGGGCCTGGACGTGGCCTGCGCCGAGCAACTGGGCTTTCGCATCAAGCTGCTGGGCGTGGCCAAGCGGCGCAAGGAGGGTGACTCGGAAGGCAATGTGGAGGGGGTGGAGCTGCGCGTGCAGCCCGCGCTGGTGCCCGCCACGCATTTGCTGGCGCATGTGAACGGGTCGATGAACGTCGTGATGGTCAAGGGCGATGCGTCGGGCGTGACGATGTACTACGGCGCGGGTGCGGGGTCGGAGCAGACCGCGTCGGCCGTGATTGCGGACCTGGTGGATGTGGCGCGGCTCGATGGCACCCATGCGGCGCAGCGCGTGCCGCACCTGGGCTTCCACCCCCAGGCCGTGGACGAGCAACTGGCAGTACTGCCCCGCGCGGCCGTGCACACCCGCCACTACCTCCGCGTGCCGGTGCACAGCGCGCAGCAGATCGAGGCCGTGGGCGCCTGGCTGGCTGCGCAGCACGTGCCCGTGCTGCAGGTGGCACTGGCGCATGACAAGGCCTTGCCCCCCGGCAGCAGCCCCCAGGTGCTGGTGCTGACCGATGCCGTGGCGCAGTCCACGGTGGACCTGGCCGTGTTTGCACTGGCGGCGCACCCTGCGGTGGCGGGGCCGGTGGTCACGCTGCGGGTGGAGACGCTGGAAGGGTGAAGTGCTCCTGAAAACGTGTTATCACGAGGTTTTGGCGCCAAAACGGGCGGTAGCGGTAGCGCTAGTGCATCATGCCTGGGATGCTATCAATTTTGATAGTCCCTTCCGGTCGCAGCCATCACGCCATCAACCGGCCCAGCACCAGCGCGGCCATGTCCTCGGCCGCGCTGGTGCCTTCCGCCATCAGGCCCTGCACCACGCCGGCGCGGTCGGTATCGGTGCGGTTCTGGCTCACCTTCCAGATGCCCTCCCAGCGCTCCACCGCCAGCTCGATGCCCACGATGGCGCGCAGCAGCTTGTCGATGTAGTCGGGCGGCGCGTCGTCGATGCGCCAGGGGTCGGGGCGGTGGGCCTCGTGCTGCTCGCTCAGGGTGTGCAGGATGCCGCGCAGGCGTGTGGGGTCGTCAAACGCGCTCAAAGCGCCGTGGGCGTGCACGGTGGCGTAGTTCCAGGTGGGCACCTGCTTGCCGTCCAGGGCTTTCGATGGATACCACGAGGGCGACACATAGGCCTGCGGGCCGTGGAACACCGCCACCGCCTGCTGGGGCAACAGCGGCCACAGCGCGTTGGCGCGCGCCACATGGCCGATGAGCGTGCCCTGCGGGCCGCGCGCCGGGTCCAGGTACAGCGGGATGTGATTGACGTGTTGCGCGCCTTCGTGCGCAATGACCAGCGTGGCCAAAGGCTGGGCACGTACCAGGGCTTGCTGGGCAGCGGCATCGGCCACCTGAAACTGCCGGTTGGGGTTGGCCATGTCAGCCCCCTTCCACTTCAAGCACCGGGGCGCAGTCGATCTGCGTCTTGACCGAGTTGGCCAGAAAACACGATGTGTGGGCGCGGTGGTGCAGGTCGTCCAGCTGGGCAGCGCTGGGCGCGTGCGCCGCGTCAAAGCGCGTGACGGGCCTCAGCTGCACATGGGTGACCACCAGCTGGCCCTCTGCGTTCTTGGCCATGGTGCCCACGGCCGCGTCGGCATAGTGGTTGAGCCGGTAGCCCGCGCGGCTGGCGAAGTCCATGAACCACAGCATGTGGCAGCTCGACAGCGCGGCGACATAGGCTTCTTCCGGGTCCACCGCCGCCGCGTCGGAGTACGGCAGCGGCACCACATGGGGCGACGACGACGCGGCCACGGTGGCGCCGCCGTCAAACTGCCACGTGTGGGCACGGTGGTAGCGCTTGTCCAGAAAGTCGTCGGTGCCACGGGACCAGGTGATGGTGGCGGTGTGCTCGGCCATGGGGTGCTTTCAAGAGGATCGGACCCGTTAGGGGGCCCGGGTTTCTACAATGGCTCTTCAGTTTATGAGTACATTCCCATATTGAAAGGGCCAATTTGTGCCCAGCCCCGGAGCCAATCGAACCACCGCCACCCTGCGCCAGCAGGTGTATGCGCAACTGCGCCGCGCCATCGAGCAGGGCAGCCTGCGCGCAGGCACCCGCCTGCCGCCCTCGCGCGAGCATGCGGCCAGCCTGGGCGTGTCGCGCAACACCGTGCTGTGGGCCGTGCAGCGCCTGCAGGCCGAGGGTTATGTGGAAGCACGCGTGGGCGACGGCACCTATGTGTCGCAGGCCGTGGCCGCCACATTGCCTGCCCCGCAAGGCCTGGTGGCGCCGCCCCGGGGCCTGTCGCGCCGGGGGCAGCTGATAGCCGACACGGCGGCGCGCTGGCGCCCGCCCCTGGCGGCGGCCAAGGCGTTTCGCATTGGCGCGCCCGAAGTCGCCACCTTTCCGTTTGCGCTGTGGGACCGCCTGATACGCCAGGCCAGTTCAGGCCAGCGCAGCCACCGCGCGCAGTACCTGGACCCGGCTGGCGACCCCGACCTGCGCCAGGCCGTGGCGCAATGGCTGTGGGCTTCGCGCGGCATCCGCTGCGATGCGGCGCAGGTGGTGGTGTGCTCGGGCTCGCAGCAGGGCATTGACCTGATTGCGCGGCTGCTGCTGGACGTGGGCGACGAGGTGCTGGTGGAAGACCCCGGCTACCCCGGCATCCGCGCCAGCCTGCTGGGCCACGGCGCGCTGGCGCGGCCGGTGGACATGGATGGAGACGGCCTGCGCATCGACACCGCTGCGGCGCAATGGCCGAACGCGCGCATGGCCGTCGTCACACCCACGCACCAGTTCCCCACCGGCGTGTGCATGGGCCTGGCGCGACGGCAGGCGCTGCTGAAGTGGGCGCGCACGCACGACGCCTGGGTGGTTGAGGACGACTACGACGGGGAGTTCCAGTACGGCAAGAACGATGGCAAGGCCCAGCGCGTGCCCGCCCTGTGCAGCCTGCCGGGCTCGGAGCGCGTGCTGTACGTGGGCACCTTCAGCAAGACGCTGCACCCCGGCCTGCGCCTGGGCTTTGTGGTGGTGCCGCCCGCGCTGGTGGAGGCCTTTGCCATGGCCCGCGCCATCACCGACCGGCATGCACCGGGCGACACCCAGGCGGTGCTGGCACGTTTCATTGCCGAAGGCCACCTGCTGCGCCACCTGCGGCAGATGCGCGAGCTGTACCTGCAGCGGCAGCACACGCTGCGCACCGCACTGGCCGAGGCCAGCAACGGCGCCTGGCAACTGGCCACCAGCGATCGCGGCATGCAGCTGCTGCACGAGGTGGCACCCGGCACCGACGACGAAACCCTGAGCCGCCAGGCGCTGGCGGCGGGCGTGATGCTGGCGCCGCTGTCGCGCTATGCGATGCAGTCGGCGCGCCGGGGCTGGCTGCTGGGCTATGCGGGGTTTGACGATGCAGAGATCCGCGCGGCCGCTCGCGTGGTGGGCGGCCTCGTGCGTCAGCGGTGATGCGGGCGCTGGTGCTTCACCACGCGCCGGGCTGCGGGGCCAGGGCCGTGCCAAGGCCCTCCGTCTGAACCACAGCCTGCGGCTCCACCTTGCGCCACCAGTGCGTGGACAGCGCGGGCGCGCGGATGTCCAGCCGCTCGCCCATGATGGGCGCCACCAGCGGCACCTGCGCTGCCGCCGCGAGCGCGGTGATGCGCTCGAACGGCTCCACCCACGGGTGCAGCGACAGGTCGAACGTGCCGTTGTGGATGGGGAACAGATGGCGCCCCTTCACGTCCAGATGGGCCTGCAGGCTCTCCTCGGGGTGCATGTGGATGTCGGGCCAGTCGGCGTTGTAGGCGCCCGTTTCGATCAGCGTCAGATCGAACGGTCCGAACCGCTCACCAATGGCCTTGAAGCCGTCGAAGTAGCCCGTGTCGCCACTGAAGAAGACGCGGACTTGGTCAGCGCCTTGACCCGCGATCAGCACCCACGAGGCCCACAGCGTGCTGTTGCCGTCCGATAGGCCCCGGCCCGAGAAATGCTGCGCAGGCGTGGCCACCAGCTGCAGCCCGCCGATGGTGGTGCCCTGCCACCAGTCAAACTGCTGCACCTTGGCCGCAGGCACGCCCCAGCCGATGAGCCGGTCGCCCACGCCCAGCGGCGTGATGAAGTGCTCCACCTTGGGCGCGAGTTTCTGGATGGCAGCGTAGTCCAGGTGGTCGTAGTGGTCGTGCGACAGGATCACGCCGGTGATGGGCGGCAGCTCGTCAATCGTGATGGGCGGCGCGTGAAAGCGCTTGGGGCCCAGGAACTGGAACGGCGAGGCGCGCTCGGAAAACACCGGGTCGGTCAGCCAGAACTGGCCGTTGATCTTGAAGAGCAGGGTGGAGTGCCCCAGCCGCCACAGGCTCAGGTCGGGCGCGGCCAGCAGGTCTGACCGCATCACGGCGTACACCGGCACGGGCTGGCGCGGCACCGAGTCGTAGGGCTTGCCGGTGGCAAAGCGCCACATCACCTGCAGCGTCTTGAGGGCGCCCAGCGCATGGCGGGGTGCCACGTTGCGAAACTTGCCACCCGCAAACTGCGGCGACTGTTCATAGGCGGCCACCGGCTGGGCGGCGCGGGAAAAGAGGCTGTAGGCCATGGCGATCAGTACAACGAAGGCGACACAAAGTGCCGGGAGCAGACGGCGGCGGCGGGCGATGGAGAGTGACACCGGATCTGCGACATAGAAATTACACTGCACAGTGTAGTTCACTTTTTATAAAAGTAAACTACCCGGTGTAAAATTTGCGCATGATCGCCTCTCAGCCCACCCCTCGCCTGACCGACCGCAAGCGCGATGCCATCGTGCAGGCCGCCATCGGCGAGTTCCGCGAACACGGCTTCAACGGCACCAGCATGGACCGCGTGGCCGCAGCGGCGGATGTGTCCAAACGCACGGTGTACAACCACTTCCCAAGCAAGGAAGAACTGTTCGAAGCCATCCTGCTGCTGATGTGGGAGCGCAGCCAGTCACCCGACGAACTGGCCTACACCCCCACGCGCCCGCTGCGCGACCAGCTGCTGGAGCTGCTGGCGCAAAAGATGCGCCTGCTCAACGACGCGAGCTTCATCGACCTGAGCCGCGTGGCCATGGCCGACATGATGCACACCCCCGAGCGCGCGCGCGGCATCACCGCCAAGCTCTCGGCCAAGGAAGAGGGCCTGCCGCGCTGGTTGCGCGCGGCCCAGCAGGATGGCCGCCTGCGCGCCACCATGGATGTGCCCTATGCCGCGCAGCAACTGCAGGGCATGGTCAAGGCATTTGCGTTCTGGCCCCAGCTGGCCATGGGCCAGCCACCCTTGAGCGCCGCACAGCAAGCGCAAGTAGTGGGAGATGCGGTGGACATGTTTCTGGGGTTCTACGCCGCGCCCACCCATGAGGCCAAGGCCCCCGTAAAAAAAACCCAGGCTGGAAGCACGGGCAAGGCAGCGGCAGCCCCTGTTGCCACCTCTGCGAAACCTGCCCCTCGCCGCGCCCCAGCGCGCTGACCCACGCCACCACCCTGGCCAGCAAACCGGCGTGAGGTGCGATTTGCACTACGCTCGCCCGTTCTTTCCACGCAGCCTGACACCAAGATGCCCCTCGCTCCCTACCTCGACACCGCCCCGGTCCTGGACACCGGCGTTTTCATCCACGACTCTGCCCAGGTCATCGGCGACGTCACGCTGGGCCGCGACAGCTCGGTGTGGTGCAACGCCGTGCTGCGCGGCGATGTGAACCGCATCACCGTGGGCGTGTGCAGCAACGTGCAAGACCTGACCATGGGCCATGTGTCGCACCGCAACGCCAGCAAGCCCGAAGGCTCGCCGCTGGTCATCGGCGACTACGTCACGGTGGGCCATTCGGTGATCCTGCACGGCTGCCGCATCGGCAACGAATGCCTCATCGGCATGGGCTCCATCGTGATGGATGACGCCATCATCGAAGACCGCGTGATGCTGGGCGCAGGCAGCCTGGTCTCGCCCGGCAAGGTGCTGGAGAGCGGGTACCTCTACATCGGCCGCCCTGCGGTGCGCCAGCGCGCGCTCACCGATGCAGAGATTGCGTACCTGAAATATTCAGCCGAGCACTATGTGCGGGTGAAGAACAACTATCTGGAGGGCACATACCACGCGGCTGCGGCGCCCCCGGCGCCCCCCGCCCACCAGGGATAAAGCCGGGCCGGGATAATCGGGGGTTCCACGACCCCTGCGGCGGCACCGCATCGCCCCATTGCCTGTTTCCACCATGTCTGCCGTCGCCCCAGCCTCACCCGCCCAGCGCGTCCTCTCCGTCATCCCCCCGATGACGCAGCTGAACACGCCCTACCCCTCCACCGCCTACCTCACGGGCTTTCTGCGTTCGCGGGGGGTGACGGCGTTCCAGGAAGACCTGGCATTGGCGCTGGTGCTGCGCCTGCTCTCGCCCGAAGGGCTGCGCGCGGTGGCGGCCCAGGTGGATGCGCTGCCCGCCAAAAAGCAGAGCCCCGCCGTGCAAAGTTTTGCGGCGCAAAAGGACCGCTACCTCGCCACCATCGGCCCCGCCATTGCCTTCTTGCAAGGCCGCGACAGCACGCTGGCGCACCGCATCGTGGGACGGAACTACCTGCCCGAGGGCCCGCGCTTTGCCACGCTGGATGTGTATGTGGATGACGAAGGCGGCGACCCGCTGGGCTGGGCCTTTGGCGCGCTCGGCCTGACGGACAAGGCCAAGCACCTGGCCACGCTGTACCTGAACGACCTGGCCGATGTGCTGCGCGACGCGGTGGACGAGCGCTTTGAGTTTGTGCGCTATGCCGAATCGCTGGCGGGCAGCCAGCCCACGTTTGACCCGCTGGCCCAAGCACTCGCTGCGCCGCCCACGCTGGTGGACGAGTTGCTGGAGCAGCTCACGCACGAAGCGATTGCCAAGCACCAGCCCAGCGTGGTGCTGCTGTCCGTGCCGTTCCCGGGGTCCGTGTATGCGGCGTTCCGCATTGCCCAGGCCATCAAGGCGCGGCACCCGCACATCGCCACCGTGCTGGGCGGCGGCTTTGTGAACACCGAGCTGCGCGAACTGGCCGACCCGCGTGTGTTCGACTTCTTTGATTACGTAACGCTGGACGCGGGCGAACGCCCATTGCTGGCGCTGCTGGAACACCTGCGCGGCGAGCGCGGCCGCCAGCGCTTGGTGCGCACCTTCGTGCGCGGTGACGATGGAGCGGTGCAGTACATCAACATGATGGAAGCCGACATCGCCTTTGCCGAGGTGGGAACACCCACCTGGGATGGCCTGCCGCTGGACCGGTATCTATCGCTCCTGGACATGCTCAACCCCATGCACCGCCTGTGGAGCGACGGGCGCTGGAACAAGCTCACCGTGGCGCATGGCTGCTACTGGAAGAAGTGCAGCTTTTGCGACGTGAGCCTGGACTACATCAGCCGCTACGAAGGCGCCAGCGCCGCCGTGCTGGCCGACCGCATCGAGCAGATCGTGCGCGAGACGGGGCAAACCGGCTTTCACTTTGTGGACGAGGCGGCGCCGCCCAAGGCGCTCAAGGCCCTGGCTACCGAGCTGATTGCGCGCAACGCAGGCATCAGCTGGTGGGGCAATGTGCGGTTTGAAAAAACCTTCACCCCCGACCTGGCCGAGCTGCTGGCCGACAGCGGCTGCATTGCGATCTCGGGCGGGCTCGAAGTCGCGTCAGACCGGCTGCTCACGCTGATGAAAAAAGGCGTGTCGGTGGACCAGGTGGCGCGCGTGACCCGGGCCTTCACCGACGCGGGCATCCTGGTGCATGCGTACCTGATGTACGGCTTTCCCACCCAGACGGTGCAGGACACGGTGGACGCGCTCGAATACGTGCGCCAGTTGTTCGCCAACGGCTGCATCCAGAGCGGGTTCTTCCACCGCTTTGCCTGCACCGTGCACTCGCCCGTCGGCAAAAACCCCGAGGAATACGGCGTCACGCTGGCACCGCTGCCGCCCGGCGACTTCGCCAAGAACGACGTGGCCTTCATCGACCCCACGGGCGTCGACCACGACGCGCTGGGCGGCGCGCTCAAGAAGGCCATCTACAACTACATGCACGGCATCGGTCTGGAAGAAGACGTACGCACGTGGTTCCCGTTCAAGGTGCCCAAGACGACGGTGCGGCGCGACCGGATCGAGCGCGCGCTGCGCGAGCGGGGGTAAGCGTTGGCGGTGCGAATAACTGAATGAAATTACCTGCTAACGCTTATTTATTAGGCGCTAGAAGCTATCAATAGCAGAGCATTTGCATGCCCCTGACTCTCCGCCAGTTTCGCTTCACAGCCGCCATCTTCGACATGGACGGACTGCTGGTGGATTCCGAGCGTGTGACCCAGCGCGCATGGATCGACGCCGCACAGGCGCGGGGCATCGCGCTGGAAGAGGTCGACTACCTGCAGGTGGTAGGGCGTGCGTCTGCCGACTCTGATGCGATGCTCACGAAGTTACTGGGTGGGCCCGGTGTCTTTGAGCTGGTGCGGGCCGATGTGGCCGCGCGGCTATCGGACGGCGGGCCAGCGCCGCTGTTCCCCCTCAAACCCGGCGCCGCATCGCTGCTGCAGGCGCTGCGGCAAGCGGGAGTGCCCTGTGCGGTGGCCTCGTCCTCGCGGCGCGACGAGATCGAACACCGCCTGGCCAGGGTAGGCGTGCTGCAGCACTTTCACGCCTGGGCCGGTGGTAACGAGGTGCCGCGCGGCAAACCCGACCCGGCCCTGTATCTGCTGGCGGCAGCGCGCCTGGGTGTGGACCCGATCCAGTGCCTTGCGTTTGAAGACAGCGAAAACGGTGCGCGCGCGGCGCAAGCAGCCGGGGTGGCCGTGGTGATCGTGCCAGACCTCAAACGGCCGGGCGCCGAGGTGGTGGAGCGCAGCTACGGCGTGCTGGAGTCGCTGGTGCTGGCACACGACCATCTCCCACACTGGTTTCCAGCCCCGTAGACGGCAGAAAACGAGCCCATCGACCGCCTTGCTCGTCGGCAAATCGCAATCAGCCACCAAATTCAGAGCAATTACTGTTTCTGCTTCTGGTAAGCCTTGTCGGCCGGTGGCCCCCGATCGGTGTCTTGCAACCCACGCTGCACATCACGGTAGGCCTGCTCGATTTGCGCGTCGGGCTTGCCATGGGTCATGTCCACCGACTCGTCACGCTCGTGGGGCAGCTTGGGCTTTTCTTCCTTCGCGGGAGACTGCCCCGCCTTCAGCGGTCCCTGCGTGTCGGGGCCGGGGGCCTGGCGTTTGGTGGTGTCGACGGAAGGTTCTGGGCCGGTGGGGGCGGGGGTGGGTTCGTCGGGGTTGGTGTTGCGGGGCATGGGGTCTCCTGGATGGGGACCGCAACGGGTCCCGTCCTGTGGATCGTAAAAACGCCCCCCTCGTCGCCGTGTAGGCCCAGAGGCCATCTAACCGACGGGCGATGGAGACGGCGCACACACGCCCTTGGCGTGGCGGGCCCCCCAAGCCATGCGACACTACTGTATGTCTCAACAGGTGTGGGCCGCACAGGCCCTTGAATCTTTCGATGCGGTGGTGTCGGCCACCGAGGGTTTTCGCAGCCGCGCTGGCCAGCGGCTGATGGCGCAGCAGGTAGCACGCACGTTCAGCAGCGCCACTCTGGGCAAGGTGGATGAAGAAAGTGGCGAGGCGGCGCCCAAGCGCTCCATTGCCGTCATCCAGGCGGGCACGGGTGTGGGCAAGTCGCTGGCGTACTGCGCACCCGCCATTGCGCTGGCGCTGTCGCGCGGCACGCGGGTGCTGATCTCCACCGCCACGGTGGCGTTGCAAGAACAGCTGGTCAACAAGGACCTGCCCGCGCTGGCCGCACTGCTGCCCCAGCCCTTCAAGTTTGCGCTGGCCAAGGGGCGCGGGCGCTATGTGTGCAAGCTCAAGCTCGACCGCCTGGCGGGCACGGGCGAGGCGGAGGAAGAGGGCGAAGACGACCTGTTTGCCGAGGAGGAAGCGGCCGCCCGCGCCAAGCGCCCCCGGCACGAAACCGAGGCGCGCATCCAGTTCTATTCGACGATGGCGCAAACCTTGTCGAAAGGCGCCTGGGATGGTGACCGCGACAGCCTGGACACGCCGCCCGAGCCCGAGGTGTGGAGCCCCGTGGCAGCCGAGGGCGCATCGTGCACCGGCAAACACTGCCCGGCTTTCAGCCAGTGCACCTACTACGACAAGCGCAAAGAGCTGGTGGGTGCGCAGGTGATCGTGGCCAACCACGATTTGCTGCTTTCATCGCTGGGCGCGCGCGTGTTGCCCGAGCTGGACAACTGCCTCCTGGTGCTGGACGAAGCCCACCACCTGCCCGCCACGGCGCTCGACCAGTTTGCTTGCAGCATGGACCTGTCGCGCATCACCTGGATCGAGCGGCTGTCGAGTCGGGGCCTGCGCATTGGTGCGCTGCTGGAGGTCGAAGAGATTGCCGACATCCCCAAACACTCGGCCCAGCTGCGGCAGACGCTGCAGGACCTGGCGCGCATCGTGATGGATGTGTACGGCGCCCAGCTCAAGAGCCAGCCCAGCGCCTGGGGCCCGGCGCGTGTGCGCGTGCCACGGGGCGAGCTGCCTGAACAGTTGATTGCCCCGCTGGGCCTGCTGGCCGCCAGTGCCGAGGGCTTTCTCGATGCCCTGCGCGCCATCAGCAAAGCCCTGCGCGCCGAGATGCGCGACAAGCCCGACGAGGCCAAACGCCTGTCCACGCTGTACGCTCAGATCGGCATGCTGGCCCCACGCCTGGAAGAGCTGCACGCCACGGCCCAGTTGCTGCTGCAGGACGCGCCCGAAGGCGCGGTGCCGGCAGCCAAATGGTTCACGCTGGAGGTGGATGGCGACTTCATCGTGGTCAAGGCGCATGCCAGCCCCATCCTGCCTGGCACCACGCTGCGCAACCACCTGTGGAGCGCGGTGCGCGGTGCGGTGCTGACATCGGCCACGCTCACCAGCTGCGGGCACTTTGACTTTTTTCTGCGCGAGGCGGGCCTGCATGGCGACGAGGCCACCACCACGCTGGAGGTGCCCAGCCCCTTCAACTACGCTGCGCAAGGCACGCTGATTGCCGCCGAAACCCGCGCCGACCCCAAGAACGCCGCGCAGTTCACCACCGAGATGGTCGATGCGCTGCTGCACGACATTGCCCGCGTGGAATACGGCGCACTGGTGTTGTTCACCTCGCGCGAGCAGATGCGCCAGGCCGTGGATGCATTGCCCACCGCCATGCGCAGCGTGGTGCTGGTGCAGAACGCGCTGCCGCGCACACAGCTGCTGCGCCGCCACCGCGAGCGGGTGGAGAACGGCGAGCCCTCGGTCATCTTCGGCATGCAGTCGTTTGGCGAGGGGCTGGATTTGCCCGGGCGGCTGTGCGAATCGGTCTTCATCACCAAGCTGCCCTTTGCCCCGCCCGACGACCCCGTGGGCGAGGCCCGCGCCGAATGGCTGCGCGCCGTGGGGCGCGACCCCTTCAGCGAGCTGGTGGTGCCCGCCACCGCCATCCGCCTGGCGCAATGGGTGGGCCGCGCGATCCGCACCGAAGAAGACATGGCGCATGTGTACTGCTACGACAAGCGCCTGACGCGCACGAGCTACGGCCAGCGGCTGCTCAAAGGGCTGCCGCCGTTTGCGCTGGAGCAACGCGCGCCGCTGTGAAGCGGCGACACTTTGCGCACCCATTTCACAACCACTACAACAACGACAGAGAGGACCCCACCATGCCCCACACCGTTCCCGCCTGCCCCCAGTGCGGCCAGGAGAACACCTACCCGGATGGCAGCAACTATGTGTGCCCCGACTGCGCCTTTGAATGGCCGCAGGTGGCCGATGCAGCGGACGCCGACGCCGATGCAGGCGACGGCATCGTCCGGGATGCCAACGGCAACCCGCTGGCCGACGGCGACGCGGTGATCCTGGTGAAAGACCTCAAGGTCAAGGGTTCGTCGTCCACGCTCAAGAAGGGCACCAAGATCAAGAGCATCCGCCTGGTGGATGGTGCCGATGGCCACAACGTGGACTGCAAGACGGACCTGGGCAGCATGCTGCTGAAGTCGGAGTTCTTGAAGAAGGCCTGATGGAGGAGGGCGGCGCCCCTGTGTCAGACAACCGCCCACAGGCATCGGCGTTCCCCGCCGACGCCCTGGCCGCCCCATGGTGCCTAGAGTCAATCGATTGCAGTGCCCGCACTCTTCGATTGATTCCCTACCGCCTGCTGGAGGCCCCATGCACCCCAACTCCCCCGCCCACGACACCTTGTGGAAGCTCATCAAGGACATCCGTTTTGGCATGCTCACGCACCGCACGTCCACAGGCATGCTGCACGCGCACCCGCTCACCACGCAAAACCGGCAGCTCGATGAACAGGCCGAGCTCTACTTCTTCATCTCCCAGTCGGGCGAGCTGTACGAACGCCTTTTGACCGATGGCGAGGTGAATGTGTCGTACGCCGACCCGGGCGAGGACCGCTATGTGTCCGTGTCAGGCCAGGCGCGTTTTGTGGACGACCGCGCGCTCAAGGAAGCCCTGTGGTCGCCCATGGCCAAGGCGTGGTTCCCTGGCGGAGCGACCGACCCGGACCTGGCACTGCTGGTGGTGCGCGTTCGCCACGCCGAATACTGGAACGTGGACGAGAGCAAGATGGTGCAACTGTTCCAGATGGCCAAGGCGGCCTTCACTGGCGAGCCGCCGCGCAGCCTGGGTGAACACAAGGAACTCACGCTGTTCTGAGCGCCTGTGGACGATCCCTCGGGATCGGCCTGCAGGGTGTGAGTTCAGCGCCGTTCACCAGGACGGTGCAGCATCTGCACCGCCATCCTGCAGGTCCCCGGGGCAAATTTCAGGCAAAACCAGGCGCTAGCGCTACGGAAACATGGCTTGTTTGCTACTATTTTGGCAGTGAACGCATGCAGTACCTCCTGGGGCCCGTAGGCCCCATTCTTTTTGGGCAGCTCTTGCAAAGCAGCCAAACACCATCCATATTCCATCCATACACCATCTGTCTGGATGTTCTTTGGAGTGTGCTTGATGAGCAACCTGGTTCCCACCGCCCCCGCACGCAGCAAGGTGCCCGAGTCCGAGAAGGTCACCATCAACCTCGGTTTTGTGGACCTGGGCCACATTGACCTGCTGGTGTCCGAAGGCTTTTACGCCAACCGCACCGACTTCATCCGCACCGCCATCCGCAACCAGCTGACCGCCCAGAACGACGCGGTGCGCCAGGTGGTGGCCCGCAAGATGCTTGTGCTGGGACTGCAGCGTTTTGGCCGGGCCGATCTGGAGGCCGTGTTGGCGGCAGGCCAGGCGCTGGAGATCCGTGTGCTGGGCCTGGCCAGCATCGACGACGACGTGCCGCCCGCACTGGCGCAGGCCACGATCGCCTCGGTGACGGTCTTGGGCGCGTTCCACGCCAGTACGGCCGTCAAGGCCGCACTGGCCGGGCGCATGCATTGAATCCGTACACAGACCGCAGCGCGTCGCCCGTGCCCGCACCCACCACCAAGGAGTCCCCATGGACTGGAACCTGAACCTCAAGCGCCTGATGGGCGAAGCCACCCAGCTGGTGCGCAGCGGCCAGCTGGCCGACGCCACGCGGGCCATCCAGCAAACCCTGGGCGAGGCCGTGGCGCGCCATGGCCCCCCTCCCGCACCCGCCATCACAAGCGCCCCCCCGCTGCACGCACCCGAGCCCGAACCCACGGCAGGGAACGCCCCCCGCTGGCGCAGTGCCCACACCGCGCAAGAGGTGGAAGACGCCGTGGTCATCGACCGCAGCACCCACGCTCCGCCCGCAGAGGCACAGCCCACAACCACACCACGCACCGCCGCCAGCCACCACCCGCTGGCGGAGCCCGCCGGCAGCTTCACCCGCGTGGCCTTCACCCACCCGGGCGCTCGGCACAACCCGCACCACTACCACCTGTACGTGCCCCCGGGCGCCACGGCAAGCACCCCCATGCCCCTGGTGCTGATGCTGCACGGCTGCACGCAGAACCCGGTGGACTTTGCGACTGGCACGGGCATGAACGACGCAGCCGCGCCCGCCAACGCCCTGGTGCTGTACCCCGAGCAACCCCACAGCGCCAACCCCAACGGCTGCTGGAACTGGTTTCGCCCCGGCGACCAGCACCGGGGCAGCGGCGAGCCCGCGCTGATCGTGGCCATGCTGCGGGATGTGATGGCGCGCCACCCGGTGGATGCGCAACGCGTCTACGTGGCGGGCCTGTCCGCCGGCGGCGCCATGGCCGCACTGCTGGGCCGCGAATACCCCGACCTGTTTGCGGCCGTGGGCGTGCACTCAGGCCTGCAGGCGGGTGCCGCGCACAACGTGATGGCCGCACTGTCGGCGATGAAGAATGGGGCCAAACCCGGTGCGGCGACCCACCATGCCGCTGACGCCCCAGCCCTGCCACCCCCACCGGTGATCGTGTTCCACGGCGATGCCGACACCACCGTACATGCACACAACGGTGAACAGCTCATCGAGGCAACGCTGTCAACACTGGCCACAGCCCCAGGTGACGGCCAGACGACGGTGGAGACCGTGCACCAGGGCCAGTCCCGTGGTGGCCAAAGCTACACCCGCAAGGTCTACACCGTGGCGGGTGGCGCCCCGTCGGCCAGCGCACTGACTGGCACGGTGGTGGCAGAACACTGGGTACTGCACGGCGCAGGGCACGCGTGGGCTGGTGGGCACGCGGGCGGCAGCCACACCGACCCGTGCGGCGTGGACGCCACGCAGGAGATGCTGCGGTTTTTTCTGGAGCATCCGCGCGCTGCGAGGCATTGACTCTCCACACGCGTCCGCTCGGTCTTCGATGCGCTAAGGCCGGTGTGCAAGATCGCGCACAACACCTTCTAGCCCCTGAACCACGCGAGCCAGGTGGTCGAAATCCAACTGGTCAGGAGTGTCCTGGCCGGTGTGATAGTGGGGATAGCGATAAGGGGCGGTGTCGGTCACCATCAACGCGGGATAGCCCGCGTCGAGATAGGCCGCATGGTCTGAATAGTCCACGCCGGGGATGAAGCGGGGCGCCGCAATGCCCTCGGACGGAAGCGCCGCGTGGGACCGAAAGGACCGCACCACCTTTCGCACCAACCCCAGGTCGCCAGGCGTCGCCACAAAAGCGATGAAATCACCCTGCGTGGGGTAGAACTGGTTCAGGGGCCAGGGGTACTTCTGCGACCCTTCGGCGCTGGAAAAGTACCCCATGGTCTCCAGCGACAGCATCGCAACCACGGGCGCCCCACGAGCCAACAAGGCCTGGGCGTGCACCTGGCTGCCCATCAGCGGGGTCTTGAAAAAGGGCGGCTCTTCGTTGGTGTAGAGCACAAACATCACGTCCGCCTGCGCGGAGGCGCCCAGGTTCTTGAGGCTTTTGGCCAGTGCCAGCACGGCGGCGGTGCCCGTGGCGTTGTCGTTGGCGCCGGGCGTTTCGTGCGCCGAATCGTAGTGGGCGCCAACCACCACCAGCCGCTGCCCCGGTGCGCTCTGGCTGGGCACCGTGACCTCCAGGTTACGCACCGCCACACCGCGCGCCTTGAACTCGTCACGCCGGACTCGGTAACCGTACGACGCCAGTTCCGACTCCAGATAGGTCGCCACGGCCTCCAGGGCGGCAGGGTGCTGGGTGTTGTGTTCCTGCGCTGCAATCACGGCCACATGCTGGCGCAATTGCTGTGCCAGCACCTGCTGCTCTGCGGTGGCGGGCAGGAGCGCGCCGCGGTGCGAACTGCCGGGCATGGTGGTGACTGCCAGGATGGCCGCCAGCAGCAGGCCCAACACGGTGGCGAGGGCCCCGGTGATGCGCAGCAGGCTTTGCCCCAGGCGCAGGGCGATCTGTGAAATTCTCATAGCGTTGTATTCATCGGCACTGCGTGCCTGTTACCAAGCACATGCCCCGAGTGCATCCGTCACTTTGATGGATCACTGCGACGCGGGCGCGCCTTGCGATAGCGACGGGTGGCCTCAGCCACCATGGCGTCCTTGGGCAACAGCTGGGTGCCGCCCACCCACAGCTCGGTGGCGGTGCCGCTGGCATCGCGCACGCGGCGCACCGGCTGGCCGGGGCTGGCATAGGCCGAGGCTTTCTGGACCACGCCGCTGTCGCGCCCGGTGATGGCCAGCTCCGTGGTGGCGGCGTTGAACGGCACGAACATGGCGGGCACCACCTGGCACACCACCTTGCCCATGGGCACCATGTCGCTGGCGCCCCACAGGCTCCACCAGCGCCCCGCCCAGGCGGCTTCCTTTTTGCCCGGCGCACCATGCTGCTGGAACGCAAACAGGATGCTGGCAATGCCTTCCACCCACTCGGTGGACAGGCCGTCCTGCGCGTTGGTGAGCACCGTCACCGTCAAGTCGAGCGCGGGGTAGCGCGCGGTGCGTGACAGGAACCCTTGCAGGCTGCCGGTGTGGCCCATCCATTCACGCGGGCCCGGCGCGCTGAGCATGGTGCCCAGGCCGTAGTGGGACTCGAACAGGTTGCAGGGGTCGCGCCAGCGGCGCTGCGCCATCTCGCGGCGGCTGGCGGGCGACAGGATGCTGCGCTGGCTGTCTGGCGCCAGCTGCGAAAAGAAGCGGGCCACATCCGACGCGGTGGACACAAACCCGGCCGCCGGGGCCATGGCGTCGCAACGGTTGTCGCCCGGCACGATCAGGCGCTGGCCGAACGGAAACTCGCTGCTGTGGCCCACGGCCATCGGGGCGCCCCGGGCCAGGCGCGGCATGTCGGGCACGGTTTCCTGCAGGCCCGCAGCATCGATCACGTGGCGCACCATCCAGCTGGCGTACTCCGTGCCGGTGACCTGCTCCATCATCAGCCCCAGCAGGCCGTAGCCGTGGTTCGAGTACTTGAGCTGCACCCCCGTCTCCAGCGGCGGCTTGTGGCGCAGATCCGCCAGCAGCTCTGCGCGGGAGAGATATGGACGCCGGTCGAGGAACTGGCCGGCATCGGGCCCGTCGCGCGTCACGCCCGCGCTGTGCGAGAGCAGCTCGCCAATGCGCGCCCGGGCCAGGTCCTTGTGCAGGCCATCGACATAGCGGCCAATGGGGTCGTCCAGCCCGACCTTTCCCTGCTCGCGCAGCAGCATGACGCCCGCTGCCGTAAAGCTCTTGGAGTGCGACGCGATGCGCAGGCGGTGCCGGGGCGTGAGGGGTTGGTGGGTGCGCATGTCGGCCACGCCCAGGGCCAGCTCGGCCACGGTCTCGCCGCCGCGTGCAATGGCCACGGAACACCCGGGCTGGCGGTAGCGCTCCAGTTGCAGGTCCAGCCACTGCGGCAGGTAGTCCAGGGCGGCGTGGAGCCAGGCGGGTTGGGTGGTGTGGTTCTTCATGGGTTGCTCGGCTCCATGCATCCAGAAACGGGGTGGGGCAGTGTAGGCCACACGCCTGGATGACACGTGGACACACAGGCCCCAAGGGCGCACAGGATGGCGGGCAGGATGGCGCGCAGGTGCGGCGGCACAATCCTTCCTTTTCGCACGCAAGCCCATGCCCCCCATCGCCGTCATCGACTTTGAAACCACCGGCGTCTCGCCCGGCCAGGGCGCGCGCGCGACCGAGGTGGCCATCGTGCTGCTGGAAGGCGGCCAGGTGGTGGACCGGTTCCAGAGCCTGATGAAAACCGGGGTGTGGATTCCGTCCTTCATCACCCAGCTCACCGGCATCACCAACGCGATGGTGAACGCCGCGCCCGACGCGGCGCAGGTGATGCAGGACGCCGCGCGTTTTGTGGGCGATGCGCCCATGGTGGCGCACAACGCATCGTTCGACAGCAAGTTCTGGCAGGCCGAGCTGGCGCTGGCCGGGCTGCCTGCACCGCAGCCGTTTGCGTGCACGGTGTTGCTGTCGCGGCGCCTGTACCCCGAGGCGCCCAGCCACAAGCTGGGCACGCTGGTGGACCACCACGGCCTGCCGCGCACGGGCCAGGCCCACCGGGCGCTGGCCGATGCCGAGATGGCCGCTGCGCTGCTGGCCCGCATGCAGCACGACCTGCGCACCCGCTGGCGGGTGGCCGAGCCCAGCTACGCCTTGCTGCAAACGCTGCAGCGCTGCGCCAAGCCCAAGGTGGGGGCGCTGCTGGCGCAGCATGCGGGGATCTGACCCCACCTTCCTGCTGGCGATACAGCAGTATGTTTACTATTAAATTGATAGCTATCAGGGCATGATTCACTAGCGCTTGCTGCACTTTTGACTTGAAACCAGAGTTGGCGACCGCTCTTCAGAGCGTGCGGCCGTGGGGGCCGAGCAAGCACTGGCGCGGCAAGTGCAGGGCCTGCTCTGCCGATAATCGACCAGGACCTGCGCGATGGGGCTGTGCCACCGATGGCGCGGCCCCGCCTTCGTCCTCACAACCTGTTCACGACGACATGAAAGGCTTGGCCATGGGGTATCTGGTACTGGGACTGGTGTTGTTTCTGGGCGTGCACTCGGTGCGCATCGTGGCCGATGGCTGGCGCACGCAGACGCGGGCGCGCCTGGGCGAGATGCCGTGGAAAGGGCTGTATTCGCTGGTGTCGGCCGTGGGCCTGGCATTCATCGTCTGGGGCTACGGCCTGGCGCGGCAGCAGCCGGTGGTGCTGTGGGTGCCGCCCATCGGCATGCGGCACGCCGCAGCGCTGCTGACGCTGATCGCCTTTGTGCTGCTCGCCGCCACCTATGTGCCGCGCAATGCCCTCAAGGCCCGGCTGCACCACCCCATGGTGCTGGGCGTGAAGGTGTGGGCGCTGGCGCATTTGCTGTCCAACGGCAACCTGGCCGACGTGCTGCTGTTTGGCAGCTTCTTGCTGTGGGCGGTGCTGAGCTTTCGCGCCGCGCGCCAGCGCGACCGGGCGCAGGGCACCGTGTACGCGGCAGGCAGCGCTGCAGGCACGGCGGCGGCTGTGGTGGTGGGTGCAGTAGCCTGGGCGGGCTTTGCGTTCTGGGGCCATGCGTGGCTGATCGGCGTGGCGCCGCTGGGGCGATGATCGAACGCTGGGAAGGCCAGCACCCCAAATGCCGGAGAATCCGCGCTTTGCGTTTTCTCCTTTCTCGCTGAGACCTCTATGACCGAAGCCACCACCCCCAACACCCCCGCCCAGCCGCCCCTGCCCGACCACCTGTCGGTCAACCCCCGCAGCCCGCACCATGTGGCCGCCGTGTTCGAGCACGACATCGGCATCCGCCTGAACGGCAAGGAGCGTTTTGATGTGGAGGAATACTGCATCAGCGAAGGCTGGGTGAAGGTGCCCGCCGGCAAGACGGTGGACCGCAAGGGCCAGCCGCTGCTCATCAAGATCAAGGGCACGGTCGAAGCTTTTTACAAGTGACCGCTGCACGGGCGGCCGCGCCGCTCGCCCCTGGTGCCTGGGTGATCCACTGCGACGGCAGTGCCTGGCCCAACCCGGGGCGCATGGGCCTGGGGGCCGTGCTGACCGGCCCCGACGGGACCGTGCGGCACCAGATCTCCGAAGCCACCACCTTTACCGGCTGCAACAACGAGGCCGAGTTGCGCGCGCTGATGTTGGCGCTGCAGTGGCTCGCGCAGCAGGGCATTGCCACATCAACCCAAGTGCACGTGTTCAGCGACAACAGCGTGCTGGTGCAGCAGCTGGGCGGCCATCCCACGGCACCGATCGCGCGGCTGGCAACGCTGTTTGAAGAAGCACGCCAGGCACTGCGGCAGTTCCCACAAGCCCAGGTCCAGTGGATTCCCCGCCACCGCAATGGCGCGGCCGATACGCTGGCCCGCGCCGCCCTGGGGCTGGCACCCAAGGCCGCCACGCCGCAAGGCCAGACCATCAAAAAGCGCCGCCGGCGCTGAGCCCCCCGCCCGGCACACGCCGTCAGGCCGGGTCGAGCCCTGCAGCCGCACGGTAGGCCTGGATGCGCGGCAGCACCGCCTGGCGACGGGCGATGCTTTGCGCAGGCCACAACCCTTCGCGTTCGTAATATTCCGCCACGGCGGGTATCCCCGGCGGCAGCACCACCCAGGGCTGTTTGGAGGCCGTGAAGATATGGATGTCGGGCGGCAGGTGATCGGGCGCATCCAGCGTGCCCACGCGCACAAACGCCATGACGGGCCCCGCGCCTGCGTAGTGGCTCCAGACTGCCACCTGGCAGCGCGGGCAACGCGCGATCTGCTGGCCCAGGCCACTTTCTGACGGGGTGTGCACCATCGACGGGGTGCCTGCGAGCAGCTCCACGCGGTCGGCCTCGATCATCGCGTTCAGCGCAAAGGCCGCGCCGCTTTCGCGCTGGCACCAGCGGCAGTGGCAGCAGTGCACAAACAGTGGGGGAGCCAACAGGCGGTAGCGCACATGGCGGCAGGTGCAGCCGCCTTCCAGCGGGTATTCAGGGGCAGGGTGGGGCATGAGGGTGGTGTCCTTGCAGCGGGGTGAGGGTGGGCACAACACCGGCCTTCAGCCGCAGGCGCGGGCCAGCAGCAGCGCCTTTTCCTGCGCGTTGCGGGTGAGGCTGGCCGCGCGCTCGAACTCGGCCCGCGCTTCAGCCCCCCGGCCCAGCTTGGCCAGCAGATCGCCGCGCACGCTGGGCAGCCAGTGGTAGTGGCGCAGCAGGGGGTCGTCGGCCAGGGCATCGACCAGCGCCAGCGCGGCTGCGGGCCCTTCGGCCATGCCCACGGCCACAGCGCGGTTGAGCGCTACGACGGGCGAGGGCGCCACCTGCAGCAATGCGTCGTACAGCGCCACGATGTGGGGCCAGTCCGTGTCTTGCGCCTGCCGGGCGCGTGCGTGGCAGGCCGCGATGGCGCCCTGCAATGCATACGGCCCCCAGGGTTTGCCGGTGCGCGCGAGCTGCTCGGCCTTGTCCAGGGCGGCCAGGCCCCGGCGCACCAGGAGGTGGTCCCAGCGCGCGCGGTCCTGGTCCATGAGCAGCACGGGCTGGCCTTGTGCATCAGTGCGTGCGGGCAGGCGCGAGGCCTGGATTTCGAGCAGGGCCACCAGGCCTTGCACCTCGGGCTCGTCGGGCGCCAGGCTGGCCAGCACCCGCACCAGGCGCTGGGCTTCGCCACACAGCGCGGGGCGCATCCAGTCGTCGCCCGCGGTGGCGGCATAACCTTCGTTGAAGATGAGGTAGATCACCTCCAGCACCGAGGCCAGGCGCGGCGCGCGGTCGGCCGCCCCGGGCACTTCAAACGGCACCTGCGCGGCCGTGAGGCTGCGCTTGGCACGCACGATGCGCTGGGCCACGGTGGGCTCGGGCACCAGGAAGGCGCGCGCGATCTCGGCCGTGGTGAGGCCGCCCAGCAGCCGCAGCGTGAGCGCCACCCGCGCCTCGGTGGGCAGCACGGGGTGGCAGGCGGTGAAGATCAGGCGCAGCAGGTCGTCGCCAATGTCGTCCTGCTCGGCGTGCATCAGGGTGTCCACCACATCGGGCGCGTACTGCGCCTCGAGCGCTTCGAGGTCATGGCCTAGTGCCTCGTGCTCGCGCTGGTGCAGCGCCTGCTGGCGCAGGTGGTCGATGGCGCGGCGCTTGGCGGTCGTCATGAGCCACGCGGCCGGGTTGGCGGGCAGGCCGTCTTTGGGCCAATGCTCCAGCGCGGCCACCAGGGCGTCCTGCGCCAGCTCCTCGGCCCGGCCCACGTCGCGCGTCATGCGCGCCACGCTGGCAATGATGCGCGCGGCCTCGATGCGCCACACCGAGTCGATGCTGCGGTGCAGGGCATCGCGGTCGGGCAGGGCAGAAGGTTTCACGCGATCAAAAGGTGTGAATGAATCCGGCGCATTCATTCACAGGTTCTCAGCCCAGCGCCTTGCTGGCATCCACCATGTGCACAAACTCCCAGGTGTGGCCGTCCAAGTCGTCAAAGCTGCGCGAGTACATGAAGCCCAGGTCTTGCGCCGGGCGCGGTGTGGTGCCGCCTGCAGCCACGGCCCTGTCCACCAGCGCATCGACCTCTTCGCGACTGCTGCACGAGAAGCACACCAGCACCTCCGACGTGGTGCGTGCGTCGGCAATCGTTTTGTCGGTGAAGGTTTGATAGAAGCTCTTGACCAGCAGCATCACGAAGAGGTTCTCGCCCACCACCAGGCAGGCGCCTTGGTCGTTGGTGAACTGGGGGTTGAACTCGTAGCCCAGCGCGCGGAAAAACGCCTGCGAGCGGACCATGTTCTCGATGGGCAGGTTCACAAAAATCTGTTGGTGCATGACGGACTCCTGAAGGGTGAGGACGGTAATGGGAAACGAAGGGTTTGGCAAAGGTGGAGGGGCGGTGGGCGGCGTTCACGTTGCGGGCTTTTGCGCCACTGCCTGCAGGTTGGCCAGGCCGTCCTCGAAGTCCTGCCCCACCATGCGGTCCATGTTGAACACCAGGTGGGCGATCTTGGCCAGGTAGGGCACGGGGCCCTGCATGGCCCAGGTGACGCGGGTGGCCTCTGTGCCTTCGGGCTGCAGGGTGAATTCCACCTGGTTGTGGGCTTCGAAGGGCTTCACAAAGTCGAGCTTCATGCCCACGCGGCGTGGCGCAGTGGCCTCGACGATCTCCATGCTGCCCACGCCCACCTTGTCGCTCTGCCAGGCGTAGCGAGCGCCGGGGCCGCTGGTGGCGGCGCTGTACTGGCCCTGGATGGCCGGGTCTTTGCGTTCATACGGGTTCCAGGTGTTGAACTGGCGCAGGTCGTGGATGAGCCCGTACACCCGCTCGGGCGGTGCCGCAATCACGCGGCTGCGCTCCACGCGAAAGGTGTCGGGGCGGGTGGCGGCAAACGCCAGCAGCAGCGCAAGGGCCGCCAGCAGCACGAAGGCGATGGTCTTGATCATGGGGATGTTGTCCTTCACGCTGGGCATCAGCCGCGCAGGGCTTCGAGGTCGCGGAACTGTTCGACGCCATCCACCCCGGCAAAGTCTTCCATTTCGTAGAGCTGGCGCACTTCGATCTCGGCTTCCAGGCCCTCGCCGCGTGGATTGGGAAAGCGGCGGGTCCATTCCAGCGCCTCGTCGCGGCTGCGCACCTGGATGAGTGTGTAGCCCGCGATCAGCTCCTTGGTCTCGGTGAACGGGCCGTCGGTGACGGTGCGGGTGCCACTGGCGCTGTAGCCCACGCGCCAGCCTTTGGCGGACGGCTGCAGGCCGCTGGCGTCCAGCAGCACGCCGGCCCGCGCGAGTTCTTCGTGGTAGCGGGCCATCGCAGTCATCAGGGCTGCGGTCGGCTGGCAGCCCTGCTCGGATTCGGCGGTGGCCTGGATGATGATCATGAAGCGCATGGGGTTCTCCTCAGGGTAGTAAAAAATGCGGAAGCGCCGACGGTCCTTGCTAGGTGCTTCACAGTGACGACGAATGGGAGCGCCCGAAATCGACATACGGATGTGCAAGCCCGGGCGGAACCAGGGTTAACACCTATCCTGGGCGGTTGGCGCGCGGGGCGGGTGAGGGGCCGCCATAGGGAGACTACTGAGCGCCCGCACTGGGTTTTGCAACCCCTGGTCGATACAATTTGTAAAGACTGATTCATCGATCCTGAGACTTCGCCCCGCATCCTCCCGCCCGCCCGCCAGCGAGGTCCCCACGGGGGGACAACCGCCAGCCACACGCAGTGCCTTTGCCATGAAACGAGGATCGACCTATCGACAGCGGCCACACCGCCCATGGGTGGTATTGGGGCTGTGCGCTGGCATGGCGGCAGCCCACGCGCAGTCCGACATCGCCGCCATGGCCGACCTGCCGCTGGAGCAGCTCATGCAGATGCAGGTCACCACGGCCAGCCGGTATGCACAGACGGCCCTGGAGGCCCCGGCGGCCGTGAGCGTGGTAACCGCCGATGACATCCAGCTGTTTGGCTACCGCACGCTGGCCGATGTGCTGGCCAGCATGCGCGGGCTGTATGTGTCCTACGACCGCAGCTACCACTATCTGGGCACACGGGGTTTTGCCACGCCGGGCGACTACAACACGCGGGTGCTGCTGCTGGTCAACGGCGTGCGCTTCAACGACAACCTCTACGACCAGGCGAGCATCGGCACGGACTTTCCCATCGACCTGGACCTGGTGGAACGGGTGGAATTTGTGCCTGGCCCCGGGTCCGCGGTGTATGGGGCCAATGCTTTTTTTGGCGTGGTCAATGTCATCACCCGCGATGGTCGCCAGCTGGGCGGGCCCCAGGTGAGCACCGAGGCCGGCAGCCATGGCTACGCCAAGCTGCGGTTTTCGGTAGGCGCCGTCGATGCGCAGGGAGGCGACTGGCTGATCGCGGCCACGCGCTCCACCGCACGCGGGGCCGACCAGTACTACCCCGCGTTCGATGCGCCCGCCAGCCACCAGGGCGTGGCGCACGGCCTGGACTATGACCGCAGCACCCAGCTGTTCGCACGCATGCGACGCGATGGGCTGACGCTGACCCTGGCCCACGGCGAGCGCACCAAGGGCATCCCGACTGCAGCGTTCTCGCAGGTTTTCAACGACCCGCGCTCGCGGTACATCGACACCAGCACGCGCGTGGCCGCCGAATACACCGCGCAATGGCAGCCGACGCTGGCCTTCACTGCGCGCCTGCACGCAGGGCGCTATCAGTACGTGGGCGACTACGTGTACGACTACCCGCCCGTGACGGTGAACCGCGACGTCGGCACCGGCCAGTGGTGGGGCACCGAATGGCAATGGGTGAGCACGGCCTTGGCGCGGCACAAGCTGTCGTGGGGGCTGGACTACCGGCGCGACACCCGCATCGCTCAGCGCAATGACGACCTGGACCCGCCCGCGCAGTACCTTGACACACGCCGCAACGGCAATGTGCTGGGCGTCTATGTACAGGATGAGTTTGCACTGCGCCCCGACCTCACGCTGCACGCCGGCCTGCGCTGGGGGCAGCAGTCGGGCAGCGCAGGCGCCCTGCACCCCCGCCTGGGGCTGGTGTACTGGTGGGACGCGGCCACCGCTGTCAAGCTGCTGCACGGCACGGCCTACCGTCCAGCCAACGCCTATGAACGCGACTACCGCGTGAACCTGCCCGGCGGCGTGGTGGACACCACCAGCATCCGGTCCGAGCGTGTGCGCACCACCGAACTGGCCGTGGAGCATGCCCCGACCGGGGCCACGCGCCTGCTGCTGACGGCGTTCCGGTCGGGGGTGAGCGACCTGATCTCGCTGGACAGCCTGGGCCACTCGGACCGGCTCACCTTCAACAACACCCGCACCGTCAAAGTGCATGGCCTGGAGGCCGAGGCCGAACAACGCTGGGCGGGCGGGCGGCGCCTGCGCGTGGCCTATGGGTGGCAAAAGGCACGGGACCCGTCAACGGACGGAGCGCTGACCAACTCGCCCCGGCACCTGCTCAAGCTCCAGTGGTCCGACGTATTGCACACGCCTGCGAACTGGGGCTGGAACCCGGGCCGCTACGCCATCGAGGCCATCGGCATCGGCCCGCGCAACACCGTGCTCAACGCCCGCCTGCCCGGGCATGTGCTGACCCATCTGACCTATTCCACGCGCATCGCGGATGTGGATGTATCGCTGGGGGTGTACAACCTGTTCAACCGCCGCTACGCAGACCCCGCTTCGTTCGAGGTGCGGGAAGATGCGATCCGGCAGGACGGGCGTACCTACCGCATCAAGCTGACGTACGCGTTCTGAGCCATGGCCTATTTCCTGCGATTGCGCACGCTGCTGGCGATCTGCCTGTGGACGGTGTGTGGCGTGGGCACCAGTGCAGCCCGTGCCAACGAGCCCGTGGCAGACCTGGACCTCAAGGCCGCCTACATCTTCAACTTCATCCAGTTCATCGACTGGCCCGACAGCGATGGCGCGCCCGGCAATGACGTCACGGTGTGCGTGTCTGCCTTCAGCCCGCTCAAGCGCGCCCTGACTGCGCTCGATGGCAAACAGGCCACCAAGGGCCGCACCGTGCGCGTGCGGTTGCTGGATCTGCCGGCGATTCGTGGCTGCCGCGTGCTCATCATCCACAACGCCGAAGTGGAGCCTGTTCTGCGACTGCTGCGTACCCTGCCGCCGTCCCACGGCATCCTCACCGTGTCGGATGAAATCACCTTTGTGAATCCCGAAATCGTCATCGCACTGGCCCAACAGGAAGGGCGTGTGGTGTTCGGCATCAGCCCCGACGCCGCCAACAAGGCCGGCCTCATCATCAGCTCACGGCTGCTGCGGCTGGCCAGGGGAGGCCGGTGAAAACACGCCCCGCTGAAGCCGACACCGCAGCGCCCGCAAGCCCGGCGACACATGCCCTGCTGTCATCGCGCCTGGTGGTCACCGGCATCCTGGCCGCAGGCCTGGCGCTGCTGACCGTGGTGCTGGCGCTCACCGGCGTGGACTACTGGAGCACCCGCGCGTCCATGCTGCAAGACAGCCGGGTGGAAGCCGCCATCGTGGCCGACAACATCTCTGCGGCCGTGGTGTTCCGCGACACCAGCACCGCCAACGAAATGCTGGGCGCGCTGCGGTCATCGTCCATGGTGATCAGCGCCACGGTGTACGACAAGGATGGCGTGCTGTTTGCGCATTACGCACGCGACCGCGACCCGGACTTTCCCACCACGCTGCGTGCCACGGGACTGGACGGCGCCGCAGAGCGTGCTGGCTGGCGCATGCTCGAGATCGCCCGGCCCATCGAGGCGTCTGGCACCACCTGGGGCACGCTGTACATCCGCAAGTCGATGGCGGCGGTGTACATGCGGCTGGGCATCCGGTTTGGCACCGCCTTGTTGATCGCCATTTGCGTGATGGCCATGGCCACCGCCATGGTGCTGCGCAGCCGCGCTGCTGTGCGCGAGGCCGAGAACCGCTTGCACGCGCTGGCCCACACCGACGCCGTCACCGGCACGGGCAACCGGCACGCGTTCAACGAGCGGCTGGCCGCCGAGCTGCAGGGCGCACGCGGTGCGGGCTACCGGGTGGCACTGGTGTACATCGACCTGGACAACTTCAAGACACTCAACGACACCTTCGGCCATGCGGCGGGGGACGGCCTGTTGCGCCAGGTGGCCCGGCGCCTGCAATCCGTGGTGCGCAGCACCGACACCATCTCGCGCCTGGGGGGCGACGAGTTTGCGTTGATCCTGCGGCTGGACATGGATGACGCGGCGCTGGAGAAATACGCGCAGCGCATCGTCAGCGTCTTCCAGGCCGCTTACACCGAGGTCGGCCAGCAGGTCAACGTGACCTGCAGCGCAGGCATTGCCACGTTTCCCGACGATGCGATGGACATGGACGCGCTGGTGAGCAACGCCGACACCGCCATGTACCGCGCCAAGGAGATGGGCAAGAACCGCTGCGTGCGGTTTGATGCGTCGATGAACCTGGCCGTGGTGCGGCGCCAGGCCATTGAACAGGCGCTGCGTGCCGAGCTGGAGCAGGGCACCGGTTTGGCGCTGCACTACCAGCCCCTGTTTGCCGCCAGCGACCGGGCCCTGGTCGGCGCCGAGGCCTTGCTGCGGTGGACGCACGCGGAGCTGGGCTCCGTGTCGCCGCTCGAGGCCGTGTCGGTGGCCGAAGACTGCGGACTCATTGCCCCGCTGGGCTACTGGGTGATGCGCACCGCCTGCCGCGACGCCGCGCAGTGGAAAGGGGGCCCGCCCCTGCGTGTGGCCGTGAACATCTCGGCACGGCAACTGGGTGACCCACAGTTTCTGGAACGCGTGATGGACATCCTGCGCGAAGAGGGCCTGCCAGCGCACCTGCTGGAAATCGAGCTGACCGAAACCGTGCTGATGGAAAACATGGAGGCCGGCGCCCACACGCTGCACCGGTTGAGCCAGCTGGGCATTCACCTGGCCATCGATGACTTTGGCACCGGCTACTCGTCACTGGCATATCTGCGCCAGTTGCCCATGCGGCGCCTGAAGATCGACCGCAGCTTTGTCAAAGACCTGCCGGGGCAGGAGCACAGCCGTGCCATCGTCACCGCCATTGTGGCGCTGGCGCACGGTCTGGGGCTGCAGGTGACCGCCGAGGGCGTGGAAACCCAGGAGCAGGCCGACTACCTGGTGCGGCAAGGCTGTGATGTGCTGCAGGGCTATGTGTTTGCACGCCCCATGCCCGCGCCGCAGTTCCTGGCGCTGCAGGCAGGCGCTTCGGCTTGATTCAATCCACCGCGCCGTGGTAGCAGGGCGCCAGTTCGCGCACCTCCACGGTGGCCCACTCGGCGGCCGGGCATTCGCGGGCAATGGCAACGGCCTCGTCGCGCGTGGCGCAGTCGATCAGAAAGAAGCCGCCCACCATTTCCTTGGTCTCGGCAAACGGCCCGTCGGTCAGACGGGTCTGCCCTTCGCGCACCTGCAGCCGCACGGCCTGCTCGGTCGAGGCCAGCGACTCGCTGGCGCGCAACAGGCCCCGGGCCTGCAGACCGGCACCAAAACGCTGCATGCGGGCATAGGCCTCCTGGCCACCGGCCAGGCCCCGCTCAGCACGCTGGCCGTGGGGTTCCATGATGAGCAACAGGTAAGGCATGGGGTCTCCTGAATCGGGGCCAATCGTGCCAGCCGCCATGGGAAGTGGCAGAGCTGGAGACATTCAAGGGCGTCATGCTACCAGCCTCATTTGCTACATATTTGATAGCTAATTAGGCATATACAACAAGCGCCATAGCAGATTTCATGCAAATGGTTGCGCACCGCAGCATCACTGTGCTATCTTTGGCTTCCTATGCAACGCAGCATGTTCCTATCCACCCTATCGCTAGGCCTAGTGCCTGGCCGGGGTCTGCCTGCGTTCGCCACCGTTGCCGTTTCGCGCAACACCTGATCTCCCCCTGACCCCGGCCCGCGAACCAGCCTTTGCACACGCAAAGGGCTGCAGGGGATGTCATTCGTTTTGATTTCTTTCGATTCCGATTGACCCGTGCACCGTGCCTGATTGGCACACCGCACACACCGTTCGTGGAGCCCCTCATGATTGCCAAGCCCGCCACCAAATACCAACCCATCGCCCCCATTGCGCTCGGCGACCGCCAATGGCCCAACCGCAGCATCACCCAGGCGCCCGTGTGGCTCTCCACCGACCTGCGCGATGGCAACCAGGCCTTGTTCGAGCCCATGAACGGCGAGCGCAAGATGAAGCTCTTTCACGAGCTGGTGCGCATCGGCTTCAAGGAGATCGAAGTCGGCTTTCCGGCCGCGTCGCAAATCGATTTCGACTTTGTGCGCCGCCTCATCGACGAAAACCTCATCCCCGACGACGTGACCATCATGGTGATGACCCAGTCGCGCGAGGACCTGATCGCACGCACCGTGGAGGCCGTGAAAGGCGCACCCCGCGCCATCGTCCACTTGTACAACGCCACCGCGCCCGCGTGGCGCCGCATCGTTTTTGGCATGAACGTGACGCAGGTGATGCAGCTCATCGCGCACCATGTGGGCTACCTCAAGCAGCTCACCGACGCCCAGCCCGAAACGCAGTGGACCCTGCAGTACTCGCCAGAAACCTTCAGTGCCACCGAGCTCAGCGTGTCGCTCAAGGCCTGCCAGACGGCGGTTGCCGCATGGAACGCCGGCCCCGGCCGCTCCATCATCATCAACCTGCCCACCACCGTGGAAAACGCCACGCCCAACGTGTTTGCCGACCAGATCGAGTGGATGGATCGCCACTTGTCGCCACGCGAGCACATCGTCTTGTCGGTGCACCCGCACAATGACCGGGGCACGGGCGTGGCGGCAGCAGAACTTGCAATGATGGCCGGTGCCGACCGTGTGGAAGGCTGCCTCTTTGGCAACGGTGAGCGCTGCGGCAACGTGGACATCGTGACCTTGGCGCTCAACATGTACACGCAGGGCGTGCACCCGAACCTTGACTTCTCGGACATCACCTCGGTCGCGCGCATTGCCGAAGAATGCACCTCGCTGCCCGTGCATCCACGCCACCCGTATGCGGGCGACCTGGTGTTCACCGCGTTCTCGGGCTCGCACCAGGACGCGATCAAGAAGGGCTTTGCCGCGCAAGACCCGAACGCCTTGTGGGAGGTGCCCTACCTGCCCATCGACCCGGCCGACCTCGGCCGCACATATGACAGCGTGATCCGGGTGAACAGCCAGTCGGGCAAGGGCGGCATCGCGTTCTTGCTCGAACGTGAACATGGCGTGGTGATGCCGCGCCGCATGCAGGTGGAGTTCAGCGCCGTGGTGCAGCGCCAGACGGACGCGAGCGAAAGCGAGATGACGGGCGATGCGTTGTGGAGCCTGTTCCAGGCCACTTACCTGCAGGCACCCGTACACGCCACAGTACAGGCCGCCATCACCTGCCACAGCCACCGCATTGACGAAGACGGCCAGGGCATCGAGCTGGACGTGACCATCGACGGCACGCGCCAGACCCTGCGCGGCCAGGGCAACGGGCCGATTGCTGCGACGGTGGACGCGCTCGGCCTGCCCCTGCGGGTGGACCACTACGAGGAACGCGCCACCGGCACGGGCGCCAACGCGCAGGCGATGGCCATTGTGGAAGCAGCCATGGACGGCGTGGCAGGTTCCACCTTTGGGGCAGGCGCCAGCCACAACATCGTGACCGCCTCGGTGCAAGCGATTGTGAGCGTGGCCAACCGGTTGATGGCGCGGCGGCCTGCGTTGCATCCAGAAGCAACGTCCCTGGCCGTGTGACCGAAACCCGCATGGAAATCCTTACCGCATCGACCCGGGATGCGCCCGCCATCAGCGCGCTTGCGTTGTCGGTGGCGCACTTCTTCATACTGGACAAAGACGGGCGAGGTGCGGAGGTGTTTTTACAGACCCTGCAGCCGGAGGCGGTGGCGCTACGGCTGCAGAGTCCATCGTTCAAGACCTGGGTGGGGTGGACACGCAACAACACCTTTGCGGGCGTCGTGGTGGTGCGGGAGGACAGCCACCTGTTCCATCTGTTTGTGGCCGAGGCTTTCCAGGGACTTGGCTACGGGCAGCAACTGTGGCAACACGCCCTGTCCCATATCGCTGCCGGCCCTGCACCGGGCATCACAGTCAACGCGACACCCCATGCCCGGGGCTTCTATGAGCGCATGGGTTTTTTGGCAACGGGTCCCAGGGTGGAGACCCGCGGGGTTGCATTCATTCCGATGCGGCGCGCCAGCGATGCATCCAGCATGGCGTACAAACAGGCCGCAGGAGATACCCCGTTCTGACGGGGATCGACAGGGGGTTTTCTCAGGCACTGCCAGCGGCCTGCGCAAGGCTTGGCGCGCAAAGACCTTGGGGAGCCTGGGTAAAGTGCAGGGAGCCGTGCAAGTCCAGTAACCTCGGGCCCATGCGCGCCTTTCACAGCCTGAGCCTTGCCGCCTGCACCGCCGCCCTGCTGGTGCTGGCCGGTTGCAGTACATCGCGGCCTCCATCCCCCTCGTCGCCACCGCAGGCTTCCACACGCACGGCGCCGCCGCTCACGCCCGAGCAGGCACACGACATCGCCATCCACGCGCTGGGCCTGGTGGGCACGCCGTATCGCTACGGCGGCAACACCCCGGACTCGGGCTTTGATTGCAGCGGCCTGATCGGCTACGTGTACCGCAACCAGGTGGGCACACCACCGCCGCGCACGGTGACCCAGCTCAACACCTGGGGCTATCCCATCGACGGCAGCGAGCTGCGTGCAGGTGACCTGGTGGTGTTTGGCACGGGCCGCCAGCCCAGCCACGCGGGCATCTATGTGGGCGAAGGGCGGTTCGTGCATGCGCCGTCCACCGGCGGCACGGTGCGGCTGGACCACCTGCAGTCGCGCCACTGGGCGCGGCAGAATGCGGCGTTCCGCAGGCCCTAGAGGCTCCCCCTGAGTCGCCTTCGGCGCCTTCCCCCTGAGGGGGACGACGCACTCGCTGCGGGGCGGCCCTTGCTCTGCGTCTCGCGCGGGGGCCGCGCCGGTATCCAGCAACGTGCCTCGATTCGGCCTGTGATCGGGCTCCGCGACAATCGGGGCCACCATGACCCACGCACACCGCTCCGCCACCCCCATCTCCACCCACGACACCACCCGCATTGATGACACGCGCATCAAGGCCGTGCGCCCGCTGATCACACCGGCACTGCTGCAGGAATGGCTGCCCACGCCCGATGCGGCACTGACCCTGGTCGAATCCAGCCGCGCTGCCATTTCGCGCATCCTGCATGGGCAGGACGACCGGCTGATCGTGGTGGTGGGGCCTTGCTCCATCCACGACCATGGCCAGGCCATGGACTATGCGCGCCAGCTGAAAGCACAGGCCGATGCATTGCAGGACGACCTGCTCATCGTGATGCGGGTGTACTTTGAAAAGCCGCGCACCACCGTGGGCTGGAAGGGCTACATCAACGATCCGCATCTGGACGGCAGCTTTGCCATCAACGAGGGGCTGGAGCTGGCCCGCCAGCTGCTGCTGGACGTGCTGGCACTGGGCCTGCCCGTGGGCACCGAGTTCCTGGACCTGCTCTCACCGCAGTTCATCAGCGACCTGGTGAGCTGGGGCGCCATCGGCGCGCGCACGACCGAGAGCCAGAGTCACCGGCAGCTGGCCAGTGGCCTGTCGTGCCCCGTGGGTTTCAAGAACGGCACCGATGGTGGCGTGAAGGTGGCGAGCGACGCCATCCTGGCGGCCAGCGCCGCGCACGCCTTCATGGGCATGACCAAGATGGGCCAGGCCGCGATCTTTGAAACGCGCGGCAACCAGGACTGCCACGTGATCCTGCGCGGCGGCAAGCAGCCCAACTACAGCGCCGCGGATGTGGATGCGGCCTGCACCGTGCTCAAGGCCGCCGGCCTGCGCGAGCAGGTGATGATTGACGTGAGCCACGCCAACAGCAGCAAGCAGCACCAGCGCCAAATCACCGTGGCGGCAGAAGTGGCACAGCAGATTGCCGCGGGCGACGCACGCATCACCGGCCTGATGATCGAGAGCCACCTGCAGGAAGGCCGCCAGGACATCGTGCCCGGCCAGCCGTTGGCGCATGGCGTGTCGGTGACGGATGCCTGCATCAGCATGGCGCAAACCGTGCCGGTCCTTGAAGGGCTGGCAGCAGCAGTGCGGGCGCGGCGCCAGAAGGCCTGACACACCCGACACACCTTGTACTCGGCTGGCACGCCCGGCGTGAGGCTGCGCTATCAGCCCTGGGGCGGCCTCGCGGCCCCCATGTCGATGTTGCGTGCCGTGGCCAGCAGCGTAGCGCACAGCCGCTCCTGCCCGGCGGCATCCACTGCCCACACGTCGGCGGCACAGACGGTGAGCAGGCGCCCGGCATCCACCACGCGGCCCCGCGCCCGCAGGCACTCGCCCTGGGCAGGGGCCACAATTTTCAAGGTGGTGTCCACCGTGGCATTGGTCCAGCCAGGTGGCAACACGCTGCCTGCTGCCGCCACCGCCGCAAAGTCGGCCACCGCAAACACCGCCGTGGCCTGCAACTGGCCTGGGCGAAAGCTGAAGGCCTCGCTCACCGGTATCTCCACCTCAACCCGGCCGGGCTCGGCATGGACAAAGCGCAGCCCCAGCGTGCGGGCCATCGGCATGGCCAGCACCACGGCCTGCAGGGTTTCCATGGTGCTGCGGGGTGCGCTGGACAAAGCATCGCGGGGCGCGGGTGTGAGTGGGGCTGTCATGGTGGGGGTCTCCTGGGGATGGGGTGTTTGGGTGCTGCGAGGGGTCTAGGGTTTGCGGGCCGACGGGGCACGCACACGCGGCCAGGGCTTGGTAGATGCAGTGGCTGCGCCCGAGCGTGTTTGCCGACCCTGGGTTTTTGATCGCTGCTTCTTGAGCAACCGGCCACGCAACCAGGCCTGGTGCGCCTGCACGGTGGATTTTTGGGACTGCAGTGCAGCGATCTGCTGGTTGATCGCGTCCACACGCGCCTGCAAGGCCTGCACCATGTCGTCAATGCCGAGGGTGCCGGCGCGGTATTCATCCAGGCGAAGGGCAATCTGCGGCAGGCTGAAGCCCAGCTGGCGGGACATGGCGATGAACACCACCTCGCGCCGCATGCGGGCCGGATAGTCGCGGTAGCCGTTGGCCCGGCGGTCGGGGTGGATGAGCCCCAGCCGCTCGTAGTGGCGCAGCGCGTGGACGGACACCGAGGCCTGTTGCGCGAGTTCGGAAATCTGCATGGGGCCACGTTAGCAAGCCTCGTGCTGCGCGAAGGTTGCCTGGGTGACTGCCCGAGGTCAAAACACTGTGTTTTTTGGGACAAACCCCCATAGGCGCACGTCGCAAGCAAGGTCTGTGCGGTGTAGCATTGACCCTCTTTGCCACAGTGCCTGTGGCGCTGTGGTCCCATGCGCGCGTTGCGGCAGCATTGCACGCACCCACCTATTGCCCGATTGCCTTGCCGAAGTTGCTCCGCCCCACTCCTGATGGCCTGGTCGCACTGACCAGGCTGGATGGGTGCGCGCGCAGCGGTGCCACGGTGGATTGACCATGCCACCAGCGCAAGCCACCGCAGAAGCCGCCCGGCTCCAGGCACTGCAGTCTTACGCGATCCTCGACACCCCGACGGAAGACAGCTTTGACCAGCTGGCCACGCTGGCTGCGCGTGTATGCCAGTGCCCCATGGCGGTGGTCAACTTCGTGGACAGCGACCGGCAATGGTTCAAGGCCGCAGTGGGTGTACCTTTCAAGGAGACCGAACGCGCGATTGCGTTCTGCGCGCATGCACTGAGCGGCAGCCGCGAGCCCATGGTAGTCAACGACACCCACAAGCACCCGGTTTTTGCCCACAACCCGCTGGTCACGCAGGACCCCCATGTGCGCTTTTACGCCTGTGTGCCGCTGGTCACCCCAGAGGGGCAGGCGCTGGGCACGCTGGCGGTGCTGGACTCCATTCCCCGGCACATCGAGGCCGAGCAGCTGGAGGGCCTGCGCATACTGGCCGAGCAGGCCATGGTGCAGCTGGAGCTGCGCCGCCAAAAGCAGGTGCTGGCCGACCTGGTGCAGCAGCGCGACAAGATGCATGCCGAACTGCTGGCCCAGAGCGAGACTCTGCGCGTGGCCGGGCAGATGGCCCGCATTGGCGGCTGGATCGTGGAGCTGCCCAGCCTGCAGCTGAACTGGTCGCAGGAGATCGCCGCCGCCTTCGGCATTGCGGGACGCATGGGCTCGGTGGAACAGATCATGGAGCTGTACCTGCCCCCGCACCGGCAGGCCATGCAGGCAGCGTTTGAGAGTTGCATCCGCCACGGCACACCGTTTGACCTGGAGGCCGAACTTGTCACACCGGCGGGTCGTCACTTCTGGGTGCGCACCACCGGGCAGGCGGTGCGCGACGCCGAGGGCCGCATCGTGCGGATTCAGGGGGCGTTTCAGGACATTTCGGCCCAGCACCAGGCCCGGCAGGCCCGCCGTGAAAGCGAAGAGCGCTTTCACCTGGTCTCGCGCGCCACGGCCGACGCGGTGTGGGACTGGAACCTGCACACCGATGCCATGTGGTGGAACGAAGGCATGCAGACCCTGTTCGGTGTGCCACTCGACCAGTTGCCCCCCGACAGCACCTCGTGGACCTTGCGACTGCACCCCGATGACAGCGAAGAAGTGCTCGACGGCATCCATGCCGCCATCGACGGCACGGCCAACCACTGGTCGGACGAATACCGCTTTCGCCGCCAGGACGGCAGCTATGCCTGGGTGCTGGACCGGGGCTTCCTGATCCGCGACCTGCAGGGCAAGGCCGTGCGCATGGTGGGCGGCATGACCGACATCAGCGCGCAAAAGCTGGCCGACCTGGACGCCCAGCGCGACGCACAGAACCATGCCGAGCTGCTGCAGGTGCAGCAGCGCATTTCGTCGCTGGACATGCCGCTGCCCGAGGTGCTGCAGCTGGTGGCCAGCACCGTGCTGCGCCAGACCGAAGCGCGCGGCGCCATGGTGGAGCTGCTGCAAGGCCGCCAGCTGGTGGCGCAGGCGTCAGCCGGCGACCACGTGCGCCCAGTGGGCAACCCGCTGGCAGTGGACCAGAGCCTGCTCTGGCCCGCACTCAGCAAGGGCCAGACCGTGGTGTGCAACGACACCGAGGCAGAGGGCTGGGACATGGCTTCAATGCCCCACCGCCACGGCGTGCGGTCGGTCATGGCGGTGCCGCTGCGCAGTGGCGACGCCATCGTCGGGTCGCTCAAGGTCACATCGGACAAGGTCAATGCATTTTCGCGCCGCGATGTGGCGCACCTGGAGATCCTGACCGAGTCGCTGGGTGCCATGGTGCAGTTGCGGCATGTGGCGGGGCAGCTGCATGCGTCCGAGCAGCAATACCGCATGCTGTTTGACGAGCACCCGCACCCCATGTGGGTGTACGACCGTGAAACCCTGCAGCTGCAGGCCGTGAACCGGTCGATGGAACGCCACTATGGCTACACCGAGTCCGAGCTGCTGACCATGTCGATGCTGGACCTGTGGCCGGCCGACCGGCGCCCCAACGTCGAGGCCAACATCCGCGCCGTTCCGATGGAACAGCGCAACGCGCCGGTCATCAGCCGCCACATCAAGAAGGATGGCAGCTTCATGGATGTGGAGATCACGGCGGGCAGCATCAGCTTCAACGGGCGCCCGGCCCGCCAGGTGCTGGCCACCGACGTGACCGAACGCCTGCGCACCGAGCGCGAGCTGGCGCGCATGGGCCGTGCCCAGCGCCTGCTGAGCGCATGCAACGAAACCCTGGTGCGCGCCACGTCCGAGGCCACACTGCTGCAGGCCATCTGCCAGATTGCGGTGGACATCGGTGGCTACCGCATGGGCTGGGTGGGGTTTGCGCTGGACGACGAGCGCAAATCCATCCGCCCGGTGGCCCATGCGGGCTACAACCAGAACTACCTGGAAAACCTGCAACTGAGCTGGTCGGCCGACGACCCCTATGGCCGGGGCCCGGCGGGCATTGCGGTGCGCACCGGCCAGCCGGTGATCGTGCAGGACATCCGCACCGAAGGCGACTTTGCCGACTGGACCGAGCGCATGCTGGAGCATGGCTTTCACGGGGTGATATGCCTGCCGCTGCGCGAGCATGCGCGCGACCACGCACAGGACCGCAGTTTTGGCCTGTTGTACCTGTACGCACCCGACGTGTTGCAGATCAGCCCCGAAGAAGCCGCGCTGCTGCAGGAGCTGTCCAACGACCTGGCCATCGGCATCACCAGCCTGCGCGCGCACAAGGCGCAGCAGCGGCTGCAGGCTTCGGTGCTCAAGGTGGCGGCGGCCGTGTCGGCCAGCACCGGCACCGAATTTTTTGTGCAGCTGGTGCGCAACATGGCCGATGCGCTGGATGCCCAGGGCGGCTGCGTGGTGCGGCTGCTGCCGCATTCGCAAGACCAGGCGCCCCGGGTGGTCACGCTGGCGGCTGTGCTTGACGGCCAGATGCTACCCAACGACGAATACAGCCTGACCGGCACGCCCAGCCTGTTGCTGATGTCGCAGCGTACCCATGTGGTGACCGACAAGGTGCAACAGCTGTACCCCGAAGCCCCCGTGCTGCGCGCGGTGGGTGCCCAGGCCTATGTGGGCCAGCAGCTGTGCAATGCCGACGGCGAGGTGGTGGGCATCGTCTTTGTGCTGTTCCGCCACGCGATTGCCGACACGGACTTCATCACCTCCACGCTGCAGATCTTTGCCTCGCGTGCGTCGGCCGAGATCGAGCGGCAGCTGGCCGATATCCGCATCCGCCACCAGGCCTCGCTGCTGGACAAGGCCCAGGACGCCATCCTGGTGCGGGACCTGGACCACCGCATCATCTTCTGGAACAAGAGCGCAGAGCGCCTGTACGGCTGGTCGCAGCTGCAGGCGCTGGGGCAGTCCATCGAGACGCTGCTCTACGAAGACCCCACGCACTTCCGGCACGCCACGCAGACAGTGCTGGAGCAGGGCGAGTGGACCGGCGAGATCGTGCAGTGCCACCGTGATGGCAGCACCATCGAGGTGGAAGGCCGCTGGACGCTGGTGCGTGGCGATGACGGCCAGCCACAGTCCATCCTGGCCATCAACACCGATATCCGCCAGCGCAAGGCCAGCGAGCGCGAGATCCAGCGCCTGGCGTTCTACGATGCGCTCACCGGCCTGCCCAATCGCATGCTGCTCATGGACCGCATGCACCAGGCCCTGGCCACCGCGCAGCGGCGCCAGCAGGGCGGGGCGCTGCTGTTCATCGACCTCGACAACTTCAAGACCCTGAACGACACCCTGGGCCACGACCAGGGCGACCTGCTGCTGCAACAGGTGGCGCAGCGCCTGAACACCTGTGTGCGCAGCGTGGACACGGTGGCCCGGCTGGGGGGTGACGAATTTGTGGTCATGCTGGAAGAACTCAGCCCCAAGCCGCACGAGCTCGCGCTGCACGCCCGGGGCGTGGGTGAAAAGATCCTGGCCATGCTGGCCGTGCCCTATGCGCTGCAGGGCTACCAGTACCGCAGCACGCCCAGCATCGGCATTGCACCGTTCACCGGCGAGCACACCACAGTGGGCGAGCTGCTCAAGCAGGCCGACCTGGCCATGTACCAGGCCAAGACGGCTGGCCGCAACACCTTGCGCTTTTTTGACCCCGACATGCAGGCTGTGGTCACGGCGCGCGCGGGGCTGGAAACCGACCTGCGCTCCGCGCTGATGCAGGAAGAGTTCCTGCTGCACTTTCAGCCGCAAATCCACCAGTCGGGCCGCTGTGTGGGGGTGGAGGCGCTGGTGCGCTGGGCCCACCCGCAGCGCGGCATGGTGTCGCCCGCGCAGTTCATCCCGCTCGCTGAAGAGACGGGCCTCATCCTGCCGCTGGGCCGCTGGGTGTTACACACCGCATGCAAGCTGCTGGCCAGCTGGCAGAGCGACCCGGCCCTGTCGCACCTGACCATGGCCGTCAACGTGAGTTCGCGCCAGTTCCGCCATGCCAGTTTTGTGGACGACGTGGCCCGCGTACTCGCCATCACCGGCGCGCCCTCGGCCCAGCTCAAGCTGGAGCTGACCGAAAGCCTGCTGGTGGAAGACATGGAGACCACCATCGCCACCATGACCGCGCTGCGGTCGTACGGGGTGGGCTTCTCGCTGGACGACTTTGGCACGGGCTACTCCAGCCTGAGCTACTTGAAGCGCATGCCACTCGATCAGCTCAAGATCGACCAGAGCTTTGTGCGCGACCTGCTGACTGACCCCAACGACGCTGCGATCGTGGACACCATCATCGGCTTGTCGCGCAGCCTGGGGCTGGAAGTGATCGCCGAAGGCGTGGAAACCCCCGAGCAATGCGCGCTGCTGGCCCGCGCGGGCTGCCAGCTCTACCAGGGCTACCTGTTCAGCAAGGCGCTGTCGGTGGACGTTCTGGACAGCTTCCTGCGCACCTCGCAGGCATAAGCGGCGCCCGCCAGGTGTTCCTGGCTCTTGTCCACATCCAACGCCCCCTTAACCCCTGACTCCCTCCTGAGGGCCCCAGAAGCTCCGTGAGGAACCTGTGGGTACGTTTCGGCCCCCTGGGCCTGCTTTTGCGCCTAAGGCCCTCCACGGCCTTCTGGACGTCTCCAGATCCCCTCGTTCATCCCGGTTGGGGCGGGTACACCCGGTATGTCGGTGCCCCTCCATTCACCCCCGCCGTGTGCGTGGCCCCAGTTGTTCTCTGTCTTCTTCTTATTTCTTTTATAAATACATAGTCGTAGTAGTAGAGGGCGGCCTGGCGTGTGGACAACTGTATTTTTGCCAGCGCTGGCAAGCACTTAGCCCGCTGCCAACCCTGTGCACCCAGCCCTGCTCCCGTTGTCGCCCGAGCGGGGACAAAAGCGGCGCATCGCACTTTTCTGTGGATAAGCCCCCGGTTGTGCCAAAACTATCCCCAGTTTTACGCACCGGGCGCGTGGGCAGCAAGAAGTTCAATCAAAACGACCCGTAGCGCTACGGCCGTATGCCTTTTTTGCTCTCTAATTGATAGCATTGAGGCAGATGTGACGCTCCGCTTCCGGTGCTGCAGGGGCTTGGGGGGCGCCAGTGAGGCGGTCAGAACCTGCCCAGACGATGGTCGATGTAGCGCACAGGACCTTGGCACAGCACATCCCTCGTACCAGGCCGCAAAGCCGTTTCGTGCAGTCAACGACCGCCTGTGGGTTCCCAAGAGGACCTGAGTGATCCGCAGGGCAGGCTGAGCTGTCGTCACCACGGCCTGGTGGTGATGTCCGTGCAGACAGGCCCCCACAAGCAGAACCGCACGTCGCAGGCGTGTGATGGGTACCCCGGAGTTGGAGTTCTGGTTATTCTTTAATAGCTTTATATATAAATAGCAGTAGTAGTAGAGAACGCCTGTTTGTGTGGACAAGCGTCTTTTCTTCAATGCTGGCGCGTACTTGCGTCGCTGCAAAGTGTGTGGGGCGGCTCGCACAAAGTGCGGGGCTCACCGACAACAACTTTCGGGTGTCGGATTTTTGTGTGGATAACTGCCCGGTTGTGCCAGAACTGTGCCCAGAGTTATCCACAGCTGCGTCGCATGCTGCCATTCGCTGCTCCCCATGGGCTGGCCACCACAACAAAAAAACCCGGCGTTCTGTGAAGAACGCCGGGTTGGCGGGTGTGCGCCTTAGCGCCTGTCAGCCTGGCCGGGGGGCCTTATTTGGCCGGAGCGGGGGCCGGACGGCCTTCGCCCCCGCGCATGCCGCCGTGGTGGTCGCCGTGCCCGTGGCGGCCCTCGCCACCCCGCATGCCACCCATGGGGTGGCCCCGGTGGGCCTGGGCGTCAAAGGTCTTTTGCTGCTCGGGCGTCAGCGTCGCATAGAAGGCCTTGGTGGCCTCGCCACGGCGGTCGGCTTCGGCAGCGTGCTGAGCGCGCAGGGCCCGCATGCGGTCGATGCGTTCCGGCGTGGTCAGCTTGTCCATGTCCTGGCGGTCCAGGCGGGCGGGGCGTTCGCCGGGTTGCATGGCGGTGGTGAAGGTGGTCCAAGCGGATTCCTGTGCAGGCGTCAGCTTGAGCTGGGCCTTGAGGTCTGCCAGCCGCTTGGCATGGCGCTGGGCCATGTCGCCATGGTGGCGTTCATGGCGGCCTTCGGCGGCCTTGGCGGGGGCTGTGGGGGATGCCGCAGGCGCAGCTGGGGGCTGCTGGGCCAGTACAGGCAACGCCATGGCGGCGAGCAGGGCGGTGGCGGCAATGCGGTGAGAGATGTGGTGGGAGAAACGGGATGCCATGGTGGGAGTCCTTTCGCGGTGGTGAGCTCGCTGCAACGACCGTTTCAGCGATTGGAGTCCAGTGTCTGCCGCCCACGTATCGCCACGGTGCGCGTTGGGTGAGGCTGTGTAAAGTTGCAGCGAACGCTTGCAAAGTGGCCTCCGAGATAATTTTGAGCAAATAGTCGGCGATGCGCCAGTGGCATATGCCTTGTTTGCTATTGATTGTGTAGCGTTTTTAGTCCCTCAAGGGATGCCTGTGCCCTAGCGGCCCGGCGCCTGGGTGGCGACCGCCGACAATGGCGGGTTCCGTGTCCGTGTCGTTGTCCGCAGCGACCCCAACCAAAGGTTTTCCGTGTTCAAGAACATGATCGTGTACCGCATTGCTCCGCAATGGCAGGTCGAGCTGACGCAAGTAGAGGACGCCCTGGCCAAGGCCCCGTTCCAGGAATGTGGCGCCACGCAAGAGAAGTCGCTGGGCTGGGTGCCCCCCCGGGGTGAACTACATGGCCCCTTGGTCGAATCGGTGGGCGGGCAGTGGATCCTGCGTTTCATGGTCGAGACCAAGGTGTTGCCCGGCAGCGTGCTGGCGCGCAAGGTCAAGGAAAAGGCCGAACGCATCGAAAAGGAAACCGGCCGCAAGCCCGGCAAGAAGGAGAGCAAGGAGCTGAAAGACGAGGCCAAGCTGGACCTGCTGCCCATGGCCTTCACCAAGCAGGGCTCGATGTGGATCTGGATCGATACAGCCTCGCGCCTGCTGGTGCTGGACACGTCAGCCCAAGGCCGTGCCGATGAAGTGGTGACCTTGCTGGTCGAATCGCTGCCGGGTCTGTCGGTGTCGCTGCTCGACACCCAGACCAGCCCTCAGGCCGCCATGGCCCACTGGCTCAAGGAGCAGGAGCCACCCGTGGGCTTCACGGTGGACCGCGAGTGCGAACTCAAAAGCGCCAACGAGGAAAAAGCCGTGGTGCGCTACGCCCGCCACCCATTGGACATCGAGGAGGTGCAGGCCCACATCGACGCCGGCAAGCTGCCCACCAAGCTCGCCCTCACCTGGGACGACCGCGTGAGCTTCATGCTCACCGAAGGCCTGCAGATCAAGAAGGTGTCGTTCCTGGACACGGTGTTTGAAGGCACCAAGGCGGACGAGGGCGGGTTTGACACTGACGTGGCGATTGCCACGGGCGAGCTGGTCAAGCTGATTCCGGACCTGATCGAGGCGCTGGGGGGGGAGACCGAGAGTGGAGTGGCTGGTGCGGCGCAGGCGGTTGCGTCGGAAGGGGAAGCCGTACATGCGCCTCGGGCAGTTGTGCGAACTGCGGCGTCAACACCGTCACGCAAGGGCGGCGGCGTGATAACTGGGCCGGAACAGGCGCCGGTGGATTCAGATCCAGATGCGGCGCCCTTTTGACAAACATCCAGCTGATCCGCCTATCGTTTAGGCCATTGGCGTAGGTATTAATGCCAGAAGATTAATTAAAAATGGATAATTCTCAATATCAGAAAAATTCTTCCATAGAGACGCTAAGAGCTTTAGCTGTCGCTTTGGTTTTTGTGCACCATCTTCACTCGGGCGCTAACATAACCTTCCTGCCTTTTTTTGCACATCTTGGTGGGTGGCTGGGGGTGCAGATATTTTTTGTCATCAGTGGATATTTAATTATTCTCAGTGCTATCCGGTATTCGGCAAGAGATTATTTTATTCACAGATTTTTTAGAATTTATCCGGCGTATATTTTTTGGTTTTTGGTGTTTTCTTTGGTATTCAATCAGTTGACGCTGGAGGGGCTTGATATCAAAGCGCTGTTGGCGCATCTGAGCTTCCTGCAGCACCTGTTTCCTGATTATTACTACAAATACAATGCGCTGTTTGTTAGCTGGACACTGACCATAGAGTTGGCGTGGTATGTCATCGCCTTCCTATGCGCTGCAAATTTCGCGAAGCACCCTTTGAAAATGACATTCCTGTTCATGGCAATTTCATATGGATGGCTTTTTCTGGGATGGTCCGACCTGTCGATCTACAAAGGGCTGGATTCGAACGCCAGGTTCTTCTTCGTTAACAATAGCTTCATCAGCCAGTTGCCGTTTTTCTTCTTCGGTGCCTATATTGCCATCAAGAAGCCGAAGTTCGACAAGGCAGGATTGTTTGCAGTCTTCTTGATCACCGTGGTTTTGTCATCATCCTGGAAGCAGCATTTTCCGGATCCGGTGTTCATCACTGGTTTTGGGGTAACGGCGCTGTTTCTGATACTTAAGGATACAAATTATCAGAATCCGAAATTTGTCAATGTTCTGTCTGATATTTCCTATTCGTTTTACCTGATTCACTATCCAGTTATAGTCTCTGTAGCGCAGGTGGTCGAAAAGAGATCAATGGTGGTAATTATTTCTGTTGTGATTACCGTTGTGCTTGCTTATCTAAGCCATCGATTTATTGAGCAGCCTTTTATAAGAATGGCAAAGCGGCGCACTGAGAAGGTCGCTTAAAAAGAATGTGCAATCAACCCGATTGCACATCAATTTGACGATATTAGATGTGTATTTACTTTGACGCGGAAGACCCTGATTTCACTGTCTTGTTGATTTCGCGTACAAACAATTTTCTCCAAACATCCCGGGTTTCGTCTTCCACCAACTGTGGCATGAAGCCGAAGGCCAAAGTTCTTTCACCTTTCACCATGATCCCCTGCTCTTTCTGCAGAAGCTCCGTAGCGACCAGCGTGTAGCCAGCGCGCGGAGTAATGGACGCATAGCTGGTGTACAGAGTCTTCGAAGTTTTGAGCCGGTAAACCTTTCCATCGATAAGAAAGATACCCCCCCGCTTTTTCCACTCAACATTGGCAATCCCAAACACCTCATGCATCCAGTCAAAGGTGGGTTTGCCATTTTCGTCAAACTCACCCAGACGCATGTCCTGAATGAGTGCTCCGCCATTTTTCCAGTAAGTGGTGAGTTTGGCCTTGATGCTCTGTGGCATGGCCGCTTGGTGGGGGACCAGGATGGCGTCGAGTTGCTGGATGATGGGGTCGTCCTGCAACAGGTTCTTTTCGCCGATGATGTGAACGTCCATCCCTGGCTCTTGGCTCAGGATTTTGTAGGACGCGAACAGCGCATCGCGGTGGGGGTTTCTGCCAGCGCTTCGTTCTCCGTGCCACACATGGAAGTTGGTGGTGGAGCCGAGGATGCCGATCTTGATTTGCCCGACGGGCTTGCCGGATGTGGCGGGGAGGGGCTTGGGAGTGGAAGCATTGAGCTTGACCATCTCCAGACTGGCCAGCGCGCCGCCATTTGCCTGGTGCTGGAATCCCCCGATCTCATACCCTATCACGTGGGCTTGCGATAGCGACTGGGCAATAGAGCGTCGGATGACGGGCATCAGCTCTTGGGTTTTCTTGGCGGCCTCCCAGCGTTCTGCATAGGCGCCGACCATGACTTTCTTGTAGCCCAGCGAACCCATGTAGTTGGCCAGCGTCGGCAATACGTCGGAATCGGCCACCAGGCCATAGCCATCGTAGAAATTGAAATCGATGACGGCGATGTCGATGCAGGGGGCCAGTTTTTCCACGATGCCGGTGGCGTAGATGGCGTCGTGCGATGTGAAGGTTTCAGCAAAATAGCCGATGGCCTCTGCGCCTTTGCTGCGGATCACGTTGGCATAGGCGCAGGTGGCTTCCTGCAGGCGGGCCTCTCGGAATTCCTTGTGGGCATGCAGCAGTGGCTCTGCCTTCGGCACGCCTGCGGCTATGTTGTTGTTGTAGTTGATGACCGGTTGCTTGGCGTTGTATTTTTTGGCGAACGCTTGCTGTGTGGAGTCTTTGTAGTCTCTCCACTGGTAGCCCATCTGGCCGTACTTGATTTCGTGTTCTTCCTGAAGGCCGATGGCGTAGCCCAGCACCTTGCCTGGGTAGCGTTTGGAAAAATGCTCTACCGTTTGCGCGATGAACGGGTCAGCGTACTTTCTGACCGCAGGATCTGCGAAGTCGGGCTGCCAGCTTGCCTCGCCTGAGAAATTGCGCATGGCCATGTCCGGGTGTGCCGCAACAATCCATCGGGGCACGGTGGACAGGTTGGGGACGATCTGCCCGGTTTCGTCCTTGTAGGGGCGTCCGCCCATGTCTATCACCAGCAGCAGCGACAGTCCGCCCTGGACGATGGCATCCACATAGCGGTGGTAGTGGGCAAAGTCGTACTGTCCCTTGCGGCTCTCGATGTCGGACCAGTTGAGATACACCGTTGCATGGCTCACACCCTGGGCCTTGAGTTCACTGGGCAGGTTCTTGTTCTGGTTCAGGTCCCACGGCATCACGATGATGCTGGACACGGGAGATGCCGGAGCCGCATGGCAGACCGAGGCAACCAGAGAAAACAGGACGGCTGCGGTACGAAGGATTTTTTTCATGGAATCACTGGCGAAAGGACCCGGGCGCTTTGGTGGCCGCGTGGGACCCGGAGAGAGGAGTCCGTCGGTTGAGCCAGGCATTCTGGTCAACCGGGGCGATTTTTCCATTGTTCCATGAACTGCTGGCCGGCCTGGGGCACACACGGCCGCGATGGCTCCCTTGCACAGACCGGTCAGCGGGGGGCTTTCAGTGTGCGGCCCGCACCATGGCGGATAGCCTGTGTACGTAGGGATCGGTGATTCCCAGCACCCCACACTGCCGCACCAGCTGCTCCAGGTAGTCCCGGTTGCTGCCGATGCGCCCGCAGGCGGTGGCAATGATCGCGGCCGTGGCCTGCAGCGACAGATTAGCCCGGTAATGGGTATGGGCCGTGTTGGCGACCAGCACCAGCGCCTGCACCTCGCCCTGGGGCGTTGGCAGGGGCAGCAGTTGCGGGCAGTAGGCGCCGGTGATCATCTCGCGCCGCCACAGCATGCGGGACTCGTCCTCCACCAGAGGCGCCGGGATGCGGAATGCCAGGCCCTCGCAGCCCTGTGGCTCTTCGTCGCCCGTGCGCTGCAAGGTCAGCACCAGGCCCGGGCAATCGGGAGTGCCCCGGCCGATGGTGGTGCTCAGGGCAAAGCGGCGTGCAAAGCCGGGCAGGCAGGCGCGGCGCACTTCGCCAAAGTGAAAGCCTGGGTTCCACATCAGCGAGCCATAGGCAAACACCCACAGATCCTGCTGCTCGGAGGTGATGGTGGAAAGCACCTCGCGGCGGGATTGCTCAACCTCGTTATCTGGCAGGCGCCAGTGGGCGGGCAGGCCCTGGCAGCGCGCCTGGGCGTCCCACTCGGCCAGCACCTCGTCGGTGAGGCGCAGGCCTGAGGCATGGGCGGGGGTCAGCCGGCCTTGCAGCTCAGGCAGGTGAAGGAAGGCTTCGTCGGGGGTCATAGTGCCAGTTCCATGCGCTGGGGTGACGCGTTTCAACGCCGCGCCAGGTCAAACACCAGCACCTCGGCGTGGTGGCCGTCGTGCAGGGTCAGCGTGTTTTCGCCGTCCAGCGAGGCGCCATCGCCACCAGACAGCGCGATGCCGTTGACCTGCACCGCCCCCCGCGCCACGTGCACATAGGCCAGGCGTTCAGGGTTCAGCACTTGGGTGGCGGTTTCGCTGCCATCCAGCAGGCCTGCCCAGATGGAGGCGTCGGCGTTCATGGTCACCGAGCCGTCCTCTCCCCGGCGCGAGGCAATGCGCACCAGGCGGCCCCGGCGGTCTGCGGGCGGGAAGTGTTTTTGTGCGTAGCTGGGGCGGATGCCTGTGAACAGGGGCTTGATCCAGATCTGCAGGAAATGGGTGGGCTGGTCGGGCAGCGCATTGAATTCGCTGTGGCGCACGCCCCAGCCGGCGCTCATGCGCTGTACGTCGCCCGGGTGCAGGATGCCGGTAGGGGCCTCCGCCGAATCAGCCACTGGCGCCCCCGAGGCCGCTGGGCCGCCAGGTTGTTGGCCGGTGCGTTCGTGCAGGTTGTCCTGGTGGGCCAGGGCGCCGTCGAGTACGTAGCTCACGATCTCCATGTCGCGGTGCCCATGCGTGCCAAAGCCTTTGCCGGGCGCCACTGTGTCATCGTTGAGCACCAGCAGGTTGCCATGGCCCTGGTGGCGCAGGTCGAAGTAGTCGCCAAACGAAAAGCTGTGGGCGCTGTGCAGCCAGCCGGTGGAGGACCGGCCCCGTTCGGAGGAGGGGCGGACGGTGATCATGGGGATTTGTCTTTTGCGCACCCAGTGGTGACACTGCGTGAACTGTAGACGGCCTCGGCGCCGGCATAAACCCGGGGCGGGCAAACGGAGTGTTCTGGAATCGTGACCAATGCCTGCGCAGGGCGGCCGTGGCGCAACAGGGGTTGTGGAGAAGGAGTGTCGGACTACCGCCCCACAAACTGCGGGCTCTGGCGCTGGTGAAACGCCTCCACCCCCGCGCGGAAGTCCTCGGTGCCCGCGCAGTGCACAAAGGCGTCTTTTTCAGCGGCCAGTTGCTCGGGCAGCGTGTGGTCCATCGACGCGCGCATCAGGCGCTTCATTGCACCGTAGGCCAGTGTGGGACCGCTGGCCAGGCGCTGGGCGAGGGCGGTGGTGGCACTGTCCAGCTCGGCGCCGGGCACCACGCGGTTGACGAGGCCCAGGCGCAGCGCATCGTCCGCGGTGAAGGCCTCGCCCAGCAGCGCAATCTCCAGCGCTTGGCGCACGCCCACGATGCGCGGAAGCGCCCACGATGCACCCACGTCGCAGCTGGTGCCGAGGTTGATGTAGGCCAAGTTGAAGCGTGTGCCTTCGGCAGCGATCACGTAGTCGGCCATCAGCACCAGGCTCAAGCCCGCGCCGGCGGCCGCACCGTGCACCTGCGCGATGACGGGCGCGTTCATCTGCGCCAGCAGCAGCAGTGCCTGGTTCAGCGGCGTGAGGATGTCGATGGCGCCCTGCACCGGGTCCGCGCGCAGCGTGGCCAGGTCGCCCCCGGCCATGAAGCCCCGGCCGTTGCCACGCAGCACCACGGCCCGCACACCGGGGTCGGCAGCGATGGACTGCACGGCGGCGAGGAAGGCATTGGCCATGGGCACGTCGATGGCGTTGAGTGCCTCGGGCCGGTTGAAGCGCAGCGTGGCGATGGCGCCGTGGCGCTCCAGCAGCAGGGGCGGCTGTGGGGCGGGCGCGGACGGTGCGGTAGCGGCTGCTGCAGGGTCTGTGGCGGTATTTTTCATGTCAAATCCGCTTCAAGCGCTAGTGGATATTGCGCTATCAGCTCCTGTTTTGATAGTAAGTGGGTTCCAATGCGCCGAGCCCTGGGCTATTGGTACAGCGCCTCGATCTCGGCCGCATAGGTTTTGTAGATGCTTGCGCGGCGCACCTTCATCGTCGCGGTCACCTCGCCGTCGTCGTGGTCCAGCTCCTTGGTCAGCAGGTGGAACTTGCGGATCTGCGAGACCTGCGCGAGGCGCTGGTTGCCCTGGTTGATTTCGGCGTCGATGAGGCCACGCACCTCGGGGTGCTCCACCAGCGAGCGAAAGTGCGTGAACGGAATGCGCCGCGCCTCGGCCCATTTGCCCACGGTCTCGTAGTCGATCATCACCAGCGCGCCGACGAACTTGCGCGCCTCGGCCACGATGATGCATTCCTTGATGAAGGGGCTGCCCTTCATCGTGTTCTCGATCTCGGACGGCGTGAGGTTCTTGCCACCCGCCGTGATCATGATGTCCTTGAGGCGGTCCACGATCTGGATCTGGCCTTGCGATTCACGCACCACGTCGCCCGTGTGCAGCCAGCCATCCACGATGCTGCTGGCCGTGGCCTCGGGGTTCTTGTAATAACCCGCAAACACCATGTCGCCTCGCAATTGCAGCTCACCGTTGTCCGCAATGCGGTGCTCCACGCCCTGCGTGGGCACGCCCACGGTGCCCACCACCACATGATCGAGCCGGTGGCCCGTGACCATGCCGGTGGATTCGGTCAGGCCATACACCTCGATGAGCGGCACACCCAGCACGCGAAAGAACCGCACCACGTCGGGCGGAATGGGCGCGGCCCCCGTGAGCGCGACGTGCGCATTGCGCAGGCCGATGAAGTTCTGCAGCGCGCGGAACACCAGCCAGTAGCTGGCGGCAAAAGTCAGCTTGTCGGCAGCGCTCCAGGCACTGCGCGGCTTGTCGGCCAGCGGCTTGCAGGCGTTGTAGGCCTTGTGGAACAGCGCGCGGCGCAAGCCACCGGTCTCTTGCAGCTTGATGTGGATGGCCGCGTGCAGCTTTTCCCAGATGCGCGGCACGCCCAGGAACATGGTGGGCGCGACTTCGCGCAGGTCTTCCTGCACCGTGCGGATGGACTCGCCAAAGTTCACCTGCGAGCCGATGTACACCGGCACAAAGCTGGTCAGCATCTGCTCGGCCACATGGCACAGCGGCAGGTACGACAGGTGGGTGGTGCCTTGCGACAGCTCCAGCCGGTCCACGATGCCCGGCACCACGCCCCGGATGTTGCGGTACGAAATCATCGCGCCCTTGGGCTTGCCGGTGGAGCCTGAGGTGTAGATCATCAGGCCCACATCGTCGAGCCGCTGGCGTGCCAGAGCATCGTCGATGATGGCTTGTTGGCCCGACGCCTCGCCCAGCCGTTCCACCTCGTCAAAGGTGGTAATGAACTGCCGCACCTCGGGCGCAAAGCTGCGCAGGCCCTTGGTCTCCATGACCACGATCTTTTTCAGGCGCGGCAGATCGGGCAGCGCGGCCAGCAGCTTGTCGGTTTGTTCCTGGTCTTCGCAGACCATGATCTCGATGTCAGCATGGCCGACCACATAGGCCACTTCGTTGGTGGGGCTGGTGGGGTACACACCCACGGTCACGGCGCCCACCAGGCCTGCGCCCATCTGTGCCAGCACCCATTCGATGCGGTTCTCGGAGATCACGCCCACATGCCCGCCCGCAGGCAGGCCCAGAGCGCGCAGCCCCAGGCCGAAGTGGCTGGCACGCTGGTGGTACTGCGCCCAGGTGAAGGGCTTCCAGATACCGAAGTCCTTTTGCCGGATGGCAATGCGCTGCGCGTCGGTGCGTGCGCGCTCGCGCAGCATCTGGGGCAGGGTGAGGTCGGGGAGTGTGCTCATGACAGCCAGCGTTTGCGACGCTTGTAGTGCTTGATGTCCTTGAAGCTTTTCGCCTCGCCACCACCGCCCATGCCAAGGTAGAACTCGCGCACGTCCGGGTCGTTGGCCAGGCGCTCGGCCGTGCCGTCGATCACGATCTTGCCGTTCTCCATGATGTAGCCCCGGTGCGCCACGGCCAGGGCCACGGTGGCGTTCTGCTCCACCAGCAGCATGCTGGTGCCGCGCTCGGCATTGATGCGCGCGATGATGGTGAAGATGTCTTCGACGAGCTTGGGAGACAAGCCCAGCGAGGGCTCGTCGAGCAGGATGAGCTGGGGCTGCGCAATCAGCGCGCGGCCAATCGCCAGCATCTGCTGCTCGCCACCCGACAGGTACCCGGCCAGGCCCTTGCGCCGCTCATGCAGGCGCGGAAAGTAGCTGTAGACCAGGTCGAAATCGGGCGTTGCACCGCTGCGCCCCGTGAGCGCATAGGTGGCGGCCACCAGGTTCTCTTCGACCGTCAGGTCTTCAAACACGCGGCGGCCTTCCATCACATGGCTCAGACCGTTGCGCACCAGCTGCTGCGGGGCCACGGCGGCCGTGGGCTGGCCATTGAAGTGGATGCTGCCGCTTTCGACCACACCATCCTCCAGTGCCAGCAGGCCCGAGATGGCCTTGAGCGTGGTGCTTTTGCCCGCCCCATTGCTGCCCAGCAGCGCCACGATCTGCCCGCGCGGCACAGCCAGCGACAGGCCGCGCAGGGCCTGCACTACCTTGTTGTAGATGACCTCGATATTGTTGACTTCGAGGACGTGGGCCGGGGTTGGCTGGGTCATGGCGCAGGCAGTGTCAGAGTTTGATCCAGTCCGATGCCGCGACCATCTTCTGCGCCTTCATGTCGGCGCGGTACACACGGCCCACGGGGATCGAATTCCCGCTGATGGTGATTGGCACGCCGATCAGCCCGCCCGTGTCGAAGTCCTTGATGGAGTTGAGCGCGGCCTTCAGGTTGGGGCCTGTGAGGGGCTTGCCAGCGTCCAGCGTGCGCTTGGCTGCCTCGGTGAACAGCATCGCGGCCAGGAAGCCCTGGATGTAGGCCGTGCTCTGGTACTCGGGCCGCAGGGCGCGAATCTTCTCCAGCATGGGCGCCTTCTCGGTGTCGTAGTAGTAGCGATACGGCATTACACCCATGAAGCCGTCGGCGGCTTCGCCCATCTTCATGACGGTGGAGCTGTCCATGGTCCAGAAGGTGCCCATCCACTTGCTGGTCATGCCCTGCTGCTTGCCCTGGGTGATGAACTCGGGGATGGGCGCGAGGATGTAGCCGTGAAAGATGGTGTAGTCCGGGGCTGCGCGGCGCAGCTTGATGACCTCGGTGGACACGTCCACGCTGCCGGCGGGCGTCATGATCTTGATGGGCACTGACAGGCCCAGCTGCTTGGCCATGGCTTCGCTGGACTCGATGGGGTCGCGGCCGAATTCCGAATCGGAGTACACGAAGGCCACCTTGGCACCAGGCTTTTCCTTGGCGATGTGCTTGAGCAGGATGCCGAACATCTCGGTGTAGTCGGGGCCCACGAGGAACTGGTTGGGGTACTTCTTGGGGTCGTTGAGTTCGGTGGCAAACGACGCGCCGGCCATCAGGATGTTGCCGTTGCGGTCCAGCTCGGGGTTGATGGTTTTGGAGAAGCCCGTGGAGTCGCCGTAGTAGAGGTTGACCTTGTTCTGGCTGGTGATCTTCTTGAACGCAGCCACCGACACATCGACCTTGTAGCCCGTGTCCTCGGGCACGTACTTGACCTTGCGGCCCTTGATGCCGCCCGCGTCATTGAGCATCTTCACGTAGTCGCCCATGCCCGCGTTGATGCCCACGCCCGCAAACGCGAACACGCCGGTGAGCGGGATGGAGCCGCCGATCACGATCTCTTCAGCGCCTTGGGCCAGCACCGACAGCGGGCTGGTGAGGGCTGCGGCGCCAGCGGCTCCGAGCAAGAGTTGGCGGCGCTGGAAGGAAGTGCGTTGTGTGTCCATGGTTGTCTCCTGTGGGTTAGAGCCTATTGATAGCCATTTCATGGGGTACGTTGCCCCGCAGAGGCAGTGGATGCAAGGCGCCCACCGCAAGCTGCACTGATGTGCAGCGAGGATGGGCAACGCTGCAGACGCTACCTCTGCGGGGCAACCCTTCGGGCATGACAGCACACAGCCACGCTCGTCGTTCCCCGCCTTGCCCAGGCCGCCAGCATGCGCTGCGACGGGCGCCTAGATCGTGACTGTGTGTTGTCATGCGTACCCCATGAAATGGCTACCAATAGGCTCTCAGTTTCGGAAAGGCCAGAGATGGAAGAAACGACGGACGCGCCGCCACACTTCGGCCAGGCCATGGGGCTCGAAGGCGAGAAAACCGATGATGAGCAGGCCAAAGATGACCGTGCGCACGGGCGAGAGGAACACGGTGAGTTCGCTGCCGCCGGGCATCAGGTCCACCACGAGCTTGAGCAGCTCGGGCACCATGGTCATGAACACCGCGCCCAGGAAGCCGCCCAGGATGGAGCCCATGCCGCCGACGATGATGGCCGCGAGGAAGAAGATGGACATGAGCAGCGGAAAGCTCTCGGGCGTGACCACGCGAAAGAAGTAGGCCCACAGTCCTCCCGCCACGCCCGCGTAGAACGACGACAGGCCAAACGACAGCAGCTTGTAGCGCAGCAGCGGAATGCCCAGCACCTCGGCCGAGATGTCGCGGTCGCGAATCGCGATGAAGGCACGGCCCACGCGCGTGCGAAACAGGTTGGCCGCGCCCAGCAGCATTAGGAGGGTGACCGGCACGATGAGCCAGTACAGGCGGAACGATGTGTCGAGCGCCATGCCAAACAGCTTGGCGGGCGGCACGCTCAGGCCACCGGTGCCGCCGGTGAACTTCCAGTTGGCAAAGATGAAGTGCGCGATGAACGATGCGGCAATGGTGGCAATCGCCAGGTACAGCCCCTTCACGCGCAGCGAAGGAATGCCCACCACGATGCCGCCCAGCATGGCGACAAAGCCACCTGCCAGCAGGTTGAGCACAAAGGGCGTGCCCACCTTGGTTTCCAGCACGGCCACCGTGTAAGCCCCCAGGCCCATGAAGGCGGCCTGCCCCAGGCTGACCAGCCCCGTGTAGCCCGTGAGGATGTTGAGCCCCGTGGCGCTGGCCACATTGATGCTGACCAGGCAGGCCAGGTAAAGCCAGTAGTCGCTGGCCATGAAGGGGAACAGCACCAGCAGCGCAGCGCCCACGGCCAGCCACACTTTTTGCGTGCGAGAGTCGAACAGCGCCGCGTCGGCGATGTAGGTTTCCTTGAGGGTTCCGATGCGCATGGATCAAGCCTCCAAGGCGCAGATGTGTTTTGGCATCGTCAGCCTGGCCTGTGCCAAGCCGTTGTGCGAAAGGCCGCGGAGCAGGCCATGCGAGTGACCGCCGGGGAACCGGCTTTGCCGGGCCACCGGCGGTGTCCCCCTTGAGGGGGAAGACGCGAAGCGGCGCAGGGGGTGTTTCATAGTCTCTCGATTTCGTGGGTGCCGAACAGGCCGTAAGGCCGCACCAGCAGCACGGCCACCAGCACGATGAACGTGGCCAGCAGCTTGTATTCGCCACCCAGGTAGGCCCCGGCCAGCGCCTCGATCAGGCCGATGAGGATGCCGCCGACGAGCGCGCCCAGCACGCTGTCGAGCCCGCCCACGATGACCACCACCAGCACCGACAGACCGAACACGCCCATGCTGGACGAGATGCCGCCAATCGAGCCAACGATGATCCCGGAGATGGCAGCCAGCATGGCCGAGGCCACCCAGGCCAGCGAGAAAACACGCGGCACGTTGATGCCCACCGAGTACGCGGCGGCCTGGTCGCTGGCCGTGGCACGCAGGGCCACGCCGCCGCGCCAGAAGCGGAACACCACCAGCACTGCCGCGATGAACACGATGGCGATCACGGCGCCCCAGAACACCTTGGGCGCGAGGAAGGCATCCCCCACCATGATGGGCTGCGTGGGCATGAAGTCGGGTAGGCGGCGCTGGTCTGCCGTCCAGATCATTTCCACCAAGCCCACCAGCACTGAGGCCAGGCCCACGGTGACCATGAAGACGGAAATCGGCGGTTCGCCCAGCAGCGGGCGGATCATGGTGCGCTCGATCACCGCGCCCAGCAGGCCCGTGCCCAGCACGGCGGCGGGGATGGCCAGCCACAGCGGCAGCGCAAACATTGATGCAAAGGTGAAGAACAGGTACGCGCCCACCATCAGCAGCTCGCCAATGGCAATGTTGACCACGCGGGTGGCCTTGTAGACCATGACGAAAGCCAGTGCGGCCAGTGCGTAGAGACCGCCACCGGCGATGCCGGTGAGGCTGATCTCAAACAGGTAGGCCCAGTCGAAGTTGCCGGTCATGCGGTGGTCACTCCCTGCAGCTTGGCACGCAGGTCGCCCACGTCGCCCGCGCCCAGGTAGGCGCGGATGACTTCGGGGTCCGCCTGCACCTGTGCGGGCGTGCCTTGTGCGATGACCTGGCCGAAGTTGAGCACTACCACGTGGTCCGACAGGTCCATCACCATGCCCATGTCGTGTTCGACCATGAGCACCGTCACGCCCCACTCCTCGCGCACGTCAAGGATGAAGCGCGCCATGTCTTCGGTCTCTTCACGGTTCATGCCGGCCACGGGTTCGTCCAGCATCAGGATCTGCGGCTGCATGGCGAGCGCGCGGGCCATTTCCACGCGCTTTTGCAGGCCGTAGGGCAGGGCCGAGACGGGTGCGTGGCGGATGTGGTCGATTTCGAGGAAGTCGATGATGCGCTCCTCGATGTCGCGGCGCAGTTCGGCCTCTTCGCGTCGGGCGCGGCCGAAGTACAGCAGCGCGTCGAGCACGTTGGTTTTGAGGTGCGCGTGGCGGCCCAGCTTGATGTTGTCGAGCACCGTCATGCCGCGAAACAGCGCGATGTTCTGAAAGCTGCGGCCCAGGCCCAGCTTGGCGCGCTGCGGCGCGGGCACGCGGGTGATGTCCTGCCCCTGAAAGCGGATCGAGCCCTGGCTGGGCCGGTAAAAGCCCGAAATGGTGTTGAACAGCGAGGTCTTGCCCGCACCGTTGGGGCCAATGACGGCGGTGATGGAGCCGGGCTGCACGTCAAAGCCTACGCCGGTCAGCGCCTTCACGCCACCGAACGCCAGGGTCACGCCCTGCACCTGCAGCAGGGGCGTGGCAGCAGCGGGGCCGGAAGGGGTTGTCTCCATTGGCTTTCTAATACGGGTTGACTGCAGCTTTTGACAGAAATTTCGATGGAACCCAGCAGAAATTTCCTACTTGTGCGTAAACTGTTTACTCGCAAGTAGATTCTGGAAGCCGCGACCCTCATCAGCATCCGTACTTTCCCGAGGAACTGCCATCCATGCCCCACGCCAAAGTGGCACCCCGCCGCCGCAGCGCCACCGCCACCGCCGCAGCCCCGTCTTCGCCACCCGCTGCCAAGCGAGCCACGCCGGTCAAAGCGGCCAAGCAGGCCAAGGACACGCCCGCCCCGACCGCCGCGGCTTCTCCCTGGCCCCCGGTGTCACACCGCGAGCGCCAGCGCGAGGCCAAGCGCAATGCCGTGCTGCAGGCAGCGGCCCAGTTGTTCAATGAGCGGGGCTTTCACGCGACGTCGCTCGACGACATCGCCGCGCGCCTGAACGTGACCAAGCCCACGCTGTACTACTACGTGAAGAACAAGGACGAGATCCTGCTGCAGTGCGTGAGCAAGGGCCTCACGATGATGCTGGAGGGGATTGATGCCTCGCGCGCTGCGGGCGGCAAGGCCATTGACCAGCTCATGACCTGCATGCAGGTGTATGCGCGCATCGTCACCATGGACTTCGGCATGTGCCTGATCCGTGTGGGCGATGAGCAGCTGCCCCCCGAAAGCCGCAAGGAGCTGCGCCGCCTCAAGTCCGCCATCGACCAGGAGTTCCGCCGCCTCGTGGCCGAGGGTGTGGCTGAAGGATCGCTGCAGCCCTGCGATCCGAAGATGACGGCCTTTGTGATTGCCGGAGCGCTCAGCTGGATCGGCCGCTGGTACCAGCCCGATGGCGAATACACGCCCGAGCAGGTGGCGCAGCAGTGCATTGCGACGCTGTGTGATGGGGTGCTGCGGCGGTCTGCGCAGGCCCCGGTTTCAGCCGCGGACACGGGGGCCGCGCCAGCGACCGCACCCCGCCGCAAAACGGCAGTTGGCAAGGTCAAGGCTCCAGCGCGTTTGGGTGGTGCCTGACGGGCCTTCCCATACAGATTTCAAAGAAAAACCGCTCCAAGCGCTAGTCGAACATGTGCGAGTAGCTATTGATTTGGTAGCGTCTTGCGCGGAATCCTGGGCATGTGGTGTTCTGCCTGCCCCGCTGCCAGATCGTCCAGGATGGGGCAGTCCGGCCGGTCGTTGCCCTGGCAGCAGGACACCAGCGTTTGCAGGCTGCGCTGCATGGCCTGCATCTGGGCGATGCGTTCGCTCAGGTCGTCGATATGCTGCTGCGCGATGCGTTTGACCTGGCTGCTGGCGCGGCTGCGGTCGTGCCACAGGCCCAGCAGCTCGGCGATTTCTTCCATCGAAAAGCCGAGGTCACGGCTGCGGCGGATGAAGTGCAGGGCGTGTACGTCGGCCTCGGTGTACTGGCGGTAGCCGCTGTCGGTGCGCGCCACGCCGTTGATGAGGCCCAGCGATTCGTAGTGCCGCACCATGCGCGCCGAGATGCGTGCGCGCTTGGCAGCGACGCCGATGGGCACAGGCCAGGCGATGGGGCGGGGCGCTGTGGCCTTGGCGCGCGTGGTCGGCGCGGCATCGGGGGAATGGGGCATGGTCATGGTGTGGCCCTCGCTGGGTGCGTGGTGGCGTGGCGCTCAGGCCGCGACGGTGTAGCCTTCTTCGGCAATGGCGGCGGCCAGGGCCTCGCGGGGGGCGGTGCTGTCCACGTCCACCTTGCCGCTGGCGCGGTCGATGCGCACCTGGGCGTTGGGATCTATCTGCTGCACGGCCTGGGTGACGGCGCGTTCGCAGTGGCCGCAGGTCATGCCCTGCACTTGGAAAGTCGTGGTGGTGGTTGCCATGGTGTGTCCTTGTTGGGTTAAGAGCCTGTTTACGATCTCCCAGGGGTCGCGCAGTGGTTTTTGCGGGATGGACTGCAAGGCGCGGGGCGCAGTGGATAGCTCGGCTATCCACAAGCGCCGCAACGCCGCAGACCGCCCGCAAAAACCACTGCCCGAAGGGTTGGAGCGAAATCGGGCGATTGGACGCCCCGGTTGCTTGCATGGGCATAGGCCCATGCAGCGCAACCGAAGCATCCACTCATCCCGATTGCGCTCCAACGCGATCCCCTGCGAGATCGTAAACAGGCTCTGAAAAATGGCCGTGGATGCGACCGAAGCGAATGTTGAAGCTTGACATCGTGGCAGAGTCAAACGCCGTTCAAGACACTCATGATGTGAGGGTTGATCAATATCAATGCTTGACCTTGCCATCACGTCAAGGATCAGCATCCCGGCCATGAACACCATCACCACCCCCCCCAACACCGCGCCCGGGTCTGTGCACTCGCTGGACCTGGGCATTTCTGGCATGACCTGCGCAAGCTGCGTGGGCCGTGTGGAGCGCGCGCTGCGCAAGGTGCCGGGCGTGCAGGAGGCCTCGGTCAATCTTGCGACCGAGTCTGCGCGCATTGCCTTTGTCACGCAGGTGGGCGCTGATGCTGCGGCCATGGAGGCGGTGCTGCGCCGCGCGGTGCGCAATGCGGGCTACGAGCCGCGTGCGGCGGGGCAGGAGGATGCTCCGGAGGACTTGTCGCCCTGGGCCGGCTTTTTACCTGTGGGCCTTGGCCTGCTGCTGTCGGCGCCGCTGGTGCTGCCCATGATCGGTGACCTGTTCGGCCAGCACTGGATGCTGCCGGCCTGGGTGCAGTTTGTGCTGGCCACGCCGGTGCAGTTCATCCTGGGGGCACGGTTTTACAAGGCGGGCTGGCATGCGGCCAAGGCGCTGAGCGGCAACATGGACTTGCTGGTGGCGCTGGGCACCAGTGCGGGCTGGGGCCTGTCGATGTGGCTGTGGCTCACGGCGCCCTCAGACCACCCGGGGCATGTGCCGCATCTGTACTTTGAGGCCTCGGCCGTGGTGGTCACGCTGGTGCTGCTGGGCAAGTGGCTGGAGGCGCGCGCCAAGCGCCAGACCACGGCGGCCATCCGTGCGCTGCATGCGCTGCGGCCCGATGTGGTGCATTTGCTGACCAAGCAGGGCGAGGTGGATGTGCCGGTGTCTGAGGTGCTGGTGGGCGACCGGCTGGTGGTGCGGCCGGGTGAACGCATCCCGGTGGATGGCACGGTGCATGAGGGCCACACGCAGGTGGACGAATCGATGTTGACGGGCGAGCCCCTGCCGGTGGCGCGCGATGTGGGTGCAGCGCTCACGGGCGGTTCGATCAACGGCGATGGCCGCATCGTGATGGCGGTGACGGCCGTGGGCGCCGAGACGGTGTTGGCCCAGATCATCCGGCTGGTGGAAGACGCCCAGGCGGCCAAGGCGCCCATCCAGCGGCTGGTGGACCAGGTGTCGGCCATTTTTGTGCCGGTGGTGCTGGTGGTGGCGCTGGTGACCCTGGCGGGCTGGCTGGCCATGGGTGCGGGGCTGGAGGCGGCGCTGATCCACGCCGTGGCCGTGATGGTGATTGCCTGCCCCTGTGCGCTGGGGCTGGCCACGCCCGCGGCCATCATGGCGGGCACGGGCGTGGCGGCCAAACACGGCATCCTGATCAAGGACGTGCAGGCGCTGGAGCTGGCGCACAAGGTGGACACGGTAGCCTTTGACAAGACCGGCACGCTGACCGTGGGCCAGCCCCGGCTCACGGCGTTTGAGGTGGTGCCGGGTCTGGACGATACGGCGGTGATGGCGGCCGTGGCCGCAGTGCAAAGCGGTAGCGAACACCCCCTGGCGCGCGCGGTGGTGGCGGCTGCGGGCGAGCGGCAGATCCACGTGGCCACCGCGCAGGACGTGCGCGCCGTGCCCGGGCGCGGCACCGAGGGCGAGGTGGACGGCCAGAGCTACCTGGTGGGCAGCCTGCGCTGGATGCAGGAGCTGGGGGTGGCACTGGGCCCGTTGTCAGACCGCGCGGAGGCGTTGCAGCGCGAAGGCGCCACGGTGTCCGCCGTGGCCCAGCGGGTCACGGAAGGGTTGGCGCTGCGGGCATTGATGGCCTTTGGCGACGAGCCCAAGCCGGGCGCGCGCGAAGCTTTGGCGGCGCTCAAGGCGCGCGGCATTCGCACCGTGATGGTGTCGGGCGACAACCGGGGCGCGGCCGAGGCCATGGCCCGTCGCCTGGGGCTGGACCCGGCTGCGGGCGAGGTGATGGCCGAGGTGCTGCCGGGCGACAAGGCGGCCAAGGTGGCTGCGTTGCAACAGGGCACCGATGGCAAGCACCATCATGTGGCGATGGTGGGCGACGGCGTTAACGATGCCCCCGCGCTGGCGGCGGCCGATGTGGGCATGGCCATGGGCAATGGCACGGATGTGGCCATGCACGCAGCAGGCATTACGCTGATGCGCGGCGACCCGATGCTGGTGGCGGCGGCGCTGGATATTTCGCACCGCACGGTGATGAAGATCCGCCAGAACCTGTTCTGGGCGTTTGCATACAACGTGGCGGGCATTCCGCTGGCGGCGCTGGGTTACCTGAACCCGGTGGTGGCGGGCGCGGCCATGGCGCTGAGTTCGGTCAGCGTGATGGCGAATGCCCTTCTACTCAAGCGGTGGCGCATGTGATAAATACGTACAGCACGGTCATCGATGTCTGGCAAACTGCAACGATTTGTTGCGAATCCGTCGCCTCGGGGGAGGTGCGGCGACCGCATTGGCATAGCTATATCAAGGACGACAGATCATGAATCTCTTCTCGCTCATGCGGCAGTTCACCATACGTTTGCGCATGTTGGGTGCCATTGGCGTGGTACTGGGCCTGCTGGGGCTGCTGGGGGGCGCGGGCATGCTGGGCATGTTCCGCATCCACAACATGAGCCAGGACTTCATGGACCACTCGTTCGCCGAGGTGGGTTACATGGCCGAGCTGCGGGGCGAGATGGGTGCCATCCGCCAGTTCGAGAAGGACATGATCATTGGCTACGAGAAGCCCGAAGCCGTGAAGGCCGCGTACGCCAAGTGGGTGGAGAGCCAGGACAAGGCCAAGAAGATTGCCAACAAGTTCCTGGAAGGCGAGGAGGACTCTGACAACCCGGTGGTGCGCAACATCGTCAAGCGCCTGGACAGCTACCGCGAGCTGTTTGCGCACGTGGCGCGCCAGCTGGAGGCGGGTGGCTATGACACCGCCACCATTGCCAACCGCATGAGCGGCAAGGCCGTGGCGGAGTTTGCCGAGGCCGACAAGCTGATGGCCGAGCTGGACTCGGTGCTGCGCGCGGAGGTGGCCAAGTCCGTGGCGCAGCAAAGCGAAGTGTCCAACCAGACCAAGTGGCTGTTTGTGCTGGCGGTGCTGATCACCGTGGTGGTGGTGGTGCCCACCACGCTCATGAACATGAACTCCATTTGCAAGCCGCTGGAAGACGCACGCAAGATGGCCCAGGCGATTGCGGGCGGCGACCTGTCGCAGCACATTGCTGCCGAGGGCAAGGACGAAGTGGCCGATTTGCAGCGCGCGCTGCGCGACATGCAGCAGGGCCTGAGTGCGCTAGTGGCGCAAGTGCGGGATGCCAGCGGCAACATCGCCACGGCCAGCCAGGAGATCGCCACGGGCAACCAGGACCTGTCGCAGCGCACCGAGCAGACGGCCAGCAACGCGCAGGAGGCCGTGTCCTCGCTGTCGCAGCTCACGTCCACGGTGCAGCAGACGGCATCGTCGTCGCAGATGGCGAACCAGCTGGCCGCGTCGGCCTCGCAGATGGCGACACAGGGTGGTGGCGTGGTGCAGCAGGCCGTGGCCAGCATGCACGAGATTTCGACATCGAGCCGCAAGATCGGCGACATCATCGGCCTGATCGACTCCATTGCCTTCCAGACCAACATCCTGGCGCTGAACGCTGCGGTGGAAGCCGCCCGTGCGGGCGAGCAGGGCCGGGGCTTTGCCGTGGTGGCCAGCGAGGTGCGCAGCCTGGCGCAGCGCAGCGCAGCGGCGGCCAGCGATATCAAGGGCCTGATCCAGAGCAGCGTGACGGCCGTGGACGGCGGCGTGCGCCATGTGGAAGAAGCCGGCACGGCCATGAAGGACATCGTGAGCAGCGTGCAGCGCGTGGGCGACATCATTGGCGAGATCACGGCGGCTGCGTCCGAGCAGTCGGCTGGCATCGGCCAGGTGAACAGTTCGGTGGGCGAGATCGACCGCATGACGCAGCAGAACGCGGCGCTGGTGGAAGAATCCGCCGCCGCTGCCGAGTCGCTGCGCGAGCAGGCCACGCGCCTGTCGCACGTGGTGCAGCAGTTCCGCCTGGCCGAATCGGCGGCCGGCTACGGCCACGGCGGTGCGGTGGCCGCACCGTATGCAGGGCCGCAAACCCAGGCGCTGGCGACAGGCGCCGCGCAGGCGCGCCTGACGCACTGACCGCACTGGCCTTTTCTTCCGATGAGCCCCGCAGGCCTGGTCTGCGGGGCTTTTTTTGTGGGCAGAGCTGCCCGGCGGTTTATTGACCTGCGTCATGGGCGCACCCGTGCGCGCGTGGCACCCTTGGGGCCTTGTTGAACCTGGGGAGTGCGCCATGCCGTCGATCAGTCTGCGAACCATTCGCGAAGAGCATGCGTCGCTCGCGGCGGTGCTGCACTCGCTGCGCCTGATGCTGGACCAGGGCCCGGGCGACGAGCCCGCTGCGTTCTTTGACGTGATGCGGGCGATGCTGTTCTACATCGACGAGTTTCCCGAGCGCCAGCACCACCCCAAGGAGTCGCAGTGGCTGTTCCCCAGGGTGGCCGAGCGCTCACCCCAGGCGGCCGAGGCCATCGCCCAGCTGGAGCGTGACCATGAGGGCGGCGAGGCCGCCGTGCGCGAACTGCAGCACCTGCTGCTGGGCTGGGAGCTGATGGGTGACGCGCGCCGCGAGGCGTTTGCGCTGGCGCTGGAGCGCTACATCCGCTTTTACCTGGAGCACATGCGCCTGGAAGAAACCGTGGTGCTGCCCGCCGCCCAGGAGACCCTGCAGCCGGGCGACTGGACTGCCATCGACGCGGCCTTTGCCAGCAACACCAACCCGCTGGCCCCGGGCAAGCCGCGCGACGCGGCCTATGACCGGCTCTTCACCCGCATCGTCATGCGGGCGCCCAGTCCGATCGGGCTCGGCTCACCCTCCTGAGCGACTTCGCCGCTTGGTGCTGACTGCGGCAGGCGACTGCTGGCCCGCGCGGCGCCAGCTGCAGCCGGTGCGGCCCCATGGGGCCGTTCCGGCGCGGTGCGGACTCAGGCGCTGAGCGCCGGGTAGTCCGTGTACCCCTCGGCCCCGCCGCCGTACAGCGTGGCGCGGTTCACCTCGTTGAGCGGTGCGTTGGTTTTCAGGCGCGCCACCAGGTCGGGGTTGGCGATGAAGGGGCGGCCAAAGGCCACGATGTCGGCACCCTTGGCCAGGGCGGCATCGGCCAGCTCGCGGGTGTAGGCGTTGTTGACCATCCACGCACCCTTGCCGCCCGCTGCACGGTAGGTGGCCTTGAGCGCGGCGTAGTCGAACGGGCGGCCTTCCACCTCGCGCGGGCCGCCGGTGGCGCCTTCGATGACGTGGATGTAGGCCAGGCCCAGCGGGCCCAGGTGGCGCACCACGTGGTCGAACAGCGGCTGCGGGTCGGCGTCCACGATGTCGTTGGCGGGTGTGACGGGCGACAGGCGGATGCCGGTGCGGCCGCCGCCGATTTCCTCGACGATGGCGCGGGTCACTTCGAGCAGCAGACGGGCGCGGTTGGCGATGCTGCCGCCGTAGTCGTCGGTGCGCAGGTTGGCACCGGTCTTCAGGAACTGGTCGATCAGGTAGCCGTTGGCCGCGTGGATTTCCACACCGTCAAAGCCCGACGCAATGGCGTTGCGCGCGGCGTGGCGGTAGTCCTGCACGATGCCGGGGATCTCTTCGGCGTCGAGTGCGCGGGGCATGGAGGTGGGGGTGAAGGTGGGCACGCCGTCCTTGATGAGCACGGTCTTGGTGTTGGCCTGCACGGCCGAGGGTGCGACGGGTGCGGCGTTGCCGGGTTGCAGGTCGGTGTGCGAGACACGGCCCACATGCCACAGCTGCACCACGATCTTGCCGCCGGCATCGTGCACGGCGCGGGTCACCTTCTTCCAGCCGTCCAGCTGCTCGGTGCCGTACAGGCCGGGCACATCGGCATAGCCCTGGGCTTGCGGGCTGATGGCTGTGGCCTCGGAAATGATGAGACCGGCACTGGCGCGCTGCGCGTAGTAGGTGGCGACCAGGTCGGTGGGGATGGCCTCGGGCGAGCGGTTGCGCGTGAGCGGCGCCATGGCGATGCGGTTGGCCAGCTGTAGGTCGCCCGCGCGGGTGGGTTCAAACAATGAGGTCATGGTGAGTGGTCCTGAAAAGCTCAGTGCAAAAAAAGCAGCAAAGAGCCTGTTGACGATCTCCCAGGGGTCGCGCAGCGGTCTTTGCGGGAGGGGATGCAAGGCGCGGTGCGCAGTGGATAGCCCCGCTATCCACAAGCGCCGCAACGCCGCAGACCGCCCGCAAAGGCCACTGCCCGAAGGGTTGGAGCGAAATCGGGTGATTGGACGCCCCAGCTGCTTGCATGGGCATGAGCCCATGCGGCGCATCCGAAGCATCCACTCATCCCGATTGCGCTCCAACGCGATCCCCTGCGAGATCGCCAACAGGCTCTTGGAGCTTAATGCTGCAGCGCAAAACGTGCAGCGCACTGGCGTCAACAAGGGCACCGGTTTTGTGTTAGCCCCGTGCTGTCCAGGCGGCGCAAGCGGCGCGGGTGCTGTTGCATGAGAATGGACCGCCATGCCTTCGCCACCGCCCTTCGCACCGCTTTCCATCTCCCCGTTGCGCAGCCTGTGGCTCGCCGTGGCCTTGTCGATGGGCGCCGCCATCTCGCTGGGCATCACGCGGTTTGCCTATGCCCTGTTGCTGCCGCCCATGCGCGAAGACCTGGGCTGGTCGTACACGCTGGCCGGGGGCATGAACACGGCGAACGCGCTGGGCTATCTGTTGGGCGCTCTGGCCACGCCCTGGCTGTTGCGGCGCGCGGCCCCGGGCGCAGTGCTGGTGGCAGGTGCGGTGATGGCCACGGTGTTCATGGGTCTGAGCGGCTTTTTCACGCAGGCGGCACCCCTCCTGGTGCAGCGCCTGCTGGCCGGTGGGGCCAGTGCGCTGGTGTTCATTGCCGGGGGGCTGCTGGCGGCGCGGCTGGGTGCCCAGGTGCCGGGGCGCAGCGGTTTGCTGCTGGGCCTGTACTACGGCGGCACGGGCTGGGGCATCAGCCTGTCGGCTTTGCTGGTGCCAGCCGTGCTGGGTGTGGCGCCCGCGCCGCATGGCTGGACCTGGGCCTGGTGGGCCTTGGCGCTGGCCTGTGTGGCGGCCACGGTGGCATTGCTGTGGCCGGCGCGGGTGTTGAACGGGCTGGCTGCACCCGTGGCCGCCGCATCCGGAACCCCACCGGAGGCTGCAGTGCCCGACCGCGTGCGCTGGCGGGCCCTGGCCCCTGCGCTGCTGGGTTACGGCCTGTTTGGCGTGGGCTATATCGGCTACATGACCTTTGTGGTGGCGCTGCTGCGCGAGCAGGGCCGGGGTGCGGGCGAGGTGACGTTGTTCTACGCCTTGCTGGGGCTGGCCGTAGTGCTGTCTTCACGCATCTGGGCCGGGCTACTGGACCGCAGCCGTGGCGGAGAGGCACTGGCGCGGCTCAATGCGCTGCTGGGCGTGGCCACCATCCTGCCCGCCGTCACGGGCGCGTGGCCGGTGGTGCTGGCCTCGGGGCTGCTGTTTGGCGGGGTGTTCCTGTCGGTGGTGGCATCGACCACGGCGCTGGTGCGGCACAACCTGCCGCAGGCGCTGTGGGCCAGCGGCATCAGCGCGTTCACCATCGTGTTTGCGGCGGGGCAGATCGTGGGGCCCACGGTGGTAGGCTGGATTGCCGATGGCCCTGGAGGCCTGGCGCGCGGGCTGGTGTTCTCGGCCTGCGCGCTGTGGGTGGGGGCGCTGGTAGCGTGGCGGCAGAAGCCGCTGTAGCACAACTGGAGTTTTGCCCGCGTGTCGAGCTACGTGCTCCCAATCGATACTGGCGGGGCCTAGGCCAGGAACGCCGAGCAAGGGCCGTCCCGCAGCGAGGGCGTTGTCCCCCTGCCCGCGTAGCGAGAGCGGGGGGAAGGCGCGCAGCGCCTCAGGGGGGTGTCCCTATTTCAGCAGGCCTTCGGCCTTCATCGCGGCCTGCACTGCGGGGCGGGCACCCACGCGTTCACGGTAGGCCGCCAGGTTGGCCAGGCCGGAGATGTCGAGCTTGGTGGGCTGGGTCCAGTTGGTCACGGTGAACAGGTAGCCGTCGGCCACGGTGAACTGGTCGCCCATCAGGTACTGCTTGCCGGCGAGCTGGCCATCCACCCACTGCAGGCGTTGCAGCAGGCGCTCGCGCACCATGGGCTTGTACTCCTCGGGGGTGGCGGGGTTGAACAGGGGGCTGAAGCCCTTGTGCAGCTCGGTGCCGATGAAGGTCAGCCACTCTTGCAGGCGGTAGCGCGCCAGGGTGCCGTTGGCGGGGGCGAGTTGCTTGTCGGGCACCTGGTCGGCGATGTATTGCACGATGGCCGGGCCTTCGCGCAGGCGCTCGCCGTTGTCCAGCTCCAGCACGGGCACGTAGCCCAGCGCATTGATGGTGTAGTAGTCGGTGCCGTCCTGCAGCTTGTGGCTCTTGGTGCTGGCCAGCACGGGGGTGTAGGCCAAGCCGGCCTCTTGCAAGGCGATGTGGGGGGACAGGGAGCAGGCGCCGGGGGAGTAGTAAAGCTTCATGGATCGGTCCTTGAAAACGGTCGGAAACCGCCGATCCTATGCGCTGTGCCGGATTCTTGCAGGCGCCGGGGCGCAACCCCGGCGCCTGCTGCGTGGTGCAGCGGGGAGGGGTCGCGTCAGCTGTCGTATCCAGGCAGGTCGCGCTGCACCTTGCGCAGCAGCGCGGGCCAGGCAAAGGCGCCGCCCAGGCCGCCGGTCTGCACGCGCATGGCCTGGGCCACGCCGCTCACGATCTGCGGGTTCACCTGCGTCAGTTCGCCGCCGGCCTGCGCGTCGATCTGGATGCGGCAGGTGTTCTCGAAGGTGTACATGGACAGGAAGGCGTCGGCAATGGTCTTGCCCACGGTGAGCAGCCCGTGGTTGCGCAGCATGAGGAAGTTGGCTTCGCCCAGGTCGGCCTGCAGGCGCGGCTTTTCTTCGTCGCGGAAGGCCACGCCTTCGTACTCGTGGTACGCCAGCGAGCCCAGCACAAAGGTGCTTTGCTGGCTGATGGGCAGCACGCCGCCCTTTTGCGCGCTCACGGCCACGCCGGCGCGCGTGTGGGTGTGCAGCACGCAGCCCGCCTCGGGCCGGGCCTCGTGCACGGCGCTGTGGATCACGAACCCGGCAGGGTTCACAGGGAAGGGCGAGTCGTGCAGCTTGTTGCACAACATGTCCACCTTGATCAGGCTCGACGCCGTGATCTCGTCGAACATGAGGCCATAGGGGTTGATCAGGAAGTGGTGCTCGCCAGGGCCTGACACCGACTCGGGCAGCTTGGCGCTGATGTGGGTGAAGACCAGGTCGCTCCAGCCGTACAGCGCGACGAGCCGGTAGCACGCGGCCAGGTCGCAGCGCAGCTGCCATTCTTCAGGGCTGACGCTGCCTTGCAGCGAGGGGATGTTGAGCATGGGTGGTGTCTCCGCTTTTTGTAGAGGTGGGAAACGCCACTGTAGGGCGGTCTTGCCCGAGGGTCTGTCAGGCAGGCTACACCTGACGCACAACGGACGGAATGGTCGCCCCTGTGGTCCAGGAGCAGCCACACTGCAGTCTGACCGCCTGTGCGTTCAGCGTCAGCGCGTCAGTACTGCTGACGCTGCCGAAGTTGCCGCCGCCCGAGCCAGCCCAGTCCCAGCGCCGCCAGAGCCAGCATCCAGGGCTCATTGACAGGAATCCCCGTGGCTAGGGCCGTCACATTGATGTTCAGCGTGATGACCGAGGACAGGCCATTGGCATCTGTGACCTGGATGACCAGCACGTAGCTGCCGGGAGCCGTGGGTGTGCCGACCAGCATGCCGCTGGCGCTGAGCGACATGCCTGGTGGCAGCGTGCCCGAGTTGATGGCAAAGGTGTAGGGACCTGTGCCGCCAGTCACCTGTATCTGTCCGCTGTAGGGAATGTTGACAAGGAGTGCGGGGGGCGGGGTGATGACCAGCGTGCTGGTCACGGCGCCCGTGCCTGTCAGGTCCAGTTCGCGGCCCAGGAAGTCGGACACCGTGATGGTGAAGCTGTAGGCCGCTGCGGTAGTAGGGGTTCCCGTGAGGGCGCCACTGGCCGACAGGCTCAGGCCGACGGGTAGCACACCGGTGCTGACCAGGAACTGGTACGGCGCCACACCATTGCTGCCCACGAAGGTCACGCTATAAGGCACACCCTGCACCGGGACGGGAATGGAGGAGGGCGTGACGTTGATGCTCTGGGCTGCGGCGGTAGCGCTCCACAGCAAGAGGCCTGCGGTCCCTGCTCCTGCCAGGAGTTGTCGGCACCAGGTGGCCGCAGCCCGGGCTGCGCGGGCCATCATTGCGCACCTCCGCGCTTGCGTTGGAGCTGCCGTTCCAGGACTGAGAGGCGTTCCGCCAAGGCCAGGAGTTCCTCATCCTTGGCAGCCAGCTTCTGGTGCAAAGCCTGGACTGTCGCGGCGGCCAGACCCGCGACATCGCTGGGTGCAAGCGTCTGCGGGCTAGCGCCCAGCTGGAAGCGGTGGTGCACGTCTTCGGCCATGGGGCCCAGGTGCAGGCTGGCGTTGAGGTCGCTCAGGTAGCGCCAGGCATACAGCGGCAGCTGCGCCACCTCGCCCAGAATGACATGGACCGGCGCCGCTGTGATGTCGTGCTTGAGCGTGCGGCTGGAGCCCTGGCTGAGCGTACCGGCGATCACCAGGCCGCCGCTCGACTGTACCGACAACGCGTTGCTGCCGCTGCCGCTCGGTGCCAGGCTGACACTGGACGTAGTGGTGTGCTGGGTCCAGTACGCTGAGCCCGTGCCATGCGCCAGGCGCGCTGCGATGGAGCCGTTGTTCTGTAACTCCATCTGCACGCGCGTGGCGGGGGCCGCCGCGCTGTTGTCAATCAGCAAGGTGCCGGTGCCGTCGCTTCGGCGCAGGTTCAGCGACGCCACGGGGCGGGGAGTCCCCAGGCCGACGTTGCCGCTGCCGGCGATGTCAAGGCTGGAGTGCGGTGCCCCAGGCCGGATGCGCAGGGGCAGGCGCGAGCCGCCCGTGACGTCGCGCACGAAGAAATTGGCCTCGTTGCCGGCAATGTCCCAGGTCTGGGCTGTGAAGCCGCTGGTGTTGCTTTGCTCGAGCCGTACCCCTGGGGTATCGGTGGTCAGCATGTGCAGGTCCAGCGCGGGCACGGCCGTTCGGATGCCCACGCGCCCCTGTGGGCTCACGTGAAGACTGTGTGCCGGTGCGCCGGCCATCCAGCGTGCGGGAAGTTTGGCGCCCGTGGCATCCTCGATGGCCATGTAGCTGGCCCCACCACTGGAGGTGTCATTGGCGACCAGGGTCCATCTGTTGTTGGGAAATGGCGTGAGCCGGGTGTCCCAGAAACCGATGCGGGTGTTGTTCTCCTTCAGCCGCAGGGTGTCATCGCCAAAAACCTCGTTGTTGACGCAGTCGAGTCCTGTGCAGACGCTGCCCTGGACGATGTGGTCGTCGGCGACCACTTGGTCCTTGGTGGTCATGCGCGTGCTGGCCCGGATGGCGGCAGGTGCCGTGGTGGTGCTGTCGGCCGCACCGACCTCGCCACGCGGCGGTGCCTGAGGCGGCAGCACGAAAGAGCCACCGGCCACGGTCACGTAGCCGCTGAACTGGGCACCTATGGGGCTGGCTGCGGGCGCTGCTGGAGCTACAGCGGCATCGTCACGCCGCACTGCGTTGGTGGCAGGTGCGAGTGTCAGTTCGTAGACGTAGCGCCCGTCGGGCAGAGGGGTGTCCTGCAGGGAGAACACCAGCGGGCTGCGCAGCACGAAGTCCTGGGGCGTGCCGCCGTCGCGCGCGACGCGCAGCACGGCACGGCCATGGGGCGCGGCGGGTGTCCACTCCAGCCGCTGGGCCAGCAGGCGGACTGTGACAGCGGCGGCGCTGGCGGCGGCCTCCGGTTGTTGTGCCTGCACGTTCTGGCACAGCAGCGACGCTGCGAGTGCCGTGGCCATCATCAGCAGGGCGGCAGTGCGCGGTTTTGGCCGGCTCTGCGAGGGGTTGTGGTGGTGCATGGCTAGCGACCCCTTCAGCGTACGGGCTTGGCGGGGACCGCCATCTGGGCTTCGAGCAGGGAGATGCGGGCCCGGATCGCCGCAATGTCGGCCTCGCGCTCTGTCACCTTGCGAGCCAGTTCCTGCACGGCCCCCAGGGTCACGCCCGCGAGGTCGCCGGGCGCCAGGCTCTTGTCATCCTGGCCGAGCTGGAAGATCTTGCGGAAGTCTTCGGCCATGGGGCCGACGTGGCGTTCCTGTGCGGGGCTCGCGGTGTAGCGCCAGTGGTACAGCGGCAGGCTCAGCACTTTGGCCAGCAGGCTGCTGCCGTTGATGGGCTCGATGCCCGTCTTGAGCGAGCGGCTGGAGCCGGTGCTCAACGTTCCGGTGATGGCCAGGTTGCCGTTGGCCGCCAGCGTGAGCTGGGGGGTACCCGCGCCCTGTGTGGCCAGCGTGAGCGTGGTGCCGGCTGTCATGTCCCAACCGGTGGCCGCTGCCGTGGTGAAGCGCAGCGTGGCCGGGCCGTTGTTGGTCAGGTTCAGCAGGGTGCGCTGTGCGGCTGTGCCGCTGGTTTCCTGGACCAGGACTTGGGCCGTGCCGTCGGTGCGCAACACATGCAGTGCAGCGGCTGGCGACGCAGTGCCCAGGCCGACATTGCCCGATGCCGCGATGTCCAGGCTGCTGGTGGGTGCTCCAGGGCGTATGCGCAGCGGTAGGCGTGAGCCACCTGTGACGTCGCGCACGAAGAAATTGGCCTCGTTGGAAGCGATATCCCAGGTCTGCGCCGTGAAGCCGCCCGCTGAGGACTGCTCCAGGCGGACCCCTGGCGTGTCACCCGTCAGGGCATGTACGTCCAGCACCGGTGTGGCGGTGCGCAAGCCCAGGTCGCCGCCGGAGCTGACGTAGAGGCTGTTGGTGGGGGCCCCGGCACTGACGCTGAAAACCTGGTTGCCAGTGGCCGCATCCTCGATGGCGAGGTAGGAGGCGCCGCCCGAGGCGGCGTCGTTGGCCCGAATGCGCCAGTCGTTGGTGGGGAAGGCGCCGGTGCTGGTGTCCTCAAAATGGATGATGGGGTTGGCGCCCTTGAGCCGCACCGTGTCGAAGCCGAAGGACTCGTTGTTCACGCAGTCGAGCCCGGCGCAGAGGCTGCCCTGCACGATCAGGTCGTCGGCAACAACTTGGTCCTTGGTGGAGAACGTGGCTGCCGCCTTGGTGCGTGGCGCCGGCACGCTGTATTCGGTGCCGCCCACCTGCAACTGACCCTGGGCCACGACAAAGGAGCCTGACACGATGCGCTGGGACAGCGTGGCCTGGGCCAGGGCGGGATCCATGAGCGGAGGCGGGTCCAGGCTCAGTTCATAAAAGTAGCGTCCGTCGGCCAGGCCCGCGCTGCGGGGTTCCAGCACGATGGGCGCGCGCGCGAACGCCAGATCGGTGGTACTGCCGTCGGGGCGCGCCAGCCGCAGCTTGGCCGCACCGTGGGCTGTGTTGGGGGTCCAGGTGATGCGATCGGCCTGGCGGGTGGTGGCGATGGAAGGGGCAGCGCTCTGGGCAGCGCAGGTGGTGGCGATCAGGCTCGCCACCAGGGCCATCGAGGCTCGGTGCAGAAGGTTCATGGCGGTGTTCTCGAAAGCGCGGGCGGAGAAGGGCTACCAGGAGCACCGACACGGTCAGGGTGGCATGTTCGCCGCGTGCTTGCCGTTGGTTACTCGTAGAAACAAATTGAGTCTGAATGACCAGTGCTGATGCGTCAATCGAGAAATGCGCGAGGGTGATTGTTGTTTTTGTGATACATCATGCGGGCGGGTTGGCGGGTGCGTTCTCGCCGAGCGCGCCGCCGCTTTGCCGCCCTGCCGAGCGCGGTCAGGCTGCTCCTGGAATCGGTGCGCGCATGCCCGCGTTCAGCAGGTTCCAGGCGTTGATGATGGCGATGGCAAAGCCCAGGTCGGAAATCTCGGCGTCGGTGAACAGGGCCTTCAGCTTGGCGTACTCGTCATCGCTCGCGTCGCTGTGGGGGGTGGCGGTGATGATCTCTGCCCAGCGAAACGCAGCGCGTTCGCGCTCGCTGAAGAACGGTGCCTCGCGCCAGCCAGCCACAGCGTTGAGGTGGCGCGGATCGGCGCCGTCCTTGACGAGCGCGCTCCAGTGCATGTCCATGCAGTAGGCGCAGCCGTTGATCTGCGAGATGCGCAGGAACACCAGCTCGGCCAGCCGGGTGCCCAGTGGGCCTTTCTTGATGGTTTCAGAGACGTTGACCAGGCCCATGAAGGCCTTGGACGACAGTTGGTGGTAGGGCAGGCGGGCGCTGTGTTGCGACATGGAAAACTCCTGGTGTGAAAGGGTGTTGATAACGGCGGTGAAAGACGGCGCTCGTGTGTAGCCTTGTGGCCTTGCTACCGTATGGCCACACTGCCGTCTTCCATACCCTTCAAGACGCTGCACCGTGCCAGGTTGTGACAGGTGGCCTGCGTTTTTTCTGCCCTGGCGCACTCGCCGGAGCTGCCCGCGTGATGGTCTGCGCAGACGGCGCTATGCCCGTGTCTTTACAGCGGCAGCATGGCCGGGATGCCGGCCAGCTTGTCCGGGTTGCGCACGGCGTAGATGGCCACGATGCGCTCGCCATCGGTCACAAACGCCTGGGCCGACTCGATGCGCCCGTCCACATAGCGCAGCAGGCCCGGCTCGCCGTTGATGAGCGCCATGCGATACACCACCTGCGTGCCCAGGCGCCGGAACACCGCCCAGTACAGGTTGGTGATGCGAAACGGCCCCACCAGCGGCTTGGGAAACGAGGGCACGATGCCACCGCCATCGCCGATGAGCTGGGCGTCTTCGCTCAGCAGCGCCTCGATGGCGTGGCGGTCCCCGCTCTGGGCGGCATTCATGAAGCGTTGCAGCAGCTGGTGGTGCACCGCCTGCGGCACCTCAAAGCGGGTGCGCGCCTGCTGCACGCGCTCGCTGGCGCGGTGCACCATCTGGCGGCAGCTGGCCTCGGTCTTGCCCAGCTGGGCGGCGATCTCGGGGTAGTCGTAGTCGAACACCTGGCGCAGCAAAAAGGCCGCGCGCTCCTCGGGCCCCAGCCGCTCCAGCACATACATGAACGCCACCGACAGCTCGCCCGCCAGTTCCGCCGCCGATTCGGGCGTGTAGGTGTCCAGCTCCACCAGCGGCTCGGGCAGCCACCAGCCCACATAGGCCTCGCGCTCGGCCTTGGCCGCCCGCAGCCGGTCGATGGACAGCCGCGTGACGATGGTCACCAGCCAGGCCTCGGCCGACTGCAGAGTGCTGGCGTCGGTGCGGCTCCAGCGCAGCCAGGCGTCCTGCAGCACATCCTCGGCATCGGCCCGCACGCCCAGCATGCGGTAGGCAATGCCAAAGAGGCGAGGGCGCAGGGTGGTGAAGGGGTCGGTGGTGGTGGTCATGGCAATGGCGGCGGTGGAGTGCTTTCAGTGAAGCACAGACGGCGCACACCTGCAGTTTGTGACAGCCTGGCTTGGAACTATCGTTTTTATAGCTGCTAGTGCATGTGGCACTAGCGCTTGAGTTCACTTTGGGGCTTGAAACGCCTGCAGTGTCCCTCCGTGGCCCCGCGAAACAGACTACGGGCGCGCGGCCGGCTGCGTGAGCGATTCCAGCCGGGACAGGTAGTGCATGGCGTGTGCCTGGCTGCTGCCGCACATCTCGGCAGAGGGCGTCAGCCCCGCGCACACCGCTGGGCGTTCGGGTTGGCCAAAGATGCGGCAGCGCGCATCGTCCGCCAGCTGAATGCACCGCACCCCGGCCGGCTTGCCCAGTGGCATGCCGGGGATGGGCGAGCTGATGGAGGGGGCGGTGCAGCAGGCGCCGCAACCGGGGCGGCAGTCCACGGGCGCGCCGCCTTATTGGCCGCCAGCGGGCTGCAGGCGGCTGGCGCCCCACAGCACCTGGTCCACCACGGCACGCACGCGGTCGCGGTGGGCTGGCTGGACGAGGGCGCCGCTGTCGTCAAACGCGCTGCCTGCCGAGCCCAGGGCAAATGCCTTGGGCGCCAGCCAGCATTCGGCATTGATCAGCAGGGGTGCCAGGTGGCTTTGCGAGCGCAGGCCACCCAGGGCGCCTGGCGAGGCACTCAGCATGCCCACGACCTTGCCGCGAAAACTCTTGCCACCGTCCTGCCAGTCGGGGTTGCCCTTGACGGGGCTGGAGGCCCAGTCGATGGTGTTCTTGAGCAGGGCGGTGTAGCTGCCGTTGTACTCGGGCGAGCAGATGATCCAGGCCGGGTGCTGCCAGAGGATTTCCTTCAGCCGGATCACGTCGGCAGGCGTGCCCTGGGCTTCGAGGTCGGCGTTGTACAGCGGGATGTTGAAGTCCGACAGCTCCATCAGCGTGACGCTGGCCCCTGCATCGCGCGCGATGGCAGCGGTGGCGTGGGCCAGTTTGCGGTTGAAGGATTGCTGGCGGGTGCTGCCCGCGAAGATGAGAAGTTGGGTAGTCATGCGGGCCATTGGAGCACAAAGCCGCGGCAGGAATACTGCAAGCTGCCGCCCTCCGGCGTGTGGGGGCGGGCGTTTGTTTCACGTGAAACACCTGCCCAAGGCCGCAGGCGCTGGTAGCGCTGCGGATGGGTGGCGCTACCGCTGTCACCAGGGCTTTGCACAAAAAGCATGCAAAGGTGGGAAAATCGTGGGTTTCCCCTTGCACCCTTGCCGCCCCGATGGGCTGGTGAATGATGCATCCCGCCGCAGTGCGCCCCCCCCGTTGGGCCGTCGCAGGCTGGCGGGCGGTTTTGAATGTCGGGCCCCCCGGGCCCCGGAGCACCCCCCATGTTGTACCCCCAGGAATTTGATGTGATCGTTGTCGGCGGTGGCCATGCAGGCACCGAGGCCGCGCTGGCCGCTGCCCGTATGGGCAGCAAAACGCTGCTGCTGACCCACAACATCGAGACCTTGGGGCAGATGAGCTGCAACCCGAGCATTGGGGGCATCGGCAAGGGCCACCTGGTGAAAGAGGTGGATGCGCTGGGCGGGGCCATGGCGCTGGCCACGGACGAGGGTGGCATCCAGTTCCGCATCCTCAATAGCTCCAAGGGCCCGGCCGTGCGGGCCACGCGCGCCCAGGCCGATCGCATTCTGTACAAGGCCGCCATCCGCCGCATGCTGGAGAACCAGCCCAACCTGTGGCTGTTCCAGCAGGCGGTGGACGACCTGATGGTGGAAGGCGACCGCGTGGTGGGCGCCGTGACGCAGGTGGGCATCCGCTTCCGCAGCCGCACCGTGGTGCTCACGGCGGGCACCTTTCTGGACGGAAAGATCCATGTGGGCCTGAACAACTACGCGGCTGGCCGGGCAGGGGACCCGCCGGCGGTGTCGCTGTCGGCGCGCCTCAAGGAGCTGAAGCTGCCGCAAGGGCGCCTCAAAACCGGCACGCCGCCCCGCATCGACGGGCGCAGCATCGACTTCTCGAAGTGCACCGAACAACCCGGCGACGGCATGCCCGGCGGCGTGAACGAGGGCACGGTGCCTGTGTTCAGCTTCATGGGCAATGCACAAATGCACCCCCAGCAGGTGCCCTGCTGGATCACCCACACCAACGAGCGCACGCACGAGATCATCCGCAGCGGCTTCGACCGCAGCCCCATGTTCACCGGCAAGATTGAGGGCGTGGGCCCGCGCTACTGCCCCAGCGTGGAAGACAAGATCAACCGCTTTGCCGACAAGGACAGCCACCAGATCTTTCTGGAGCCCGAAGGCCTGACCACGCACGAGTTCTACCCCAACGGCATCAGCACCAGCCTGCCGTTCGACATCCAGTACGACCTGGTACGCAGCATGCCGGGGCTGGAGAACGCGCACATCCTGCGCCCCGGCTACGCCATCGAATACGACTACTTCGACCCGCGCTCGCTCAAGAGCAGTTTCGAGACACGCCAGATCCAGGGCCTGTTCTTCGCCGGGCAGATCAACGGCACCACCGGTTATGAAGAGGCGGCGGCCCAGGGGCTGTTCGCAGGCATCAACGCCGCGCTGCAGTGCCGGGGTGACGCGCCCTGGCTGCCTGGCCGCGACGAGGCCTACCTGGGCGTGCTGGTGGACGACCTGATCACCAAGGGCGTGACCGAGCCCTACCGCATGTTCACCAGCCGGGCCGAGTTCCGCCTGCAGCTGCGCGAGGACAATGCGGACATGCGCCTGACGGAAGTGGGGCGCCAGATGGGCCTGGTGGACGATGCGCGCTGGGATGCCTTCAGCCGCAAGCGCGATGCGGTTTCACGTGAAACAGAGCGCTTGAAGGCCACCTGGGTGAACCCGCGCAATCTGCCTGCCGCCGAATCGGAGCGGGTGCTGGGCAAGAGCATCGAGCACGAATACAACCTGTTCGAACTGCTGCGCCGCCCCGATGTGAGCTACGCCAACCTGGTGTCGATGGACGGCGGTAAGTACGTATCGGCCGATGTTTCACGTGAAACCCTGGGTGACCTGAGCGACCCTGTGCTGGAGCAGGTGGAGATTGCCGCCAAGTATGCAGGCTACATCGACCGCCAGAAGGGTGAGGTGGAGCGCGCTGCGCACTTCGAGAAGCTGCGCCTGCCGCCCGATCTGGACTACATGCAGGTCACCGCACTGAGCATCGAGGCGCGTCAGGTGCTCACCCGCCACCGGCCCGAGACCCTGGGCCATGCCTCGCGCATCACGGGCATTACGCCTGCGTCGATCTCGCTGCTGATGGTCCATTTGAAGAAGGGTGGGTTCAAGGAGTTCGCCGTGGCACCCGCCATGCCATCCAAGGCAGAAGGCGAAGTGGCGGCATGACGATGGCGGTGAACAGCAACCACGACAGCCTGCGCCAACAATTGCAAGCCGGGGTCGACGCCCTGGCGCTGGGCCTGAGCGATGCGCAGGTTTCCCTGCTGATGGACTTCCTGGCGCTGCTGCAGAAGTGGAACAAGGTCTACAACCTGACCGCCGTGCGTGACCCGCAGGAGATGATGACGCACCACCTGCTGGACAGCCTGGCCGCCGTGGCGCCGTTGCGGCGGCATGTGGCGGGCCTGCAGCAGGGTGGGGTGGCGGCGGTGAAGCTGCTGGATGTCGGGTCGGGCGGTGGGCTGCCCGGTGTGGTGTTTGCCATCTGCTGCCCGGATGTGGACGTGAGCTGCGTGGACACCGTGGGCAAGAAGGCAGCCTTCATCCAGCAGGCGGCGGTGGCGCTCAAGCTGCGCAACCTGCATGGTGTGCACGCACGGGTCGAGACGCTGAGCACGCCGTTCGATGTCATCAGCTGCCGCGCGTTTGCCTCGTTGCCAGACTTTGTGACCTGGTCGCGCAGCGCACTGGCCGCGCCCCATGGCGTATGGCTGGCCATGAAGGGCAAACATCCCCATGAGGAAATCGCTGCGCTGCCTGGGGATGTGGCAGTGTTTCACGTGGAACAGCTCACGGTGCCGGGTCTGGACGCGGAGCGCTGCATCATTTGGATGAAGCCCGCCTGATGGCTCTGTCCTCAGTGCGCCGACTTTTCGACGGGTGGGGCAGGGGGCTCGCGTAAACTCGGCTCCTCACCCGGGTGCATCTTTCGGTCGCACCCTACCCGCGCACCAGGAGAAACCATGTTCGGCATCGCAGACTACGGCGCCTTTGTCGCCGCCATCGTGTTGTTCCTGCTCATTCCGGGCCCTGGCAATCTGGCGCTCATCACCTCCACCAGCAAGGGCGGTATTCGCGGCGGCATGGCGGCCACCATGGGCGTGATTGCGGGCGACCAGGTGCTGATGTGGGCGGCAGTGGCCGGTGTGGCTGCGTTGCTTGCCACCTACCCCACGGCCTTCCACGCGGTGCAGTGGCTGGGGGCCGCCTATCTGGCGTGGCTGGGTTTCAAGATGGTCACGGCCAAGCCGGGCGCCCAGCCCATCCTGAACATCGAGCCACGCCACTATTTCAAGCAGGCCGGGCTCATCACCTTGCTCAACCCCAAGGCCATCGTTTTCTACATGGCGTTCTTTCCGCTGTTCGTCGATCCTGCGCGCCACCAGGGCATGCTGACCTTTGGCGTGATGGCGGCCACGGTGGCCGCGTTGACGTTTCTCTATGGCCTGACTGCCGTGCTGCTCACGCACCACCTGGCCGAGCGCATGCGCGCCAACCCGCGCATCGGCCGCGTGCTAGAGAAAGTGGCAGGCGTCTTCCTGATCGGCTTTGGCATCAAGCTGGCCATCTCCAAATAACACCACACGAACTGCAGCACCCACATGGCCAAGATCTTTTGCGTTGCCAATCAAAAGGGTGGGGTGGGCAAGACCACCACCACCGTCAACCTCGCCGCCGGCCTGGCCAAGATCGGCCAGCGCGTGCTGATGGTGGACCTGGACCCGCAGGGCAACGCCACCATGGGCTCGGGCGTGGACAAGCGCAGCCTCGACCTCACGGTGTACGACGTGCTGCTCGAATCCGCCTCCGTCAAAGAGGCGGCCGTGCTGTCGGACAAATGTGGCTACTGGGTGCTGGGCGCCAACCGCGAACTGGCCGGGGCCGAGGTGGAACTGGTGGCGCTGGAGCACCGCGAAAAGCGCCTCAAATCTGCGCTGGCCGAGGCCGATGGTGACTATGACTTCGTGCTGATCGACTGCCCTCCGTCGCTGTCGATGCTCACCCTCAACGGCCTGTGCAGTGCCCACGGCGTGATCGTGCCCATGCAGTGCGAATACTTCGCGCTGGAAGGCCTGACCGACCTGGTCAACACCATCAAGCAGGTGCACGCCAACCTCAATGCCGACCTGCAGATCATCGGCCTGCTGCGCGTGATGTTCGACCCGCGCATCACGCTGCAGCAGCAGGTGAGCGACCAGCTCAAGGGCCACTTTGGCGACAAGGTGTTCAACAGCGTGATTCCGCGCAACGTGCGCCTGGCCGAGGCGCCCAGCTATGGCCTGCCCGGTGTGGTGTTTGACCCGGCCGCCAAGGGCAGCCAGGCCTTTGTGGAGTTTGCGCAGGAGATGGTCGAGCGTGTGCAAACCATGCCTCCTGCAGCCTCTTCCATGGCCAAAATGGCCGCAGGCGCTTGAAGATTATGCGGTGGCAGCTATTAATTTGATAGTAATGAAGGCCTCCAACATCCTGCTGCTGCCTGGCTGGCAGAACTCTGGCCCCGACCACTGGCAAAGCCGCTGGGAGGCCGCGCACGGCTACCAGCGCGTGGAGCAGCACGACTGGATGCGCCCGCTGCGCGGCGACTGGTCTGCGCGCCTGGAAGAAACCGTGGCCGATGTGGATGGCCCCGTGGTGCTGGCGGCGCACAGCCTCGGTTGCATCCTCACCGCCTGGTGGGCGGCGCACACCCGCCACGCGGCCAAGGTACGCGGCGCGCTGCTGGTGGCGCCGGGCGATGTGGAGCGGCCCGACCTGGCTGCGCAGATCCACGGCTGGGCGCCCATTGCGCGCCAGCCGCTGCCGTTTCCGGCCGTGCTGGTGGGCAGCCGCAACGACCCGTACTGCAGCTTCGAGCGCGCCGAAGGTCTGGCCCAGGCCTGGGGTGCGCGGTGTGTGGACTATGGCGAGCGCGGGCATATCAATGCCGAATCCGGGCTGGGCGACTGGGATGAGGGGCGCGGCTGGCTGATGCAGCTCGCCACCCCGGCATGAACCGCTGGGCCTTTTGGCGCAAGCGCCCGGATACGGCGGGTGCTGCACAGAGCCAATTACCCACGATGGTGCAGCGTCCTGCGGCGCTCTACTGGCCGCTCGATGCGCTGCAAGTGGTGTTGGCCTGGCTGCTGCCCAGCGGGGCGGTGGTGGTGGGCGCGCTGGGGCAGTTCATGCTGGCCCTGGTGCTGCTGGCCATCGGGTTCGGTGTGTGGCTGCGCCTGTGGCGCAGTCGCAAGCGGCGCCGCGTGGCGAGCCGCTCTGCGCGTTGATGTTTTGAACCCTTGTTGCCGACCCATGACCAAGATCAGCCTGCCCGCCATTGCCGACCAACTGCCCCGCGCCTGGAACTCCACGGTGGTGGGCCAGGCTGCGGGCGCCAACGTCAAGGTGCTGCGCATGGACGACGCGGCCTACCCCGATGAATCGCACGACTTTGACGAAGCCCTGCTGGTGCTGGACGGCTGCATGCGTCTCGCCCTGCAAGGGCAGGTCACCGAGGTGAACGCGGGCGAGGTGTTCATCGTGCCCGCTGGCGTGCCCCACGCCGTGGCGCCCGGCAGCCACGGCACGCTGGTCATCATCGACCGCTGATTCTTTCCCCCTTTCCCTTTTTCCTTTCGCGAGACGCATTTCATGGTCACCAAAAAACCCAAGGGCCTCGGCCGAGGCCTGGAAGCCCTGCTGGGCCCCAAGGTCGAAGACAAAGTGGAGCAGGCCCAGGCCGCCGACGCGGGCCTGCCCAGCAGCCTGCCGCTCTCCGAGCTGGTGCCGGGTGTGTACCAGCCGCGCACGCGCATGGACGAGGGCGCGCTGTACGAGCTGGCCGAGTCCATCAAGGTCCAGGGCGTCATGCAGCCTATCCTGGTGCGGCGCCTCGCGGGGGGTGAACACGCAGGTAAGTACGAAATCATTGCGGGCGAGCGGCGTTTTCGGGCCTCCCGCCTGGCGGGCCTGGCCGAGGTGCCGGTGCTGGTGCGCGATGTGCCGGACGAGTCGGCCGCCGCCATGGCGCTCATCGAAAACATTCAGCGCGAAGACCTCAACCCGCTGGAAGAAGCCCAGGGCCTGCAGCGCCTGGTCAAGGAGTTTGGCCTGACGCATGAGCTGGCAGCCCAGGCCGTGGGCCGCTCGCGCAGCGCCGCCAGCAACCTGCTGCGCCTGTTGAATCTGGCCGAGCCCGTGCAGACCATGCTGATGGCGGGCGACATCGACATGGGCCATGCGCGTGCACTGCTGTCGCTGGATCGCGCCGCGCAGATCACGGCGGGTAACCAGATCGCGGCCAAGAAGCTATCGGTGCGCGAGGCCGAGGCCCTGGTCAAAAAGATCGGCGCCGAGTTCAGCCTGGTGCCGCAAAAGCCCCAGAAGGAAAAGTCGCGCGACCTCAAGCGCGTGGAAGAAGAACTGTCGGACCTGCTCATGGCCGAGGTCGAAGTGCGCGTCAAGAAACGCGTCAAGCGCAACGGCCGGGTGGAGGACATGGGCGAGCTGGCGATCCAGTTCGGGTCGCTGGAGGCTTTGAACGGCCTGATCGACCGCCTGCGCGGCTGACCCTCTCATCGCTCCGGGGTGCGGGGTTGTTGCCGCGCAAGATGGCGTGAAATAGCGCACACAAACGGTTTCCACAAGTAACTTGCAGGGGCAAAATGCGTCCTTGCGGGGCCTACACTGCGCTGCGTTCAACACACCCGGGTTGACCGCAAGGCCTCTTCACAGGGCGGCGACGACGCTGCTTTGCGGCCCATGATGGTTTGCCGGGTGATCCATGTATCTCCTGGAGCAGACCTGATGACAACCCCTTTGCGCTACCTGACCCCCGCCTGCCTGGCCGCTGGCCTGTGCATTGCCAGCCTGGGCGCCCAGGCCCAAAACACCAAGGCTCCCAAGGTGCAGCTGTGGATGGACCTGTCCACCGGCACCATGGCCGGCATGCCCGAGATGGACAGCCTGCCCGGTGGTGGCGGCATGCTCAGCGGCCTCATGGGGGGCATGGGCGGCGGCGCTGCGCCGGGCATGGGGGGCGGCAGCAACACGTCGTATGGCAACGCCCGCGCCATGTCCATCATGCCGCCGCGCGTCATCGATATCGCCTTGCACAACAGCCTGCGCCCCGGCGTTGAGGCCAGCCAGTCCATCCCGCCCGGCATGCGCATGGGCGAGTCCCTGCCGCTGATCCCGCCGCGTGCCCAGCCCACCCAGACCGAGCCGGGCGAAGTGCCGCGTGAGTACCAGCAACAGCAGCTCAAGGGCCGCATCCTGCTGTACTGGGGCTGCGGTAGCGCGGTGCGTGCGGGCCAGCCCCGCGTGATCGATCTGGCACGTGCCAAGCCCTCCGACTACGCCCAGGCCTTCGCGGGCCGTGCCGTGCCGGACCGGGGCCCGCGCGTGGGCCCGGTCTATGCGCTGTACCCCAACGAACGCAACCAGGTCAGCCTGTCGCGGGACAGCTCGGTGGTGGGCGAGCACCAGGTGCGTGGCGATGGCGTGCCTGCCTCCATGAAATTTACCCTGGGCGCGGCGCAGGACCTGATGCCAGCCATCGACCTGCGCACCACCGGCAAGCCGCAGGACAGCATGGGCACCAGCTGGCAGCCCGTGCGCAATGCGCGTGCCTACTACCTGCATGCCATGTCACAGAGCGGGGACGATCTCATCATGTGGTCCAGCGCCGAGACGCCGGACACCGGCATGGGCCTGTTCGACTACCTCTCGCCCGCCACCATCGACCGCTGGCTCAAGGAGCGCGTGCTGCTGCAGCCCGAGACCACCCAATGCGCCATCCCGCAGGGCATCTTTGCGGGTGGCGGGCGCGATGCCACGCCCATGTTACGCATGATGGCCTACGGTGGCGAGAGCCACATCGTGTACCCACCCCGCCCGGCCGACCCCAAGGCTGCGTGGGAGCCTGAATGGTCGGTGCGTGTGCGGGTGAAGTCACACACCATGGCCATGCTGGGTGAAGAGATGCAGGGGCGCCGTGGTGGCATGGGCACGGCACCCGGCGCACCGTCGGGCGGCACAGGCGCTTACTCCAGCGGCATGGGCGGTGCACCCGCAGGCCAGCCACCTGCGGGCGACGGCGGCACGGACGCGGGCAACGTGGTCAACCCCGTCAATCTGCTGCGCGGCATTTTTGGCCGCTGAGAACGGAACCATGCTGGCCCTGCGCATGCCCTGGCCCCTGCCTGCACTGGCGGCGTGGGCGTGCGCGTGGCTAATTTTTGTAGCGCTGCAGCGGGCGGTTCCGCCGGTGGCCGCGTTGCTGGTGGCCTGCCTGCTGGGCACGGCTGCCAGTGTGCTGGGCGACAGCTGGTGGCGGCGCGGGCTGATTGCCGCCGGGTTTCCTTTGTCACTGGCGCTGCTGGGGGCGGCCAGCCTGCCCACGTGGGCGTGGCTGGTGCCGCTGTCGTTGTTGTTGCTGGTCTATCCGCTCAATGCGTGGCGCGATGCGCCCCTGTTCCCCACTCCGCGCCACGCGTTGCAGTCTCTGGCCGTGCAGGCGCCGCTGCCTTTGGGCGCGCGGGTGCTCGACGCAGGCTGTGGCCTGGGCGATGGCCTCAAGGCCCTGCGCCATGCCTACCCTGCCGCCCAGCTCGACGGGCTGGAGTGGAGCTGGCCGCTGCGCCTGCTGTGCGCCCTGCGCTGCCCCTGGGCGCGGGTGCAGCGTGCCGACATGTGGAAGGCCGACTGGAGCGCCTACCAGATGGTGTACCTGTTCCAACGGCCCGAGAGCATGGCCCGCGCGGCCGCCAAGGCCCAGGCTGAGCTGGCGCCTGGCGCGTGGCTGGTGAGCCTGGAGTTTGCGGTGCCCGGCTGGCTGCCCAGCGTCCAGCTGCGTGCGCCCGGCGGGCGGGTGGTGTGGCTGTACCGCATGCCGCGCCTGCAGCAGGAGGGATGACATGCACACCATGCTCCCACTGTGCCGGTCCCTGTGTCCGTCTGTGTCACCGGCCCCACACGGTTACAGAAAAGATACAAGCTTTTGCTACATTGCGCGGCTGGCTACAACCCCATACACAACAACCAAGAAACTCACAGCCAGAGGGGGCCGCACACAGCACGTATCTGCGCCGGGAGGGGGCGCACGGGCTGCCAGCGCCCGCCTTGACCGGACTTCCACCACGCACGCCGTATTCACAGCACCCTCCCTCTGGCGGGGCTGTTGCACGGCTGCGCGTGGTAAGCGCGGGGTGTTTCTGGTGAGCAACCGACCGATCTGCAAGGAGCATCCATGACCGCCCACCCACCCCGTTTCCGTCCGCGCCTGCTATGGGCCCTGGCACTGAGCGCGGCCCTCACCGGCTGCGCCACCATGCAGAGCCATGACAAGCTGGCCACCGACATGCAGACCGCCGGGCGCAGTGGCGGCATCCCCGCCGCGCTGGCCAGCCTGGAAAGCACGGCCAAGACCGAAGAAGAAAAAACGGCGCTGCTCTTCAACATGGAGCGCGGCGAGCTGCTGCGCATGGACCGCCGCTATCCCGACAGCACCAACGCCTTCCTGCTGGCCGACAACAAGGTCAAGGAATGGGAAGAAACCGCCAAGACCAACCCCTCCAAGCTGATGGGCACCGTGGGCGCCGCCCTGGTGAGCGAGCGCCTGAAGGTCTATGAAGGCCAGGATTACGAAAAGGTATGGCTGACCACGCGCCTGGCGCTCAACCGCATGGCCGTGGGTGATTTTGAAAACGCCCGCGTGGACATCAAGCGCACCCACGAGCGCGAAGCCATCATTGCCGAGTTCCGTGCCAAGGAAACGCTGGCCGCTGAAGAAGAAGCCAAGTCCAAGGGCGCCACATCGGGTGGCAAGGAGCTGAATGGCTACCCCGTCGAAACCCTCAACGACCCCGAGGTGCTGGCGCTCAAGAACGGCTACTCCAACGCGCTGAGCCACTACCTGGCCGGCTTTCTCTACGAAATGCTCAACGAGCCCGGCCTGGCAGCACCCGGCTACCGCAAAGCCATCGAGCTCAAGCCCGACACCCCCGTGCTCGAAGAAGGCCTGCGCGGCCTGGACAACCGCACCGGCTTCACCTGGAAGCGCCGCCAGCGCATGACCGATGTGCTCTTCATCGTCGAGGCCGGTGACGCGCCTGCACGCAAGCCCAAGGCCTTCACCATCCCCGTGCCCACCGGCCGGGGCCTGGTCACCGCCAGCATTTCGTACCCCGTGATCGAGCCTTCGAAGGATGCGCCCCTGACGGTGGTGTCGGCCGCTGGCACCGACCTCAAGCTCGAAAAAGTGGTGGACGTGAACGTGATGGCCCGCCGTGCCCTCAAGGACGAAATGCCGGGCATGGTGCTGCGTGGTTTCACCCGCGCCGTGGCCAAGGGCGTGCTGCAGAACGAGCTGCAAAAGCGTGGCGGTCTGATCGGCGGCATCATCGGTGCCGCAGCCTCGGTGGCCACCGAGCAGGCCGACGACCGCCTGTGGCGCATGCTGCCCGGCCGCGTGTATGTGGCCCGTGGCTACCTGCCCCCTGGCGAGCACACCGTCACCATCAATGGCCGCCAGTTGCCTCAGCCGATCAAGATCGACGGCCAGTACGCTCTGGTGCCCCTGCGCATGTACGACAACAGCGTGCTGATCGGCGACGTGGCCATGCTGGGCCAGCTGCCCACGGTGGCGGCCGCACCCCAGCCGGCTCCCGCCGCAGCAGCGGCACCCGCAGCCCCGGTGCGCACCACCAACAACAACCGCGCCCGCACCGTGCCCTCGTCCACCGTCAAGCCCACGGCCGCCCAGCCCGCAGCGGCTGCCAAGAACTGACCCCTGTTTCTGACCCCATTCAAGGAGCCTTTGGCATGAGAACCCGTTTTGTCCCCGCCGCGATCCCTGCAGTGCTGTGCGCGGCCCTGATGACCCTGGCTGGCACCGCCAACGCCCAGTTGCATGACCCCGCCACGCCGCTGGCTGTAGCGGCCAAGGTGGCGCTGCGAGGCGAGGCCAACAGCATCGCCGTGCGCGAGATGCGCATCGTGCGCAAGAACGACATCCTGGTGGTGCAGGCCGACATGGCCAACATGGGCCGCACCGACCGTACCGTGTTCTACCGCTTCAAGTGGCTGGACAACGTGGGCAACCAGGTGGGCGATGGCGAGTCCTGGAAGCAGATGAGCGTGCTGGGCCTGGGCCAGCAGACCGTCAAGAGCGTGGCGCCCACCAGCGCTGCCGTGGACCTGCGTCTGGAAATGAATGTGGAGCCGCGCTGATCGCGCCGCACCAATCCCTGTTTGAGTGAGGAGTAAACCAACATGAACACCAAGAACCGCATCCAGCGCAGCGCGCTGATCCTGGCCTTTGCGGCCAGCACCCTGGCCCTGTCGGCCTGCCAGAACCTGTCGTCGCCCACCGTGCGTTTTGACCGCCAGGTCAACTACGGCGACGCCAAGGCCGTCGAGCTGGTGACCAACGAGTTCGGTTCCACCGACCTGCAGATGATTGCCGAGAAGATGACCGGCGGTTTGCTCGAAACCGGCATCTTCCAGGGCCGCCCCACGGTGACGATCTCCACCGTGAAGAACAAGACCAGCGAGTACATCGACACCACCAACGTGATGAACTCCATCCAGACCGCGCTGGTCAAGTCCGGCAAGGTGCGTTTTGTGCGCTCCATCAACGAGATGCAGGCCGGTGTGGACGAGCTGCAGCGCCAGAACCAGAGCGGCCTGTACAAGCAGGGCACCACCGCCAAGGTCGGTCAGATGACCACCGCCAAGTACAGCATGGAAGGCGAGTTGACCAGCATCGTCAAGCAGAACAACAGCACCAAGGACGTTTACTACAAGTTCACGCTGAAGCTGTTTGATGTGCAGGAAGGCACGATCGAGTGGCAGGACGAAAAGGAAATCCGGAAGACCAGCAAGCGCTGATCTGCCCCAAGGAGCACACCATGCAACGCAGAATCACCCTCCACACGGCCCTGGCCGTGATCGCGGCCACCACGCTGGCCTGGGGCACGGGCGCGCAGGCGCAGCAGCCCGGCGCCGCGCCCAAGATCGCCGTGACCGACCTGGCCTATGCCCAGCGCGTGTCCGAATACTTCATGGCCGGCACCTACCAGCGCAGCAGCCAGATGAGCGCCCAGGGCAGCCAGGGCGGCAGCCACAGCCATGGCATGTACGGCGGCGGGGGCTCGTACTCCGGCCAGCAGTCCATGCAGGCGTCCGAGCAGGCCAGCGGCACCTATGTGGCCGGGCGCTACAGCTACATCGAACAGCGCGAGCTGGGCGGCTACACCAACGACATCAAGGGCGCCATCCTGCAGGGCACGTACTTCCGCCTGGTGCAGGGCAAGGGCTTTGACGCTGGCAAGCCCCAGCCCAGCAAGGCCGAGCAGGTGCTCAACCAGGTGCAGGGTGGCAAGATGGCCACGCCCCAGGCACAGCCCCAGGTCAATGACGTGATCACCCGCATCAAGAAGGGCGAGTTCAACGGCGCCGACTACGTGCTGTTCGGCGTGGTGTCCAGCATCGAGTTCACCGACGCGCTCTCGCCCCTGCAGGGCACCACCAGCGCCACGCGCCAGTACGGCCTGCAACTGTTGGCGGACTTCTCGCTCATCAACACCAAGACCTACGAGATCAAGGCCGCGTTCTCCGCCCAGGGCGAAGGCAACGACACCAAGATCCTGTCGATCCGTGGCGACATTGCGCCCCCCAACCGGGCCAAGGTGATGCGCGAAACCTCGCTGTCGCTGGCGCAGGACGTGTACCAGCAGCTCGCGGTGCAACTGGGCTACACCGACGCCAACCTGGCGCGCGGCGTGCGCCCACCGGTGGTTTACCAGCAAGGCGGCCAGCCCATGCCCGTGCCGCAACCGCAGCAGCCCGAGCAGGTGCTGATCCTCAAGTAGCTGAGATTTTTGACCACCTCTTGAGGATGACGCACTGCTTGGCCCCTGCGCCGCACACTGCTGCGGCAAACAGGGCGCCTCGGTCCGCCCAGGCCAGCCATGTGCTGGCTTTTTTTATGCCTGTGCTTATGGGTATGGCGGGCGTGCTGGCCGGGTGCACGCAACCGCCCCAGACCTTCTATGCGGCTGCGGCCTCTGAATCGCTGGTCCAGGTGTATGGCAACGATCCGTCAGGTGCTGTAGCAGCGCGAACCGTAGCGCCGGACCCTGATGCCATGTCGCCCCCCACTTTCACTTCCCGGCCTCTGCCGGGTGCACAAGGGGCCACGCTGCAGGCACTACAGCGCAACGGGCGCACGCCGCCGCTGCGCTACCGGGTGATCGTGATCCCGGGCTCCGGCTGTGCAGGCATGGGGCCCATTGCGGAGCGCTACTTTGCGGGGTTGCTGCACGCCCAGGTGCTGGTGCTGCACAAGCCCGGCGTAGACCCTCAGACCCTCACGGCATCTGCAGACTGCGGGCCCGACTTTGTGCAGCAAGACCGGTTGTCGGCGTGGGTTGCGCACGCCCGCGTCGCGCTGCAGGCCGATGCCCTGCAGCGCGAACGCGATGGTGCCCCGGCGCTGCCGCAATTGTTGGTGGGCATTTCGGAAGGTGCGGAGCTGTTGATGGCCCTGGCGCCCGAGGTGCCGGGGCTCGCTGGCCTGGTGGTGCTGGCTTCCAGCGGCCTGGACCCGCAGGAAGCGGGCGCGCTGCAGGCGCAACGCCTGGGTGCCCAGGCCGATTGGGATGCGCTGGGACGTTCCCAGCGGGGGCGCATGCCCGACAGCACCGTGCTGCAAGGCCGCAGCCTGGGCTACTGGCGTGACCTGTGGAACTGGCCACTGGCCCTGCCGCTGGTGCAAAGTCCCTGGCCGCTCCTGCAGGTGTGGGGCGGGGACGATGCCCTGGTGCCGCAGGTGGCGTACGAACGCTTTGCGGTGCTGGCATCCGCCCGTACTGAGCCCTATTGTGCGCGGCGCATCGACGGCGCCGACCATGGACTGCAACGCCGCCATGCCAGCGAGGGGACAGAGGATGGTGTGCAGCAGGTGTGGGCCTGGACGGAGCAGTGGGCGCGGGCCCCTACAGCAGGTCTGTGTGCTTCGCTGCTGGGCGCCCAGGGCGTCATCAAGCCTGCGCAGTGACGCCTGCCTCGCCCGGCCAGGTCACCTACCCTGAACGGGCCTGGGACTCTGTCGGCGGTTTCTCAAGGCACGGCGTAGATTTGCCCAAACGTTCCGCGCTCCAGCATCTCGCTGGGTGAGGTGCCATAGCCCGCAAATACCTGCGTGCCGCGCAAGCCCGACACATCGGCAGCTGCCAGGATGGGCACCATGTGGCTGCCCAGCGTGGCGGGGCTGGCTGCGGGCAGGTTCCCGTCCGCTACAGGCACCCAGCCTCCGGGCGACAGCGCAAACAGTCCCGCGCCTGGCACCAGGGCTGCCACGTACAGGCCTCCGGCGCGCCCGGCGTCGGGTGCCGAAACCTGGATCGCCGCCCACAGGTTCAGCTTCTGCAGTGGACCCGATGTGGAGGCTGAAAACACAGGGGTGGCACTGGTGTACGGTACCCGCGCACTGTCGCTGTAAAAGCCGGGTTGGGCCATGACCGGACTGAGGTCCACCGCCTCGAAAGCCGTGTGCGGCACGGACTGGACCTGCGAGATGGTGGCATCGCTCCACAGGCGGCTGGGGTCGCCGGTGATGTACATGTCCGAACCACCATCGGCGATGTACATGCCGTAGGTCTTGAGTGCCTGCAGGATGGCCCGTGCCTGCACGCTGTAGGTCTGAGGCACGGGGTAGTCCGCACGCAGCCGGAACAGCTGGCCCATGGGGGGCTTGCTGGCCGAGGCGTCCCCATTGCGGGTGAGGTGCCGTGCGGGCCAGGTGTAGCTGGTTCGGATCTTGTGACTCTGGATGGTGAAGCGAAGCGCATGGCGGATGTCGCCAGCGCTCGCCTCGTCGGCCTTGAGCAGCAGGGGCAGTATCGGAAACCCGGCCGCGTCTGCTGAAGTCCATCCCGCAGGCCGCAGCGCGTTGGACCGCAAGTCGAAGGCGGCGCTGCCGTAGATGTCCCAGCCCCCATCGGGCCGGGCGTAGCTCAGGTAGCTTTCCCACAGCGTGCAGGTGTCGGTGTCCACGGTCAGGATATGGTGGTCGTTGTAGACCGCCTTGTTGCCGCTGATACCGCCCTCCACCAGGGGCTGCGGCGGAATGGGCAGGCGTGCGGGCTCGCGCAGGCCGGCGCAAGGCCGCGCGAGGCTTCCGTCACCCCGCGCGCAGTCGCTCTCGTCGGGGGCTCCATCGCCATCAAAGTGCACCGTCGGCCACCCGAAGCTGCGGCCTTGGACCACGTTGTACGGGATGCCCCAGTACTCGGGGCTGCGCATGTCCTCGCTCTGGCCCAGGTCCAGGTGCAGGCGTCGTGGGGTACTGCTGATGGTCTGCAGGAAAGCTGCCGACTGAGGGTGCACCGGAAAGTTGTCGATGGGCGTATTGAAGAGGTGGTCTGGCGGTAGCACCGGGCAGTTGCCGATGAGCGGTGGTCCAGCCATGGCCAGCGGCACCAGGGCGGCCGACAGGCAGGCAAGGGTTGCACGTACGAACTTCATAGGGTCTCCGGCCGAGGGGGGAGGGCAACAGCCTCCCGACAGGCGGGTATAGCGCAAACCTCCAGGGGATGCCAGGGCTATCGCGTGACAGCCTGTTACCTGCTGGCCGCAGTCAGGGCCGGGGCCGATACATCCTGAACAGCTGCTCTGGCCCCACAGTGAAATAGTCCGCCGGCCCGCCGCCGCGCAGGATGTGCCCCGCGTTCGCGGTGTCGTACACGCCGTCCTTCAGCAGCGCCTGATCGATGTGCACGGCCACCACCTCGCCCAGCACCAGCCAGGTATCCACCAGGGCCCCGTCCACCCCCTGCAGCTGCAGGATCTGCGTGCTGCGGCATTCAAAGGTGACCGGGCTTTCGGCCACGCGCGGGGGGCGCACGCGGGTGGAGGGCAGGGGGGTCAGACCGGTCAGGTTGAACTCGCTCACTTCAGGTGGCACGGCCGCGCAGCTCTGGTTCATCACCTCGGCCAGGTCGCGGGTGGCGAGGTTCCACACAAACTCGCCCGTGGCCTGCACGTTGCGTACGGTGTCCTTGTAGCCAATGCTGGCAAAGCCCACGATGGGGGGCACGTAGTTGAAGGCGTTGAAAAAGCTGTAGGGCGCGAGGTTGGTCGCTCCCGTGGCGCTTTGCGTGGAGATCCAGCCGATGGGGCGGGGCCCCACGATGGCGTTGAACGGGTCGTGCGGCAGGCCGTGGCCCAGGCGGGGTTCGTAGCTGTGGAAGGTGCGTGGGGGCTGTGGAGTGGTCATGGGGCTCGGCAGGGTGGGGCGAACAAGCGGACACCTTAGCGGCAGACGCGGCGCGCTGCAGTCATCGGGGTATCTGCATGCTCACTTTTTCATAGCTGTCCGGGCATATGGTTCTAGCGCACAGGGGCAACAGGAGGCAGATATCGGCCTACAGAGCTCCCGTATGCCCTGGTTAAGGCTCAGCACGGCGTGGTCATGCCGTAACGCCCGGCAGCCTCGGTAGCACGCACCGCACGGGGCTACGGGACCACGGCTGCCGGCTGCTGCTGCCCCAAAAACCGTCCCGGCGGCTGCCCCACCGACTTGCGCACCATGGCGCTGAAGGCGCTCGCGCTGTAGCCCAGCTCGGCGGCGATCTGGCCCATGGGCATGCGGCCGGCGGCCAGCGACACGGCCTTGGCCAGGATCACCTGCTGGCGCCATTGGGTGAAGGTGCTGCCCAGTTCGGAGCGGAACAGGCGTGCCACCGTGCGGGGGCTGGCGCCCGTGTCCTGCGCCCAGTCGGCCAGGGTGTCGTGGCGCGTGGGGTCGGCCAACACGGCCTCGCACAGGTGGCGCAGGCGCTTGTCCTGGGGCAGGTCCACGCCCAGCTTCACGGCGGCGGCACGGGCCAGTTCGCCGCGCACCAGGGCGCTCAGGTGCTGCTCGCGTCGCAGGTCGGCGGGGCTGATCGCGGCGCCGCCATCGGGTGCGGTGGGCATCTCGCGCACCAGGGCGCGCAGCAGGTCGGACACCTCCAGCACGCGGCACTGGCGCCATGCGTCTTCCTGGTCGCGCGGCACGCCGGGGCCGCAGCGCCCCCGGGGCTGGTGAAAGTACAGCGTGCGCAGGTCGGCGTCTTCCACCATGGTCACGGCATGTTCCACACCGGGCGGAATCCACAGCGCGCGCGAGGGCGGCACGATGTAGGTGCCGTGGTTCACCGTGAGCCTGATCACGCCCGTGGTCGATATTGCCACCTGCGCCCAGGGGTGGCTGTGGGGCATCACCTGCGTGTCGGCGGCCAGCCAGCGCAGCTTGGCGCGCACCGGGCGGGCGGCGGTGGGCACAAACAGCTCGGGCGTGAGCGAGTCCACGTACGACATCCCGCGCGGCTTGCCGGCCTGGGCGCGAGGCACGACCTCGGCGGCGAAGTGTTCCACCACCGGTTCGGTAGGGGTGGGGGGCCTGGTGGGTGGGTTTGGCATGTTTGCGATAGAAATTGGCCGTCTATCGTAAACCTGCCGAGGGCATGCTGCCTAAGATCCAACCCATGACTGCTTCCACCTCCGGCGCTACCGCCACCACTGCCAACCCCGTCCCCCTGCGGCAGGACGCCCGCACCATCGGCCTGATCGGCCTGGCCCACGGCAGCTCGCACTTCTTTCACATGCTGCTGCCGCCGCTGTTTCCGTGGCTGATCGGGGAGTTCGGCTTCAGCTATTCCGAGCTGGGCCTGCTGGTGTCGGTGTTCTTCGTGATCTCGGGCGTGGGCCAGGCGCTGTCGGGTTTCCTGGTGGACCGGGTGGGCGCGCGACCTGTGATGTTTTTTGCGCTGTCCAGCTTTGCCGCGGCGGGGCTGGCGGCGGGCACGGCGCAGGGCTACACGGGCCTGCTGCTCGCGGCGGCTTTGGCGGGGCTGGGCAATGCACCGTTCCACCCGGTGGACTTCACCATCCTCAACAAGCGCGTGTCGCCCCAGCGCCTGGGGCATGGCTTCTCGGTGCACGGCATCAGCGGCAACCTGGGCTGGGCGACGGCCCCGGTGTTCATGGCGGGCATTGCTACCGCTACGGGCTCGTGGCGCACGGCCTGCCTGTGCGGCGCGCTGCTGGCCCTCACGGTGCTGGCCATCATGGTGTGGAACCGCGATGCCATTGATGACCGCCAGGGAGCCTGGGCCCACCAGGCCAAGGGCGGCGCGGCGGCGGCGAAGCCCGAGCACCCCATGGCCTTCCTCAGGCTGCCTTCGGTGTGGCTGTGTTTCTCGTTCTTCTTCTGGAGCACCTGCGCACTCAGCGCCATCCAGAGCTTTGCCAGCCCGGCGCTGCAGTCCATGTACGGCCTGCCGTTGAGCGTGACGGCCATGGTGGTCACGGGCTACATGCTGTGTGGCGCGGCGGGCATGCTGGTGGGCGGCTTTCTGGTGGGGCGTGTGCAGCGGCTGGAGAAGATCATCTCCGTGTGCCTGCTGGGCTCGGCCGCGCTGCTGGTGGTGGTGGCCTCGGGGCTGCTGCCCGGCATGGCGGCGCTGGTGGTGGCCTCGGTGGCGGGGCTGGGCACGGGCCTGGCGGGCCCCTCGCGCGACATGCTGATCAAGCGCGCCGCGCCCCCCGGTGCCACGGGCCGCGTGTATGGCACGGTGTACTCGGGGCTGGACCTGGGCTTTTGCCTGGCGGCACCGGTGTTTGGCGCCATGCTGGACCACGGCATGACGGCGGGCATTTTCTACGGCTCGGCCGTGACGCTGGGCCTGAGCGTGGTGTCGGCCGCGCTCGTGGGGGTGGGCGTGGCAGCGCGGGCGGCACGGCCCGTGCCTGCAGCGGCCTGAAGGGGCCACGGGGCGGGGGCTCTGTACGGCGCCCAGCACGCCGCGCGGGCCTGTGTTGCAATCGCGGTCGGTGGCGCCGGGGCCCTGTTTGGCAGGGTTCGCAACGGCGCCCTTTGTTTTCAACGCACTTCCAGGACACCGCCCATGACGAACCCCATGTACAACGCTAGCATCCCTGTCTTTCGCCAGATGCTGGGCTCGCTCCAGGACATCCTGGCCAAGACCGAGGCCCATGCCATGGCCCGCAAGATCGAGCCGGACGCATTGCTGCAGGCCCGCTTGTTCCCCGACATGTTCCCCATGGCCCGCCAGGTGCTGATCGCCTGCGACTTTGCCAAGGGCGTGGCCGCGCGCCTGGCCGGTGTGGAGGTGCCTTCGCTGCCCGACGCCGAGCGCCCCGGTTTTGCCGACCTGGCCGAGCGCATCCGCACGGTGCTGGCGTTCATCGAAGGCTTACCGCAGGCAGCCTTTGCCGAGGCCGCCACGCGCCAGATCACCATCCAGCCCGGCACGCCGCGCGAAAAGCAGTTTGTGGGTGAACACTACCTGCTGCACTACGGCCTGCCCCAGTTCTTCTTCCACGTGAACGCGACCTACGCCATCGCGCGCCACAACGGCGTGGAACTGGGCAAGCGCGACTACATGGGCAAGTTCTGACCCTGGGCCCTGTCCTGGGGCGCCAAGGTGCCCCGGGTGCTGCCGTGTGGGGCCAGGCATGCAGATATGGGCAAAAAATGGCCCGTAGCGCTAGTGAAACATGCCTGATGCGCTATCAAATTTGTAGTATTGAACACGACGCCTAGTGCGGATAAAAAAGACAACGGAGACCCGACCCATGCCCACCCCCCGTGCCACACCACGCACCCTGCCAGCCCTGGCGCTGGCCGGCGTGACCTGCCTGCTTTCTGCCTGCGCGCCGGGGCCCACACAACCACTAGCTTCGGCGCCGGTGAGTGCCACGGCCGAGGCCGCGCCCACGGCCACCCCGTGCCCCAAGGACCTGGCGCCCATCGCCCGCTGCCTGTCGGGCAAGGACTCGGCCGGTGCGTACTACCTGGTGGCGGTGCCGCAGCAGTGGAACGGCCACCTGGTGCTGCACGCCCACGGTGGCCCGGCACTGGGCGCGCCGAAGATGGAGCGGTCGGTGGAGGACCTGGAGCGCTGGGCCATCATGGTCCGCGCGGGGTACGCCTGGGCGGGCAGCACCTTCCGCCAGGGCGGTGTGGAGGTGCGTGCCGCGGCCGAGGACACCGAGCGGCTGCGCCAGATCTTCGTGCGCCACGTCGCCCAGCCGCAGCGCACCATCCTGCACGGCCAGTCCTGGGGCGCCAGCGTGGCGGCCAAGGGGGCTGAGATGTTCCAGACCACGGCCGATGGCAAGCGCCCCTACGACGCCGTGCTGCTCACCAGCGGCGTGCTGGCGGGCGGAACGCGCTCTTACGACTTTCGCACCGACCTGCGCGTGGTCTACCAGTACCTGTGCAACAACCACCCCCGGCCCACCGAGGTGCAGTACCCGCTGAACATCGGCCTGCCTGCCGATGCGGCGATGACGCAGGCGGACCTGACCGCGCGCGTGAACGAATGCCTGGCGCTGAACAAGCCGGTGGCCGAGCGCACGCCCGAGCAGCAGCGCAAAGTCAAAACCATCGTGGATGTGATCCGCATCCCGGCCAGCTCCATCCAGGGCCACATGAACTGGGCCACCTTCCACTTCCGCGACGTGGTGCAGCACCGCACGGGCGGCGCCAGTCCGTTTGGCAACCGGGGGGTGTCGTACCAGGGCTCGCCCGACGACGCAGCTCTGAACGCCGCCGTGCTGCGCTACCGTGCAGACCCTGCCGCTGTGGCCCGCTTTGCGCAGGACACCGACCTGACCGGCCGCATCCCCGTGCCCGTGCTCACAGTGAAAGGCGTGGACGACCCCACGGCCTTTGTCGAGCTGGACGCAGCCTTCCGGGCCACCATGGCGCAAGGCGGCAGTGCGGCGCGCCTGGTGCAGACCTTTACCCAGCACAACACCCACAGCTACCTGAGCGACCCCACCTATCCCACGCTCATGACCGCGCTGCGGCGTTGGGTGGACGCGGGCGACAAGCCCACGCCCGAGGGCATTGCGCAGCAGTGCGCAGGCATGGAGGCCACGTTCGGCAAGGGCTGCGCCTTCGTGCCTGGCTATGTGCCGGCGGCGCTGAACACCCGCGTGGCCGATCGCGAGCGGCCGTAGATTGTTTTCTCTTGCGGTTCCCGCCGCGCCATAAAAAAAGGCCCCGCAGAGCGGGGCCTTTTTCATTTGCCGCTGCAGCACAGGGCCGCAGCAGCGGTGGGGCCGGACTCAGGCCGCCACGGCCTTGAGGGCTTCATTCAGCGTCTTGCTGGGGCGCATCACGGCGTCCAGCTTGGCCACGTCGGGCAGGTAGTAGCCACCAATGTCGGCGGGTGCACCCTGCACGGCAGCCAGTTCGGCCACGATGGTCTGCTCGTTGTCGGCCAGTTGCTTGGCCAGTGGGGCGAACAGTTGGGCCAGTTCGGCATCGGCCGTTTGCGTGGCCAGCTCTTGCGCCCAGTACAGGGCCAGGTAGAACTGGCTGCCACGGTTGTCCAGCTGGCCGGTCTTGGGCGAGGGGTTCTTGTTGTTGTCCAGCAGCTTGCCTGTGGCGGCGTCCAGCGTCTGGGCCAGGATCTTGGCCTTGCCGTTGCCGGTCTTCAGGCCCAGGTCTTCCAGCGACACGGCCAGCGCCAGGAATTCACCCAGCGAATCCCAGCGCAGGTGGTTTTCTTCCACCAGCTGCTGCACGTGCTTGGGGGCCGAGCCGCCCGCGCCGGTTTCGTACATGCCGCCGCCGGCCATCAAAGGCACGATGGACAGCATCTTGGCCGAGGTGCCCAGTTCCATGATGGGGAACAGGTCGGTCAGGTAATCGCGCAGGATGTTGCCGGTGGCGCTGATGGTGTCCAGGCCACGGATCACGCGCTCCAGCGTGTAGCGCATCGCACGCACCTGGCTCATGATCTGGATGTCCAGGCCGGTGGTGTTGTGCTCGTGCAGGTACATCTTGACCTTGGTGATCAGCTGCGCTTCGTGCGGACGGTACGAGTCGAGCCAGAACACCACGGGCATGCCGGAGTTGCGGGCGCGGTTCACGGCCAGCTTCACCCAGTCGCGGATCGCGGCGTCCTTCACCTGGCACATGCGCCAGATGTCGCCTTGCTCCACGTTCTGGCTCAGCAGCACTTCGCCGGTGGCCAGGTCGGTGATGTTGGCCACGCCGTCTTCGGGGATCTCGAAGGTCTTGTCGTGGCTGCCGTATTCCTCGGCCTGCTGGGCCATCAGGCCCACGTTGGGCACTGTGCCCATGGTCTTGGGGTCGAACGCGCCGTGCCATTTGCAGAAGTTGATGATCTCCTGGTAGATGCGAGCGAAGGTCGATTCAGGCATCACGGCCTTCACGTCCTTCAGGCGGCCGTTGGCGTCCCACATCTTGCCGCCGTTGCGGATCATGGCGGGCATGGAGGCGTCCACAATGATGTCGTTGGGCGAGTGGAAGTTGGTGATGCCCTTGGCCGAGTCGACCATGGCCAGCTCGGGACGGTGCTCGTGGCAGGCGTGCAGGTCGCGCTTGATCTCGTCGCGCTGGCTTTGCGGCAGGGTTTCGATCTTGGTGTACAGGTCCACCATGCCGTTGTTCACGTTCACGCCCAGCTCTTCAAAGGTCTTGGCGTGTTTGGCGAACGCGTCCTTGTAGAAGATGCGCACGCAGTGGCCGAACACGATGGGGTGGGACACCTTCATCATCGTGGCCTTCACGTGCAGCGAGAACATCACGCCGGTCTTGCGCGCGTCTTCGATTTCCTTCTCGTAGAACTCCAGCAGCGCCTTCTTGCTCATGAACATGCTGTCGATCACTTCGCGGTCGAGCAGGCTGACCTTGGGCTTCAGAACGATGGCCTTGCCGCTCTTGGTGATCAGCTCCATCTTCACGTCACGGGCGCGGTCCAGCGTCATGGACTTTTCGCCGTGGTAGAAGTCGCCGGCGTGCATGTGCGACACATGCGAACGCGAGGCCTGGCTCCACTCGGCCATGCTGTGCGGGTTCTTGCGGGCGTATTCCTTCACGGCCTTGGGCGCACGGCGGTCGGAGTTGCCTTCGCGCAGCACGGGGTTCACGGCCGAGCCGGTGCACTTGCTGTAGCGGGCCTTGATTTCTTTCTCTTTGTCGTCCTTGGGCTGGTCCGGGTAGTCGGGCAGGGCGTAGCCCTTGGCCTGCAGCTCGGCGATGGCTGCCTTGAGCTGCGACACGGACGCGGAGATGTTGGGCAGCTTGATGATGTTGGCATCGGGCTGCAGCGTCTTCTTGCCCAGCTCGGCCAGGTTGTTGGGCACGCGCTGTTCTTCGGTCAGGTAGTCGGAGAACTCACCCAGGATGCGCGCTGCCACCGAGATGTCGCTCTCCAGCACGTTGATGCCTGCCGGTGCCGCGAACGTGCGAATGATGGGCAGGAAGGAAGCCGTGGCCAGACGGGGTGCTTCGTCGGTCAGGGTGTAGATGATGGAAGGTTGCTGGGTCGTCATGGCTTGTCTCACGAAACAGAGTAGGTAGATGCCCCCGGCTGCGTCGCAGCGGGGCCAAACGCGGATGCTCTCTGATTCTCCTTGCTCGGGGCTGTCACTGCCCGCTGTTTTTGCAATCGAATCTCACAATGCAAAATTATCATAAGCCCAGGGCACTTTTTTTCACCAAATAGGTGGTAATCACCCTGCGGCCTTCTGCAGTTTGACCCCGTTGGCGCTCGCGCGCCACCCCCCGCAGACCCTAGGAACTCCCCCCAGGAACCGCCACCACGCGGCCAGGCAGGACGGCAAACTGCGTCCAGTGCGCGGGCAGGGTGTCGGGTGCCGTGCCGGTGAAAGCCCCGAAGGCGGGCAGGATCAACTGCCCGTCGCCCCACCCGAAGCAAGGCGCCCGCAGCGCATCGCGCGCCGGGCCGCGCAGCCGCAGCGTGGGGTGCAGATGCCCGGCGAGCACCGTGTGGCCTGCCACAGCCTGAGGGTGGTGGCAGGCCAGCACCGGCGCATCGGCACAGGGCAACCAGGGCTCGTTGACCAGCGCCAGTGCCAGCGTGGCCGGCGGGTCGCCCGCGTGCTGGTCGTGGTTGCCGCGCACCAGGGTCATCGCCACATGCGCATGGCGCTGGCGCCAGGGCAGCAACTGCTGCCACAGCGAATCGGCCGCGCCGCTGCGTGCGTGCAGAAAGTCCCCCAAGAACACCAGATGGTCGGCACCGGTGGCCGCCAGCACTGCATCGAGCCGCCCTAGGTTGTCGGCCGTGGTGCCATGGGGCACCGGCTGGCCCGCGCGGCGGAAGGTGGCCGCCTTGCCGAAATGCACATCCGCCACCAGCACCATGCGCGCGGCGGGCCACCACAACGCGCGCTGGGGCAGTAGTTGTAGGGCGGTGCCGCAGGGCAGGGTGATGGCGTGCGCACCGATGGGGGGCGTAGGGACTGCCGGCGTGCCGAGGGCTGCGGTGTGAAGGGGGAGCGAGGTCATCGTGCTCAGAATCCGTGGCGTCTGCGGGTGCGGCGGGGGGTGTCCCCGCCCGCTGCATGGCGCGCGCGTTGTGTGCGGGCGCCGGAGCTATCGGGCAGGTCCCACGCCATATCTGTGGACTGCACCGCGTGCTGCGCCAGGTGGTTGCCCGTGGTCGCGTCGGCCGCCTGCTCCAGCGCCTGCACCATGCGCGCCAGACGGTCGGCCAGGGTCTCGGTGCTCAGGCGCTCGCGAAAGCGTTCCACCATCAGCGGCAGGGCAAACGGGGTGGGGCGCTCCAGGGCATGAATGGACAGGGTCTGCGCCTGCATGCCGCGCAGCGTGCGGGCCAGTCGCTCCATGTCCAGCTCGTTTGCCAGCAGCTCGGCGCGTGCCTGGGCCAGCAGCAGGTTGTCGGGGTCGTACTGCGCAAACACGTCGTAGTACAGCGACGACGAGGCCTGCAGCTGGCGGCTGCTGCGCTGCTCGCCCGGGTGGCTCTGAAAGATCAGGCCCGCGATGCGCGCGATCTCGCGAAAGCGCCTGCGCGCCATCTCGGTGGCGTTCAGGCTGGCCAGCACTTCGTCTTCGAGCCCGCGACCGATGGTGGTGTGTGTGCCTTCGCCAATCAGCCGCGGAAGCAGCGTGGCCCAGTCCACCGGCTTGGCCGACAGCAGCTCCAGCCCATAGTCGTTGACCGCGATGGAGAAGGTGTTGGGCACCTGCTGCGATGCGCGCCAGCCCAGCAGCCCGGCCAGGCCCAGGTGCACCAGGCGCCCCGCCAGCGGGTACAGGTACAGGTGCCAGCCCTCGCGCGTGTGCAGGGTTTCGGCCACCAGGCGGCCCGGGGTGGGCAGGGCCGACCAGGCCTGCTGCAGCTCCAGCAGTGGCCGGGCACAGCGCATCTCGGGCGTGGTGCACTGGCCGCGCTCCGCCTGCGCCAGCTGTTCCAGCATCGCATCGGCCAGCGTGTTCGACAGCGGCATGCGCCCGCCGCTCCAGCGCGGCAGCGCAGCGCTGCCCCTGGGGGCGATGCGCACATAGGCCGTCATCTGCTGGGTGCGCACCAGCTCCAGCAGCCGGCCTGCAAACATGAACACATCGCCCTTGCGCAGCCGGGCGATAAAACTCTCTTCCACCGACCCCAGGCGCCCGCCGCTCACAAACTGCACCTGCATGCTGGCATCGCTCACGATGGTGCCGATGTTGCTGCGGTGGCGGCGCGCCAGGCGGGCATCGGGCACGCGCCAGATACCTTCGTCGTCGGGCACCACGCGGTGAAAGTCCGGGTAGGTGGCCAGCGATGCGCCGCCCTGGCGCACGAACTGCAGCGCCCACTGCCAGTCGTTGTCAGCCAAGGCGGCGTAGGCGGGTGTGCGGCGCACCTCGGCCAGCAGCGCATCGGGCACAAAGCCGCCGCCCAGCGCCACGGTGACCAGGTGCTGCACCAGCACGTCGAGCGGCGCACGCGGAGTGTGCCGGTCTTCAATACGGCCCTGCGCCAGGGCGTGGCGCGCGGCGGCGGCCTCCACCAGCTCCAGGCTGTGCGTGGGCACCAACGTAATGCTGGAGCTGCGCCCCGGCGCATGGCCCGAGCGGCCCGCACGCTGCACCAGCCGCGCCACGCCCTTGGCCGAACCGATCTGCAGCACCTGCTCCACCGGCAAAAAGTCCACGCCCAGGTCCAGGCTCGATGTGCACACCACGGCCTTGAGCTGCCCGGCTTTGAGGCCTTGCTCCACCCAGTCGCGCACCTCATGCCCCAGCGACCCATGGTGCAGCGCAATGGTGCCGGCCCAGTCGGGCCGTGCCTCCAGCAGCGCCTGGTACCAGCGCTCCGCCTGAGACCGGGTGTTGGTGAACACCAAGGTGGACGCTGCCGCTTCGATCGACTGCACCACCTGCGGCAGCAGGCTCAGCCCCATGTGGCCCGCCCACGCAAAGCGGTCGGCACGCGCAGGCAGCATCACCTGCACCTCCAGCCGCTTGTCGATACGGCCCTGCACCAGCACGGCGGGCGGTGGCTGTGACCCGTCCGGCACGGGCTGCGGCAGCAAGGTGTGCAGCGCCTCATCCAGGTTGCCCAGCGTGGCCGACATGCCCCACACCTGCAGCGCCGGGGTCCAGCCCGACAGGCGCGCCAGCGCCAGCTGCACCTGCACGCCGCGCTTGTTGCCCACCAGCTCGTGCCACTCATCCACCACCACCAGGCGCACGCTGGCCAGGCGCTCACGCGCATCGGCGCGGGCCAGCAGCAGCGACACGCTTTCGGGCGTGGTCACCAGCAGCGTGGGCAGGCGGCGGTCTTGCGCGGCGCGTTCGCCGCTGGCGGTGTCGCCGGTGCGCAGGCCGCTGGTCCAGGTGGGGGCCAGTTCGGGCAGAGGTGTCTGCAGGGCGCGCAGCGAATCGGCAGCGAGTGCACGCATGGGCGTGATCCACAGCACGGTGAGGGGCGGTGCCGCAGCGCGGCGCGTGCGCAGGGCGGTGCGGGCGTTGGATGCTTCTGCAGGCGCAGGTGCAGCATCGGCCTGCGCCAAGTGCTGCAGCGCGCCCAGCCACACCGCATAGGTCTTGCCCGCGCCCGTGGTGGCGTGCAGCAGGCCCGAGCGGCCCTCGCCCATCGCGCGCCACACGTCTTGCTGGAAGCCGAAGGGCTGCCACCCGCGCGCCGCCATCCAGGCGGCTGCGGCACTCGGTGCCACCGGGGGCAGGGGCTTGCGCGGGCGGCGCGTCGTGCTCATGCGGCCGCGTCCTGCCCCGGCAGCAGTGCCATCAGCGTTTGCAAGGTATCGGCCTCGGCCACGGGTTTGTCTTGCCGCCAGCGCAGCATGCGCGGAAAGCGCACCGCAATGCCGCTCTTGTGGCGCGGGCTGCGCGTAATGCCTTCGAAGCCCAGCTCAAACACCAGCGTCGCGTCCACGCTGCGCACGGGCCCGAAGCTCTCGCGCGTGGTCTTGCGGATGATGGCGTCCACCTGCGCAATCTCGGCATCCGTCAGGCCCGAATAGGCCTTGGCAAAAGGCACCAGCTGCCGGTCTGGGTCGTCCTGCGGCCCGGTCCACACGGCAAAGGTGTAGTCGGTGTAGAGGCTTGCGCGGCGGCCATGCCCACGCTGGGCGTAGATGAGCACCGCATCCACGCTCATGGGGTCGATCTTCCACTTCCACCACACGCCCACATCCTTGGTGCGGCCCACACCGTACTGCGCGCTGCGGTGCTTGAGCATGAAACCCTCGGTGCCCATACTGCGCGCGGCCTCGCGCTGGCGTGCCAGGTTGTGCCAGTCGGCGCCATGCAGCAAATCGCTCAGGCGCAGGGCCTGGTGCGGTGCGGGTGCGATGGTGGTTTCATCAGGCTGTTGCAGCGTGGCCTCCAGCAGCGCACGGCGGGCCTGCTGCGGCTCTTGGCGCAGGTCCTGCCCGGCGTGTTCGAGCAGGTCGTAGGCCACCAGCACCACGGGCAGCTCGCGCAGCAGTTTGGGGGTCAGCGTCTTGCGGCCCAGGCGCTTTTGCAGATCGGCAAAGGGGCGGGGTTGGGGCTCGCCCGGCAGCCACACGAGGATCTCGCCATCGACCACCGTGCCATCGGCCAGCTGCGCCATCGCAGCCTCGGCCAGTTCAGGGAAGCGGTCGGTCACCAGTTCCTCGCCGCGCGACCAGATCCACACCGCGCCCGCCCGCCGCACGATCTGCGCGCGGATGCCGTCCCACTTCCACTCCACCAACCAGTCGCCGGGCGTGCCCAGCAGTGCGGGCATTTCGGCCACGGTCTGGTTGAACGGGTGGGCCAGGAAGAACGGGTAGGGCTGGCCCGCATCGGCAGCATCCTGCGTACTGGCATCGTCGTCCACCGGCGCGATCAGCGCCTGGTAGTCGCTGGCCTGCGGCTGCCGGCCGATCTGCGTGTAGCCCATCAGGCGGTGGGCGATGCGCTTGGGGTCCAGCGCGCTCACCGTGGCCAGCGCCTGCGTGACCTGCAGGCGCGACGCCCCCACGCGGAAGTTGCCGGTGATGAGCTTGAAGTACACAAAGCGCTGCTCAGGTGCCAGCCTGTCCCATTGCGTGCGCAGACGGGTATCGGCCTCATCGGGCGGCAGGGCGCGCAGGGGCAGCAGCTGGGCCATCCATTCGGCCAGTGTCAGTTCGGTGGGTTGGGTGGGCGGGGGCAGCAGCAGCGCCAGCGTTTCGGCCAGGTCGCCCACGGCCTGGTAGCTTTCTTCAAACAGCCACTCGGGCAGGCCAGCGGCCTCTTGAGCCAGCGCTTTCAGGCGCTTGGTGGGCACCATCTGGCGGGGTTTGCCGCCTGCGAGAAAGTAGGTGGCCCAGGCCGCATCAGCGGGCGGTGCAGCACGAAGGTACGCCACCAGCGCTGTGAGTTTGGCCGACTGCGCGGTGGTGGCGTCGAGCGCCTGGAACAGCTGGGCAAAGGCCTTCATGCGGCTGCCTCAGGTGTGGGTGTGCCGCCTGGCACCTCAGGCGCTGCTCCTGCATCGTCCTCGTTGTCATCGGCGCCGTATTCGGTGGCGAACACCTGGGCGTCCAGCCCTTGCTCGCACAGCCAGCGCACCATCACGGCCGTGCTGCCGTGCGTCACGATGACGCGCTCCGCGCCCGTGGCGCCAATGGCTTTTTGCAAGCTGGGCCAGTCGGCGTGGTCGCTCATCACAAAGCCCCGGTCCACCCCCCGGCGTCGGCGTGCGCCGCGCACCAGCATCCAGCCGCTGGCAAACGCGTCGGAGTGTTCGCCAAACCGCTTGAGCCAGGGTGTGTCCGCAGCCGAGGGCGGGGCCAGCACGAGCGCGCGTTTCAGGTCGGCCTTGGTGAGGCCAGGGTCCGTCACGCGCAGCGTGGGCGGCAGGTCCACGCCCGCCGCGCGATACACGGCGTTGAGCGGCTCCACCGCCCCATGCACCACGATGGGCCCGATGCTGGCATCCACCCCGTGCAGCAGACGCTGCGCCTTGCCGAAGGCGTAGGCATACAGCACGCTGGCCTTGCCCGCCGCTGCATTGGCAGCCCACCAGGCATTGATGTCGGCAAACAGCGCGGGCTGCGACGGCCAGCGGTAGATGGGCAGGCCGAAGGTGGATTCGGTGATGAAGGTGTGGCAGCGCACCGGCTCGAACGGCGGACAGGTGCCATCGTCTTCCAGTTTGTAGTCGCCCGAGGCCACCCACACCTGGCCACCTTGTTCGACGCGCACCTGGGCCGACCCCAGCACGTGCCCGGCCGGGTGCAGCGAAACGCGCACGCCATGGTGGTCGATGACCTCGCCGTAGGCCAGCGTCTGCAGCGCGATGTCCGCCCCCAGCCGGTTGCGCAGCGTGCCCGCGCTGTCGTGGTGCGCCAGGTAGTGGGCCGAACCCATGCGCGCATGGTCTGAATGGGCGTGCGTGATCACGGCCCGCTCCACCGGCCGCCAGGGGTCGATGTAGAAGTCGCCGGGCGGGCAGTACAGGCCTTCGGGGCGGTGAACGATCAATTCGTTGCAGGACATGCGTGTGGCATCGTAGGCGGCAAGGCAAAGCCGGTGGGGCTGCCCGGGTTTGCCCGGTGGGGTGTTGCAGGCAATTTTGACGTCCAATCTGCCACAAGCGCCGGTGTTTTATGTCTCAATTGCTATCAATAATGAAGCATATTGAGCTGTTGGGCCGTGCCGCTGAAGGCGCGTCCTTGCCCATCATCCCGCCATCGGTTGCGCCGTCTGCAGGACTGCGCCGCGTTCTGCGCGTGGTCGGCTGTCTTTACGGCAGAAAACCACGCCCGTACGATGGCGGTCGCCTGCGGCCCAGACCCGCAGCCAGGGACTCATCCATGCGCTTGTATCCGTCGTATCGGTCGCTTTTTGTCGTGCTCTACGGCCCGGTTTTGGGCCTCGTGGCCGCATCAGCCGCTGCCCAGGCCCCTTCGGGCGCCGCGCCGCGCACCAACGCCTTCAACGACCCCTTCGTCCAGGTCACCCAAGCCATCCCGCAATGCCCCGTTCCCGAAGGGCCCCTGTACACCGAGGCCGAGGTGCGCGAACTGGCGCATGTGCGCTCTCAGCATGGCGGCAGCTGCCACCGCGTGGGGCGCTGTCGCCTGCCCAACTCCTACCTGTACGACGCCGAGATCATCCCGCGCGTGCAGCGCTACATCCAGCAGGACGGCCGCTTTGACGACACCAGCGTGTGGGTGCTGGGCGAGCGGCGGCTGGTGACGCTCAAGGGCTGCGTGCAGTCGCAAGCGCAGTCTGATGCGCTGGAGAAGGCTGTGTGGCTGGTAGACGATGTGATGGGAGTGATCAACCTGCTGCAGGTGGGGACGGATGCGGCGGCGGCGCGGTACCCGTTGGCTGTGCCGCAAAAGCCGTGACATGCTGGGCCAGTTGGCTGTGCCTATCCCAGGTGCAGTGATTACGCAATGGTCCTGGCGTCAACGATGAATCGCCAGCACCACACTAGCTTGCCAAGCGCTTTGGCTGGCGCGCGTCCTGCTGCATATTGCCGGTTCGTCATGCTTCATTCTTCACGAAGGACTTTTCATGCCATTCAAGTTCTCATTGCCGGTGGCAGCCACCCTGGCCCTGGCAGTTGTTGCATCTCCTGCCGTGTTGGCCAAGCCGTTCAAGTGGTCCGGTTCCAGCGACATCCAGACCATGGACATCCATTCGCAGAACAGCGCTCTGGGCAACGGCATCCATGCGGCGGTGTACGAGTCGCTGGTCATGTTCAACAGCCGCACGCTCAGGGTGGAGCCGCTGCTGGCCACGTCGTGGCAGCAGGTCAGCCCCACGCAGATGCGCTTCAAGCTGCGCCAGGGCGTGAAGTTCAGTGACGGCTCTGCCATGACGGCGGACGACGTCGTGTATTCGCTGCAGCGTGCGATGAGCAAGACCTCGACCTACGCCATCTACACCCAGGGCATGGACCGCATTGCCAAGGTGGATGGCGAGACCATCGACATCTTTCTGAAGAACCCCAATCCAGTGCTGCTCAACCAGCTGACCGAGCTGCGCGTGATGAGCAAGGCCTGGGCCGAGAAGAACAACGCGGTGGAGCCCAAGGACATCAAGGCCAAAGACGAGACCTATTCGCACCGCAACGCCATGGGGACAGGCCCGTACGTGCTCAAGGAATGGGTGCCCGACCAGAAGATCGTGTTCGCTGCCAATCCGGGCTGGTGGAACGCAGGCAAGGTAGAGGGCAACGTGACCGAGATCACCTACCTGCCCATCAAGTCCGAGGCCACGCGCGTTGCCGCGTTGCTGTCGGGCGAGGTGGACATGGTGCGCGACACCAGCATCCAGGACCTGGCGCGCATTAAGGCCAACCCCAATCTCAAGGTCATGGAGATGGTGGAGAACCGCACCGTGTACCTGGCCATGGACCAGTTCCGCGATGAATTGGCGGGCAGCAACATCAAGGGCAAGAATCCGCTGAAAGACCTGCGCGTGCGCAGGGCGCTGTACCAGGCCATCGACGGCGCAACACTGCAGCGCGTGACCATGCGCGGCATGTCCAAACCCACCGGTGCCATGGTGTCGCCCCTGGTCAACGGCTGGACCGAGGCGGTCGACAAACGTTTGCCCTACGACCCCAATGCCGCCAAAGAGCTGCTGACGCAAGCTGGCTACAGCGATGGCTTTGAGGTGGACTTTGCCTGCAGCAACAACGCCATCGTGCAGGACGAGCAACTGTGCCAGGCGATCACCGCCATGTGGTCGCGCATCGGCATCAAGGCCAAGCTGCGCACCATGCCCGCCGTGAGCTACTACCCCATGGCCCAGCGGCACGAGGCCAGCATCGCGCTGCTGAGCTGGGGCGTGCCCACGTTTGATGCGCTGTACACGTTGCAATCGCTCACCCGCACCAAGACCACCGGGGGCGATGGCAACTACAACCTGGGCCGCTACAGCAACGAGCGCATGGACTACATCGTGGACCGCGTGAAGACCGAGACCGACCTGCCCGTGCGCAACCGGCTGCTCACCGAAGGCCTGCAGCTGCAGAACGACACCGTGGCCCATATTCCCCTGCACAACCAGATGCTGGCCTGGGCCATGAAGAAAAACGTGGAACTGGTGCAGCGGCCGGACAACCGCATCGACTGGCGGTTGATCAAGGTGAATTGAGCCTTCTGGCGCCACAGCCTTTGAGGCTGCGCGGCCCATGCCGGTGCACCCGTGGAACCGGCTTTGCCGGGCCACCGGTTGCGTCCCCCGGGGGGAAGGCGCCGAAGGCAACTCAGGGCGGCACTCAGTGCTCGGGCTGCAGCATGATGATCGCCATGCCCGCCAGCGCGACCAGAACGCCCGCCACATCCCAAGGCGTGGGGCGGATGCCATCCACCGCCCACAGCCAGGCCAGTGCCACCCCTATATAGACCCCGCCGTAGGCCGCATACACGCGGCCTGCGCCTGCGGTGTCGTGCAGCGTGAGCAGCCAGGCAAACAGGGCCAGGCTAGCGGCAGCGGGCAACAGGATCCACGCGGGCTTGCCGTGCTTGAGCCACAGCCAGGGCAGGTAGCAGCCCACGATTTCTGCGAGCGCGGTGGCAACAAAAAGCAGCAGGGTGTTCAGCATGGTGCGGAGCCTTGTGCGGCACTGGGGTTTGGGGCATCTGGACAGGTGGCCAGCCACTGGCGCAGTGCCAGCTCGCCCTGAGGCGTGAAGTGCACCACGCGTGAGCCCTGCGCGCGGTGTGCCCATCCTCCTTCGAAGAGGCGCTGCAGCAGCGCCGCACCCAATGCGCCGCCCAGGTGGTGGCGTCGCTCGCTCCAGTCCAGGCAGGGGCGGCACACCATGCGCCGCTGCAGCGCCAGTGTGGACGTGTCGATACCCACGTGCGCAAACCACCGCGCGCCAGCGGGCGTGAGGATCGTCCCCTGGGGCGTGGCCTGCAGCATGCCCTGGCGCACCAGCGCTTCATAAAACTGCACGCCCACCTCGCCCGCCAGGTGGTCGTAGCACATGCGCGCGCGGCGCAGCGCAGGCTCTCGCGGGCTGGCGCGCAGCCGCACGGCACCAGCGCGAAACGCCACGTTCATCAGTGATTCCAGCAAGTGCGCCACATCGCGGTCCGCCAGCCGGAAGTAGCGGTGCCGGCCCTGGCTTTCCACCGCGACCAGGCCAGCATCCAGCAGCTTGGCGAGGTGCGCGCTGATGGTCTGCTTGGTCACACCGGCGATGTCGGCCAGCTCGGTGGCCGTGAGCGCGCGGTCCGCCATCAGGGCGGTGAGGACTTCGGCGCGTGCGCTGTCGCCGATGAGCGCGGCAATGCGCGCGATGTGGGGGCCGTCTTTCATGGTTCGATCTTGGGCGAACCATTGATGGCCGTCAACCGCTTATCGTGAAGCCCTTGTCCACCAACCTCTCCTGAACGCCATGATCACATGCTTCATTCGCTACGAAATCGATCCCTTTCAGCGCGAGGCGTTTGCCGAATACGCGCGCCGCTGGGGCCAGATCATTCCCCGCTGCGGCGGCCATCTGCTGGGCTACTTCCTGCCGCATGAAGGCAGCAACTACGAGGCCTGGGGCCTGATCGGCTTTGACTCCCTGGCCGCCTACGAGGCCTACCGTGCGCGGCTGCGCGCAGACCCGGAAGGCCGTGCGAACTTTGCACTGGCGCAGGACGGACACTTCATCCTGAGGGAGGAGCGCACCTTCACCCTGGCCGTGGAAGGCACGCTGGGCCTGCCCGCACGGTGACGCAGCCGCCTGAGCACGGACATGGCGCTCCACCTCCTTGCGGAGGCCGACGGGAGTGAGCGTGAAAATGATCAGAACTGCGAGGCTCTGTCATTTCGCGACGTGGTACGTGCTGGCGGGCATGGATGTGACCACATCTGAAAGATGTTGCCCGCAGGACTCAGGGCCATGGGCAAGTTGGGTGTTCTGAAGTCATCTCAGACCCATCGGGAGGAAGCGATCTGCCGTGCGAGTGATCACCAGATAGCCGGGAATACTCTTGGCACGGGCTAAACGCACCCTCTCCATAAAGGCTGCAGCCCTGTGCCAGCCGTCGTAGAGAACGATATCGCTGAGCTGCAGCGATGGATTGTCCGAAACCAGTGTTGCGGCGCAGAGGAGATATCCCTTGCTCGCCCCCTCCCCTGGGTCATGGATCAGCCGCTGAATATGGGCGGCTGATTCGCTGTCGTCCTGCGCCGTACCGGCTTGCCAGGATTCGACGGATCTCCCGTCTGCAAGAACGAGATTTCCGATATCGACTGCGTTCATTTCAACCTCAAAGACAGCCTGCGGTTCGCGCAACAGTATTCGCGCTATGTAAGGTGATCTGGACAGGAGTGCGAATTCTGTGCACACCATGGGATTTGTGGTGTCAACCTGGATTTTTCCTGCCAGCCGACCTTGGGCCTCGTGCTCTCCCCAACGAGCTAGCGCATTCGTGAGCGTTTGCCGTGACTTGATTTGCATGCATGTCTTCTTATGTCATCACCGACCCCATTGACGGGATGTGTCGGGTGGGTGGATGGCCCTTGAGATCGCGGAATTTGTTTGTTGTAGTGGCGCGAAACTGGCTGAGGCCTGGTGGGTGAACTGCCGACGGTAGTTTGCCTCAGCGTCTGCCAGTGCGATGCAGGCGAGGTGTTCGCACATGCGACGTTGTCCGAACCAAGATACCTGTCTCACGGCCTTCGACTTCACCGCCTCATCGCCTTCAACGGGGAGGGGAAAATCCCGCTCGACGGGACAACAGTCACTGTCCCTATGTTGCCGTCGCTTCAGCTTCAGCTGCTGCTGGCTGCTGGCTGCTGGAGGCCCCAGAGGCTTCGAGCCCGCCAGCACCGTCATGTGTTGGCGGCACTATCGACGGGGAGGCTATGCCTTGACCGCAATCAACTCCATGCAGACGCGGTAGCGCTGACTGATGCCATAGCGCACGGGTTGGAAGCCCGACTCAGTGAGAAGTGCATAGAGTCTGTCACGTTCAAAATTGTGATAGTGCTCAATTTCTCCCCAGTAAGGGTTCGCGTTGTTTGCATCCAGCGCTTTCCAGACCGGCGACCCCATGTTGGGCAACGAAATTAGCAGGACTCCGCCAGGGTGAAGGAGCCGGTGGGCTGCGTGCAGACCGACCTTGGGAAATGGCATGTGTTCCAGCACGTCCGCCATGCTGATCACACTGGCTGGGTGGGACAACTGGAATTCGGCAACGTCCTGGCAGTGTGCGGCTACACCCCATTTGCGCAACTCGTTCACGGATTGCGATCGCAGGTCCAGGCCCACTGGCTCGAAACCATATTCTTGTGCCGTTAACAGCAGCGACGCATTGCCAAAGCCCACATCCAGCCAGGTACCGTGGGTCTGGTAGGCAAGGACCTTTTCGATCATTTGTGCGGACACATAGCGTTGCCGCTCCAAGTCGTAGCCCACCACCTGCGACTCATTCGTGCCACGAAAAACGATATTCAGTGCTGCATCGGAGTAGTAGCCGCTACGGAACACGTGCCGGCAAGCCGCGCACTGACGCCAGTGCATGGTGCGCGAGAGCTCGGGGCTATAACGCGGATGGTGGGAGCAATCAGCACTGCACAGCGGCCCGAACGCTTTGCTTTCGCACAGCGGACAGGCCAGGTAGTCGATCAGTTCACCCGCCATGGCTGCCGGCGGAGGCGTGGCAGGGCGGTATGTGGTCTGCACCGGCACTGCGGGGATGTTGTACTTGATCATCCGGCCATTCTAGGTGCCAGGTGTCGCCATCGCCCAATGCGGCTACAGCGCAAAGATCTTGCCCGGGTTCAGGATGTTCTTCGGGTCCAGCGCGCGTTTGATGGCGCGCATCATGTCCACTGCGCCGGTGCCGGTTTCGTCCAGCAAAAAGCCCATCTTGTGGATGCCCACGCCATGCTCTCCGGTGCAGGTGCCGCCCATGCTGAGGGCGCGGGCAACCAGGGTGTGGTTCATGGCTTCGGCCTTGGTGCGTTCTTCGGCGCTGTTGGGGTCGATGAGGTAGCCAAAGTGGAAGTTGCCGTCGCCCACGTGGCCGACGAGGAAGTAGGGGATGCCGCTGGCTTCGACCTCGTCCACCGATTCGAGCAGGCAATCGGCCAGGCGGCTGATGGGCACACAGGTGTCGGTGCTGATGGCGCGGCAGCCGGGGCGGCTTTGTACGGCCGCGAAGTAGGCGTTGTGCCGCGCGGTCCACAGGCGCGTGCGCTCTTCGGGCGTGCTGGCCCATTCAAAGGCCTGGCCACCGAATTCGCTGGCAATGTCTTGCACCATCTCGGCCTGTTCCTTCACGCTGGCGGGTGAGCCGTGGAACTCCATAAGCAGCATGGGTTCCTCGCGCAGGGTCAGCTTGCTGTGTGCGTTCACCATGCGCACGGTGTGGTGGTCGATGAGTTCCACGCGCGCAATCGGCACACCGATCTGGATGATCTGGATGGTGGTGCGCACGGCCGCTTCGATGCTGGGGAAGGAGCAGATGGCTGCGCTCACGGCTTCGGGCAGCGGGTACAGGCGCACGGTGATCTCGGTCATGATGCCCAGCGTGCCTTCGCTGCCCACCATCAGGCGCGTGAGGTCGTAGCCCGCGCTGCTCTTCTTGGCGCGGGTGCCGGTGTGGATGACCTCGCCGCTGGCAGTGACCACCTCCAGCGCCAGCACGTTTTCGCGCATGGTGCCGTAGCGCACGGCATTGGTGCCGCTGGCGCGCGTGGCGCTCATGCCGCCGATGCTGGCGTCGGCGCCGGGGTCGATGGGGAAGAACAGGCCGGTGTCCTTGATGGCTTCGTTCAGTGCCTTGCGTGTGATACCGGGTTGCACCGTCACAGTGAGGTCTTCGGCGTTGATGCTGAGCACCTGGTTCATGCGGCTCACGTCAATGCTGATGCCGCCCTGCACGGCCAGCAGGTGGCCTTCGAGCGACGAACCCGCGCCGTAGGGGATCATGGGCACTTCGTACTGGCTGGCCAGCTTGACCGCCTCGGCCACGTCCTGCGTGCTTTCGGCAAACACCACGGCGCTGGGCGGCGGGGCCTGCAGCGAACCTTCGTCACGCCCGTGCTGCTCGCGCACAGCCTGGGCCAGCGAGCACTGCGCGCCAAAGCGGGCCTGCAGCGCATCGATGAGGGCCTGGGGCACGTCGCGCAGTTGGATTTCGGGCAGCAGGTGGGCGGCAGCGGTGGGGGCGTTCATGGTGTGTGTCTCCGGTGGGTGCGGTCAGTGAGAAGCATTCTAGGTTCGGCCCCGTGGCTGGGCCCTGGGTGATCCACCTTGGGCCCGGGTGGGGATGCGGGTATTCACGAGCTTGCTGGTCAGCGGTGGCGTAAATACATTACGTTCGAAATGTATATTGTGAAAACGCCATGAACCACCGTGTTTCCCCCAAGGCCGGGGCGCGCCGCACCCATGCGGAGCGCAGCGCCGCCACCCGCCAGCACCTGATCGCCACGGCCATCGACGTGATCCAGCACCGCAGCCTGGAGGAGATGTCCATCCACGAGCTGGCCAAGTCGGCGGGCATGACCTCGGGCGCGGTGCAGCACCACTTCGAGTCGAAGGCGGTGCTGATGATGAACGTGCTGAGCGAGCTGATCGAGTCCACCGTGCGCTCGGGCGAACTCTGGCCCAGCGCGGAACTGCCAGCGCGCGAACGGGCGGCGAAGTTTGTGCAGGCGGTGTGGCGCCTGGTCTATGCGCAGCCGCGCTTCATCGTGGCCTGGAACATCTACCTGGGCTGCCGCAATCAGCCCGAGGTGCTGGGCCACATTGCCGAGCTGCGCCAGAGTGTGCAGATGCGCATGCACGAAGGCTTCTTCACGGCCTTCCCCGAGCTGGCAGCAGAACCCGACCGCGATGGACTGCTGGGCCTAGTGCTGTCGTCGCTGCGCGGGCTGGGGCTGCTGCAGCTGTTTGCGCCCGCCCAGCCCACCGCGCCTGATGCCGCACAGCAGGCGCAACTGGCCTGCCTGGCCGACTGGATTGCCGCCCGGTGCGAAGCGGCTGCGCCATCAACGGCCGCCGCTGTGCCCACCAAGGCACGTACACGCCGTCGCTGACCCCTTTTGTCTGCCTGCTTGTCGTGCGGCATCTCCCGCCTGCACGCCACGTATCGCGGACATCCATCGAAGAAAACATTACCAGGAGACACACCATGACCTCAGCTTTTACGCGCGTTCCAAGCATGGTCGCGCTGGCCGCACTCGCCTGCCTGGCCGGTCGCGCCCAGGCGCAGCAGCCTGCTGCCTACCCGGCCAAACCCATCCAGCTCATCGCCCAGCAGCCGCCCGGCAGTGGCTCGGACGCGATGACCCGCGTGTGGGCCGACTGCGCCGCGCGCGAGTTGGGTCAGCCCGTCGTGGTGCAGAACAAGCCCGGGGCCAACGGCATCCTGGCCGTCAACTACCTCAAGGCCCAGCCTGCAGATGGCTATAACCTGCTGAGCATCGGCATGTCGCAGATGACCATCACGCCCTACGTCTACAAACAGCAGCCCTACGACCCGCTGCGCGACTTTGATGGCGTGGCCGTGCTGGGCACGTCGCCGCTGGTGCTGGCCGTGCCCGCAGGGCAGGGCATTGCCAGCCTGGCGGATCTGCAAAAGCTGGCGCGGTCCACGCCGGGCGGGGTCAACTTCGGGTCGCCGGGCAAGGGCAGCCCAGCGCACCTGCTGACCTCGGCGCTGGTGGAGAAGCTGGGTGTGCCCGGCACCCATGTGCCTTTTGTGGGTGAGGGCGCGGGCCTCACCGCGCTCATGGGCCAGCAGATCCACGCGATGACGCTGGTGATTGGCACGGCAGCAGCGCAGGTCAAGGCGGGCAAGCTGGTGCCGCTGGCGCTGTTTGGTGCGCAGCGCTCGCCGTTGCTGCCCGAAGTGCCCACCATCGCCGAAGCCTTGCCGGCCGCCAGCGACCTGGCGCGGCCCGCGTGGATTGCCGTGGTGGCCAAGGCCGGCACGCCCCCCGAGTTGCTGAACCGGCTCAATGCGGTCACTGAGAAGTGTCGGGGTGGCGATTCGCAGTACAAGACCCGCCTTGAAGCCATGAACGTCACGCTCACTGCCACCGCACCTGCCGATGCGCGCACCTGGGCGGCGCGTGATGCGGCCGTGTGGCGCCCGCTGATCGACAAGCTGGGCCTGGCCACGGAATGACGGCGGGCACTGCAGAGCCTCAGGTCACGCTGGCCCACGGTGGGCAGCTGCACGGCCTGTGGGAGGAGGGCGTGTGTGTGTTCCGTGGCATGCCGTACGCGCAAGCGCCACGCGGCGCGCTGCGGTTTGCGGCGCCGTTGCCTGTTTCGCCGTGGTCCGGCGTGCGCGATGCCACCGCGTTTGCGCCCATGGCACCGCAGCTGGCCCGCAGCGCGCGTGCCGATGCGCCCATGCTGGGGGGCGACGACTGCCTGGCGGTCAATGTGTGGGCGCCAACCGCCGAGCCAGGAGCCCACCTGCCCGTCATGGTCTGGGTGCATGGCGGAGGCTTCTTTCGCGGCGCGGCCAGCGAGCCGCTGTACGACGGGGCGTCGCTGGCGCGACGGGGCGTGGTGCTGGTGTCGGTGCAGTACCGTTTGGGCATTGACGGGTTTTTGCACTTCGAAGGCGAGGAGCACGCTGCGCCCGCCAATCGCGGCCTGCTGGATCTGCTGATGGCACTGCAGTGGGTGCGCGACCATATCCACGCCTGGGGCGGAGATGCAGCGCGCACCACGGTGTTCGGCCAGTCGGCCGGTGCCGGGGCCTTGGCCTGTCTGATGGGCATGCCCGCTTCGCGGGGGTTGTTCCAGCGCGCCATTTTGCAAAGCCCCAGCGTCGCCTGCCAGACCTTGCAGGAGGCCGCTGCGGCCCGCCGCGCCGTGGCCGTGCTGGCCGGTGTGGAGTCCACCCTGGCTGCGCTGGGCGCGGCGCAGCAGGCTGCTGTGCTGCACGCCGTACACCGGCTGGCCTCCGAGCCTGCCCTGCGGCAACAACACGGGCTGGGCGGACGCAACTTCTTTCCCTTGCGGCCCGTGGTGGATGGCCAGGTGCTTACCGCACCGCCGTTGGAGGCGCTTGCGCAGCAGTGGGCGGCCCAGCCGCTCGACCTGCAGGTGCTGGTGGGCAGCAACGCGCAGGAGATGCGCCTGTACCACGTGCCCGGCGGTGCCATTGACCGGGTGACGGAGGCGCAGGTCCATGCCTTTGCGCAGGACGTGGGCTTGAATGCCTCCGCCGCACAGGCCCTAAGAAACATGCTGCCACCCGCGCAGCAAACGCCTGGCGAGTGGCTGTGCGCTCTGCAATCCGACTACTACTACCGTGTACCCGCGCAGCGCATTGTCGCGCTGGCCCACCGCTGGGCCCGCAGCGCCCATGGTTATGAGTTCACCTGGCCCTCGCCGCAGTGGCGTGGGCGCTTGGGCGCAGCGCATGGGGTGGAGCTGCCGTTTGTGTTCGGCAATCTCCACACGCCCACAGGGCAGGAACTCACGGGGCCGACGCCGCCCGCTGCGCTGGCCGAGGCACTTCAGCAGCGCTGGGTGGCGTTTGCGCGGGATGGCAACCCTGGATGGGTGCCGTATGCCGGTGCACAGCCACCGGTCCAGCATGTGGGCGAAACGCTGTTTTGTGCGCCCCACACGCAGCCGGAGCGGTTTGCGCTGTGGGAGGGAGTTCTGTAGCGATCCGCTCTCAGGGCTCACCCGTCAGGGGTACCACAGCGGCCGTTGGCTCGCTACACTGAGCCAGCGCTTGCGCGCGACTGACCAACTACAGAGAGAGGGATTGCCATGGCTTCAGCCAGTGTGGGAGATTGCCTGTCGGGTGCCTGGGGCACCTTCAAGAAAAACGTCCTCACCCATGTGGTGTGCACCTTGCTGGTGATGGTGGTCGCCGGCATCAGCGCCGGCCTGCTGGCCGGGCCCATGGTGGTGGGCTACATGCGCATGATCGAGCGCGAGACGCGCGGCGAAGCGGTGCAGATCGGCGACGTCTTTCGGGGCTTTGATGACTTTGTGCCCGCCTTTGTGGCGGGGCTCATCAGTTCGCTGGTGGTGTCGTTGGGCTTCATGCTGTGTTTCATCCCCGGCTTGCTGGTCATGGCGCTGCCCCCGGTGGCACTGTTCCTCGTAGCGCGCGGCGAGCGCGATGGCGTCGCGGCTTTCAGCCAGGCCTGGACCATCGTGACCAAGAACCTGGGCTCGGCGTTCTTCTGCTCGCTGGTGCTGGGCATCGTGGGCTCGCTGGGTTTCCTGCTGTGCTGGGTGGGCGCGCTGCTGACGCTGCCGCTTTCCACCATCGGCTCCTACTACATGGCACGCCAGCTGGTGGGCGATGAGCCGGTGGCCCTTCCTCCCCTCTGACCCCGGCCCCGCAGTGGTGCCGGTGGGCAGCCCACCCGCCTGGCAGCCGCTGGGCGGGGGCGATCGGCGGCAGCGGCTGGCGTTGGGCCTGGGCTGGCCGCTGGCCATGGCGGCCACGCCCTGGGGGCTGGGTCAGGGCGGGCTGGGTCTGGGTTGCGCGTTTCTTGCGCTGACGGGCATACCCTGCCCGCTGTGCGGCGGCACGCACGCGTGTGCGGCCCTGGTCCAGGGCGATTGGGCGGCCGCCTGGGCGGCCAACCCGGGTGCGCTGGTGTTGCTGCTGTGGCTGTCGCTGCTGGCGGGCCAGGCGGTGGTCGAAGGCGCTCAGGGCCGCCGCCGCGTGGCGCGCTGGCCCTGGTGGCACCCGGCAGTGTTTGTCGTGTTGGGCAGCGGGTTGGTGCTGTCCTGGCTCTCGCGCCTGGCCGGGCTGGTGTAGCCGCTCGTTGGGTCCTTGGGTCCTGGTACTTACCTCTTCGTGAGGCGACCGCCTTCTATGGCCGTCTGAGTGCCCTGCGCAGCCGGTGGCCCGCCAACGCCAGCGCCTGCACCACATCCATGCACCAGCATCCCCTTGGGTCAGGTTAGCGCAGCCCCACGCATCGTTGCGGGGCAGACTGCCCCATGGTGCACAGCCTCCGTGCGCCAGGCTGGTGCATTCAGCTTGTATACCAGTTGGCACGGAACCTGCGATACCGCAGGCAATGACCACCGCCACCGAGATCAGCAACCGCATCATCGAAGCTGTGATGGCGCAAAAGCTCGCGCCCGGCTCCCGCCTGGGCGAGCAGCAGCTGGCCATGCTGTTCGACTGCAGCCGCACCATCGTGCGCGAGGCGCTCACGCGGCTGGCCACGCGGGGCATCGTCACCGTCAGCGCTCGGCGCGGCTGGTATGTGATCGAGCCGTCGCAGGACGAAGCGCGCGAGGCCTTCGAGGCGCGCCGCGTGATCGAGCTGGGCCTGCTGCACCAGCTCAAGGTGGTGGACAAGACGGCGCTGCGCCAGCTCAAGAGCCACCTGCAACGCGAAAAGGCCGCGCTGGCGGGCACCGATGTGGGCATGCGCAGCTTCTTGCTGGGGGACTTCCATGTGTGCCTGGCCGAATGCCTGGGCAACAGCCTGCTGGCCGACACGCTGCGCGACTTCACGGCGCGCACCACGCTCATCGCCATGCTCTACCAGTCATCGCACGATGCGGCGCAGAGCTGTGCCGACCATGTGCGCATCGTCGAGGCGCTGGAGGCAGGCGACATTGCCGGCGCCGAGGCACTCATGTCCGAGCACATCGGCACCGTGCAGTCGGCCCTGCGCCTGCAGGCCAGCAGCGACCCGCTGGCCGGGCTGCGCGACGCGCTGGCACCGGTGCGCAAGAGCCCAGCACAAGCCACCCCACCAGCCCGGGCGCGCAAGCCTCGCGCGGCCAAGAGTTCCCCCTCCCCAGCGTCTGACCCAGACGCACCTGCCGACGCATCCACCTACCTAGGAGCCCTGCTATGACCACCGTCCGCACCGTCACTTCGTCCACCCGCCGCCTGACCCTGGGCGTGCTTGCCGCCACCGGCCTCGCAGCGGCCCTGATGGCACCTGCCGCCCACGCGCAGAACGCGCTGGACAACATCCTCAAGGCCAAGGAAATCAAGATCGCCATTCCCACCGACTACCCGCCCTACGGCTTTGTCGGCACGGACCTCAAACCCCAGGGGCTGGACGTGGAGATGGCCAACTACATCGGCACCAAGCTGGGCGTCAAGGTCGAGCTGATTCCCGTGACCAGCGCCAACCGCATCCCGTACCTGCAAACGCAGAAGGCTGACCTCGTGATCTCCACACTGGGCAAAAACCCCGAGCGCGAGAAAGTGATCGACTTCACTGCGGCCTACGCACCGTTCTTCCAGGCCGTGTTTGCGAGCAAGAGCCTGAACATCAAGAGCTTTGCCGACCTGGCGGGCAAGACGGTGGCCGTGACGCGCGGCGCCATGGAAGACCAGGAGCTGGCCAAAGTCGCGCCCCCCGGCGTGGATGTGAAGCGCTTTGAAGACCACGCCGCCAGCATTGCGGCCTTTGTGTCGGGCCAGACGCAGGCCATTGCGACCAGCGCATCGACGGCGGGCACCATCATGGTCAAGAACCCCAACCTGGCCACCGAATACAAGCTGCTCCTCAAGGACAGCCCGAACTTCATCGGTGTGGCCAAAGGCGAAGACAAGCTGCGCTTGCGCGTGAACGAAATCATTGCCGAGGCCCGCAAGTCGGGCGACATCGACAAGCTGTCCAACAAGTGGCTGGGTCGTCCTGCGGGTGACCTGCCCCTGTGATGCGGCGCACAGGATGAATTGCTGAAACCCAAGGGCCTGCGGCGCGACAAGCGGCGCAGGGCACAAGCATGCTGATTGCGCTCGATTTTTCTGCCGTCTTCGCGTCGTGGCCGTTGCTGGTGCGTGGCGTGGTCTGGACCATAGCCCTCACCATCGTGGGCACCGTGCTGGGCCTGCTGCTGGGCACGGTCTGCGCCTGGGCGCGTGCACGCAATCTGGGCCACCGGCCCACTGCGCTGCGCTGGGCCGTGGCCAGCTATGTGGAGCTGGTGCGCAACACGCCTTTCATCGTGCAGCTGTTCTTCCTGTTCTTCGGGCTGCCCGCGCTGGGGCTCAAGCTCTCGCCCGAGTTCGCGTCGGTGCTGGCCATGGTGATCAACCTGGGCGCGTATTCCGCCGAAATCGTCCGCGCAGGCATCGAGGCCACGCCACGCGGCCAGATCGAAGCCGCGCACAGCCTGGCGCTGACGCCAGGCCAGACCTTCCGCCGTGTGGTGCTGCCGCCGGCGCTGCAAAAGGTATGGCCCGCCATGGTCAGCCAGATCATCATCGTGATGCTGGGGTCGGCCGTGTGCGGGCAGATCTCCACACCCGAGCTGAGCTACGCCGCCAACCTCATCTCCAGCAACACCTTCCGCGCCTTCGAGGCCTTCATCCTGGCCACTGCTGTGTACCTGGTGCTGTCGATGTTGACTCGTCGTCTGCTGGTGTGGGTGGGGACCCGATTCTTGGTGGGGAGGTAATCGAGATGGTTGAATTTTCCCTGTGGGACATCCTGCGCAACCTGCTGCTGGCAGCGCGCTGGACGGTGTCCCTGTCCCTCATCGCCTTCATCGGTGGTGGCCTGGTGGGCCTGGTGCTGCTGGTACTGCGCCTGTCCAAAGTGCGTGGCGTGGATCGCGCCGTGGGCGCTTATGTGCAGGTGTTCCAGGGCACGCCGCTGCTGATGCAGCTGTTCCTGGCCTACTTCGGCATTGCGCTGTTCGGTATCAAGACCTCGCCGTGGACGGCCGCTGCGGTGGCGCTCACGCTCTACACCAGTGCCTACCTCACAGAGATCTGGCGCGGCTGTGTGGCCTCCATCCCCAAGGGGCAGTGGGAGGCGGCGCAGAGCCTGGCGCTCAACTTCGGCGAACAGCTGCGCCATGTGGTGCTGCCGCAGGCGCTGCGCATCGCGGTGCCGCCCACGGTGGGCTTTCTGGTGCAGGTGATCAAGGGCACGGCGCTGGCTTCGGTCATCGGCTTTGTGGAGCTGACCAAGGCGGGCAGCATGATCTCCAACGCCACCTACAAGCCCTTCCTCGTCTACGCCTGCGTAGCGCTGCTGTATTTCGTTTTGTGCTTCCCGGTGAGCCTGGTGGCGCAGTCCCTTGAAAGGAAACTCCATGGCCATCGCCGCTGAAGCCTCTGCAACCAAACCCACCCCTGCGCACGACGGCATCGTGGTGGGTGAGCCACCCATTGTGGACATCACTGCGCTGCGCAAGTCCTACGGCAGCAACGAAGTGCTCAAGGGCATCGACCTGAAAGTGCAGCGCGGCGAGGTCATCGCCATCATCGGCAAGAGTGGCTCGGGCAAGAGCACGTTGCTGCGCTGCGTGAATGGGCTGGAGGAGTTCCAGGAAGGCGCGCTCAGCGTCAACGGCCAGAAGCTGCTGCACGACAGCCCCGCCGCCATGCGCGCGCTGCGCCAGCAGGTGGGCATGATCTTCCAGAGCTTCAATCTGTTTCCGCACCTCTCTGTGGGCCGCAATATCATGCTGGCGCCCACGCTGGTGAAGGCGCGCGATGCCAAAACCGCCGAGGCGCAGGCGCGCCAGCTTTTGGCGCGCGTGGGGTTGGCCGAAAAGTTTGACGCCATGCCCGACCAGCTCTCGGGCGGACAGCAACAGCGCGTGGCCATTGCGCGCGCACTGGCCATGGAGCCGCAGGTGCTCCTGTGCGACGAGATCACCTCGGCGCTGGACCCTGAACTGGTAGGCGAGGTGCTGCGCGTGGTCGAATCGCTGGCGCAAGAAGGCATGACGCTGATGATGGTCACGCACGAAATGGCGTTCGCCCGCAAGGTGAGCGACCGTGTGATCTTCATGCACCAGGGGCGGGTGCATGAGCAGGGCACGCCTGCCCAGCTGTTTGGAAGTCCGCAGACGCCTGAGCTGCAGCAGTTTTTGTCCTCGCTGCACGACTGACCTGACCGACTGCGCAAAAATCCCGCCCGTGGTCTGGAGGCTCCAGTACGGGCGGGCGCGGGAACGATGGGCGGCTATGTCAAACCATGGGGCTGATAGGTTTGAGTACCCAAGCCGCAACCTGGAGGCTGGGTGTCAGGACAGCAAGCCTTTCTCGAACTCGGTGGGCGAGAGGGTGCCGTTGTGGTCAGCGTCCAGTTCCTTGAATCGTTGGCTGATCGCAGGCAATTGGGCGGCTTCCTTCTCGCTGAGCTTGCCGTCCTTGTCAGCGTCTGCGCGCTGGAATGCGGTGGTAGCCGCCTTGGAAGGATTGCCAGTGCCCGGGCCGTACGAATAGGGGACCTCTGTCGGAGAGGCGGTTTTTCCAGGTGAGGCGGTCTGTGCCTGCAAGGCACCCACACCACCCAGAGAGAGGGCGGCGAAGAGCATCACGCTGCGTGTGTCGAACGAGTAGTGGCGTCGTTGCAGTGCTTTCATGGTGAGCCTGGCTCCTTTGAAGTTGAACAGGCTTGCATTGCACCGCAGCAAAGCGTGCCGCGCCAGCACTCTTGCCTGCTGTTGCCTCACTCAACATTTGCCAGCGCGGTGTAACGCGGCACGCCTGTTGTGTGTAGATGTCCGCACAGTTTGTAGCCAGACGCAAGCGTCCCCTGGTGCGCGTTCACACCCCACCTGCTCAGGCGCTTGGCCTGACCTGCAGGCCCGTGAACGTCCTACAAGCGGGGTCGGGGCGCGACAAAACAATGCATCCAAGCATTTCGCTTGATCGTACGTTTTCCTGAAGGAGTTCTCCATGCAAAAGCAAACCGTCTTCGCCGCTCTGGCCGCACTGGCATGCACCGCTGCGCTGGCCCAGGCCCCCGCCAACAGCAATGCGCGCCCTCCGTCCGAGGTGAACCCTTCTGCATCCGGTGGTGCGGCGGCGTCCAAGGCACAAAACAAGGTGGACACGCGCAGCGCCAACAGCAGCGCCATGCCTGCCAACCCCGCAGCTGGCGACGGACGTGCGGCGCCGGTGGCCGAGATCAACCCCAGCGCTTCAGGCGGCAAGGCCGCAGCCAAGGCCGATGCACGCGTCAATGCACGCCTGATGGACACCAACGGCGACGGCATGGTGTCGCGCCAGGAGTGGGACACCTACCACGCACATGCATGGGACACCATGAAGCCCACCAACGCTGGCGTATCCACGGCAGACATCGACAAGCTCAACCGCGCCCCCGCTGCGCATTGATCTCGCCGTACGCAGCGCCTTGATAGCGCTGCGCCGTCGCCCTGTGGCACACCATGTTGTGTGCCACAGGGCGTGGGTTCGCGTAGCGGGCATGCTGCGTGTGGTGGGCGGTCAGTGCTCAGGGCGCAGTGCGTAGGGGGATTGGAGGCGAAACGCTTGCACCCGCGTGGCGGTGGCGGAGAATCCGGGCAGATTCACTGCGGTGGCTTGTGCCGCGCAGAAGCTGGCATCCATCCTCCCGTTTCCTCATCAAGGCTCCCCATGGGCAACCGACTCACAGAAATCGCAACCCGCACCGGCGACGCAGGCACCACCGGCCTGGGCAACAACCAGCGTGTCTCCAAGAACAGCTTGCGCATTCACGCCATGGGGGATGTGGATGAACTCAACTCGCACATCGGCCTGCTGCTGTGCGAGCCGCTGCCCGATGAAGTCCGCACCTTGCTGGTCGAGGTGCAGCACCAGTTGTTCAACCTGGGAGGGGAGCTGTCGATCCCGGGCTTCGAGCTGCTCAAGGCCGACGCCGTCTTGGCATTGGACGAAGCCCTGGCCCACCACAACGCCGCGCTGCCGCGCCTGCAGGAGTTCATTCTGCCCGCGGGCACCCGCGCCGCGTCACAGGCCCACGTGTGCCGGACCGTGGCCCGCCGCGCCGAACGCGCCGTGGTCGCCCTGGGCAACGAAGAGGCCCTGAACGACGCGCCGCGCCAGTACCTCAACCGCCTCTCCGACCTGATGTTCGTGCTCGCCCGCGTGCTCAATCGCATGGATGGCGGTGATGACGTGTACTGGAAAAGCGAGCGCCTGGCACAGCAAACCGCTACAGAATAGATAGCTATCAGCCCATATTTTTCTAGCGCTTGGGGCCGATTTCATCAAAAACACCCCCCAGCCTTTGCCACGGGCGCGTCCCCAGGCCAGGACCGCCGCGCAAGGGCCGCCCCGCCGCGCTGGCGGTGTCCCCCATCCCGGACGCGCTAGCGATGCGAGAGAAGGGGGAAGGCGCGAAGCGCCTCAGGGGGATGCCCACTAGCGGGGGGCGAGGATCGCCATCGTCAGCCGCGACACACAGGTCAGCTCACCGGCTTCGTTGTGCAGATCGATGTGCCACACGTGCGTGGTGCGGCCGATGTGCACCGGCTTGGCCGTGCCGGTCACCCAGCCGCTGGTCGCAGAGCGCAGGTGGTTGGCGTTGATGTCCAGGCCCACGGCGCGGTAGCCCTCCGGCAGGGCGTAATAAGCGCCGGTGGAACCCATGGACTCGGCCAGCACCACGCTGACACCGCCGTGCAGCAGACCAAAAGGCTGGATGGTGCGGTGGTCTACCGGCACGCGGGCGCGCAGAAAGTCGTCACCCACCTCGACAAACTCAATGCCCAGGTGCTCTACGGCGGTGTTGCGGTTGGCGGCCTTCAGCAGGGCCAGGTCGATGGGTTTTTTCCAGATGGGCATGGTGGTCACGGGGCAGGGCCTAGTCAGTGCAAGCCGCTGATTGTGCCAACGCCTGTGGTCCCGCCCTGTGCCGCAGGTGCCTGGCCTCAGCCCACAAACTTTCCGTTGGCGCCCATCACACCCAGGTCCAGAAAACGCGAGCCCACATACGGCGCGCCGCTGGCGTAGTCGATGGACAGGCCACCCAGGTCGTTGCTGCGGATGCCTGCGAGGGCGTTGCGCAGCTTGGCGCGGGTCAGGTCGCGGCCGGCGCGCTCCAGGCCCTCGGCCAGAACGCGGGCGTTCACATAGCCTTCAAAGCTGCGGGCCGAGAACTCCTGGTAGCCCAGTGCGCGCATGGCCTTCTGGTAGTCGCGCACCACGGCAAAGCTGGTGCGGGCCGCGTCGGGCAGCACCATCGACAGCGCAATGCCCGAGGCCTTGCCACCGAGCTGGCGCAGGTTGTCGCCCGACAGCGCCACGCTGGTGGCGGCCAGCGGCGTGCTGGGCGACACTTTCTTGAACTCGTTGACCAGCGTGGCGGTGATGTCGCCCGCCGTGCCCAGCAGCACGGCATTGGGCTTGGCAGCCACGGCCTTGCCCACCACGTCGGCCACCTGGGTGCCTTGGGCGTCGAGCTTGAAGGCTTTGGGTGCGGGCTGCTTGGCGGCGGCCATGGCCTTGGTCACATCGGCCAGAAACTCGCGGCCAAAGGCGGTGTCCTGGTACACGACGGCCAGTTCGGTGATGCCCATGGACACCAGCTTTTGCGCCAGGCGCTGGGCCTCGTCGGTGTAACTGGCGCGCACGTGGAACACCGAGCGGTACTCGGCCTTGCGCAGCGAGGTGGCGCCGCTTTGCGGGGCCACATACGGGATCTGCGCCTCGTCCACCAGCGGCAGGATGCGCTGGTTGTTGGCCGTGCCCATGCAGGAGATCAGCGACACCACGTTGGCATCGGCAATCAGCTTGCGCACGTTGTCTTCAGAGCGCGCAGCGTCATAGCCGTCGTCCATGGCCAGCAGCTTGATCTCGCGGCCGTGGATGCCCTTGGCGTTGGCCTGGGCCAAGCCTGCGTCCAGCCCCTGCTTGAGTTCCTTGCCCAGGCTGGCCAGGGCGCCGGTTGTTCCCAGCGAGCAGCCAATGGTCACGCTCTTGGCGTCCATGGGGTCTTGCACGCCCACGGCGCGCGACGAGGGGGCAAGCAGCAGGCCGGCGCTGGCGGCCACGAGGGATTGGGTGAACTGACGGCGTTGCATGGTCATCAAAAAACTCGCAGACAAAATGCCACCAGCCCCGCATGGGGGCTGGTGGGGGTGGACAGGGGGAGGTCGAAAGACCTAGGGTTAACCCTGATTTTATCTGCGCAGGCTGGCAATTGGCTGTCAAAGGCTCCGGCAGGGCCTGGGGCGCGCGCCGCGTCCCCTTGTGCCGAATTTGCCCTTTGTGGCCCTTGCGCCCTTATGCCGCGCTGGCCGGGCCCGCTGGCGCGCGCATGCTGCCCGTCTCCACATACCGCTGGTGCCACGCCAAGGCCTCGTTCAGCAGGTGCGGCGTGTGCTGGCCCACGGCGCCCCGTTTGGCGCGGGCCACATAGTCGTGCAGGGCGGGGCGGAAGTCCGGATGCGCGCAGCGGTCGATGATGATTTCGGCGCGCTGTGTGGGCGAATGGCCGCGCAGGTCGGCCAGGCCTTGTTCGGTGACGAGGATCTGCACATCGTGCTCGGTGTGGTCCACATGCGAGGCCATGGGCACGATGCACGAGATGCTGCCGTTCTTGGCCAGCGACGGCGTCATGAAGATCGACAGGTAGGCATTGCGCGCAAAGTCGCCCGAGCCGCCGATGCCGTTCATGATGGCCGAGCCCATCACATGCGTGGAGTTCACGTTGCCGTAGATGTCGGCCTCAATCATGCCGTTCATCGCGATCAAGCCCATGCGGCGGATCAGCTCGGGGTGGTTGCTGATCTCCTGCGGGCGCAGCACGATGCGCTGCTTGTAGTAGTCGATGCGGTCGTTGAAGTCCTGCATGGCCGCCGGGCTCAGCGACAGCGCCGTGGCCGAGGCGCTGGCCAGCTTGCCCGAGCGCAGCATGTCCAGCATGCCGTCCTGCAGCACCTCGGTGTAGGCCGTGAGGTTGTCGAACGGGCCGTTGTTCAGCCCTGCCAGCACTGCGTTGGCGATGTTGCCCACGCCCGATTGCAGCGGCAGCAGGTCTTTGGGCAGGCGGCCCTTTTTCACCTCGTGCTGCAGGAAGTCGATGATGTGGCCCGCAATGCGGTTGGAGGTGTCGTCGGGTGCGGCGTACACGCTGTTGCGGTCGGGCTGGTTGGTCATCACCACGGCGATGACCTTGCTCGGGTCGCAGCGCAGGTAGGGCTCGCCAATGCGCTCGTCGGGCCGCGTCATGGGGATGGGCTTGCGGTGCGGCGGCCGGTCGGTGCCGTAGTAGATGTCGTGCATGCCCTCCAGCTGCGGGTTGTGCCAGGCATTCACTTCCAGGATGACCTTGTCGGCCTGGTCCAGCCAGGTCTTGTTGTTGCCCACCGAGGACGAGGGGATCAGGCGCCCGTCGGGCAACACGCCCGCCACCTCGACCACCGCCACATCCAGCTTGCCCAGAAAGCCGAACCACACGAACTGCGCCACGTGCGACAGGTGGATGTCCACGTACTGCATCTGCCCCGCATTGATCTGGCGGCGCACCGTGGGGTCGGACTGGTAGGGCAGGCGCATCTCGATGCCGTCCACCTGGGCCAGCGCGCCGTCCAATTCGGGTGCGGTGCTGGCGCCTGTCCACAGCCCGATCTTGAAGCCATGGCCCTGCGCGTTCAGGCTCTCGATGCGGCGCGCCAGCGCGCCGGGCACGGCCTTGGGGTAGCCCGCGCCGGTGAATCCGCTCATGCCCACATGGGCACCGGCAGGGATCAGGGTGGCCGCCTCGTCGGCGGTCATGGTGCGGGAGAGAAAGTCGGGGTACAGCACCCGATCGGCCAGGGACATGAACAAACTCCGCAAAAAGAAAAAGGCCACCCGCCCGGTGAGCGGATGGCCCTGTGGACAAAACCCAGGATGCTAGCCTTCGTTCCTTACAAATTAAGGGTTAACCCTTACAAATGCGGTTCGGCCCGGCCACATCCACAGATTACGCCGCTTTGCGGTTGAGCAGCGCGTACAGCAGGATCGCCCCGAACGTGGCGGTGCCGATGCCGCCCAGCGCGAACTGGCCGAACTTGAGTGTGAAGTCGCCCGTGCCCAGGATGAGGGTGATGGCCGCCACGATGAGGTTCTTGTTCTGCGAAAAGTCCACCTTGTTGTCCACCCAGATCTTGGCGCCCGCCACCGCGATCAGGCCAAACACCACGATGGACACGCCGCCCATCACCGGCAGCGGAATGGTCTGGATCAGTGCGCCGAACTTGGGGGAAAAGCCCAGCACCAGCGCAAACACACCCGCCAGCAGGAACACGGCGGTGGAATAGATCTTGGTCGCCGCCATCACGCCGATGTTCTCGGCATAGGTGGTCACGCCCGTGCCGCCTGCGCTGCCACTGACCATGGTGGCAATGCCGTCACCGATGAACGCGCGGCCCATGTAGCGGTCCAGGTTCTGGCCGGTCATGGCCGTCACGGCCTTCACGTGGCCCAGGTTCTCGGCCACCAGGATGATGGCCACGGGCGCGATCAGCAGCATGGCATTGCCGCTGAACTGCGGGGCCGCAAAGTTCGGCAGGCCAAACCACGCGGCGTTGGCCAGTGCGGTCAGGTCCATGGGCTTGCCCAGGCCCAGGCCGTTGGTCAGCACTGCATAGATGATGCTGGCCACGATCAGCCCCACCAGGATCAACAGGCGCTGCACCATGCCGCGCGTGAGCACGGCCACCAGGCCCACGCTCACAAAGGTCACCACCTGCATCCAGCTGTCAAAGTTGCTGGCCGCCATGTTCTTGATGGGAATGCCCGCGAGGTTCAGCCCGATCACCGCCACCACCGAGCCCGTGACCACCGGCGGCATGAAGCGCTCGATCCAGCCCGTGCCAATCGCCTGCACCAGCGCTCCGATGAGCGTGTAGACCAGGCCACACGCAATGATGCCGCCCAGCGCCACGCCGATGTTGGCATTGGCCCCTTGGCCCGCATAGCCCGTGGCCGCAATCACCACGCCAATGAACGCAAAGCTCGAGCCCAGGTAGCTGGGCACCTTGCCGCCGGTGACGAGGAAGAAGATCAGCGTGCCGATGCCGCTCATCAGGATGGCCACGTTCGGGTCAAAGCCCATCAGAATGGGCGCCAGCACCGTGGCGCCAAACATCGCAATCACGTGCTGCACGCCCATCACCGCCGTCTGCGGCCAGGGCAGCCGCTCGTCCGGCGCGATCACGCCGCCTTGTTGCAACACATCAGCGCTTTTCACACGCCAGTTCATGAATCCCATGTGGTTGTTCCTTGTGGTTGAGGCGCGAATGCTAGTGGATGCGGCCAGGGTGGGGGACGAGCATCCCGGGCGGGTTACGATGCCCCCGCCCCCGCGAGGCACCCCGCACCGCTGCCCAGACCCTCACTGCCATGTTTCCTGCACCCACTTGCCCCTCGTGCCGCCAACCCATGCAGGCACACCGCTTTGCCAGCAACCTGGGCGATTCGCTGGAGCTGGACATCTGCTTTGCCTGCCAGGGCCTGTGGTTTGACCGGCACGAGAACCTGAAGCTCACGCCCCAGTCCGTGGTCGAGCTGTTTCGGCTGCTGCACGAGCACCGTGTGGACCAGCACCAGGCCCTGGCCGAGAGCATGGCCTGCCCGCGCTGCAACACCAGCCTGGCCAAGGGTTACGACGTGGTGCGCAGCGGCCGCTACATGGTGTACCGCTGCGGGCGACAGCATGGGCGCTTCAGCACCTTCTCGTCCTTCATGGTCGAAAAAGGCTTTGTGCGCCACATGACGCGCCCCGAGATCGACGACCTGGCCAAGCGCGTGGGCGCCATCTATTGCACCAGCTGCGGCGCGCCAGTGGACATCCGCAAAGACCACGCCTGCCCCTATTGCCGTGCCGCGTTCTCCCTCATCGACCCCCAGGCCGTGTTGCGCGCCATGGAGGGCTATGCCGCCGCGAGCGCCAAGGCACCAGCGGCGCCGGCATCGCCCGTGGACATTGGCGACGCCCTGGTGGCCCTGGAGCGCGACCGCACCCGGGCCGAGCGGGAGCGCCAGAAGCGGGCGTTCACCACGGCCAGCAGCGACGCCAATGACAGCTCGTTCACCGGGGATCTGCTGGCCGCTGGGGTGGCGCTGGTGTGGGCGCTGGTGAAGGACTAGGGATTCAGCGTCGCGCTGGCCGCAAGCCCCGCCAGTGCATTGACATACCGCAGCACGCGCTGCGGTCATTCACGACAGACTGGGGCAGACCGTTCAGAATGGTCCAAGAACCTGTTGAAGAGGCTCTAAGGCCCTTGCCCTGGGCCACACCGCATCCCACGCAACCGTGGCGCCCGCAGCCACTGGAGGAGCGCCCCGTGCCGCAGTCCCCCACCAGACGCCCTGCCCGATCGCCGCGCAGCCCTGCGCCACCGGCGCGTGCGCTCCAACGCACCGGCAGCCTGCTGCAGCGCGCGCAGCTGCCCCCCGTGCTCAGCACCTTGCTCATCCCTTTGGCCGCGCGTGCCCACGGCGGGCGCTATTTCCCCTGGCTCGACTGCCACGATGCCGTGGCCCAGGCCTTGCTGACCCAGTTGGGTGCCGATGTGAGCAGCACCCTGGACGACCTGCCCACGGTGCTGCATGTGCTGTGGCGCACCCGCGCCATCAAGGAGGCGGGGCGCGCCTTTTTTGCCGAGCACCCGCAGGCCCTGGGTGTCAACCTGGGGTGTGGCCTCACGCACCACTTTCAGTGGCTGGACACGGGGGCCAACCAGTGGCTTGATGCAGACCTGCCCCCGGTGATGGCGCTGCGCAAGCCCCTGTTGCCGCCGCAGTGCCCGCGCATGCGCCATGCCGATCTGGACCTCTCGCAACCCGGCTGGTGGCAGCGGCTCGGGCTGCCCGCGCAGCGCACCGACCCCCCGGTGCTGCTGGTGTGTGAGGGCGTGTTGATGTACCTGCCACCCGCGCAGGTGCATGCCGTGCTGGCCGAGTTTGCGCAGCACGCGCCGCCGGGCTCGCGCATGGTGTTGGATGTGATGACGCGCCAGGCCGTGGGTTGCGCGGCCCGCCACGCCAGCGTGGGGCCTACGGGCGCGGAGTTTCGGTGGGGGGTCGGCCGCATGGCAGAGCTGGCGGCCGTGCACCCGCGCCTGCAGTTGCTGCGCGAGCAAAGCGTGGCGGAGGGCTACGGCTGGGCCGGTATTGCCATGGACATGTGGTGGCGCCCCTGGCTCGGTGCGCCGCTGTATGGTCTGGCCACGCTGGGGGTAAGGGACGGCCCCCCCTGAGCCGCTTCGCGTCTTCCCCCTGAGGGGGACGCCACCGGTGGCCTTGCAAAGCCAGTTCCACGGTGGCGCTGGCGTGGGTCGCGCCCGTTGCAGAGGTTGGCTACGGCCTGAGCGTCAGTGCGCGCATCCATTGGGGTGGCTGGCCCGTCAGCTGCCCCACGATGGCCGCCTGCAGCGGTGGCAGGCGCCGCGCGCCCTGCAGCACCAGTTGCCGCAGCAGGCGGGGCACCGGGCGGGCGTCGGTGTACAGGCGCACGATGGCGTTGGTGCCCTGGTAGATGGGCCAGGCGTGGCGGTGGTGGCCCTGGGCGTAGGGGGCCAGGGCGTCGGCGCTGCCAATGTCCTGCCCGCGCTGGCGGGCGCTGACCAGCGCGGCCGTGAGCCGCTCCACCCCCGCCAGCCCCAGGTTGTAGCCATGCGCCGTGACCGGGTGCATGCCCACGGCGGCGTCGCCCAGCAGCGCGCAGCGGTGGCCCGCAAAGCGCTGGGCGTACACGGCCACCAGCGGGTAGGCGTGGCGTTCGCCCACCAGCGCCATGGGTCCCAGCCGGTCGTTGAACTGGGCCTGCACCTGGGTGGCAAAAGCCTCGGGGCTTTGGGCCATCAGCGCGGCCGCGTCGGCCGCGCCCGCCGTGACCACCACCGAGCACAGCGCTTGTCCCGTCTGTGGGTCATCGGGCAGGGGCAGCACGGCCAGTGTGCGGTCGTAGCCAAAACATTCGTGCGCAACGTTGCCGTGGGGCAGGGCGTGGCGCATGCGGCAGACGATGACGGTGCGGCCAAAGTCGGTCATGTCTGCGCCAAGGCCCAGTTGGCGGCGCGTGGCCGAGAAGCGGCTGTCGGCGGCCACCAGCAACGGGGCGGTGAGGCGCTGGGGCGTGGCGTGGTCGCCAGGGCCCGTGTGGGAGGGCTCGCAGTCTAGCTCGGCATGGCCGGGCAGCGCGGCCACGCGGGTGACCTGGGTGCCGGTGAGCAGGCGCACGCCCGGGGTGCTCGCAGCCACCGCGTGGGCCGTGCGTCGCAGCGCGTGGTTGGGCACGATGAAGCCCAGGGCGCCGGGAGCTGACACATCGCCGTGGGTGCCGCTGGCCGCGTTCAGTTGCAGCGCGCTGTGGCGGCCCAGCGGGCCGTCGTGCACCTGGGCCTCGGCAATCTGGCCCACCTCGTGGTTGGCCAGGTGCGCCCAGCTGCCCAGCCGCTGCAACGTTGCCCGGCTGGGGTGGGTGAGGGCGATTTCGCGGCCGTCAGGTGCGGGCTGGGCCAGTGCGCGGTCGCCCTGCTGCTCCACCACGGTGGCGGTGAACCCGGCCTGCGCCAGGGAGATGGCCAGCGACAGGCCCGCCGGGCCTGCGCCGACGATGAGCACGTCGCTGTGGTGGGTGGTCATGGCGGGATGAATACAGGGTGACAAGGGGCCCGCCCCGGGTCGGGGAGGCCGCGCGCCATTGTGGGCGGGCGGGTCTGGGCACGCTTTGCCCTGCGTCAAGCCATGGCGTGGTGGTGCTATCTAATTAATAGCTGCTCAGGCATATGGTTCTAGCGCCTGGGGGCTAAAACAATCGAAACTCAGTCTCTGGCTGCCTTGCGCGGGGTTTTGCTGGACTTCTTTTTGGCCGGGCCTGCCTTCTTGCCGCGCAGGTGCAGCATCCAGGTGACCAGCAGCCACAGGTAGCCCGCCGGGATGCTGTACGCCGCAAAAGCCGCCAGCGACAGTGGTGGTGCGGTGATGGAGCGCGGGTTGGCAATGGTCTCCAGCAACTGGCGCGTGCCGGTGCCCAGCGTGGGCGTGGGCGTGGCGTGCTGGCTGCCCGAGCGGGCCATGAGGGCACCCATGAAGGTGAAGAACTCCATCAGCAGCGCGCCGATCAGAAAACAGGCCAGCAGGGCCATCAGCTGTGCAAACGCCCGCCGGTTGCCCTTGGCCAGGAACACGATCGCCGACACCAGCCACAGCGCGGGCAACAACAGGACCAGGGCGGGCCAGGCGGACAGGAGAGTGGACATGGGAGACACGGCAGGTAGCAACAGGCAGCAGGGGCCGCTGGTGCGGGCACCAGCGATTCATCGGCAGGGCGCCTCCAGGAAGGCGGTCGAGTGCGGATGATAGAGGCTGCCTGTTTCCGGCTGATTCCCGCGGGTCGCGCGACCTGTCTGCCACCACCGGCCGACGCTTACGCCGCCACAAAGTCGGCCACGGCCTGCAGCACCTCCGCCTGCTGCAGGATCTTGCGGTGCCCCAGCCCCTCGGTGGCCAGCAGCGCGGCACCCGGAATGTGGTCGCGGTACGCCTCGCCGTCGGTAAAGCGGTTGATGCGGTCGCCCCGGTCGTGCACCACCAGCGTGGGCAGTGCAATGCGCGGGCCCACGGCGGGGGGCTCGAACTGTCGCATCAGGATGCCCTCGCGCGCCTCGATGCGCCGCTGCATGGCGGCGCGGGTGCGCTCGGACAGGCCAAACACCTGCGCGAACAGGCGCGTGTATTCGTGCGGCGAGGCGGGCGGCGCCAGCAGCACCAGCCGCCCGGTGGTCAGGCCCCGGCTGGCCGCATGGGCCGCTGCGTTGGCCGCCAGCGAATGGGCCACCACGGCGTGGGGCGCCGAGTCCTGCGCGTGCAGGCGGGCGGTGGCGTATTCGATGGCACGGGCGAACTGCGGCAGGTTGCTCACGCGGCCCCGGCTGCCGCCGTGTGCGGGCAGGTCCACCAGCACCGGGCGCAGGCCGCGGGCGGCCAGGGCGTCGGCCAGCGGCAGCATCTGGCGCGCATGCCCGCCCCAGCCGTGCAGCAGCAGCACCGTGGGGCCGTGCGGCTGGGCCTGGGGCAGGTACAGCGTGATCTCGGCGTCTTCAAACGCCAGGCGCTCCGTGCGCCAGTGGCCCGGTGGCACCGCGCTGCGGCCCGGTTTGCGCAGGGGCAGGGGCGTGCCAAACAAGCGGTAGGCCGCGCGCACGGCCAAGGTGGGCCACAGGCGTTCGGCCGTGCCCAGCGCCACACGCAGCAGGCGCATGCCGGGGTGCTCGCCGTAGAAGCTGGACGTGGCCTGCAGCGCGGCGGATGGGGAGGTGTTCATGGTGGGACTCCAGGAGGGAGATGGGGGTAGATGGGGGAGGTGGACCGGGCGGACGGTCAGTAAAAGATCCAGTCCCGGTTGCTGCGCGGGAGGCTGGTGAGGGTGCTGCGCAGCGACCGGATGGCGCCCACTGCGGCCGCAATGGCGGCAATGCCCAGGATGATCAACATGGTGGTTCCTTTCTTCGCACGGTTGTGCGAAATTGGGGCATAAAAAAACAAGAGCACTCCCTGGCACACCACCGCGTATCAAGCGGGGGAGGGGAGATAACTCTTGACGAGGCGCGCCCAGGACGCCTCGGTGCGTGCCACTGCCTGCGGATCGCGCAGGAAGCGAACGTCGTGCAACAAGCCCATGATCAGGCCATAGATCTCGCCCACCAGCTGGTCGGGGGATGTGTCGGCCGCCAGGTGCCCGGCCTCGATGGACTGGATCACGGTGCGGCGCAATGCGGCGCGCCAGCGGGTGATTTCAGCGTGCAGCAGGTCGCGCAGCTCGCCCTCGCGGTCGTCCAGCTCGAAGGCGCCTGCGGTGTAGATGCAGCCCGTGAAGGCCTCCACGTCGCGCGTGCGGGCAATCCAGCGGCGCAGGATCTCCTGCAGGCGCGGCAGGCCCTTGGGCTGCTGCATGGCGGGTACGAACACGTCGGCCAGAAAGCGGCGGCCAAACTCCTCGATCACTGCTTTTTGCAGCGCCTCGCGCGAGCCGGCCCGCGAGAACACGCCACTCTTGGACAGGCCCACGCGGTCCGCCACGGCCTGCAGCGTGATCGACTCCAGCCCCTCGGCCGCAGCCAGGTCCAGCGCCGCGCCGACGATGGCGGCGCGGGTGAGTTCGGCTTTCTGGGTTTTGGCGTCCATGGCTGCAATTTAGCACGATTGTGCGAAACAAGGCAATCCCCGCGCTGTCAACCGGGCGACGGGTGTGGCTGGCCTCTGCCGGGCGCCGCTGGTACGCTGCGTCGCCATGGAGACAACACACAACACCCCGCCCTACATTCCCCAGATCCGCCTGTACCAGAACTGGCTGCGCGACCAGCGCGGTCTGCAGTTCGACAGCTACGACGCGCTGTGGCGCTGGTCCACCACCGACCTCGACGCCTTCTGGCAGAGCATCTGGGACTACTTCCAGCTGCAGTCGCCCACGCCCCACACGGCCGTGCTGGCGAAGAACACCATGCCCGGCGCTTTGTGGTTCCCCGGTGCCCAGGTCAACTACGCACGCCAGGCGCTGCGGCATGTGGATGCCGCCCACGCGGCGGGCCTGCCCGCCATCATCAGCCGCAACGAAAAGGGCCAGCACCGCGAGCTGAGCTGGCCCGAGTTGCGCCGCCAGGTAGCGTCGCTGGCGCTGCACCTCCAGGCCCAGGGCATCCAGCCCGGCGACCGCGTGGCTGCCTACCTGCCCAACGTGCCCGAGGCCATGATCGCCTTCCTGGCCACGGTGAGCATCGGCGGCGTGTGGAGCATCTGCGCGCCGGACATGGGCACGCATGCGGTGCTCGACCGCTTCCGCCAGATCGAGCCCAAGGTGCTGATCGGCGTGGACGGCGTGAGCTATGGCGGCCGCGACCACGACCGCCGCCCCGTGCTGGCCGAGCTGCGCGAGGCCCTGCCCAGCGTGCAGCACGCGGTGCTGCTGGGCAATCTGGATGCTTCTGTTTCGATAGCAGGCTGGGCAAGCTGGACTAGCGCTACCGCCCAAAACGATGCAGAAACGGCTGCCTTCGAGCCGATGTGGCTCCCGTTTGACCACCCGCTGTGGATCGTCTACTCCAGCGGCACCACCGGCCTGCCCAAGCCCATCGTGCACGGCCATGGCGGCACGGTGCTGGTGGCGCTGCAGCTCAAGGTGCTGCACAACGACATCGGCTGCAGCTACGAGGCCAACAGCTTTGGCGAGCGCTACCACTGGTACAGCTCCACCGGCTGGGTGATGTGGAATGCGCAGCTCAGCGGCCTGCTGTCAGGCACCACCTGCGTGATCTACGACGGCAACCCGGGCGGCAGCAAGGAGCACCCGGACTGGGGCGTGCTGTGGCGCTTTGCGGCCGAGACGGGCGTGACCTTCTTCGGCGCGGGCGCGGCGTTCTTTGCCAACTGCATGAAGGCGGGCATCACGCTCACCGACTACGGCGACCTCACGCGTGTCCGCGCGCTGGGCACCACGGGCTCGCCGCTGTCGCCCGAGGTGCAGCAGTGGGGCACGGCGCAGTTCGAGGCCATTGGCACGCGCGACATCTGGTGGAACAACATATCCGGGGGCACCGACTTTTGCGGCGCCTTCATCGGCGGCAACCGCGAGATGCCCCAGGTGCCCGGCGAGATGCAATGCCGCATGCTGGGCGCGGCCGTGGAGTCCTGGGACGCCGAGGGCCGCCCCGTGCAGGACGCGGTGGGCGAGCTGGTTTGCGCGCAGCCCATCCCGTCGATGCCTTTGTTTCTGTGGGGCGACAAGGACGGCAGCCGCTACCTGTCGAGCTATTTCGACATGTACCCCGCAGGCCACGGCCGCCAGCCCGGCGGTGGCGATGGCCCCGCGAGCATGGGCGCGGTGTGGCGACATGGCGACTGGCTCAAGATCGGCGCCAACGGCGGTTGCGTGATCTATGGCCGCTCTGACGCCACCATCAACCGCCACGGCCTGCGCATGGGCACGAGCGAGATCTACAGCGCGGTCGAATCGTTGCCCGAAGTGCTCGACAGCCTGGTGGTGGACCTGGAGTACCTGGGCCGCGAGAGCTACATGCCGCTGTTTGTGGTGCTGCGCCCCGGCAGCGTGCTCGATGATGCCCTGCGCGCCCGCATCAACGGCGCGGTGCGCATCGCTTTAAGCCCGCGTTTTGTGCCCGACGACATCTTTGCCGTGGCCGAGGTGCCGCGCACGCTGAGCGGCAAGAAGCAGGAGCTGCCCATCAAGAAACTGCTGCTGGGCCAGCCCATCGAAAAGGTGGTCAACAAGGACGCGATGGCCAACCCGGGGTGTCTGGACTGGTATGTGGCGTTTGCGGCGCAGCGGGCGAGTGCGCTCCAAAAATAATAGCTGCTAGCGCTTATTCAATAAGCGCTAGCGCCTTGTTTGGATACAAGGTTGAGTGCGACACCGAGGCGGGCTGCGCCCCAGGGGGTCAGTCCAGCTTTGCCCCCGATGCCTTGATCAGCCGCTCCCACACCGGGCGCTCCTTGTTCATGGCCGTGGTGAACAAAGCCGGTGAGCTTTTTTGCACGTCAAAGCCCATGGCTGTGATGCGCTGGGCCACATCGGGATGCTCGGTGGCTTTGCGGACCTCGGCCGCAACGCGCTCCAGGATGGCGGGCGGTGTGCCTGCGGGGGCTCCAAACGCCAGCCAGCCCGCCACGCGGTAGGCCTCGTCGTTCAGGCCCTGTTCGCCCAGCGTGGGCACGTTGGGCAGCGTGCCCATGCGGCGCTCGCCGCTCACGCCAATGGCCTTGAGCTTGCCGGCGTCGATGTGTGCCTTGACCTGCAGTGCGCTCGCAAAAGCAATCTGGATCTGCCCACCCAGCAGGTCCTGCACCATGGGCGCCTCGCCCCGGTAGGCCACATGGCTCATGTCGGCGTTCTGCGACTGGCTCATGTACGCGCCGGCCAGGTGCGGGTAGGCACCCGTGCCGTACGAACCATAGGCCACCTTGCCTTTGTTGGCGGCGATGTATTTCAGCAGCTCAGGCCCCGTGGCCACCGGCACGCTGGGGTGGGCCACCAGCACCAGGGGCGCGATGGCGATCTGGTAGATGGGCGCGATGTCCTTCTCGGGGCTGTACGGCAGCTTGGTGTACAGGAACTGGTTGGTGAGCATGGAGTTGCTCAGCGCCAGCAGCAGGGTGTAGCCGTCCGGTGCGGCCTTGGCCACCGCGTCGGTGCCGATGATGCCGGCCGCGCCGGGCTTGTTGTCGATGACCATGGGCTGGCCCAGGCCCACGGCCATCTTCTCGGCCAGCACGCGCGCCAGCACGTCGGTGGCGCCGCCGGGGGCGAAGGGCACCACCACCTTGATGGGCTTGTTGGGATAGGCGGCCTGCGCCCAGGCGGCGGTGCCGGTGCAGGCGGTGGCAGCGGCCAGCGCGGCGGCGCCGAGCCAGGAACGGCGGGTCAGGGCGTGGAAGGGCATGGGTTTGTCTCCTGTCATGGTTATAAAAATCACTCAGCGGGCTCCGCGATGCATGGTGGCGGGCCGGGGCCTGGCTGTCACGCCATGGGCCTATGCGGTCTGGGGGCTCCCTGGGGCGGGGCCGGTGGTGACGTGCACGGTGAGGGGCAGGGGCGCGAGCACTTCGCGCAGGCGGGTCTGCAGCGCGTCGGCGTCGGGGCCCGGGGCCACGGTCACGCGCACGGTGTTGTCGCCCTCGGGCTGTACCTGGGGGCAGGGGCTGCCTGGGGCTTGTCCGCACACGCCATCGACCAGCGCTTGCACCGTGTGGCAGGCCGCGCGCTGGCGCAGCTCGGGCTTGTAGATCTTGCCCACGTTGGTCACGGGCATGGTCTGCAGCACCTGCACCCAGCGCGGGCGGGCCACGGCCTCGTCCACGCGTTCGGCGGTGAAGGCCAGCAGTTCGGCCTCGGTCACCGCCGGTGCACCGGGCACCAGCGTGGCGTAGACCACGGGCAGCTCGCCCGCATAGGCATCGGGGGCGCCCACGGCGGCGCACAGCTGCACGGCGGGGTGGGCGCCCAGCGCGTCCTCGATCACCTTGGGGTCGATGTTGTGGCCGCTGCGGATGATGAGGTCCTTGGAGCGGCCACTCAGGTGCAGGCGGCCTTGCTCGTCCACAAAGCCCAGGTCGCCGGTGGCCAGCCAGCCGTCCTGCGTGAACGCCTTGGCCGTGTCGGCTGCGTCGAGAAAGCCCGAGAACAGGTTGGGCGACTGGAACAGCACCATGCCCGGCTGGCCGGGCGGCAGGTCCTGGTCGGACGCGTTGCCCTGCGCATCGAGCGCTACCACGCGCAGCTGGGTGTACGGCAGCCGCCAGCCCACGCAGCCTGCGGGCGCGTTGACGCCCGGTGGGGTGATGGTGGAGATGCCCGCCATTTCCGTCATGCCCAGGCTTTCGTGGATGTGCAGGCCAAACAGACGCTCAAACCGCGCCGCCAGCTCGGGCGCCAGGATGGCCGCGCCGGTGCGGCAGTAGCGCAGCGTGGCAATGTCGGCCCCATCCAGCGGCACGTTGGCCAGCGCCGCCAGCACCGTGGGCACGGCCGAGAGGTAGGTGCAGCGGTAGCGCTCCACGAGCCGCCAGTAGTTCGCAATCACCTCGCGGTTGCGGAACAGGCCGGTGGTGGGGATGATGGTCTCCACCCCTGCCGACAGCGCCGCCAGCGAGCCGGGCAGCACGCCCGCCACATGGAACAGCGGGTAGCCGTTGATGCCCACGTCCTCGGGCCGTATGCCCTGCATCTGCACGCTGCCCCAGGCGGTGAACACCTGTGCGCCGTGGCTGTGGCGCGCCAGCTTGGGCGCACCCGTGGTGCCGCCGGTGTGAAAGTACGCGGCGATGTCAGTGGCCACAATGCGGCGGCCGCTTACCAGGTGGTCGCCCGGTTGCTGGTGGCGCGCGGCCAGGTCGAGCACGCCTGGGGGCAGGGCGGGCGTGGTACCCGTTGCCTCATCGTGCGGAGCAACGCGCAGCACCGTGGTCAGGGTGGGTACCAGGGCGCGCAGGCGCAGGGCCTTGCTCCAGTAGCCCAGGTCGCCCTCGCCGCCGTAGGCAATCAGCACCTTGGCCCGGGCCAAGGTCATCATGGCCGCGATCTTCTCGTCGGTGAGCATGGGGTTGAGCGGCTGCACGATGCCCGCCGCCTCGCCGCCCCACAGGGCCAGGTGGTATTCGAGGCAGCCGGGCAGCAGCACGGCCACGGCGTCCTGCGGGCCCACGCCCAGGTGGTGCAGCAGGTTGGCCGTCTGGTGGATGCCGGTGAGCAGCTGCGCATACGACCAGCGGATGGGCTCGGCAGCCGGGTCGGCGGTGGGCAAAAAGGCCAGCGCCGTCTTGTCGCCAAACGCCGCCGCCGAATTCACAAAAATTTCGTAGGTGCTTTGCACCGGTAGCGCCTCGGCCAGGGGGCGGGCTTCGAGCCGTTCCACATCCTGCAGGCTGCGCACCGGGGCGCCCGGGGCAAAAGGACTGTGCAGGGGGGGCAACGAGGGGTGGCGCATGGGGTTGTCTCGGGTCTTGTGGGGAATCAGGTCGGTCACCGACGGTGCACATATGCGGCGTCGTCCTACCTGGCGGCGACCGCCGCTTGCCCACAGTCTGTCCGTGTGCCAGCGCAAAAGCAGTCACGCAGATGTCAGGGCAGGTTTTCAGGGCATACAGGCGATCCGCTGCGCGATGGACAACAGGCTCTTGACGCGCTGGTGGCGCTGCAGCACACCCATAATGGACCTTGTTGATTTCCACTGCGCGCCCCGCTGCGCGCCTTTACTTCATGAACACACCGCAGCCGCCCAAACGTTTTTCGATGATCCGTGAGTTCCACCTGGCCGACTGGTTCACGCTGGGCAACGCGGTCTGCGGCGTGGGCGCGCTGTTCTCGGTCATGTCGTACCTGGAGACCAGCAATGTGGTGCATGTGTACTTTGCATGTGCCCTGGTGCTGGCCGCGCTGATCTTTGATGTGCTGGACGGCCGCATCGCCCGCTGGCGCCAGAAAAGCTCGGCCATGGGCCGCGAGCTGGACTCGCTGGCGGATGTGATCTCGTTCGGCGTGGCCCCGGCCATCATTGCCTATGGCTGCGGCATGCAAGGCCTGTACGACCGCATCGTGCTGGCCTACTTTGTGGCCTGCGGCGTGTCGCGCCTGGCACGCTACAACGTCACGGCCGAAACGCTGTCGGGCGACGATGGCAAGGTCAAATACTTCGAGGGCACCCCCATCCCCACCTCCATCGTGCTGGTGGGCCTGCTGGCCCTGGCCGCCTGGCTGGGCGCAGTGCGCGAGAACCTGTGGTTTGGCAAGCTGCTGATCGGCGGCTTCACGCTGCACCCGCTGGTGCTGCTGTTTGCGGTGTCGGGGTCGCTGATGATCAGCCGGATTCGCATTCCGAAGCTCTGAGCCGCTGGCTAGCGCGTCCTTTCTTTGTGGATGTTGAACACCATGGCACTCCAAAAAATCGCAGCGTTCTCCGACGGCACCCAGGGCGGCAACCCCGCCGGTGTATGGATCGGTGACGCGTTGCCCAGCCCCGCAGACATGCAGCGCATCGCCGCTGAGGTCGGTTTTTCTGAAACCGCGTTCGCCGCCCCGCTGGGCGATGGCCGCTGGCGGGTGCGCTACTTTGCGCCCGAGAGCGAGGTGCCCTTTTGTGGCCACGCCACGATTGCCCTGGGCGCCGCGCTCGCGCAGCGCGAGGGCGACGGCGTGTTTGCGCTGTCGCTGAGCCAGGCCGAGATCACGGTCGAAGGCCGCCGCGCGGGCGATCTGGTGCAGGCGGCGCTGCAGTCGCCCCCCACGCGCAGCGGGCCTGTGCCTGCGGCGCTGCTGGCCGATGCGCTGGCCCTGTTTGGCCTCAGTGCGGTCGATCTGGACCCGCGCATTCCGCCCGCGCTCATCCACGGCGGTGCGGACCACCTGGTGCTGGCGCTGCGCAGTCGCGAGGCACTGGCGGCCATGCACTACGCGCTGGACGTTGGCCGCACGCTGATGGTGAACGCCAAGCTGGTCACCTTTGTGCTGGTGTGGGTGGAGTCCGACCGGCTGCTGCACACCCGCAATGCCTTTGCGTCGGGCGGCGTGCTGGAAGACCCGGCCACGGGTGCTGCCACGGCCGCGCTGGCGGGCTATCTGCGCGACCTGGGCTGGCCGCACGGCGGTGCCATTGACGTGGTGCAGGGCGAAGACATGGGTATGCGCTCGCGCCTGCGGGCCGAGATCGGGCCGGTGGCTGGCAGCTCCATCCGCGTGTCGGGAACGGCACGGTGGATGGGCGATGGTGAATGATTTCGCTATTGAAAATATAGCTGCTGGCACATGATTCACTAGCGCTACCGCCCGATTTGTGCAGAAATCGGGCAAGCCGAGCACGTGGGGCTCTGTGCGCCCTGCCCGGCCTCCCGCTCAGGCGCTGATCTCTTCCTGGAGCCACTGCACAAAACGCAGCGTCTCCGGTGACGGGTCCGGCGCCATGCCCAGGTAGTGCCGCGTCAGCGGCAGCCGCAAGGTGGGGAGGGGCGACACCAGCCGCCCCGAGGCCAGGTCGTGGGTGATCAACGACACCGGGGCCACCGCAAAGCCCAGTCCATCCACGGCGGCCTGCAGCACAAAGTGCAGGTGGTCAAACTGCAGGCAGCTGGCGGGCTGGAGCCTTGGCGCGTTCACCAGCTTCTTCCAGCTCTCCCAGTCCTTGCTGCGCGACTTGGACAGCAGCAGCACATGGGCCGACAGCGCCTCGGGCTGCGCCACCGGGCGCTGGGCGAACAGGGCAGGAGCGCCCACCACCAGCGCCTCGTCCTCCAGAAACGGCTGCACCTGCATGCCCGGCGGCCAACCGCGTGGGCCGCGCCGCAGGGCCAGGTCGAAGGTCTCGGTGGCATGGTCCGGCGCCAGCGTGCTGGTGATGACCTGGGGCTCAATGTCCGGATGCTGGGCCACAAAACCCGGCAGCCGGGGGATCAGCCACCGCACCGCAAAGCTGGGCCGCACATTGATCTTCACGCTGCGCAGCCCGGCATCGCCCCGCAGCGACTGGGCGGCAGCGCCGATCTGCGCGAGCGCAGGCCCGACCTGTGCGTGGAACTGGTGGCCCGCCGCGGTGAGGAGCACCTGCCGGGTCTTGCGCTCGAACAGCTCCACGCCCAGGTGGGATTCCAGCGCCTTGATCTGGCGGCTGATGGCGCTGTGGGTGACGTGCAGCTCCAGCGCGGCGCGGGTAAAGCTCTGGTGGCGCGCCGCTGCTGCAAAGGCGCGGACGGCATTCAGCGGGGGCAGGCGGGGTGGCATGCGTGCAATTTTGTCACGCATGGCGCGCAGCAATATCGTTTGTCGCCCCCGGCACTGCCGCGCACCATGCGGGCCATGCCACAGCCTTCGGACAACACCTTGGCCTCAGCCCACCACTCGCGCTGCGCCGCCTTGGCGCTGGGCCTTGCACTGCCTGGGGACACGGTGCTCTACCTGCTGCTGCCGATGTTTGCCCCGGCGTTTGGCGTCTCCCTGTTCGAGGCGGGCATTCTGCTGGCCGCAAACCGCCTTGTGCGCATTGCGGGCTACGGGGCGGTGGCGCGGTTCTATGCCCGCCATGGCGAGCGCCTCACCTGCTCGCTGGCCGTGCTGGCCGCCGCCGCGTGTGCGCTGGGGTACGCCACCCTCAGGGGCTTCATCGCCCTGTTGGGCCTGCGGCTGCTGTGGGGCCTGGCCTTTGCGGCGCTGAACCTCGCGACGCAGGCGCTGGCCACGGGCGAGCCTGTGGGCGCAGCGCGACGCGCCGGGCAGTCGCGCGCCTTTGCAGCGCTGGGGCCCATGCTGGCCCTGCCTGCGGGGGGTGTCTGCGCGCTGTGGTGGGAGCCCCGGGCGATCTTCTGGGTGTTTGCCGCCGTCGCGTTGTGCGCCTTGCTGGCCACGCGGCATTTGCCCGCCCAGCCGCATGCTCTGCCGCCATCGCCAAAGCGCTGGGACAGGTTGTCGGGTCGCCTGGACCGCTTTTCGTTCGTTGAGGGGTTGGTGCTGGACGGCCTGTTCATCATCGGCCTGTCGTACCTGGGCCGCGATGTGCTGCCAGGCCATCCGGTGGTTGTGGCGGGGATGCTGCTGTCGGTCCGCTATCTGGCCGAGATCGCGCTGAGTGTGGTGGGTGGCGACCTGGCCGAGCGCTATGGCGCCGAAGTGCTGCTCGTGGGTTTTGCGGTGCTCACGTCGCTGGCCCTGGTGGGTTTTGGCCTGGGGTGGCTGTGGACCAGCGCCCTGGCCATCGTGATTTTGCGGGCCCTGCTGCTACCGCTGTTGCCGCCGCTGGTCGCGCGCCGCACACCGGGGCCGGAGCGCATCCAGGCGCTGGCGACGCGGTCGGTGTGGCGGGACCTGGGCGCCGGTGCGGGCCCGGTGCTGGCGGGTGTGCTGCTGCCCATTGCGCCGTCCGCCTGGGTGTATGGCGTCGCAGCCTTGCTGCTGTCGGCCACGGCCATCGCCTGCTGGGCGCCGCGCGGCGATTGATCGTCTGCGCATCGACCATCGCTTTTTCTCACAAATCCTCTTTTTTTGGAGAACTCCCCTTGGACATCCACACCACATTGATCCGCTGTGCCGGTGGCACGGTCGACCTGCCCGCGCGGCCCATGAACCACCGCAGCGATGGCGGGCATGTGCTGGTGCACCCGCCGCGCCCCGTCTGGGAACGCAGCGAGCTGACGCCCGAAGAGCTGGCACATTGGTCATGCCTGGTGGCCGCAACGGGCCGGGCCATGCTCGACACCTTGCCGCAGCTCGCCGGAGGCTGCCTGAACTACTGGGAGGCGGGCAACAACGCGCTGAACCCGCTGGCCCATCCCCAGGGGCCGAAAACCCCCGCACTGCACCGCAAGATGCACCTGCACGTGTTCGGCCGAAGCCCCCGGGCCACCCACCCGGACTGGCTGTGGGGCGAACCGCCCCGGTTCCCGAATTTTGCGCAATCTGAGGCTTGGACCCAGCAGTTCACACGGCTGGAGGACGATGAAGGCGCCGCGCTGGGTGTGCGCATTCAGGTGTTGCTGGATACACGGTATGCACTGAGTCAGGTTGGCTGACGATACCCGCCAGCACACGAGTTGCTATCAAAATTGCAGCTGCTAGTGCTTTTTGATCAGGCGTTAGGGGATGTTTTTATGCAATCTCTTTTGCTACGGGTACTACGCGACCACAGGCCGCCGATTCACCAGCACGATGCCCGCTGCGACCAGCACCAGCGCCGCCACCAGCCCGGGCGTCACGGGCTCACCCAGCCACAGCGCGCCAAATAGCAGCGCAAACACCGGCGTGAGGAACACAAACACCGAGATCTTGGTCGCCGGGTAGTGCGCCAGCATCCACATCCAGGCCAGATAGCTCACAAACGCACCCACCAGCGCCTGCACCAGCAGCGATCCCCAGGCAAAGCCGCTGAACTGCCAGACCCAGGCCTCGCCCAGGCCCAGCGACAGCACTGGCAGCACGGCCGTGCTCACCGCCACTTGATAGAAAAGCTGCTTGGCGGGGGCCACACGCGCCAGCGGCGTGGTGCGGATCACCACCGTGGTCAGTGCCCACATCAGGCCTGCGGCTAGTCCTAGCAAATCTCCCAGCCAGCCTTTGGGCAGCGCCGCGCTGGCATGGCCCAGCAGCCCGTCGCCCAGCGCGAGCCCCACGCCCACAAATGCCGCCGCCAAGCCCAGCCACTGCCAGCCCTGCAGGCGCTCACCGGGGATGAAACGCGGCAGCAGCAGTGCCACCCAGAAGGGCGATGCATACAAGAACACCGTGAGCCGCGAGGCGGTGGTGTACTGCAGCCCCAGGTAGATGCACGCAAACTCGCCGGCAAACAACGCCCCCGCCAGCAGTCCGGCACGCGTGGCCCCGGCGGGCTCGCCCGCGCCGGAAATGCCTACACCACGCCACAAGCACCAGGCCGCTACCGCGACCGTGGCCAGCGCAAAGCGCACAAAGGCCTGGAACACGGGCGCCACCTCAGCCACTGTGGCCTTGACCAGCACCTGCTGGAAGCCCCAGAACATGCAGCAGGCGAGCAGCAGGGAAATGGCGATGGCGTCGAGATGGGGCTTGCGGTCACGGTGCATCGTGCGGTGTTTCGAGGATCACGCGGTTAAGGGCAGGTCCAGGTACCGCCGCTGCGGGTGAATTGCGCGTTGCCGTAGAACAGGGCGTTGCCGTCGCGAGCCAGTGCCCAGGTGCCGCTCAGGCCGCGGGACACGGCGGTCTGTCGCTGCCAGGCACCACCGCTGCGGGAGTACAGCCCGATGTACCAGCCGTCCGCAGCCAGGCCCGGGCAGGTCAAATCGGACGGCTTGAGGTCGAGCTCGGTGGTGGAATGTCCCGGCACGTTGCTCGCGTGCACGGCCAGGGTGCTGCCATCGCTGGACAGCGCGAGGTTGCTGTACACCAGGCCCGTGATATCAGTGCTGCTCACGATACCGGCCGTCAGGCGCGCCTGCTGGGTCCAGGTGCCATTGCTCTGCTGGGCAAACACCCGCACCGCCGGAGTGCTGGCGGTTCTCAGGTCGCCGAGACGCCACCCGTCTTCGTTCATGGCCAGGGTACTGCCGTCGCTCGACAGGGCCATGGACGACACGAACTTGCCTCCCGACTCCACCAAGGCCTGGGGCGTCCAGGCACCTGCATTGCGGGTGTAGGTGGCCACGCCTGACGCCGTGCTGAAGCTCACAGATGCGGCCAGCAGGTTACCGTCTGCTGACAGGGCCAAGAGGCTGGCAAAACTGCTGCTGCAGGGCTGCGCGCAGGCCGCCGGGGCGCTGGGAGCTTCGACCTGGGCCTGAAGGTTCCAGGTGCTGCCGCTGCGCTGGTAGAGGTACACGACCGCTTTGGTGGCGCTGCTGCCGCTGCCCGTCGGCCCGCTGACCTGCACTGCCAGTGTGCCGCCATCGGCCGACAACGCGATCTGGCCCCCAAAATTGGGTTGGTCGTTGCGCAAGACAGCGTGCTGCTGCCACGGCTGCGCACTGCTGCCGCGCGTGAACACGTACACCACGGAATCTGCGGCGTTAATGCTCGGGGAGCTGATGGCGAGCGTGAGCGCATCCTGGGATAGTCTGGGGACAAAATCGGCGCCCAGCGACGACCTCAAAGGCACCCGTCCAGAGGCGAATTCGTGGCTGACGCCGTTGACGATGTCCAGCGACTGGGGCGTGGAAAAGGCGCCACATCCATTGGCGTCGCAGGCGCGCAGCCGGTAGCTCGCGTTGAGGCGCGCCGTCAGGCTGAGCACATCGCGGCCGTAGATGGTGCCCTGCACTTCGGAAGCTCCGACGGCAACGTATTGAAAGCCGGTTCCCGTGGCAGGGTTGTAGTCGGCCAGCTTGGCTTCGGTCAGCGGCCCCGAGCCGTCGGGGTCTGCATGCAGTTCGTAGCGGGTGGCGCCGGGCGTGGCGTCCCAGCGCAGGTATTCGAGGCTGCTGAGCCTGACTTCGAAGTTTGTCGGGGCGGCCAGGGGGGTTGGGGGAGGCGCGTCGGATGACGACCCGCCTCCACAGCCTGTCAAGGCCAGTGCTGCACCGCCTAGCGCCAATGCGGTGCGCACGGTGCGCATGGTTCGAGCGCCCCGTCGGTAGGCGCCTTCCCGGGCAAGGGTCAAGGTGTTGTCATGCATACATGCTCCTTTTTGGAAGTGTGAAGTCGTGTTCTCGTATTCGTAGCGGGAGATTGCAACCTTTGTGAAGGTCTTTCCCCGCTTGCGGGTGCCAGATAGTTTTGGACCTCTGACTATCAAAAGGATAGCTGTGAGTGCCGAACAAATAAGCGCTGCAGTACAGTTTGATACAAATATCGGCCCGTCGTGTCGGTGGATCAGCCCGATCTCCCTGCCTTCAGCGACTGTCCCAGCAGCGCGCCCCGGGCAAAGTCGCTGAACTGCCAGCTCCAGGCTTCACCCAAGCCCAGCGATGGCACCGGCAGCAGCTGCGTGCTTTCGCCCACTTGGCCGGGCAGTGTTTTGGCGAGGCTCAGCAGCTAGCCAACCAGGAAACGACGAGGAAGTCGCTGTGTGTTTTCGGGTGGAGGGCGTTGAAACCATCCAAGGGACGCTGCGTGCGTGCGTGCGGTCCCGGTGCGGTGCCGCCAGGCCACTGCCGGAGGAGGTTGAACAGGCGCTTACACCTACCCACGGTACACTTTGCGCCTTCTGAAACAGGTTACCGCGCTCCTTTTTCCTATCCCCCCTCATGGCCCTTACGACGGCGGCGCAGTCCCGCTCCAGCTTTGACCTCAAGAGCGCCTCGCTGCCAGTGGTGGCGGTGTTGCTCAAGACCACCGACGCCGCCCAGTTCGTAGCCGATCTGGCCGAGCGCGTGGCCGACGCCCCGGGATTTTTTGACAACGACCCCGTATTGATCGACCTGGCGCCCGTGCGTGAGGCCGAAGCACCCATCGACTTTGCCGCCATCGCAGCCGCGCTGCGCCAGCACAACACCCTGCCCGTGGCCGTGCGCGGCGGCAGCACTGCCCAGATGGAGGCCGCGCGCGCCGCGGGGCTGGCCGCAGCACCCGACGCGCCTCCCGCGCGTGCCGAGGCGCCAGCGCCGGTGCAGGAGGTGGTGCGTGAGGTGATCCGCGAAGTCGAGGTGGAAGTGGTACGCGAAGTGCCCATGCCCGGCCCCGGCACGGTGGTGGTGGACAAGCCCTTGCGTTCTGGCCAGCAGGTCTATGCGCGCGGCGCCGATCTGGTGGTGATGGCCGTGGTGAGCTTTGGCGCCGAGGTGATTGCCGATGGCAACATCCACGTTTATGCCCCGCTGCGTGGCCGCGCAATTGCCGGTGCGCGGGGCAACACGGAAGCCCGCATCTTTTCGACCTGCCTGGAGCCGCAACTGGTCTCCATCGCAGGCATCTACCGCACCACCGAGACCGAGCTGCCTGCCGATGTGCGCGGCAAGCCGGCCCAGGTGCGGCTGGAAGGCGAGAAGCTCCTCATTGAGCCGCTGGCCTGACCCCTTCATTCCCCATTCGTACCAACCCCACAGAGAATCAGCAACACATGGCCAAAATCGTCGTCGTGACCTCCGGCAAAGGTGGCGTGGGCAAGACCACCACCAGCGCCAGCTTTGCCACCGGCCTCGCCCTGCGCGGCCACAAGACCGCCGTGATCGACTTTGACGTCGGCCTGCGCAACCTGGACCTCATCATGGGCTGCGAACGCCGCGTGGTGTACGACCTCATCAACGTCATCCATGGCGAGGCCAACCTGAACCAGGCGCTCATCAAGGACAAGCAGTGCGACAACCTGTTTGTGCTGGCCGCCAGCCAGACACGCGACAAGGATGCGCTCACGCAAGATGGCGTCGAGAAGGTCCTCAAGGACCTGGCCGCGATGGACTTTGAATACATCGTCTGCGACTCGCCTGCCGGCATCGAAAGCGGCGCCCTGATGGCCATGCACTTCGCCGACGAGGCGCTGCTGGTGACCAACCCCGAGGTGTCTTCGGTGCGCGACTCCGACCGTATCCTGGGCATGCTGGGCAGCAAGACCAAGCGTGCGATTGACGGCGGCGAGCCCATCAAGGAACACCTGCTCATCACGCGCTACAACCCCAGCCGCGTGCAGGACGGCCAGATGCTGAGCCTGGAAGACATCCAGGACATCCTGCGCATCAAACTGATCGGCGTGATTCCCGAGTCGGAAGTGGTGTTGCAGTCGTCCAATCAGGGCACTCCCGCCATCCACGCGCAGGGCAGCGATGTGAGCGAGGCATACAAGGACGTGATCGACCGCTTCCTGGGGCAGGACAAGCCGCTGCGTTTCATTGACGCCGAAAAGCCCGGCTTCTTCAAACGCCTGTTCGGGAGCAAATAGCCATGGCTTCTTTTCTGTCCTTCCTGCTCGGCGAGAAGAAAAAAACCGCCAGCGTTGCCAAGGAGCGGCTGCAGATCATCCTGGCGCACGAGCGCAACGGCCGCAATGCGTCCGAGCCCGACTACCTGCCCGCGCTGCAGCGCGAGCTGGTGGCGGTGATCTCCAAGTACGTCAAGATCAACCCCGACGACCTCAAGGTGCACCTGGAACGCCAGGACAACCTGGAAGTGCTGGAAGTCAAGATCGAGCTGCCCGATACCGTGCGATAGGCAGCCACTGCCACCGGGCCACGCACTCCCATCGTGCCCCGGTATCGCCCCAGACCCTGCCCCGCAACCCTGCGCGGCAGGGTTTCTTTTTGGGCCGGCGTGACCTGATTTGGCCTGACAATTGCTAGATGTACTAGGGTAATCCCTAATTTTTCGGCAACAAGGCTCCTGTGGACACAACCTGGAAACTCAGCTGGCAGCGTGCACGCAACCACGAAGGCGTCACGCGCGGCGCGCGTGCCTTGGTGGCCCTGGCCGCCGTTCTGGCCTATGGCTGGTGGGCCGACTGGCAGGCCGAGCTGATGCCGGTGCTGCTGGGCGTGATCGCCAGCGCGCTCACCGAAACCGACGACAGCTGGCGCGGACGCCTGCGGGCGCAGTGCCTGGCGCTGGCGTGTTTTGGCCTTATGGCGGGGGCAGTCTGGGCGGCGGTGTCCTGGCCCTGGGTGCTGATGGGGGTGATGGCGCTGCTGGCCTTCGGCATCACCATGCTGGGGGCGCTGAGCGAGCGCTACCGCGCCATTGCCTTTGGTTCGCTCATCCTGTTCATCTATGCGGGGCTGGCCGCCCACAGCAGCCGTGCGGGTGCGGGTGACGCCATCCCCCGCATGCTGGCGGGTGCGGTCTGGTACGGCGTGGTGTCGGTGCTGTGGCATGCCGTGCTGCCGCGTGCACCGGTGCGCTACCGCCTGGCCAAGCTCTACGCCATGCTGGGCGAATACCTGCGCCTGAAGGCGCTGTTGCTGGAGCCGGTGCGGGATGTGGACCTGGAGCGCCGCCGCATGGCGCTGGCACTGCACAACGGCCGCGTGGTGGACGCCCTCAACGCCACCAAGGAGAGCCTGATCAGCCGCATGGGTGCGGGCGCACCCCCGCTGTGGCTGCAAACGGCCATGCACCAGTACCTGGCTGCGCAGGACGTGCACGAGCGCGTGAGTTCGTCCCACGAGCATTACGACCTGCTTGCCCAGTCGTTCTTTCACAGCGACGTGCTGTACCGCTGCCAGCGCGTGCTCACGCTGCTGGGCGAACAGGCGCTCAAGCTGTCGGTGGCCATCGAGGCGCAGTCGGTGCCCCAGCACTGGGGCGTGACGGCCCGTGCCATCGAGGACATGCAGGCCGCCGTGGCGCACCTGGAGTCCCAGTCGCAGGCCGCCGGTGCCGCGTCCCTTCCCGCCCAGTCCCGGGCGTTGCGGTCACTGCATGCGTTGGCCGACAACCTGACCGCGCTGGCCGGGGTGTTTGCCGGTGCGCTGGCGCTGCCAGCTGGCAACGCCGAAGTGGCGGTGGACCACGCACTGTTTGACCGCGAGCCCCGGAGCCTGCGCGATGCCTGGACACGCCTGCGATCGCATTGGCAGCTGCAGTCTCCCTGGCTGCGCCACAGCCTGCGGCTGAGCCTGTCCCTCATGGTGGGCTTTGCCCTGATGCAGGCCACGGCCGATCCGCACGGGTACTGGATCTTGCTGACCATCGTGTTCGTGAGCCAGCCGCAGTACGCGGCCACGCAGACGCGGCTGATGGAGCGCGCCAAGGGCACCGCCATGGGGCTTGCGCTGGGGTGGGCGGTGATCCAGCTGTTTCCGGGCGAGCTGGTGCAGGCCGCCTTGCTGGTGCTGGGGGGCGCGGTATTTTTTGGGGCGCGGCACACCCGGTATACCCTGGCTACTGCGGCTGTCACCACCTTGTTGCTGCTCAGCTTTCACCAGATGGGCGCGGCCAGCGGCGTGATCTCCGCGCGCCTGCTCGATACCGTGGTCGGCTGCGTGATCGCCGCCGTCGCTTCATGGCTGGTGCTGCCGTCGTGGCAGTCGCGCCACTGGCCCCGGCTGGCCGCCCAGGTGCTGCAGACCCAGGCGTTGTACCTGCGGGAGATTCTGGCGCAGTACCAGGGTGGCAAGTGCGACCACCTGGCCTACCGCCTGGCCCGGCGCAATGCCCACAATGCGGATGCCGCACTGTCCAACTCGTACAGCGCCATGCTCAAGGAGCCCTTGCATGTACGTGGCAACGCCGAGGTGGTGGGGCATTTTCTGTGCCTGTCGCACACCCAGCTCAACTACCTGTCGGCCCTGGGGGCCCAGCGCGGTGGTGCGGCGGCCCAGCCCATGGACGAGGCCACGCGCGAACTGGCGCAAAGCCTGCTGGCGTCCCTGCAGCAACTGGCGCTGGAGCTGGAGCGCGCGCAGCAGTCAGGCCGGGTGCGCAAGTCCCACAGCGCCCCGGCAGTGGCCCAGGTGCTGCGCGAGTGGGGCACGGTACCGGCAGCGCCCAGCGCGCACAGCCTCATGGCGGCGCAGCTGCAGCTGGTGGGCAAGGTGTTCCCACAGCTGCAGGCGCAGGCGCGCCAGCTGGTGATCACGGAATAACCTGGGTGGAGTGCGGCGCGCGAATGCTGCCGCAGCCGGGTCAGCGTGCGTGCTTGGCGAACTTGCCCGCAAATGCCTGGGCAATGCTCAGCCCGCGTTGCCCCGCGACCAGCGTGGCGGTCTGCCCGGCGGCGATGGTGCCAGGCCGGTCCACCGCCAGGTAGTAGCCGCAGCAGCCCGCCAGCGCCATGGCGCGGCCGGCCTGGGCATAACCCATCACGGCATTGAACTTGAAGCAGGGCTCGCGGGGGGCCGTCACGCGCAGCACGCAGTCCGGGAAATGCCACTCGTCGCCCACAAACACCTCATGCTCCAGCGGTCCGTCAATGGTGAGGTTCTCGCCCATGAAGCCTGGTGGCAGCGCCTCGTCGAACAGGCTCACGCCCCGCTCGCGGCGTTGGGCCTGCCAGAACGCATAGTGCGCAGCGGGGTAGGCATACACCGCCTTGGCCAGACCGCCGTGCACGCTCAGGTCGGCCTGCTCGTCGCCCGCCAGCCCCAGTGGGCCCACAGACACGGGGTCGGTGACGGATGTTTTGCCGATGGCGGTGAGCACCGACCGCTCGCCCACCTTCAGGCGGCGGGCGGAGCCGACGTTCACGTGGCGTACGACGATGACGGGCGCCGTCACAGCGGGTGCTCGGTGTAGAACTTGCCGCCGTGGTACAGCAGGGGCGACGCGCCCTCGCGGTGCTCGCAGCGCTCCACCTCGCCCACGAAGATGGTGTGGTCACCCTCCTTGTACTGGCTGCGGTTGAAGCACTCGAACGTGGCGGCGGCACCGGCCAGCAGCGGCGCGCCGCTGATACCGGGGCGGTGCTCCAGGCCGGCCCAGCGGTCGATGCCGCGGGTGGCGAACCGTTCGGCCAGGTCTTTCTGGTCCGCTGCCAGCACATGGATGGCGTAGTGTGAGCCGTTGGCAAACGCCGGCATGGTGCTGGCGCCATGCGACAGGCTCCACAGCACCAGCGGGGGCTCCAGCGACACCGAATTGAACGAGCTGGCCGTGAGCCCCACCAGTTCACCCGCGGCATTGCGGGCGGTCACGATGGTCACACCCGTGGCGAACATGCCCAGCGCATTGCGGAATTCGCGGGTCGAAAAGCTCGGCGGCAGGGCGAGGGCGGGGCGGGGGAGCGATGGGTTCACAAAAGCGGCGCCAGCGGTGGCGGCGTGGGGGCAAGCAACAGGACCTATTATCAGGCGCCACCCTCCGCTGCGCTGTTGCGGGGTTTACTTCTGCTTTTCACCGCATGGCTGCACTGCTCCCTACCTTCACCACCCTCGGCTCCGGCCCCACCGTGCTCATGCTGCACGATGCCGACGGCGACCACCTCACCTTTGCGCCCCAGGTGGAGACCCTGGCCACCGCTGGCTATCGGGCTGTGGCCTGGGACATGCCCGGTTATGGCCGCAGTGCGCCCGTGGAGCCCTACACCTTCAAGGCGCTGGCACAAAGCTGCCTGGCGCTGATCGACGGGCTGCGCTGCGGTCCCGTCACCCTGGTCGGCCACGGCATGGGCGCCATGGTAGCGCTGGAGGCCGCCGTGCGCGATGCGTCCAAGGTGCGCCGCATGGTGCTGTGCGCAGGCGGCCCGGCGCTGGATGCCCAGGCCGTGCAAGACTGGGTGGCACCGCGCGAGCAGGCCCTCAAGGCCCTGGATGCGGGTGGCAGCATGGAACAACTGGCCCAGACCCTGGTGCCGCAGTGCATCGGCACCGGCGCCTTGCCTGAAGGTGTGCGGCTGGCGGGCCATGCGCTGGGCCAGGTGTTCCCGGGCGCTTACCGCCGCGCCCTGGAGGCCCTGCCCACGTTTGACCGGGGTGTCGCCGCGCTGGCGCACTTGGCCATGCCGGTGCTGCTGGTGGGCGGTGATCAGGACCGGTGCACACCCCCCGCAGCCTTGCAGGCGCTGGCCCAGGTGTTGCCCGATGCGCAGACGGTGCTGCTGCCGCATGTGGGGCATTGGCCCCAGCTGGAAGACCCCGAGGGGTTTGACGCTGCGCTGCTCGATTTTCTGGCCCACCGGCGCACGCTGCACTGACCCATTTGATCTTGGCTCGCCCGGCCGCCGCGCCCGGGCATGAACGCTGCCTTCTTTCTCCATGTTGTTTGCCCTCAAGAAAATTCTGTCTGCGCTGCTGTTGCCGCCGGTGTCCAGCATCGTGCTGGCGCTGTTTGGTCTGTGGCTGGCGCGCTACCACCGCCGCACTGGCAACACGCTGGTGGTGCTGTCGCTGTTGTCGGTGCTGGTGTTGTCCTGGCCGCCGGTGTCGGACGCGCTGGTAAGCAGCCTCGAGCGTTACCCCGCCGTCACGCCGCGCCAGTTGCCCGAGGCGAAGGTGCAGGCCATCGTGGTGCTGGGCGGCGGCGCCGACACCGTGGCGCCCGAATACGGGGTGGACGTGCTCAGCCGGGGCGCACGCGAGCGGGTGCGCTATGCCGCCTACCTGCAGCAGCAAACGGGTTTGCCCATACTGGCCACGGGGGGCTCGACGGGCAGCACACGGGCCGAGGCCCTGGTGATGAAGGACGTGGTGGAGCGGGAGTTCAAGGGCCGCGTGCGCTGGACCGAAGTGGAGTCCCTCGACACCCGCAACAACGCCGAAAAATCGGCTGTCCTGCTCAAGGCCTCGGGCATCGAGCGCATTGCGCTCGTCACCCACGGCTGGCACATGGTTCGGGCGGCGAAGGACTTTGAACACGCCGGGCTGCAGGTGCTGCCTGCGCCCATGGGCTTCAAAGGGGGGCAGTCACGCAAGCTCTATCGCGTGCTGCCCCGCGCCTCGGCCCTGTCCGACAGCAGCCTGGCGCTGCACGAGTGGCTGGGCATAGTGGCCCAGCGTGCTTCGCTGGACCGCTGAGAGCTCGTTGACGATCCCCTGCGAGATCGTCCACAGGCTCTGAGATCAGCCTGCAGCGGGTGTGACCAGGAAGCGGCTGGCGGCTTCCACCGCCTGCGCATCGGCCTGCACGGCGCCCGGAGGGCCGCCCTTGCCCCACAGGGCGCCGCCCCAGGTCATGAACAGGAACTGCGCACACAGCGCCACCGAATCGATCATGGGCTGGGCCTTGGTGCGGTCGCCGCTGGTGGTGATGAGCGACAGCGTCTTGCGGCCCATGGCGTCCTTGAAGTCCAGGCCCGGCACGCGCATCCAGGCGCTCCAGTGGTCAAGGTAGGTCTTGAGCGGCGAGGGGATGCTGTACCAGTACACCGGCGCCACCCACACGATGTGGCTGGCGGCCAGCGTGGCGTCCAGCAGGGTTTTCAAGTCGCCCTCAGGCGGTGCGTAGGTGCCGGTGGTGTGGCGCTGGTCCACAAAGGGCGGCAACTGCATGCGCGCCAGGTGGTGCCAGGTTTGCTCGGTGCCCGCAGGCAGGGCGGCGGCGGCCTGCCGCGCCAGCCATTCGGTGTTGCCGAGGTGGCCGGGTTCGCGGGTGGAGGTGGTGAGGAAGAGGTAATGGGGTGCAGACATGGCCGGCATCGTAGCGGCACCGGCCCGTGTCTGCAGGCGCAGGGTGGGCGCCGTCCCTCAGGCCGGGACCACAGCGCGCGGCGCGCGCACGGCTTCGGCACCCAGAAAACCAAAGTTCATCGCAGGCTGCTCGCCGCTGATCAGCTCGGCCAGGGCCTTGCCCGAGCCCGCACCGTGCGTCCAGCCCAGCGTGCCGTGGCCCGCGTTGACCCAGAGCTTGCCCACGCGGGTGCGGCCGATGAACGGGATGTTGGTGGGCGTGGCGGGGCGCAGGCCGGTCCAGTACTGCGGGTTGCCGCCTTCCTCGGGCGTGCGGGTGTCGCACACGCCGGGCAGGATGGCCTCGATGCGGCGCGAGAGCATGTGGCAGCGCGCGCGGGCCAGGGAGCTGTCGAGTGTCAGGTCCCAGCCGTTGAGCTCGATGGTGCCCGCCACGCGCAGGTGGTTGCCCAGGCGGCTCATGGCGATCTTCTTGCCGTCGTCGATGGTGGAGACCATGGGGGCGCCCTCGGGCTTGAGCAGCGGGAAGGTCGCGCTGTAGCCCTTGCCAGGGTAGATCGGCAGGTCCACGCCCACGCTGCGCAGCAGCGGTGCGCTGTACGAGCCGCAGGCCACCACGATGGCGTCCGCCTTCAATATGAAGTCTTTTTTGCCGCTTGCGCTAGTGGAATTTGGCATGACTGCTACTGAATCAATAGCATTGCCAATCTTGTTCAGCCGCAGCACATCGTGGCCGTACAGGAGCTGCACGCCGCGCGCTGCGCAGCGGCGGGCCAGTTCCTGGGTGAAGACCCGTGCATCGCCGCTCTCGTCAGTGCTGGTGTAGGTGCCGCCGGTGATCTTGTCGCCATAGGCCTTGAAGGCCGGTTCGATCTGCAGCAGCTCGTCGCGGCTCACCAGGCGGCGCTGTACGCCGTGCTTGCGCATCAGTTCGACCGCATGGCCTGCGGCGTCGAAGGATTTCTGGTCGGTGTAGAAGTGGGCAATGCCGCGTTCGAGCCGGTTGTATTCGATGCCCGTGGTTTTCACCAGGTCCTTCAGCGCCGCATGGCTGTAGGCGCCCAGCGCCACAATCTGCTGCACATTGCGCTCGAACGCCGCGTCGTTGCACTGTGCCAGGAACTGCAGGCCCCAGCGCCATTGCTGCCAGTCCATCTGCGGGCGAAACAGCAGCGGCGCTTCTTTGTCGAACATCCACTTGAGCGCCTTGAGCGGCGCCTCGCGGTTGGCCCAGGGCTCGCAGTAGCTCACCGAGATCTGTGCCGCATTGGCAAAGCTGGTTTCGAGCGCGGCATCGGGCTGGCGGTCGATCACGATGACTTCGTGACCGCGTTCCAGCAGGTGCCACGCCGTGCTGATGCCGATGATGCCGGCGCCGAGAACAATGGTTTTCATATGCGGAATGCCTTGTGAGCCTTTGCGTGCCACACGCCTCAGTGCGGGACACGATGGGGCGCAGTGTGCGCGACATTGCATTCAACTAAAAGCAAAATTAAACTTACTCCAAAAACATCAGCGCACCTAATGAATAGCGCTGCGGAGACAACCCTCTTTTGTTCGAGCCCGAGACCATGAGCACCTACGATCCCGCCGCCCTGGAATGCCTTGCCGCCATCGTTGAAGAGGGCGGCTTCGAGCGCGCCGCGCAGCGCCTGAACGTCACGCAGTCGGCCGTCTCGCAGCGCCTGCGCGCGCTGGAGGCGCAGGTGGGCTCGGTGCTCATCGTGCGCAGCCGCCCGCTGCGGCCCACGTCGGCCGGGCAGCTGCTGCTCAAGCACACCAAGCAAATGCGCCTGTTGCGCGCCGACCTGGAGCGCGACCTGCAGGAGCTGGCGCCCAGCGCGCCGGGGGGCTCTCGCGAAGACGAGCGCATCTCGATCGCCATCAACGCCGACAGCATCGCCACCTGGGCCATGGGTGCGCTGCACGATCTGGTGCGCCAGCGCCTGCCGCTCGAAATCATCGTGGACGACCAGGATTTCACGCAGGAATGGCTGCGCTCGGGCCAGGTGCTGGGCTGTGTGACCACGCTCAAGCAGGCGCTGCGCGGTTGCAAGATGGTGCCGCTCGGGGCCATGCCCTATGTCGCGGTGGCGTCGGCCAGTTACGCGCAGCAGTACCTGCCGCAGGGGCTGACGCCCCACAACTTCCGCGACGTGTCGTTTCTGTCGTTCAACCGCAAGGACGACATGGCGGCCGAGTTTGTGGCCCGTGCGTTCGGGCTCAAGCGCGTGGCGCTCAACCACCTGTTTGTGCCGGGCTCTGAGGCGCAGATGCGTGCGGTGGCCGCTGGCTGGGCCGTGGGGGTGATGCCCGAGCTGATGGCGCGGCAGGCGCTGGCCGACGGCAGCATGGTGGACCTGGCCCCAGGCCGCTCACTGCCGATCCAGCTCTATTGGCATTGCTGGAACCTGGAGTCCGAGCTGCTGGATGCATTGTCGGCAGCGCTGACGGGCGCCGCTGCCCAAGCGCTGGTGTCCTGACACGGCCTTGCTGTTCGCCACATGCGGGGCGCAAGGCACGGTTTGTGCTGTCAAAAACGTGAACGACGTAGTTGCATTGCAACTTAGTCATTTATTTTTTTACTGCAATGTATAAAATGGACGCCATGCAAACGCCGCAACCCAAAGTCTCTTTCAAGGAGCAGATGCATCAGGCCCGCGAGGATGCCATCCTCCAGTCCGCCTGCCGCCTGCTGGGTGAAAAAGCCTTCGACGCCATGACCATGGACGACGTGGCCAACGCCGTCGGTATCGCCAAGGCCAGCCTGTACAAGCATTTCTGCAGCAAGGAAGAGCTGTGCAGCGCCGCCATGGTGCAGATCCTGGGGCGCGTACAGGCTTATCTGGCAGGGTTGCCGGCCGACATGCCCCCGCTGGAAAAGCTGCATGCGCTGGTGCGCTGGTCGCTGGAGCGCCTGCTGACCAACGAGATGCCCCTGCTGCCCAGCCGCAACTCCACGCTGCGTGCGGTGCTCATGGCCAACAAGGACTACCTGAACGGACTGGTGGCCGTGAGCGACCAGATCGGTGAATGGATCACCGAGGCCCAGGCCCAGGGGGTGATCAGCCCCACGCTGCCACCGCTGGTGGTGCTGTACACCCTGTATGCGCGTGCGTGCGACCCGGTGGTGAGCTTCCTCAAGGAAGGCGGGCAGTACTCGGACGCCGAAATCGTGGACCTGGTGGTGCGCACCTGTTTTGACGGCCTGGCGGCGCGTTGAGCCGGGCGGCTTCATAGGCCACACAGCAAAAAGCCCGGCACGCCGGGCTTTTTGCTGTGTGGGTGCTGCGCCGGTGGGGCCGCGCAGCACCTGGGGCCCTGTCACTTCGGCAGGATCACCTTGTCCACCACGTGGATCACTCCATTGCTGGTGAACACGTCGGTGGCCACAATGCTGCTGGTGCGCATGTTCTGGTCGGTGATCACCAAGCTGGAGTTGATGGTGAAGGTCTGGCCCTGGACGGTGGTGATGGCGGTGTTCACAGGCACTTCGGCCTTGAGCACGCGCGCGGGCACCACGTGGTAGGTCAGCACCTGGGTCAGCAGGGTCTTGCTGGCCAGCAGCGCGTCCTTGGTCACGCCCAGCTCGGTCAGCAGCGCCGCAAACGCCGCGTTGGTGGGGGCAAACACGGTGAAGGGGCCAGCGCCTTGCAATGTGCTCACCAGCCCGGCGGCCACCACGGCCTCGACGAGGATGCTGAAGTCAGGCAGGGCCGAGGCCGTGGCCACGATGTCCTTGTCGGCAGGCAGCAGCACCTTGTCCACCAGATGCACCACGCCGTTGCTGGCCTGGATGTCGGTGCTGGTGATGGTGCTCACGCGGTTGCGGCCGTCGGTGATCTTCAGGCCGTTGTTCGACTCGATCTTGAAGAAGCCGCCCGACACCGGCGTGATCGCCTTGCCCAGAGGCACATCAGCCCGCATCACCTTGCTGCCCAGCACGTGGTAGGTCAGCACGGCGGTCAGCAGGGGCTTGTTGGCCAGCAGCGCTTCCTTGGTCACGCCCAGTTCGGTCAGCAGCGCCGCAAACGCCGCGTTGGTGGGCGCGAACACGGTGAGCGTGCCTGTGCTCAGCGTGGGCGCCAGGCCGGCTGCGACCACGGCTTCGACCAGGATGCTCAGCTCGGGGGTGTTTTGCGCCAGTTCGACGATGTTGCGCTGGGGTTCGTCGTCGCTGCCCCCGCAGGCCTGCAACAGGGTGGTGCTGGCGCCCAGGGCGGCGGCCATCAGGACGGTGCGGCGATTGAATACGGTGTTCATGGCGGCTTCTCCTCGTGAATGGATGGTGGGTGAAAAGAGCGGTGGTGCCAGTGGCTTACTTGGGCATCAGCACCGTGTCGATCGCATGGATCACGCCGTTGCTGGCGGCCACGTCGGCGGCGATGACCTTGGACTGGTCCACCATCACGCCCATGTTGGTGGTGACGGTGAGTTCCTGGCCTTGCACGGTCTTGACCTTGCCCGCCTTCACATCCTTGGCCATGACCTTGCCGGGCACCACGTGGTAGGTCAGCACCTTGGTCAGTGCGGCCTTGTCAGCCAGCAGGCCGTCCAGCGTGGCCTTGGGGATCTTGGCGAACGCTTCGTCGGTGGGGGCAAACACTGTGAACGGGCCGGGGCCCTTGAGGGTGTCCACCAGACCGGCGGCCTGCACGGCGGCTACCAGGGTCTTGAAGTTGCCCGCCTTCACGGCGGTATCGACGATGTCTTGCGCCATGGCGCTGAAGGTGGCGCCAGCGGTCAAAGCGAGTGCAATCAGGGTCTTCTTCATGGGTCGTTCCTCTCGGTTTCGATGGAAATGACACGCCAAGATGGGCGTGGCGCGAATGTATAACCATTTGGTACGAAAGTAAACTAATTGGTTATTCAATAACCATTCAGTCGTAACGAGATGAAAAAAAGCCCTGCACGGCAGGGCTTTGGGGTGGGCGTTGCGCCGTTGCGCGCTGTGGACCTGTGCGTTCAGCGAACGATCAGCAGCGGCACCTTGCTGTGGGCCAGCACCTGGGTGGTCACCGAACCCATCACCAGCGTGGCGATGGCGCCATGGCCGTGCGAGCCCATGACCAGCAGGTCGAACTTGCCGGTGTCTGCCACCTTGGCAATGGTCTCGCCCACCGCGCCGACCTTGACGCTGCGCTTGGCATCCACCCCGTGGCGGCCCAGGAACTTGCACACCGGGGCGAGGATTTTTTCGGCTTCTTCAGCGTGGTAGTTGTCGACCACTTCCTTGCCCAGCGCGGCGCGTGCACGGGGAGGCAGCGGGGCCTGCACCGTCAGCACGGTGTAGGTGTGGGTGCCGCCCAGCAGTTCTTCGTGGGTGGCCAAGTAGGCCAGCATTTTCTTGGTGTAGGCGCTGCCATCGACAGCAAGCAGGATGTTCATGGTGTTCTCCGAAAAAGGATGAAGCAGACTACTCTGCGCGGGTGCCTGTTGTCTTGACCTGGGTCATGTTGTTCTGTTCGGCGCGTGGCGGATTCGTACGAACCGCGCACCGATCATACGGTGACCATGCAGCGCGGCTGAAACGCTATCTGCTCGCCCTTGCGCGCATAACCCAGCGGGTTGGCCACCACCCGGCACTGCCAGGCGGAGCCATCGCTGTGCGTGCCCTGGGCGGTGTAGTCGCTGGGCGCATGCAGGTGGCCGTGCAGCCACAGCGGGGTGTACATCAGCAGGTCGTCCAGCGCGTTGCAAAACCCCGCCGTGCCAGGCACCAGGCCGTAGCGGGGGTCGGCGCTGCGCAGGCTGGGCGCAAAGTGGGTGACAACCACGGTGGCACCGTCAAATGGCTGCTGCAGCGCATCGCGCAGCCACTGCTGGCAGACCAGCGCCTGATCGCGCATGGGTTCGGCCAGAAACGGCTCCGCGTGGCGCGTGCCGCCGGTCTTGCGCAGGTAGAAGTTGGCCGCGCGAAAGGCCTTGTCGCGCAGCTTGAGCCGGCGCGTGAGGTCGGTGGTGCCCTCATGGTCGGCCAGCGCGTCGAAATCGCTCCAGAGCGTCGTGCCGACAAAGCGCACGCCTTGCAGCACCAGGGTTTCACGTTCGAGCCACGCAATGCCCAGGCGGTCGCAGGTCCGGCGCAGCCGCAGGTGCGCGGCATCGAAGTCCTGGGCGTCGTACTCATGGTTGCCGGGCACAAACAGCACGGGGGTCGGCCAACCTGCATATTGGGACAATGGCGAAAACCGGGCCAGGCCGAAGTCGTCGTCGTCCAGTTGAGAGCCCTGCTGGTAGGAGCCCACGTCCCCCGCCAGCACCAGCACATCCGCGCCAAGGGCGGGCTCGGGCACAAAGTGGGGGTGTGCCTCCAGATGGAGGTCGGACAAAAGCTGGATATTCATCAGCCGTGCAGTCTAAGGCGTGCCGTGCAGGTCCTGCCCCGGAAAGGTGCGCCGTGCTGACCGTGCAAGCGCCTGCAGCAGCCAGGTCATTGCAGCCTGCTGGGGGCCGCGCCGGCGCCACAGGGCATCCACGTGCACGGCGGGCACGTCCAGCGGCAAAGCCCGTTGCACCAAGGCGTCGGCGATGCCGGTCACTGGCACAAAGTGGCGCGGCAGCACGGTCAGCAGGTCCGAGCCCGACACCACCCGACCGGCCGTGAAGAATTGGTTGACCGTGATCACCACCTTGCGCTCGCGGCCCAGCGACGCCAGGGCTTCGTCGATGAAACCAAAGGGCCGGCCCGAAAAACTCACCAGCATGTGCCGCGCAGCGCAGTAGGTGTCCAGTGTCAGGGGCGCGTCGGCCAGAGGGTGGCCCTGGCGCATCACGCACACGTATTCGCCGTCGTACAGCCGGCGGCTTTCAAAGGCGACCACGCCGCCTGATTGCGCCCGCGCGGTGAGGTCGGCCAGTGCCGCTGGAAAGTAACCCACAGCCATGTCGGCCGCCTCTTCTTCGAGCAGACGCCGGGGGTCGCGCGTGGTCAGCGGCAGCACGCGGATGGAGATGCCGGGGGCTTCGCGCTCGATGATCTCCACCAGGGCCGGCACCAGCGTCGCCGCCGTGGCATCGGCCATCGCCAGCACAAAGGTGGACTCCGCCGTTGCCGGGTCAAAGTGCCCCGGCGCCAGGGACTCCTGCAAATGGGCCAGCGCCTCGCGCACGGGCGGCCACAGGGCCAGCGCACGTGGTGTGGGCTCCACCCCCTGGCCGCTGCGCACCACCAGTTCATCGCCCACCACATCGCGCAGGCGCCGCATGGCATTGCTGACGGCCGGCTGGGTGATAGACAGCTTGTGCGCAGCCCGGGTGAGGCTGCGCTCTGCCATCACCTCGTCAAAGACGCGCAGCAGGTTCAGGTCCAGGGAGCGGAAGTTCAAGGGAATCATGGTCACCCGAGAGCATATTCATCACTGATATGAATATCAATGATTCAAAATATAAACTTGAACATGCAAAGGGTAAACCCTAATATCACCCCATCGCCCGGCAATCTCGCCACAAGCGTTAGAAAAGGGAAACCGAAATGACCGCCTTTGCACACGTTGAGTACCCCACCGAACACCCCGGCGTTGTCCGCGCCGAAAACGCAGCCGCCGCTCTGAAGAGCGCTGCCGCCCATTTTGACGGCGCGCGTGGCGCAGCCTCCCTGCTGTTGGCCGCCGTGGTCTCCGCGCTGCTGGTGGTGGCCAACCAAGTCATCGACACCTGGACCGAAGGCCACCTGCTGGCTGCCTGGATGGTGCTGTGGCTCGTGGCCTTTGCGGCCCTGGCGCTCCTGACCAGCCCCGCCCGCCGCGCCGGTGTTGCGCTGCGCGGCACTGCGCTGGCATGGGCTGAAAGCCGCCGCCGCGCTGCTGAAGATCAGCGCACCTGGCAAGTCGCCCTGAAGGACCCACGGATCATGGCTGAACTGAACCATGCCATGGGCATTCCCACGGTGAACAGCATCCGCAAGTACTACTGAAGCATTTGCGCGGCGCACGCTGCGCAGAGACTCCCATTCAAAGCCGTGGCCAACGCCACGGCTTTTTTTATGCCCCGTTGCGCCCCGCGTGCAGTCTGTTCTTGCAGTGTCCGCACGAAAAAAAAGCCGCCCCGCAAGGGCGGGACGGCTTTGAATGGTCAGCTTCCTTGACTGAACGTCGCAGCGTCAGGCTGCCAAACGCTTTTGCAGTTGCGCCTTGGTATCGAGCAGCGCCTTTGGCAGGTGGTAAGCCAGCTGTTCGAAGTGCGCATCGTGCAGCTTGAACTCTTCGGCCCAGGCCGCCTTGTCGATGCTGGTCACGGCGTCAAACTTCTGGGCGCTGAAGTCCAGGCCCGTCCAGTTGATCTCTGCGTACTGCGGGGCCACGCCGAACATGGTTTCCTGGCCTTGGGCCTGGCCTTCGATGCGGTCAATCATCCACTTGAGCACGCGCATGTTGTCGCCATAACCGGGCCAGACGAACTTGCCAGCCTCGTCCTTGCGGAACCAGTTCACGCAGAACACCTTGGGCAGCGCCTTGCCGGTGGCGGCAATCTTGCCTTCCATGTTGAGCCAGTGCTGGAAGTAGTCGCTCATGTTGTAGCCGCAGAACGGCAGCATGGCGAACGGGTCGCGGCGCACCACGCCCTGGGCGCCAAACGCGGCGGCAGTGGTCTCGGAGCCCATGGTTGCAGCCATGTACACACCTTCGGTCCAGCTACGGGCTTCGGTCACCAGAGGCACCGTGGTCGAGCGACGGCCGCCGAAGATGAAGGCATCGATGGCCACGCCATTGGCGTCATCCCACTGGGCGTCCAGTGCGGGGTTGTTGGTGGCAGCCACCGTGAAGCGCGAGTTGGGGTGGGCGGCCTTGGCGCCGGTTTCCTTGGCGATCTGGGGCGTCCAGTCCTTGCCTTGCCAGTCGATCAGGTGGTCGGGCAGCTTGCCCGTGTCCTTTTCCATGCCTTCCCACCACACGTCGCCGTCGTCCGTCAGGGCCACGTTGGTGAAGATCACGTCCTTGTCCAGGCTGCGCATGCAGTTGGGGTTGGTGTGCATGTTGGTGCCGGGAGCCACGCCGAAGTAGCCAGCCTCGGGGTTGATGGCGTACATCTTGCCATCGGCATGGGGCTTGATCCAGGCGATGTCATCACCGATGGTGGTGACCTTCCAGCCGGCAAAGCCCGCCTCGGGAGGCACCAGCATCGAGAAGTTGGTCTTGCCGCAGGCGCTGGGGAAGGCCGCTGCCACGTGGTACTTCTTGCCGGTGGGGTTGGTCACACCCAGGATGAGCATGTGCTCGGCCAGCCAGCCCTGGTCGCGGCCCATGGTGGATGCGATGCGCAGGGCCAGGCACTTCTTGCCCAGCAGCGCGTTGCCGCCGTAGCCCGAGCCATAGGACCAGATCTCGCGCGTTTCGGGGTAGTGCACGATGTACTTGACCTTGGGGTTGCAAGGCCAGCTGGTCGTGTCCTTCTCGCCTTCGGCCAGGGGCGCGCCCACGGTGTGCATGCAAGGCACGAACTCGCCTTCCACACCCAGCACGTCGTACACGGCCTTGCCCATGCGGGTCATCAGGCGCTGGTTCACGGCCACGTAGGCGCTGTCGGTCAGCTCCACGCCGATGTGGGCGATGTGGCTGCCCAGTGGGCCCATGCTGAACGGCACCACGTACATGGTGCGGCCCTTCATGCAGCCGTCAAACAGTGGCTGCAGCGTGGCGCGCATTTCAGCGGGAGCCATCCAGTTGTTGGTGGGGCCGGCGTCTTCCTTGGCGGCCGAGCAAATGTAAGTGCGGTCTTCCACACGGGCCACGTCCGATGGATCGGACCAGGCCAGGAAGCTGCCGGGGCGCTTGGCGGGGTTCAGCTTCTTGAAGGTGCCGGCATCGACCAGCTGCTGGCACAGGCGGTCGTACTCTTCCTTGGAGCCATCGCACCAGTAGATGATGTCTGGTTTGCACAGGGCGACCATGTCGGCCACCCAGGCGAGCAGCCGGGCGTTTTTGACGTAAGCGGGGGCGTTGAGATTCAGGCCCTGCATCGTGGGTGCGTTCATCGGGGAGCTTCCTAAGTTGAAAAAACGTTTTTTCAAAGGAAGCGGACCGGGCGGGTCACGGCGAGGCCTGGCGCAGTTGCGGTGCTGAGCGCTGCCTTTGAAAAAACGGCTTTCGTGCTCAGTCGGCGGGCGGGAGCGTGTGTCAGCCCCACGGGTGGAGGCTAGTTCCACGGATTCCGCGGGTCGGCTGGGATGTCAATTTTATGAATCTGCCGCCGGTTTGTCTGTCAGACAGGGGTCAAAACCATGCAAAAATAACATAGGTTTATGCATGGTTCTTGCCCCCATCTTCGTGGACTTTGAGGCTAGGCGGTCGTGGCACCGCTCCAGCGCTCATAGCCGCTTTTGCGCAGCGCGCAGGCCGGGCAGGTGCCGCAGCCGTAGCCCCACGCATGCAGCGTGTCGCGCACGCCGTGGTAGCAGGTGTGCGAGTCGTTCACAATCAGATCGACCAGTGCCTGCCCACCGAGGGCCCGGGCCAGTTCCCAGGTCTCGGCCTTGTCCAGCCACATCAGCGGGGTATCGAAGGTGAAACGCTGTCCCATGCCCAGCGACACGGCCACCTGCAGCGCCTTGAGCGTGTCGTCACGGCAGTCGGGGTAGCCCGAAAAGTCGGTCTCGCACATGCCGCCCACCAGGGTGTGCAGGCCACGCCGGTAGCCCACGGCGGCCGCCAGCTGGAAGAACAGCAGGTTGCGCCCGGGCACAAAAGTGTTGGGCAGGCCGGCGGCGGTCATCTGGATCTCGGTGTCGCTCGTCAGCGCCGTGTCGCTGATGTGGCCCAGGACCGCCAGGTCCAGCATGTGGTCATCGCCCAGCCGGGCGTTCCACTGTGGAAACTGTGCGCGCAGCGATGACAGCACGGTCTGCCGCGCCTGCAGTTCGATATGGTGGCGTTGGCCATAGTCAAAGCCGATGGTTTCGACATGGGCAAAGTTCTCCAGGGCCCAGGCCAGGCAGGTGGTGGAGTCTTGGCCTCCGGAAAAGAGGACGAGTGCGTGTCCGGGTCTCATGGGGGTTCTCCAGGTCAAACGAGGATGAGAGTGGGGGCTGGACGAAAAAAAGCCCCGCACTGCGGGGCTGTGGGTTATGCCTGCCGGAGCGGTCAGGCCATCATCACGGCGATGAACGCCAGCAGGAACATCATGATGCCGCCCACCACCGGCAGCACCACGGGGACCACGTGAACGACGTTTTCCACAGGGTCGTTCGATGGTGTTGCGGGGGCGTGCGAGGTGTTGTGGTCAGACATGGTGGGCTCCAGATGCTTAAAACTTGCGCAATTCTAGCCGCGAGAACCTGCGTGGGGCGCAAAACCCTGTGGTCTCAGATCAGGTCGGCCTGCATGCCCGCCGTGCGGAGCTGTCCCAGCACCTCATCCACATGGGGCTTGCCCCGGGTTTGCAGCACCAGTTCAATCTCCACGTTCTGCGCGGCCAGCATGGTGAAGGCGCGCTGGTGGTGCACTTCCTCGATATTGGCGCCCGCGTCGGCCACGGTGGCGGTGATGCGCGCCAGCACGCCGGGCACATCGCGTGCGCTGACCTTGATGCGTGCCAAGCGCCCCGAGCGCACCATGCCGCGCTCGATGATGGCCGCCAGCAGCAGCGGGTCGATGTTGCCGCCACACAGCACCAGGCCCACGCGCTTGCCCTGGAAGCGTTCGGGGTAGCGCACCAGCGCCGCCAGGCCGGCGGCGCCTGCGCCTTCGACCAGGGTCTTTTCGATCTCCAGCAGCATCAGCACCGCCTGCTCGATGTCGCCCTCGTCCACCAGCACCAGGTCGTCTACCAGGCGCTTGACGATCTCCTGCGTGATCTTGCCCGGCGTGCCCACGGCAATGCCCTCGGCGATGGTTGATGTGCCCTGCGGGTGGTGCGTGCCCTTGACCGCGTTGACCATGGCCGGGAAGCGCATGGTCTGCACGCCAATGACCTCGATGCCGGGCTTGATCGCCTTGGCCGCCGTCGCCACACCCGAGATCAGCCCGCCGCCGCCCACGGCAATCACCAGGGTGTCCAGGTCGGGCACGGCCTGCAGCATCTCCAGGCCCAGCGTGCCCTGGCCCGCAGCCACTCCCTCGTCGTCGTAGGGGTGGACAAACGTCAGGCCTTGCGCATCGGCCAGCGCGTAGGCGTGTGCGCGGGCTTCTTCCAGCGTGTCGCCATGCAACACCACCTCGGCACCAAACCCGCGCGTGCGCTCCACCTTCACGCCGGGCGTGAAGCGCGGCATCACGATGACTGCGCGCAGGCCCAGGCGCTGCGCGTGGTAGGCCACGCCCTGGGCATGGTTGCCGGCGCTCATGGCCACCACACCCCGCGCACGCTCCTCGTCCGGCAGCAGCGTGAGCCGGTTGCAGGCGCCGCGCTCCTTGAAGGACGCGGTGAACTGCAGGTTCTCGAACTTGAGGAAGACCTGCGCGCCCACGATCTGCGAGAGCGTCTTGGATTCCACACAGGGGGTGTCCAGCACCTGGCCTTGCAGGCGGGTGGCGGCGTCGCGGATGTCTTGGAGGGTCAGCATGGGCCGATTGTGGCGCAACGCGGGCCGGTGGAGCACCGTGGCGGGTGCCGGGCAAGAAATTGGATGAAAAGTGCCGCAAGCGCTAGAAATTCATGCGCTGGTTGCTATCAATTTTGATTCTCTATTTGAGGCCCAGCCTGCGCGCCAGTTTGTGCAGGTTGCTCGCGTCCACCTCCAGCGCACGCGCGGCCTGGGCCCAGTTGCCCTGGTGGCGCGCCAGGGCCTGCGTGATGGCGTGCCGTTGGCAGGCATCCACGGCATCGCGCAGCGGGCTGTCGGCGGTGTTTGGGGTGGTGGCGGTCGCGGGCAGCTCTGCCGCCGGGGTGGAGGCGCTGGTGTTCAGCGGGGCATGGGCCGCGCTGGCCGCGTCGGCGTCCAGGTCGAGCAGCGCGGGCTCCAGCGTCACGATGTCGGCCCGGTTCACGCCCCGGCTCAGGGCCTTGAGGGCGGCGCGGCTGATCACATGCTCCAGCTCGCGGATGTTGCCGGGCCAGGGGTAGCGGCGCAGTGCCGCCTGTGCCGAGGTGGACAGCCGCAGGCTGCGCAGGCCCAGGCGCGCGCGGTTGAGTTCCAGAAAACGGCCCGCGATCAGCAGCACGTCGTTGCCCCGTTCGCGCAGCGGCGGGATGGGCACCGGGTACACCGACAGCCGGTGGTACAGGTCGGCGCGAAACGCGCCGTCGCGCACCTGGTCGCGCAGGTTGCGGTTGGTGGCGGCGATCACGCGCACGTCCACCCGGCGCGGTCGGTCGGCGCCCAGGCGCTGGATCTCGCCGTTCTGCAGCGTGCGCAGCAGCTTCGCCTGCACGGCGAGCGGCAACTCGCCCACCTCGTCGAGGAACAGCGTGCCGCCCTCGGCCGCCTCGAAGCGTCCGGGCCGGTCGGCCACCGCGCCGGAGAACGCGCCGCGCACGTGGCCGAAGAGCTCGCTCTCGGCCAGCGATTCGGGCAGCGCCGCGCAGTTCACGTGCACCAGGGGCTTGGTGCGGCGCGTGGACTGGCGGTGCAGCAGGCGCGCGAACAGCTCCTTGCCCACGCCGGTTTCACCCAGCAGCAACACGGGCAGGTCCGAGCCCGCCACCACCTCCAGCTCGTGCAGCAGGCGCAGCAGGGGCTCGCTCTGGCCGACGATCTCCATGTCGCCATCGCCCGCGCGGGTGGTGCGCTCGTCGTCGGCGCTGCGGGTGTGGGGGGCGCTGCGCAGCGCCTGCACCTCGCGCTCCAGCCGCGAGATGCGCACGGCCGCCTCCATCAGCACCTTGCAGTCGGACAGCGCGGCGCGTGCGGCCTCGCCGAAGGTGCCGGTCTGCAGTGCGTCGAGCGTCAGCACGCCCCAGGGCTGGCCGTCCACCCACAGGCTCACGCCCATGCAGTCGTGCACGGGCAGGGGCTCGCCCACCAGGGTGTCGAGCAGTCCGTCGTAGGGGTCGGGCAGGGTGCTGTCGTGGTCAAAGCAGGTCACCTCGCGCCGCGCCAGGATGGCCGCGAGCCGGGGGTGCTGGCTGACCACAAAGCGCCGGCCCAGCGCCTCGCGCACCAGGCCTTCCACGGCCACGGGGCGCAGGTGGTCTTCTTCCAGCTGCAGCAGGGCCACGGCGCCGCAGTGAAAGCGGGTGCGCAGGTGGTCCACCAGCCGCTGCAGGCGCACAGCCTGGGGCAGGTCGGTGGCCAGGTCGGCCAGCAGGGGGCTATGGTCCATGGTGATATTTACCTTCAATGGGTGAATTAAACCCCATTTGAGAAGGGTCAAAAAAACCATGACCGGTGTAAGTGGTTGATTTGCTGGGCCTGCAGCCCTGGCCCGGCGCTTGCGATGTGGGCAGTGACACCGATTCACTCGTTCAGAAAAGCCATGACCACAAGACCCCGACCCCATGCCGCCAGCGCACGCTGGCGCCGCCCCTTCGTTGTTGTTCTGTTGAAGCAGGAGGCCCGCCATGGGTAACTACCGCAAGCTCTGGTTCACGCTGATCGGCGTGCTCATCGTCACCTTCAGCCTGCTGGGCTACTACGGCGCCGAGGTCTACCGCACCGCGCCGCCCATCCCCGACAAGATCGCCACCGCCGGAGGCGAAGTTCTCTACACCCACGACAGCATCCTCGACGGACAGACCGCCTGGCAGTCGGTGGGCGGCATGCAGCTGGGTTCCATCTGGGGCCACGGCGCCTACCAAGCCCCCGACTGGACGGCCGACTGGCTGCACCGCGAACTGCTCAACTGGCTTGACGTCGCCGCCGAGCGTGCGCACGGCAAGCCCTTTGCCGAGCTCGACGCCGCCGCCCAGGCCGTGCTGCGCGACCGCATGAAGACCGAGTACCGCACCAACACCTACAGCCCCGAGACGGGCGTGGCCACGGTGTCCTCGGTGCGGGCCGACGCGATCGCGATGACCGCGCTGTACTACGACCAGCTTTTCAGCGACGTGCCTGCGCTGCACAAGACCCGCGAGCACTTCGCCATGAAGGAGAACACCCTGCCCAGCGCCGAGCGGCGCGCGCAGATGACGGGTTTCTTCTTCTGGACGGCCTGGGCCGCCGCCACCGAGCGTCCCGGCACCACGGCCACGTACACCAACAACTGGCCGCACGAGCCACTCATAGGCAACAAGCCCACGGCCGAGAACATGGTCTGGTCGGTGATGAGCGTGGTCGTGATGATGGCGGGCGTGGGCTTCCTCGTGTGGGGCTGGTCCTTCCTGCGCAAGCACGACGAGGTGGAACCCACGCCACCCCAGCACGACCCGCTCTCGCGTGTGCCGCTCACACCGTCGCAGCGCGGGCTGGGCAAGTATTTGTTCCTCATCGTTGCGCTGTTCAGCTTCCAGGTGCTGCTGGGCGGCTTCACGGCCCACTACACGGTGGAAGGCCAGCAGTTCTACGGCATCAACGTGTCGCAGTGGTTCCCCTATTCGCTGGTGCGCACCTGGCACATCCAGAGCGCGCTGTTCTGGATCGCCACGGGCTTCCTGGCGGCGGGGCTGTTCCTCGCGCCGCTGATCAACGGTGGCAAGGACCCGGCCTGGCAGAAGCTGGGCGTGGACATCCTGTTCTGGGCGCTGGTCGTGGTGGTCGTGGGCTCGTTTGTCGGCAACTACCTGGCCATCGCGCAGATCATGCCGCCCGAGTGGAACTTCTGGCTGGGCCACCAGGGCTATGAATACGTGGACCTGGGCCGCCTGTGGCAGATCGGCAAGTTCACCGGTATCGCCTTCTGGCTGGTGCTCATGCTGCGCGGCATCGTGCCGGCGCTGCGCACCCCCGGCGGCGACAAGAACCTGCTGGCGCTGCTGACGGCGTCGGTGGTAGCCATCGGCCTGTTCTACGGCGCGGGTTTCTTCTACGGCGAACGCACCCACCTGTCAGTGATGGAGTACTGGCGCTGGTGGGTGGTGCACCTGTGGGTGGAGGGCTTCTTCGAAGTCTTCGCCACCACGGCGCTCGCCTTCATCTTCTCGACGCTGGGGCTCGTGTCGGTGCGCATGGCCACCACTGCCAGCCTGGCCTCTGCCTCGCTGTTCATGCTGGGTGGTGTGCCCGGCACCTTCCACCACCTGTACTTTGCAGGCACTACCACCCCGGTGATGGCCGTGGGCGCAGCCTTCAGCGCGCTCGAAGTGGTGCCGCTGGTCGTGCTCGGCCACGAGGCCTGGGAACACTGGCGCCTGCAGCACCGCACGCCCTGGATGGCCCGCCTGCGCTGGCCGCTGATGTGTTTCGTGGCCGTGGCCTTCTGGAACATGCTGGGCGCGGGTGTCTTCGGCTTCATGATCAACCCGCCCATCTCGCTGTACTACGTGCAGGGCCTGAACACCACGCCGGTGCATGCCCACGCCGCGCTGTTCGGGGTGTATGGCTTCCTGGCGCTGGGCTTCACGCTGCTGGTGCTGCGCTACATCCGGCCGCAGTTGGTGTTCAGTGAGCGGCTCATGACGACGGGCTTCTGGTGGCTCAATGCCGGCCTGGTGCTGATGATCGCCACCAGCCTGCTGCCCATCGGCTTGTTCCAGTTCCACGCCAGCGTGAGCGAAGGCCTGTGGTACGCCCGGGGTGAGGCCTTCATGCAGCAGCCTTTCATCCAGACGCTGCGCTGGGTGCGCACCTTCGGCGACGTGGTCTTCATTGTCGGCGCGCTGGCCATGGCCTGGCAGGTGGTGAGCGGCGTGTTTGGCTCGCGGGCCCCTGTTGCCAACGCTGGCGCCTACCTCGCGGAGACCCGCCGCTGATACGCCACCGACCTGCGCCGCGCGCCATCCCCCTCGGCGGCAGCGCAGGCCCTTCATTCATCCCACAAGGAGTGAGCATGAACCTCGAAAAATTCAAGCACCAGCACACCGACATCCTGCGCAGCATCGCCACCTTGCGCGCCCTGGCCCAGGCGGGCGTGGAAGGCAATGCCCGCGCCATCGCGCAGGGCATCGTGGCCATGAGCGGCACCATCAAGCTGCACCTGGCCGTGGAAGACCAGGTGCTCTACCCCGCACTGCAGCGCGGTGGCAACCCCGAACTGGCGCGCCTGGGCCGCCAGTACCAGAGCGAGATGGCCTCGATTGCCAGCGCCTATGACGCCTTCGCGCGCCGCTGGAACACGGCCGAGAACGTGCGCCGCGATGCGCAGGACTTCCGCAATGAGGCCAACGTGGTGCTGCGCCGGGTGTTCGAGCGCATGCAGCGCGAAGACCATGACTTCTATCCCCGCATCGAGGAGGAAGAAACCGCCGCCTGCCATTGAGCGCCAACGAGCGCGCAGCCCGGCCGCAGCGGTGTGGCCCCCACGGCCCACAACCCCCCAAGAGAAACAACCCACCCTTTTCTTACGCACCCCTGGTGCGCCAGCGTGCCTCCGCACGCACCCCCATCCATCGGTAGGGCCTGACGGCACCTTCCTTTTGCCGGCCTTTGTGCCGGCATTTTTTTACCCCTGCTTACCGCCTCGATTGTGTTGGGTCAAACTACCTATAGTGTTTGATGGGTATCGTGGACACCATAGGTAGTGTTTTAACCCGTTCCATAGATTGGTCGAACCCATGGCGCCCACCCTTGTCACCCTGCCCCGCGATGTTGTGTTGCGCAGCGGCCAGCGCGTTCCTTTTGATGCCGAACGCATCCGCGCTGCGCTGGCCAGTGCGGGCCAGGCCTCGGGCGAATATGGCGCCGAAGAAGCGGCGTTGCTCACCGCGCAGGTCACCAAGGTGCTGATCCACCGCTTCCATGGCGAGGCGCCCACGGTCGAACAGATCCAGGACGTGGCCGAGCAGACCCTCATCGCCGCCAACCACCTGGCCACGGCACGGGCCTACATCGTCTACCGCGAGCAACACGCCACACTGCGCGCCGACAAACAGACGCTTGTCGATGTGAAAAGCTCCATCAACGAATACCTCACGCGCGCCGACTGGCGCGTGAACGCCAACGCCAACCAGGGCTACTCGCTGGGCGGGCTGATCCTGAACGTGGCAGGGAAGGTCACGGCCAACTACTGGCTGTCGCACGTCTACACGCCCGAGATCGGCGAGGCGCACAGGAGCGGCGACCTGCACATCCACGACCTCGACATGCTCAGCGGCTACTGCGCGGGCTGGTCGCTGCGCACGCTGCTGCACGAGGGGCTCAACGGCGTGCCGGGCAAGGTGGAGGCGGGGCCGTCCAAACACATGAGTTCCGCCGTGGGGCAGATCGTGAACTTTCTGGGCACGCTGCAGAACGAGTGGGCGGGCGCGCAGGCGTTCTCGTCGTTCGACACCTACATGGCGCCGTTTGTGCGCATCGATGCCATGGACTACGCCGCCGTGCGCCAGTGCATCCAGGAGCTGGTCTACAACCTCAACGTGCCCTCGCGCTGGGGCACGCAGACGCCGTTCACCAACCTCACCTTTGACTGGACCTGCCCCGAAGACCTGCGCGAGCAGGTGCCCGTGATCGCTGGCAAAGAGACGCCGTTTTGCTATGGCGACCTGCAGACTGAGATGGATCTCATCAACCGCGCCTACATCGACGTGATGACCACGGGCGATGCCAAGGGCCGGGTGTTCACCTTCCCCATCCCCACGTACAACATCACCAAGGACTTCCCCTGGGAGAGCGAGAACGCGCAGCTGCTGTTCGACATGACGGCCAAGTACGGTCTGCCGTACTTCCAGAACTTCATCAACTCCGAGCTGGAGCCCAACATGGTGCGCTCCATGTGCTGCCGCCTGCAGCTCGATTTGCGCGAGCTCTTAAAACGCGGCAACGGCCTGTTCGGCAGCGCCGAGCAGACGGGCAGCCTGGGCGTGGTCACCATCAACTGCGCGCGGCTGGGCTACCAGCATGCCGGCGATGAAGCGGGCTTGCTCGCCGCGCTAGACCGCCTGCTGGAACTGGGCAAACAAAGCCTGGAGACCAAGCGCAAGCTGATCCAGCGCCTGATGGACCAGGGCCTCTTCCCCTACACCAAGCGGTATCTGGGCACGCTGCGCAACCACTTTTCCACGCTGGGCGTGAACGGCATCAACGAGATGATCCGCAACTTCACAGCGGACCAGCACGACATCACCAGCGACTGGGGCCACGCCTTCGCGGTGCGCCTGCTCGACCATGTGCGCGAGCGCATGACGCAGTTTCAGGAAGAAACCGGCCACCTCTACAACCTGGAGGCCACACCCGCCGAAGGCACCACCTACCGCTTCGCCAAGGAAGACAAAAAGCGCTGGCCCGGCATCCTGCAGGCGGGCACGGCCGAGCAGCCGTACTACACCAACTCGTCGCAGCTGCCCGTGGGCTTCACGGACGACCCGTTCGAGGCCCTGACGCGCCAGGAGGCGCTGCAAGCCAAATACACCGGCGGCACCGTGCTGCATCTGTACATGGGCGAGCGCTTGTCCAGCGGGGCGGCCTGCCGCGACCTGGTGCGGCGCGCGCTCACACGGTTTCGCCTGCCCTACATCACCGTCACGCCGACGTTCTCCATCTGCCCCAGCCACGGCTATCTGGCGGGCGAGCACCCGTTTTGCCCGCGCTGCGATGAAGAACGCCTGGCCGCCAAGCGTGCGGCACGGGCGGCCTGAACGCAGGGTTGCCGCGCATTGACGTCAAACAGCCCGTTGGTGCCGATTTTATAAGCACAGACAGCTATTGATTTCATAGTGAATCAATGGGGCAGGCAGAACCGCGTTCAACCTTTGCCCCGTTGCCTTCGGCGGCGCAGCACCCGCTGCGGCACGCCCGTTTATTGACCCCAAGGAGCACACACCCATGAGCCACTTTTCCGCCACCGAACACACCGCCGTTGCTGACATCCAGCTCACCGACACCGAGCGCCAGCCCTGCGAGGTCTGGACCCGCGTGATGGGCTACCACCGTCCGGTGGCGAGCTTCAACGTCGGCAAGCAGGGCGAGCACCACGAGCGCCGTTTTTTCTCTGAGCAGTCGCGTGGTTGCAGCAACATCCGCTGAGGCGCTGCGCGTGGGCGGCCTCACGCCGCTCACCACCATCGACTTCCCGGGCCGGCTCGCGGCGGTGGTGTATTGCCAGGGCTGTCCCTGGCGCTGCAGCTACTGCCACAACCCCGAACTGCTGGACGCCACGGCACCCGCCGCGATGCCGTGGCCGCAGGTGCGGGTGTTTCTCGAAAGCCGCCGGGGCCTGCTCGACGGTGTGGTGTTTTCCGGCGGCGAGCCCACCTTGCAGGCCGCGCTGCCCGCAGCCCTGGCGGAAGTTCGCGCCATGGGTTTTGCTACCGGTCTGCACACCGGGGGCATGTACCCCGAACGACTGGCCGGTTTGCTGCCGTTGCTGGATTGGGTGGGGCTGGACATCAAGGGGCCCCAACATCGGTACGACGCCATCACGGGTGTGCCGGGCAGCGGGGGCCGTGCATGGGAGTCGCTGGGTCTTCTGGTGGCCAGTGGCGTGGCGCACGAGTGCCGCACCACCTGGCATGCCGGGCTGTTCCCGACCGAGGAACTGCAGGTGCTGGGCAACACGCTGGCCAACGCGGGGGCCGTGCGGTGGAAGGTGCAGCCCTGCAACGTTGCGGGTGATCCTACGGCGGCGCGCCCGCAGAAAAGCGAACAGGGCAGCCACGTCGTGTCGTAGGCCGCCCTGGTCGCGTGGGTTCAGCGCTGGTTTCAGCTGCGGCCGGGCACCCAGCCGAGCAGGCCCGGTTCCTTGCGCCATGCATCGGCAAAAACCACCAGGGAGGCCACGGCCCAGAACACCAGGTATTCCACCCCGGACTTGTTCCAGTACCAGCCCACACCGTTGACGATCATGATCGCGCCCGCAGCCACCACCATCAGGCCGGCGGACAGGAGCGCCGCGTACTTGGTGAACACGCCCACAAGCAGCGCCACCCCCACCGCGAGTTCCATGCAACCGGACAACACCACAAACACCTCTGGCGGCTGGAAGCCGGCCTTGCCGAAGAACACCACGGTGCCTGCAAAGCCGACGATCTTGGACAGCACATGGGGCAGGTAGAAAAAGCCCACAAGCATGCGCAGGACGCGCATCAGGGGATCGTTCGCCTCACGGGAGGCGAACGAGGAAGCAGTGAGTGGGAGCGATGACATGATGACCTACCTCGACAACGGTGCACCTTCCACGTGCGAGGCGGCGAAACCTTTTGGGCCTTTGCCTGGCAACCCCGTTCGTACAGAAGGTGAGGTCAGTGTATTGGTCGAGAATTTGTTAATAAATCAGGCAATACAGAACACACTGGTGCGCCATTGGTGCTGATATTGCGCCTAATGATTGATGCATATCAAGCACGGCGGGCGCGTGTTGCGCTGGTGTTTTGGGGCCTCCACGGCAAGGCATAAAAACTCCTCTCCCCCGGCTACCCCACCCAGCCGGGCTAGGTGCTTGTGCACACCCTCAACACCTCCGCCCCATACGCCTCCAGCTTCTTCGCTCCCATGCCGCTGATGCCTTGCAAGTCATCCAGCGACCCTGGGTTGCGCTCGGCAATCGCCGCCAGGGTGGCGTCGTGAAAGATCACATACGCGGGCAGGTTGTGCTCGCGTGCCACTTCGGCGCGCCAGGCCTTGAGGTTGATGAAGCGCACCTGCGCATCGGGGCCCAGGTTGGCGGCGGCGGCCGGGGGCGCGCTGCCCTTGCGCGTGCGCTTGGCGGGGGCGGACGACACCGATTCGCGCAGCTGCACCGGCACCTCGCCCTTGAGCACGGCGCGCGAGCCTTCGGTGAGGCACAGGGTGTCAAAGCTGTGGCCGCTGTCCAGCATCACCTTCTGCAGGCCCAAAGCGCCCGTGGCGATCAGCTGGCGCAGCACGCCGCGCAGCTGGGGCTCGGTCAGGTCCGCGCCAATGCCGAAGGTGGAGATTTTCTCGTGCCCGAACTGCGCGACCTTCTCGGTCTTCTTGCCGCGCAGGATGTCCATGATGTGCCCCGTGCCAAAGCTGATGCCGCTGGCCTGCTGCACCCGGTAGATGGTGGACAGCAGCTTGCGCGCCGCGTCGGTCGCGTCCCACACGGCGGGTGGATGCAGGCAGTTGTCGCAGTTGCCGCAGGGCGTGGACTTTTCGCCGAAGTAGGCCAGCAGCCGCACGCGGCGGCAGTCGGTGGCCTCGGCCAGCGCCAGCAGCGCATCGAGCTTGCCGCGCAGCGCCTGCTTGAATTCTTCGCCCGCCGGGCTTTCGTCGATCATGCGGCGCTGGTTGACCACGTCGTTCAGGCCATAGGCCATCCAGGCGTCGGCGTTCAGGCCGTCGCGGCCCGCGCGGCCGGTCTCCTGGTAGTAGCCCTCGATGTTCTTGGGCATGTCCACATGCGCCACAAAACGCACATCGGGCTTGTCGATGCCCATGCCGAACGCGATGGTGGCCACCATCACGATGCCCTCTTCGCGCAGAAAGCGGTCCTGGTTCTTCTGGCGCACCTTGGTGTCCAGCCCCGCGTGGTAGGGCAGGGCGGTGATGCCCGCGTCGCTCAGGGTGGAAGCCAGCTCCTCCACGCGCTTGCGCGACTGGCAATACACCACGCCTGCCTCGCCCGCGTGCTCGCGCTCGATGAAGCGCAGCAGCTGGGTGGTGGCGTCCTTCTTTTCGACGATGGTGTAGCGGATGTTGGGCCGGTCAAAGCTGCTGATGAACAGGCGTGCGTCTTCGAGCTGCAGGCGCTCGATGATGTCCGCCCGGGTGAGCGCATCCGCCGTGGCCGTGAGCGCAATGCGTGGCACGCCCGCATAGCGCTCGTGCAGCACCGTGAGCGCGCGGTATTCGGGGCGGAAGTCGTGGCCCCACTGGCTCACGCAGTGCGCCTCGTCGATGGCAAACAGCGAGAGGTGGCCGCCTTCGTACAGGCTATCGAGCAGGCCCAGAAAACGCGGCGTATTCAGCCGCTCGGGCGCGGCGTACAGCAGGGTGATGTCGCCAGTCTGCAGGCGCAGCTCCACATCCTGTGCCTCATCAAAACTCAGCGTGGAGTTCAAAAAGGCCGCATCCACCCCCGCCTCGTGCAGTGCCCCCACCTGGTCGTGCATCAGCGCGATCAGCGGAGAGACCACGATGCTCACCCCGCGCCCCTGCTGCTGGCGCACGATGGCGGGCACCTGGTAGCACAGGCTCTTGCCGCCGCCGGTGGGCATGAGCACCAGCGCATCGCCACCGGCGATCACGTGCTCAACAATGGCCTGCTGCGGGCCGCGAAACTGCTCGTAGCCAAAAACGTCCTGCAAAACGGCATGGGCAGGGGACAGCGCGGGAGACGGGCGAGAGGACAAGCGGATACTCTGAAATGGATAGCTGCAAGCGCATATAAATCAAGCGCTTGGTGCCGATAAGGCCAGTATTTTCTGGCGCGCCAGGGCTTGGCCCTGAGCGCGGCAGGCGCATATTGTGCGCTGCAAGGGCGCAGGGGCCGCACTTTCTACAATAGGGGCCTATGCAAGCCCTCCACTACACGCGCGCTGCGCAACTGCCCGACATCCTCGCCCAACGCATCGTCATCCTCGACGGCGCCATGGGCACCATGATCCAGCGCTTCAAGCTGGGCGAGGCGCAGTACCGGGGCGAGGGCTACACCGGGCCAGATGGCGCGGGGGACCGGTTCAAGGACTTTGCCTACGACGTGAAGGGCAACAACGAGCTGCTCAGCATCACCCGGCCCGACGTGATTCGCGATATCCACGAGCGGTATCTGGCCGCTGGCGCCGACCTCATCGAGACCAACACCTTCGGCGCAACCACCGTGGCGCAGGAGGACTACCACATGGCCGAGCTGGCGCGCGAGATGAACCTGCGCTCGGCCCAGCTGGCGCGCGCCGCTTGCGACAAATACAGCACGCCCGACAAGCCCCGCTTCGTGGCCGGCGCCCTGGGCCCCACGCCCAAGACGGCCAGCATCAGCCCCGATGTGAACGACCCCGGTGCGCGCAACATCGACTTTGAAACCCTGCGCGCTGCCTACTACGAGCAGACCGAGGCGCTGGTCGAAGGCGGCGCCGACGTGCTGCTGGTCGAGACCATCTTCGACACCCTGAACGCCAAGGCGGCGCTGTTCGCGATTGACGAGTTCTTTGAAAAGAGCGGCGAGCGCCTGCCGCTCATCATCAGCGGTACCGTGACCGACGCCTCGGGCCGCATCCTCTCCGGCCAGACCGTCACCGCCTTCTGGCACAGCGTGCGCCACTCGCGCCCGCTGGCCATTGGTCTGAACTGTGCCCTGGGCGCCACGCTGATGCGCCCCTACATCCAGGAGCTGAACCGGGTGGCCGAGGACACCTTCATCAGCTGCTACCCCAACGCCGGCCTGCCCAACCCCATGAGCGACACCGGCTTTGACGAAACGCCTGAGATCACCAGCCGCCTGGTGCACGAGTTTGCGGCCGAGGGGCTGGTCAACATCCTGGGCGGCTGCTGCGGCACCACGCCAGACCACATTGGCGCCATTGCCAAGGCGGTGGCCGATGTGCCCACTCGCAAGATGTTCTACCCCGCAGAAGCCTGAATTTGAGTCGAATTGGCTGCTAGCGTCTGTTCCATATGCGCTGGTAGCTATAAAAATAGTAGTCAATGCCGTACCAGCGCAGTGCGGCAGCCCATTGCAAGGCGCCGCTGGGTGCGGCAACCTTGCAATCCCCCCTTCATTGCGCCTTCCCGTTTCGCCGTCTGGTCCGTCCATTCCATGCTTGATACCGCCACCCCGCCCGCCTCTTCCTTTGTGGAGGGCGACGACGACGCTGCCGCAGCGGCTGCCAAGGCTGCCGCCCACGCCGCGCTCAAGCTCGAAAAGCGCCTGGTGCGCCAGGTGGCCCAGGCCATCACCGACTTTGGTCTGATCGAAGACGGCGACAAGGTCATGGTCTGCGTCTCGGGCGGCAAGGACAGCTACGCCATGCTCGACGTGCTGCGCATGCTGCAGCAGCGCAACGGCCACAAGTTCGAGCTGATCGCCGTCAACCTCGACCAGAAGCAGCCCGGCTTTCCGGCCCACGTGCTGCCGGAGTATCTGACGCAGGTCGGCGTGCCCTTTCACATCGAAACGCAGGACACCTACAGCGTCGTCAAGGAGCACATCCCCGAAGGCAAGACCATGTGCAGCCTGTGCAGCCGACTGCGCCGGGGCATCCTGTACCGCGTGGCCGACGAGCTGGGGTGCACCAAGATCGCGTTGGGCCACCACCGCGACGACATGCTGCAGACGTTCTTCCTCAACATGTTCTTCGGCGGCAAGCTCAAGGGCATGCCGCCCAAGGTGCAGAGCGACCGGGGCGACCACCTCATCATTCGCCCCCTGGCCTATGTGGCCGAAGACGACCTCACGCGCTGGGCCGAACACCGCCAGTTCCCCATCATCCCCTGCACCCTGTGCGGCAGCCAGGAGAACCTGCAGCGCAAGCAGATCGGCCAGATGCTGCGCGACTGGCAGCAGCTCTACCCCGGCCGCATCGAGAACATGGCCGTGGCGCTGCGCAACCTCGTGCCCTCGCACTTCATGGACCCGCGACAGTTCGACTTCAAGGGCCTGGTGCCCAACGGCGTGCAGGATGCCGATGGTGACAAGGCGTTTGATGCCGAAGCGTTTCCAGCGCAGGCCGTGGGCATGCTCGCGGGCCTGCCACTGATGCCGCGCTGACCTGATACCGACGATTTTTAGATTGGGCCACCCCATGACCACGCTCAAAGCCCCCGAACTGCTCCTGCCCGCCGGCTCGCTCGACAAGATGCGCGCCGCCTATGACTTTGGCGCCGACGCCGTGTACGCAGGCCAGCCGCGCTATTCCTTGCGCGCGCGTAACAACGAGTTCAAGCTCGAGCAGATCCGCCAAGGCATCACCGAGGCCCATGCGCGCGGCAAGAAGTTCTTCGTGACCAGCAACCTGATCGCGCACAACGACAAGATCCGCACCTACCTGCGCGACATCGAGCCCGTGATCGACTGCCAACCCGACGCCCTCATCATGGCCGACGCGGGCCTGATCATGATGGTCAAGGAAAAGTGGCCCGAGCAGGTGGTGCACCTCTCGGTGCAGGCCAACACCACCAACTGGGCGGCGGTGAAGTTCTGGCAGAAGATGGGCGTGGAGCGCGTCATCCTCTCGCGCGAACTGAGCCTGGACGAGATCGAGAAAATCCGCCAGGAATGCCCCGACATGGAGCTGGAAGTGTTCGTGCACGGCGCGCTGTGCATCGCGTACTCGGGCCGCTGCCTGCTCAGCGGCTACTTCAACCACCGCGACCCCAACCAGGGCACCTGCACCAACGCCTGCCGCTGGAACTACGCCACGCACGACGCCGACATCGACCCCACCACGGGCGAAGCCATTGCGCAAAAAATGGAAGGTGACTTCAACTTCGAGGCCGCGCAGCAGAAGGCGGAACAATCGTTTGCCTCCACCACCGGCAACGGCGAGCGCCACCCCAAGGCCGACAAGGTCTACCTGATCGAAGAAGCGGGCCGCCCTGGGCAAATGATGCCCATCATGGAAGACGAGCACGGCACGTACATCATGAACAGCAAGGACCTGCGTGCGGTGGAGCATGTGGCGCGCCTGGCGCAGATTGGCGTCGATTCGCTCAAGATCGAAGGCCGCACCAAGAGCCTGTACTACGTGGCCCGCACCGCCCAGGTCTACCGCCGCGCGATTGACGATGCCGTGGCGGGCCGCCCCTTCAACCCCGAGCTGCTGATCGAGCTGGAAGGCCTGTCCAACCGAGGCTACACCGGCGGCCTGCTGGAGCGCCGCCCCAGCAACGACTACCAGAACTACCTCAACGGCCACTCGGCCACGCAGCGCAGCCAGTATGTGGGCGAGGTGCTGGGTGCCGAAGGACTGGCCGATGTGGGCTTGCAGGGAGATTGGGTTCAGGTCGAAACCAAGAACCACTTTGCCGTGGGTGACCTGATTGAAGTGGTGCACCCCAGCGGCAACACTACGGTGCGCCTGCAAGAGATGCGCAATGTGGAAGGCCAGCCCGTGCAGGTCGCCCAGGGCAGCCCGGTGCGCGTGTGGTTCCCGCTGCCCGCGCGCTACAGCGGCGCGCTGCTGGCGCGGGTGATTGAATCGCAACCGCCTGCTGCAGCGGCAGAGCCTGCATTGGCGGTGTAACTCTCTCGCAGGGGCTGGAGCATGAAGACCTTGGTGCACGCCACACGGCCTCGCCACTGGACCATGGCTGCTTTGCTGGGCGCAGTTCTCATAGGCCCGGTCAATGCCCAGACGCCGGCTGTGGCGCCCGCCAAGCAGCGTTATGTGCAGGGCTCCTGGGTCAACCTGCGCGATGCTGCCCAGTCGCAGGCGCGCATCGTGGCCCAGGTACCCGCCAACACCGTGCTGCAGCAGATCACCGAGCGCGACGGCTGGTGCGCCGTGCTCTACACGGGCGATGCGCGCCTGGGCCCGCCGTTGCCTGAGCCCCTGCAAGCCCATGTGGCCTGCAACCTGCTGGCCGACCAGCCCCTCACCCTGGCCCAGGCGGGCAAGGACGCCGCCCGCGCCTTCTGGGTGGCGCCGTCCGCCAACCGCATGCGAGCCTATGGCAACGCCCTGCCGCGCCCCGCTGCATTGCAGTTGCCCGCGTTGGCTCAAAGCCACACGCCCCGGATGCCCGTGCAGTACCCCCTGCGCCCCGAATGGGAGGCTGCCAAAAAGCTCATGCGCGGCGGCGTGTTGCTGCGGCCCGAGCAGGAGATCGATCGGGGCCGCCCCGTCAACCCGCTGGACAACTTGAAGCTGGCCACCCGCGCCGCGGACCATAGCCCGGCCGTGGCGCCCCTGGCATCCGCCCCCACGCTGCCTGCCATTGCTCCGTCGTACTTCCGCAGCCACACCAGCGTGGCCCTGCTGCACGAGACCGAGGCCGACGGCATCGCGGCCGTGGCGGGCAGCCGTATTGCCGTGGAGCCCACCGCTGTGCCCTATGGCAACTTCAACCGCCACAGCGGGCCCGAGATCGAGTTCGTGACCGGCTTCTGGGACGTGGGCGGTGCCGATCTGGCCTTTGCACCGGCGCTCACGCTGTACGCGATCACGCACCAGGGCCTGGTGGGCGCCCGCACCATGGGGCGGCGGTATTGGGACATCAGCAATGCAGACCACTATTGCGGCGGCCACTACCCGGGCAAGGGCTTTGACGACCCGCGCAACGACGAGACCACTGCCGTGCGCGGCTATGCCAAAGTGTCAGAGTCGGCCGACGTGCTGGTGCGCCTGGTGGTGCCCGGCAGGCTGCCGCCCGATGCGGTGAAGGTGCGCTCCAGGCGCTATGCCACCAGCTGGATGATGCCCGCCGATCCGCCCTACCGGCCCCAGCCCGAGCGCAAGAAAACGGCGGTGACGGTGCACGAGATTGACCTCGACCGCGACGGCGTGGCGGACATTCTGCGCATCGACACCCCCTCGCCGGGCGGCATGAGCTTTGAGCCCATCTTTGAATGGCGCTGGTACCTCAATATCAACGGCCAGTGGTTTCCGGCGGGGTATTGGGTGGATCAGGAGTGCACGTGAGGGGAGGCTGCTGGACAGCTTTCGGCCAGGAGCTGACATTGAATTGAAGAGTCTCGAAGAAAATCGCCTCAAAAATTCCACCCCGTGCACTTTGATGGTGACAGGCTGGAATGACTCGTCCGCATGGCTTCCGGGCCTCGAAGGCCGATATACAGAGAAGATGTTCATGCGCCTTCTCATGATGAGCACCCCAATGTCACGAATGGAGGCGAAGACGGTAGTTAAAAAAATCGCCGCCCGCCAGCCACTACAGGTACTACTTTCCGACGATCGTTATGCAGATGCAATGTGTTTTTCGTTGCAGCGCATTGGTGCAGAAGTTCAGCTTCACAGGGACCTTTGACCTTCGGGCTAATGTCTGCTTTGGGCCCACAGCCGTCTGCCAGCGGGTCTTTATGGCGTCTCCCTCTTATCGCTGCCCTGGCTGACGCAACAACGCCCCCAACACCAGCGCCTCGGCCAGCACTTCCAGCCCTTCTTCCAGCGTGGCCAGCAGCGATGGCAGATCGGGCAGGCGGGGCCAGCGCGCTTGCACTTCGGGCCATTGGTCCACACCAATCGCCAGCCAGCCCACCGCCAGGCCCGCCCACAGCAGGGCGCGCGTGCCGGGGTGCCACAAGGCGCGGTGCAGCCAGGCCATGGTGAGCAGGCCCACCACCGCCACGGCGAGCATGGGGGCTTCGCGCACGGGGGCCCAGCGGCAGGCGTCCGTCCATTCATGGCAGCGAAACTTCCACAGCTCGTGCAGCATGAACTGTTCGTCCAGCGCCAGCACAAAAAACGCAAGCGCCAGCCAGGCACCCAGCCGCTGGGGCAGGGCGCGGTCCCCCACCATCCGCAGGGCCGTGATGCTGAGCGCCAGCAGCAGCGCGCTCGACAGCCACGACACCGGCGAGCCGTCCGAGCGGAAGGCGCGCTCCCACTGCGGCGCATACATCCATCCACTGAACAGCAGGAAGCCCAGCACGGCCATCAGCAGTGCGAGCGCTACACCGGTATGGGGCGTGGGGTGGCGATCAACAAGGCGCGAGCGGGCGGTGGTGTGCGGGTGCATGGCGGAGAGGTGGCTGCGCGCTGAGAGGCAACGCGGCGGGCGGTGGAACCGGATTGTGGGCAAAAAGTGCCGGTAGCGCTCGACTTTATTTCACCTTTTGCTATGTAGTTGATAGCTGATGCGCGCGGCAGGCCTGCCCGCACCATGGCCTGTTCACGCTGGACGAATCGCTACAGAATCGGACATCCATTCCCCAGGCAACCCGGCATGACCCTCCCGATCGATCCGTCCCGCACGGCACTGCCGCCCGTGGCCCAGTTCCTGGCCGAGGCGGCGCTGCAGCGGCAGACGGCGTTGCTGGGGCTGGACAAGCCCAAAGCCGCCACACCCCCGGTACCCGCCGCACCCTCGCCGTTGCCCATTGCAGACCCCAGCGCCCCGCCGCCCTCGGTCACCTCACCCAGCCCGCCCGGCGGACCGTTGCCTGCACCGGCGGACCAGGCCAGCATCTCGCCCCAGGCGCGCGAGCAGTTGGCGGCGGGCTTCGACCCGCGCCGGGCGGGCGGGGCCGATGGCCGATTGCAGGGCGCAAGGGGTGAGGGGGCTGCGCGGGCCTCGCCAACGGGGGCATCGGCGCTGCCCCGTGGCGCAACCATGGCGGCGCAGGCCAATGCGGCAACCTCCGCTGCCTCCGCCACAAGTGGCACGGCCTGGCCCGCGTCGGGCCTCAGCGCACCGTTGCTGCGGATGGTGAGTGCCCTGGTCGCACAGGTCACCGCCCAGGCCGGGGTGCCGCAGCGCGTGGTGGCCGCGCAGCCCTGGCCCATCGGCATGGCGCAGGCGCTGGAGAGCGGCGCGCTGGATGCCGACCAGCCGCCGCTGCAAACCTGGCTGGTGCGCCAGGGCGTGGTGGCGACCCCCGAGGGGCCGCGCGGGCTGGCGCTCACCTTGCGTGCCCCGGTGCCGTGGCTGGCGGCCCAGGCGTCACCTGCCGCTGCGGGCGCGGCGGCGGCGCAAGGCAGCGCAAGCCTGGGCGCAGGCGCCACCGCAGCGAGCGGCGCGCTGCAAGTGCCTTTTGCGGGCGGCGGCCAGGCGTTGCAATCGGGGGTGATGGCCCTGGTGTTGCAGGGCATGGATGCTGCCGCGCCGCGCACCAGCGCGCTGCTGGTGCTGGACCTGCAGCCGCAACTGGCTGCCACCGTGTATGGCCGCGACATGCTGCAGCAGGCCACTGGGCGCCTGGACCCCTGGACCCAGATGGCCGTGCTGCAAGCCAGCGGCCAGGTGCCGCGAGAAGAGGAGAAGGCGCGTAATGGCGCGTCAGGCCTGTGCGAGACCGTGGGCTGCCCGTATGCAGCGCGCGCTGAGTGTGCGCAGCCCTTCTGTCTGGCGCTGCGCGGCGTGTTGCCGCCCGAACCCGTCGGGCCAGCGCCGTCTGCCTGAGGGCGCTCCCGGATGTTCTCTAACGACTGTGTGCGAAGTCGTGCCCACCACCGGGCAGGGTGCGTGAGGGCTCCCACGCAGGGCGGGTGGTGTGTTCGCTCTGGCGTACAGGGGTTGCGGCCACTGCTGCCGCACTGGCCGTCTCCGCCGGGGCGGCAGCGCCCACGCTGCGCACCAGGTCTGCATGGCGGGCGCGGGTGATGGGGTAGGCCATCAGCAGCGGGATGGCCAGCACCAGGCACAGCGCCGGCAGCAGGCCCGTCATGGCCGCGATGCCTTGCAGCGCCTGGGCAGACTGGGCCACGTTGGGCACATACCCGGTCAGCTCCAGCATGCCGGCCACCAGCACCGTGGCCAGGGTGCGAGCCAGCTTGTCGACCAGGCCATACAGGCCGTAGTACATGCCGGTCTGCCGCTCGCCCGCCTGCATGTGGCCGTGGTCGATGGTGTCGGGCACCATGGCAAACGGCACGATCCAGTGCGCACCCATGCCGATACCCACCACCACCAGGATGCCCGTCACCAGGGCCTGCTGGCCCGGGCCCACCCAGTACAGCGCCACCAGCCCTGCGCAGCAGAACACCAGGCCAAGGATGTAGGCCCGGTTTTTCTCCCACCGGTCCACCACGCGCTTCCACACGAACAGCGAGATGCCCACCACCGCGAGCAGGATGCCCATGAAGCGTGGCAGATCGCCCTTGTCGCCCTGCAGCTGGTAGATGACGAAATAAGCGAGCGAGGCCTGCACCAGCGTGAGGCCCAGCCGCACCAGCCCGGCAGCACTCACCAGCATCACAAAAGGGCGGTTGCGCAGCGTGGCCAGCAGGGTGCTGCGTACCGACGCCCAGCCGGGTGTGGCTGCTGGAGGGTTTGGGGCCGCAGGCGATAAGTCGCCGGTGGTGGCGGGCTCGCGCACGCGCCAGGCCACCACGGCCACAGCGACCCCGGCGGCCAGCCCGAAACAGGCGCCTGCCAGTGCGTAGCCCGTGCGCGCATCGGGCGCGGCCCGCACCAGCAGGGGCATGAACACGCTGCCCGCAAAAAACCCCAGCAGGGCACCCATGGATGCAAAAGCCGTGAGGCTGGTGCGCTCGTCGTAGTCCTGCGTCATGTTGGCGGCCATGGCCTGGTAGGGCAGCTGCACCAGCGTCATCACGGTGTCGAACAAGGTGTAGGTGACGGCGATCCACACAAACGCTGCCCAGGGGCTCAGGCCTGGCGGCACCATCCACACGGCGGCAGCCACCACCGCCAGGGGCAGGGCGCCGTAGATCAGGTACACGCGGTGGCGGCCGTGGCGCGAGCGCGTGCGGTCGGTCAGCCAGCCAAACAGCGGGTCGTTGATGGTGTCCCACACCTTGCCCACCAGCAGCGCCGCACCGGCCACGGCCGGAGGCACCAGGGCCACATCGGTGTAGAAGATCATGAGCAGGAAGCTCATGGCCGCAATCAGCATCTGCAGGCCGACGTTGCCCACGGCGTAGCCGAGCTTGGTGCCCAGGCTCAGCCGGATGTGTGGGGTGTGCTGCATGTTCATGGGGGCTGTCATGGGTGTGCGGATGCCATTGCTTCGGCCCGGGCAGCCATCGCCATCGAGCCCGCCACAGGCTCTGCGCGTGCAGTGTGCGCCGCACCGCTGCGCGGCGGCATGGCCTCCAGCATCAGGCGCACCTCGCGCCGCAGCATCTTGTTGAGGAAGCTGCGCGGAATTTCGGTGACCAGGCGCACATCGTCGGGCCGCATCTCGGGCGGCAGGTGTTGCACCAGAAACTCTGCCAGATCGTGCTCCAGGGCCTGGGTGCCCCGGTCGTTGCGCCAGCTCTGCCGCAGGCTGGCCACCAGCACGGCGGCGGTGCCATGCTGCACCAGGCAGGCTTCCTTGACGGCCGGGTGGCAGTGCGCCACTTCCTCGATCTCGCGCGGGTTGAGTGCCTGGCCGTGGCGCACCACGCGGTCGGCGCTGCGGCCCAGCACGTGCAGATAGCCCGCAGCATCGAAATAGCCCAGGTCCCCCATCACCACCCAGCCGTCGCGCAGGGTCTCGCTGGTCTTTTCCGGGTCCAGCCAGTAGCCATCAAACCGCACCGGCGTCTGCACGGTGATCAGGCCCATCTGGCCCAGCGGCAGCGGCGCAAACTGCTCGTCGCGGATGACCACGTCCACGCCCGGCATCACGCGGCCCACGGTGGAGAGGATGTCGTTGCCCAGCGGGTTGCCTTGCGCGTCCACATGCTCGTGGGGCAGCAGCCAGGTGATGGGGGGCAGGGCCTCCAGGCAGCCGTAGCCCTGCTGGAAGATGGGCCCGAAGCGGCGGATGGCCTCGGCGATCTTTGGCGCGGGCATCATCTCCGAGCCGTAGGGCACATGGATCAGCGACGACAGGTCGTACTGGCCCAGCGTGGGCTCGTCCAGCAGGTCGATGATGGCCGAGGGCGACAGGAAAGCGCGCGACACGCGGTGCTTCTGGATCAGCCCAGCCAGCGTGGTGGCACGAAAGTCCTCGGGCATCACCAGCGCCGCACCCGCCAGCAGCGTGGGCAGCACCAGGCCCGAGCCCGGGCCGGTGAGCGGCAGGCCCAGCATGTTCACGTCCGGCCCGTTGGCGGGCGGCTTGAAGTCGATGGCGCGCGAGATCAGGCGCACGCTGTCCAGGTACTTGCGGTTGCTGTAGCCAATGGACTTGGGCAGGCCCGTGGTGCCTGAGGTCATGTGCAGCGCGAACACATCGTCCTCGTGCACGTCGGCCGTTCCCGCAGAGGGGGTCTGCTGCGCCAGGGCGCGCTCGTATTCATCCCCCAGCGCCAGCACGCGCAAGCCGGGCAACTGCTCACGCACGGCCTGCAGGATGGGCGCGCTCAGCAGCGGGTCGTGGATGAACACCGTGGGCTTGACGCGGCCCATGGTGGTCAGCGCCGCATCGGCCGGCAGGTGTTTGTGAAAGCTGGCAAAGATGGTGCCGTTCTCGAACGTGGCCAGGCGGGTTTCGTACTGCTCACCGGTCTCGGGCAGCCAGGTGAAGACCACATCGCCTTTCTTCACGCCCTGGGCCTGCATCCAGGCCTGCAGGCGGTACACGCGATCCTGCAACTGCGCGTAGGTGAGGGTGCCGCGCCGGTCGATGAGCGCGGGTTTGTGGGGATTCAGGCGGTACGCCAGACGGGCCACAGAGCGCGCGGTGCGCAGGCGGCTGAGCAGAAAGCGCGCCAGCAGGCTGCGCAGGGATGGAAGGGCCACCAGAATCTCCCGAAGACGGCGTGAGTGCGAAGTCCAGGCAGTTTTTCACGCAATGTCCGGGGGAAAGATCACCATTTGTATGCGTGCGTATCTTTTGGTTTCTGCGGCGGCTGCGCGGTCGTTCTGGGGCCTTGAACGGCCGTTGCGCGCGCTTGCTGCGTCGCCACGGCGCAACAGCCACGGTGGCTGCGCAAGGCCTGGGCAAAGAAAAACCGCCAGGGCTGGATCGCAGCGGCTGGCGGTGGTGTGACGGCCTGCCCCGGGTAAGGGGCGGGCCGGTGGGGCGGGCGTGGGCTTATGGATACAGGCCGCGCATTTCGCGGGCGTGCAGGATGCGCTGGCAGGCCACGATGAAGGTGGCAGTGCGCAGGCTCACCTTGTGCTCTTGCGCCACTTGCCAGATGCCCGCAAAGGCCTCTTGCATGATGCGCACCAGGCGGGCGTTGATCTCGTCCTCGCTCCAGAAGAAGCTGGAAAAATCCTGCACCCACTCAAAGTAGCTCACTGTCACGCCGCCGGCGTTGGCGATCACATCGGGCAGCACCAGCACGCCCTTGTCGTGCAGGATGTCGTCGGCCTCGGTGGTCGTGGGGCCGTTGGCGCCTTCGATCACGAGCTTGGCCTTGATCTGGCCCGCGTTGTCCTTGGTGATCTGGCCTTCCAGCGCGGCAGGGATCAGGATCTCGCAATCCACGCCCCAGAACTCTTCGGCCTTCATCACATCGGCGCCGGCAAAGCCGCCCACGCCACCACGGGTCTTCACATGCGCCAGCAGGGCGGGCACATCCACGCCCTTGCTGTTGAAGATGGTGCCGGTGTGGTCTTGCACCGCCACCACCTTGGCACCCGCTTCGGCAAACAGCTTGGCGGCAATGCCGCCCACATTGCCAAAGCCCTGCACGGCCACGCGGGCACCGTCGAGCGCCAAGCCGGTCAGCTTGGCGGCTTCCACGCCCACGGTGAACACGCCACGGCCGGTGGCTTCGACACGGCCCAGCGAGCCACCCAGGTCCACGGGCTTGCCGGTGACCACGCCGGTGGCGGTGGCGCCCACGTTCATGGAATAGGTGTCCATCATCCAGGCCATGATCTGGCCGTTGGTGTTCACGTCGGGTGCGGGGATGTCTTTGGAAGGGCCGATCAGCAGGCCGATTTCGCTGGTGTAGCGGCGCGTCAGGCGCTCCAGCTCACCCATCGACAGCTTCTTGGGGTCCACGCGGATACCGCCCTTGGCACCGCCGTAGGGCACGTTCACCGCGGCGTTCTTCACCGACATCCAGGCCGACAGGGCCATCACTTCCGACAGCGTCACATCCTGGTGAAAACGCACGCCACCCTTGCCGGGGCCGCGGCTCAGGTTGTGCTGCACGCGGTAGCCTTCGTAGTGGGCGATGGTGCCGTTGTCCAGCTCGATCGGCACGTCCACGATCAGGATGCGCTTGGGGCGCTTGAGCGTTTCCACCCAACGCGCCAGGCTGCCCAGGTAAGGAGTGACGCGGTCCACCTGCTGCAGGTAGTTGCCCCAGGGGCCGAGGTGGTCGGCCTGCAGGTACGAGGGCAGGGGGTGGGATTGTGCGGCGGGGGCGCCGACGGGGTTTGACATGGTGAATTTCCTTGTGGGATCAGTTCAGACTGCGAAGCTTATGCCTCGGCCCGGGCACTGTCCAAGGCCGGTGTGTTTGTGGGTTATGCATTCGATGCATAGTTTGGCGCAACCCCATCCCATGCTGCAGCGCGGCAATCTACCGGCGGGGCAGCGGCCCGTGGGCCCGGACCTTGCCGGGCGGCCCGTTGCGCCTAGACTCGGCCAGCCTGGCGCAGAACCAGGCGCAGAACCAGGCGCTGCACCGGGCACACACCGGACCGCCGAGGCCATGAAAAAAGAGAGGGAAATCCTATGAGCGTGACCCACACCGCCTGCCCGCAGTGCCAGGCGCCCAACCACCCTACGGCGCGTTGGTGCGTGAAGTGCGCCCACCCCCTGGCGGCAGAGGCCAACCTCGCCACCCCCGCTGCACCGGCGCCGATGGAGTTTGTGTTCGATGACGACGAGCACCCTGCTGCGGGCCCGGCGCGCCAGCGACCGGCCATGGCCTACGCAGGCGCCGCAGTGGCCCTGCTGGTGGTGGCGGGCGCCGCGGCCTGGTACCTGCTGGGCCGGCCCGATGCCGTGCCGCCCCCGCAGCAGGCCCTGGCCGTCGCAGCCCCTGCCGCCGTGCCCGGCACCGCAGGCACTGCGGAGCGTGCACCTGCCCGCCCCGAGCCGGTGGAGGAAATCATTGAATCCGGACGCGCACGCCCGGCAGCCGCTGCGTCCGCACCAGACAGTGCCGCTGCTGCACCGTCGTCTGCATCTGCGGCCTCTGCGCCGCCTTTCACGCCTGTCACCGCGCCCCGCGTGGCCGATGCGGCATCGCTGCCTGCCACCGGCAAGCCACGCACAGTGGCACCGGCCGACAACGCGCCGTGGCCGCCGCCCGCAGCGCCCGCGCCTTCGCCCGTCGACAGCCTGGCCCGCTTGCGCGGTGCGCTGGCCCAGTGCGCGGCCATGAGCAACGAGCTGTCGCGCGCGAGCTGCCTCACCCGCACACGGCAGAACTTCTGCGGCGACGCCTGGGGCCGCATCCCCGAATGCCCGCCGGGCCAGTGATGGCATGCGCAGCCTGTCTCCGCGCCGCTCGCTGCCGTGTCCGCAGCGGTGCGGGGCCTATTCGATGCGGATCTTCTGCAGCGCCGGGTCGCCCGGGGGGTAGCGCAGGTCCAGGCCGGTGAGCACTTCGCGCACCAGCGTGGCGATCATCAGGTTGCGGTGGGTCTTGGAGTTGGCAGGCACGATGGTCCACGGCGCCCAGGGCGTGTGCGTGGCGGCCAGCAGCATTTCGTAGGCCTTCTGGTACTGGCTCCACTGCTTGCGTGCCTCGATGTCGCTCATCGAGAACTTCCAGTGCTTGGCCGGGTCGTCCAGGCGCTCCTGCAGACGTTCACGCTGCTCGTCTGCGCTGATGTGCAGCATGAACTTGAGCACGATGGTGCCGGTGTGCGTGAGCATGCGCTCGAAGTCGTTGATGTGGCCAAAGCGCTGGTGGTGCTGCTCGGGGGTGATCCATCCGTTCACGGCGGGCACCAGCACGTCCTCGTAGTGGCTGCGGTTGAACACCGTGATCTCGCCCGCGCCGGGCACCTTCTGGTGGATGCGCCACAGGTAGTCGTGGGCACGTTCGGCCTCGGTGGGGGCGCTCCAGCCCACGGCGTGCACGCCCAGCGCGCTCATGCGGCCAAACACACCCCGGATGGTGCCGTCCTTGCCGGCTGTGTCCGTGCCCTGCAGGATCACCAGCAGTTTGTAGCGCTTGTCGGCATAGAACAGGTTCTGCAGCGTGTCCAGCTCCTGCGCAATCGACTCGGTGGCGGCCTTGTCCTTGAGCTTGTCGCCCAGCGAAAACGGTTTGGCCGACGGATCAAAGTCCTTGAGCGCCACCGTGCGGCGGTGTTTGCCGGCCTTGCGCCGCTCGGGCTGGCCGTCGGGCCGCTTCTCGTCGTCGTGCTGCGGCGCGTCCGGCTGCCACTGCGACCAGCGCTGGGCCACGTCTTTGTTGCTGCTGTGAAACGGGTGGTTCATGCGGGCTCCTCGATGGGCCATCGTACGTCAGCAGTGGGGGCGCGGTCTCCTCTTCTACGAAAACATGATGCTATCAAGTTGATAGCTGATTGCGCATGATTCACTAGCGCTTGGAGCAGATTGGGCTTGAAAATTGCCGCGGGAGCCGTTGAGGGACCCTCTGCACAAATCACAGCGCCGTGTGCCGCTGCGGTCTCGGGCGGTCTGCGGCGTTGCAAATACTCGCAATAGCTGCGGCTATTGCTGCGTTTTGCGCCTTGCAGCCCATCCCGATCCGCAGCGCCCACTTGCCGCTCGATTCGTGCAGAGGACCCCTTAGCGCACGCCATGTGCCATGCGGTAGGCCAGCGGCGTCTGCCCCGTGGCCTGGCGGAACGTGCGGTGCAGCCCGGCCTCGCTGGCAAAGCCCAGGTCTTCGGCAATGCGCTTGAGCGGCAGCGGCGTGTCGCACAGCGCCTCGCTGGCCTGGCGCAGCTTGATGCGGCGCATCCACAAGGCCGCCGTCAGGCCCGTGTGGGCCTGCACCCGCCGCGCGAGCGTGCGGGGCGAAAGCCCCAGCGCCTGGGCCAGCGCAGGCAGCCGCAGATCGGCGGCGGGGCTGCGCTGCACCCACAGCATGGCGCGGCGCAGGTCGGCGTCGGCCAGCGTCATCAGGTCATGCCCGGCAAATGCGGGGTGCGCCGTGCGGGGGCGGGGCAGCATCAGCAGCTCCTGCAGGTCGGTCAATGCCTGGGGCGGCAGGCGGGCGGACAGCGCGTGCAGCATCAGCGGCAGATAGCCGTTGGCCCCGGCGGCCGTGGTGGCAGTGGGGCCGGCCACCAGCGGCTCGTCAAAGCGCCAGTCCACCGGCGCAAACTGCTGCTCCAGCGCCGCACGCAACCACCAGGTGGCTGTGGCGCCCTGGCCGCGTAGCCGCCCGCTGGCAGCCGCCAGCACCACGCCCGCGCAGTAGCTCCACAGCTGGGTGCGCCGGGGCAGCGCGCGCAAGGCCTGTACCACCGGGGCCAGCTGCAGCAGCGGCCCCCGCAGCTGGTCGGGCGACGAGAGCCACAGGCCCGGCACCAGCACCACATCGGCCTCGGCATGCTGCAGCGCCACGGTGGGGGCCAGCGCGGGGCCTTGCCAGGTGGGCACCGGCAGCAGGTCCACCCCCACCCAGCAGATGTCCATCACGCTGGCCTGCGCGCGCAGGTTGGCGGCGCGTGCCATGTCCGCCGCCGCAAACAGGCCGGCGGGCATGCAGCCCGGGTAGAGCAGCAGCGCCACGCGCAAAGGCAGCTGGGGTGCAGAGGACGGAGAAACCATGGGTGGCACAAAAGCGCAAGAAATTGTCAATTTGCGCCATTTTCAGGGGAGGCCTGCTTTTCAACAATGGCAACACCCCTTCCCACTGAAAGCCCCCCATGCTCATCACCCAACTACGCAACGCCACCGTTCTGCTCGAGTTTCAGCACGCGGGCCGCCCGGTCGGCCTGCTGGTGGACCCCATGCTCGCGCCCCGGGGCAGCCTGCCCGCGCTGCGCTACCTGGGCACCCGGCGCCAGCGCAACCCCCTGGTGGATTTGCCCGCCGAGGCCGACACGGCGCTGCAGCGCGTGACCCACACGCTCATCACCCATTGCCAGCGTGGGCACTTTGACCACCTGGACCGCGCGGGCAAGCAGTTTTTGCGCGAGCGCCAGATTCCCGTCCTGTGCATGCCACACGACGCCGCCTACCTGGCGCAGCGCGGCCTGCAGGTGCTGCCGCTGGCGGGCGAGGGCCGCCAGCCCTTTGCGCTGGGCGGGCAGGTCACGCCCGTGGCTTGCACCCACGGCCGGGGCTGGGTGGCGCGCTTCATGGAGCACGGCCACGGCTACCTGCTGGAGCTGCCGGGCGAGCCCAGCGTGTACCTGGCGGGCGACACGGTGCTGACGCCCCCGGTGCGCGACTGCCTGCAGCATCTGCAGCCCGGTGTGGCCGTGCTGCCCGCCGGTGGCGCCCGGTTTGACCTGGGCGCGGACATCCTGATGGACGCCGCCGAGGTCGCACAGGCTGCCGCACTGACGACGGGCGCCGTGGTCGTCAACCACCTGGAGGCGCTGGACCACTGCCCCACCACCCGTGCCCAGGTGCGCGCCCTGGCGCAGCGCGGCGGGTGGGCGCACCGCCTGTGGGTGCCCGAGGACGGCGAGTGCCGTGAATACCCCGGACCCATTGTCCAAAGAAACGCTATGAATTTGGTAGCTGCGACGGCATGATCGACTAGCGCTACCGCCCAAAAGGGCCGTAAATCACGCCAGCTCGGCTTCCAGCGCCCGCTGGTCCCGCATCAGCGCCACAAACCGCGCAGCGCCCAGGCCCAGCGGCCGCTCCTTGGACCACACCACGTCCACCCACAGCGCGGTGCCGTTGCTCAGGTTCTCGAACGGCATTTCCACCAGCCGCCCTGCCTCGATGCGCGACTGCACAAGCGCGCGCGGCTGCCAGCCCCAGCCCAAGCCGGCTTCGATGAGGCCCAGCGCGGCCAGGTGGTTGTCGGTGCGCCAGTGGTGGCGGGCAAATACAAAGCGCGGGTCGGTCTGTGCCAGGTCGCGGCTGGCCACCACGATCTGGCGCGTGGTGGTCAGGTGCTCTTCGCGCAGCATGGCATCCTCCGTTGGGGCACCCCGTGCCTGGGCGGCGGCGCGGGCGGCCACCAGCACCGGGTGCTGCGGCGCCATCACCGCCACCAGGGTTTCGGTGCCCACCTCCTGAAAGCCCTCGCGCCCGTCGATGCTGGGCCGCTCGAACACCAGCGCCAGCTGCGCGCGGCCGCTGTGCAGCAGCGCCAGCGCATCCACCTGCGGCGCGGCCAGCACCTCGATCTGCAGCAGCGGGTGTTCTTGCGCCAATGCCGCCAGCGCCTCCGTCCAGCGCGAGGCCAGCAGCTCGGGTGCAATGGCCAGCGTGAGCCGCTCCTCCAGCCCTTGGGTGAGCGCCAGCGCCTGGGCGTTGAGCTGCTGCAGCTGTCCCGCCAGCAGCCGCGCCTGCGGCTCCAGCGCGCGGGCGGCGGCGGTGGGCCGGGGCTCGCGCCCGCTGCGGTCAAACAGCTGCACATCCAACTCGGCCTCCAGGTGCGCAATGGTCATGCTCACGGCCGACGGCACACGCGACAAGGCCCGCGCGGCGGCCGAGAACGAGCCGTGGTCGAGCACGGTTAGAAACACCTGCACGCTGTCAGAGTTGAAGGCCATGGCGGTTTCATCTATCAGTAAAACTGAAATAAGCTGACTTTATATGTCAGTACGATGAATATAAAGTACCGCCCATGGACAAGACACCCACTCTTTTTGGCTTGCAAGGCGTCAAGCGCCGCGTGATCTACGTGACCCTGTACGAGCTGATCGCCATCGGCGCCGCCACGGTGGGCCTGGCGCTGCTCACGGGCCAGGGCGCGGGGCATTCGAGCGTGGTGGCGGTGGCAGCCTCGGTGATCGCCATCGTCTGGAACATCGTCTTCAACTGGGCGTTCGAGCGCTGGGAGGCACGCCAGCCCGTGCGCGGGCGCAGCGTGGCGCGGCGCGTGGCGCACGCCATCGGGTTTGAGGGCGGCCTGGTGTTCACGCTGGTGCCGCTGTTTGCCTGGTGGTTTGGCGTGAGCCTGTGGCACGCTTTCGTGATGGACCTGGGGCTCATCGTGTTCTTCCTTTGCTACACCTTTGTCTTCAACTGGGTGTTTGACCACCTGTTCGGCCTGCCCGCGTCGGCCATGGCGGCTGCGTAACAGGGGCCCAAGAGTCTGCGCGACAGAGGGGGCATCGGCTGCAACGCGCGATAAACCGGTCTCGCGCGGCACTACCTCCTGCGCCCAGGGACCCCCCTGGGCTTCTCGGTAGCACCACGCGATCCTCAGTTTTCGCACGTTTCGCTTCGATGCCCTCTGCCGCGCAGACTCTCTGGGCGCGCTTCTTCAAACAATGTCAACCGCCGTGCAGCGGCCCTCATAGGCGCTCAGTCGCCACCCATAATCGGCCCCATGAGAGGGCCGTTTTTATTGCTGCTGCGGGGTTTGCGGGGTCGGTGGGCTGGCATGGCAGCCTGCTGCGTGCTGGCAGGCTGTGCCAGCAATGCTCCTACCCCGCGTGGCGAGGTGAAGGGTGCACCCACCCATGCCGCCGAACTGGCCCAGTCCGATGCCAACCGCATGGCCACCCTGGCCATGCAGGAGAACCTGGACGGCCTGCTGCGCCTGGCCGACAAGCTGTACCGCCGCAACCCCGCCGAATTGCGCAAGGGCACCGCCACCAGCCGTGAGCAGGCGCTGGAGCAGCTGCGCACCGCTGTGCTGCAGCGCCAGCCCTGGGCCCCGCTGCAGGGGCGCCGCGACATCGCCGCCATGGCGCTGGCCCTGGCGCCCGAGTTCGCAGGCGACCGCGTGGCGGCCTTCATTTACGCCACGGCCGACATGATCATCACGGCCCACGGCGGCAAGACCGAGTTCTTCTTGCTCGACGGCATGGATGCCCAGCACCTCTACAACGCCGCGCGCAACGTCGAGACCGCCGTGTGGCTGCTGGCGCAGCGCCGCAACGCCCAGGGCCAGCCGCTGCTGCTGGCCGACGAGATCGGCGCCCAGGGCCGCAACCTGAGCTTCGAGCGCGAGTTCGGCAAGATCATCGCGCGGCTGGACCTGCTGGCCGCGTTCACCACCGAAAAGTACCGCCGCGCTGCCATCAGTTACGTGCAGGGCATTGTGGGCGGCACCTTTTTGCAGTTTCTGCCCGTGCGCTGAGCCGATACCGGGCCCCGCTGCTGGCCCGCCACGGGGTGTAGGCGAATGCGCAACGTCCCGTTACACTGCGGCGCTATACCTATTCAAACCTGAGGGGATCTCGCCATGCTGCAACGTGCTGTGTCCTGGGTGACTGTGGTCTTTTTCATGATGATGATGGGGGCCACGGCCGCTCATGCGCAGTCTTCCGACTTGGCCATCACCAAGACGGACGGCGTGACCACCGCCGTGCCGGGTGGGTCGGTCACCTACACCATCACTGCGAGCAACGCGGGGCCGGATCCTGTGACTGGCGCGACGGTGGCCGACACCTTCCCGGCATCGCTCACCGGTACATGGACCTGCGTGGGGGCCGGTGGCGGCACCTGCACGGCTGCGGGCAGCGGCAACATCAACGACACAGTCAACCTGCCCGTGGGCGGTTCGGTGACCTATACAGTGAGCGCCACGGTGAGCGCGGCTGCGACAGGTACGCTGAGCAACACGGCGACGGTGGCGCCGCCGGGCGGCGTAACAGACCCTAGTCCGGGCAATGAAAGCGCCACGGATACAGACACGCTCACGCCGCAGGCCGACCTGGCCATCACCAAGACCGATGGTGTCACCACCGCAGTCCCAGGTGGTTCTGTCACCTACACCATCGTCGCCAGCAATGCCGGGCCGTCCGACGCCCCGGGCGCCACGGTGGCCGACACCTTCCCGGCATCGCTCACTGGCACCTGGACCTGCGTGGGGGCCGGTGGCGGCACCTGCACGGCCTCGGGCAGCGGCAACATCAGCGACACGGTCAACCTGCCTGCGGGTGGCTCGGTGACCTACACGGTGAGCGCTACGGTGAGCGCGGCCGCGACAGGTACGCTGAGCAACACGGCGACGGTGGCGGCACCGGCAGGCGTGACCGACCCCACCCCAGGCAACAGCAGCGCCACGGACTCCGACACCCTCACGCCCCAGGCCGACTTGGCCATTACCAAGACCGACGGCGTGACCACCGTCACGGCAGGCGGCTCGGTCACCTACACCATCGTCGCCAGCAATGCCGGGCCGTCCAACGCCCCGGGCGCCACGGTGGCCGACACCTTCCCGGCATCGCTCACCGGCACCTGGACCTGCGTGGGGGCCGGTGGCGGCACCTGCACGGCCTCGGGCAGTGGCAACATCAATGACACGGTCAACCTGCCTGCGGGCGGCTCGGTGACCTACACGGTGAGCGCCACGGTGAGCGCGGCCGCAACAGGCACGCTGAGCAACACAGCGACGGTGTCGGCACCTGCGGGCGTGACCGACCCCACCCCGGGCAACAACAGCGCCACGGACACCGACACCATCACGCCGGTTGCCGATCTGGCGATCACCAAGACCGATGGAGTGACCACCGTGACGGCCGGCGGGACCGTGACCTACACCATCACCGCGAGCAACGCCGGCCCCTCCGGTGTGGCGGGCGCGACGGTTTCGGACACCCTGCCCGCTGCGCTCACCGGCGGCACATGGACCTGCGTGGGCGCGGGCGGTGGCACCTGCACGGCCTCCGGCAGCGGCAATATCAGTGACTCGGTCAATCTGCCCGTCGGCGGCTCGGTGACCTACACCGTCACCGCCACGGTCAGCGCTTCGGCCACAGGCACGCTGAGCAATACAGCCACGGTGTCGGTCCCTGGCGGCGTGTCGGACCCCACGCCGGGCAACAACAGCGCCACCGACACGGACACCATCACAGCGGCGCCCAGCGCCATCCCGACATTGTCCGAATGGGCGCTGCTGATGCTCGCGGGCCTGGTGCTGCTGGCAGCGGCACGCAGCCGTCGCATGCTGCGCTGATCCCCGGGCTGGCAACTACAATCGCTCCTTGGTCCAAGGAGCGTTGCAGCGGCCCGCCGTGCCTTTCATGGGGTAGGGCGGCCCGTCAGGCTTGGGCCGCGCATGCCCCCGCCTTCCATCGACAACGACGCTCACCTGAACCCCTTGTGCCGCGCAGGTGAGCCTTATGTCCGATTTGTCCCTCCCCCCCATGAAGCTGTCCGGCCTGGAGCCCGTCTCCATCGGTGAGGGCACGCTGTTCGTCAACATCGGCGAACGCACCAACGTCACAGGCTCCAAGGCGTTTGCGCGCATGATCCTGAATGGCCAGTACGAAGAGGCACTGGCCGTGGCGCGCCAGCAGGTAGAGAACGGCGCGCAGGTCATCGACATCAACATGGACGAGGCCATGCTCGACAGCAAGGCGGCCATGGTGCGCTTTCTGCAGCTCATCGCGTCCGAGCCCGACATCGCCCGTGTGCCCATCATGGTGGACTCCTCCAAGTGGGAGGTGATCGAAGCCGGTCTGCGCTGCATCCAGGGCAAGGGCATCGTCAACTCCATCAGCATGAAAGAGGGCGTGGAGAAGTTCAAGCACGAGGCGCGCCTGGTAAAGCGCTATGGCGCTGCGGCCGTGGTGATGGCGTTTGACGAAGTGGGCCAGGCCGACACTTACGCGCGCAAGATCGAGATCTGCGAACGTGCCTACCGCGTGCTGGTGGATGAGGTGGGCTTTCCGCCCGAGGACATCATCTTCGACCCCAACATCTTTGCGGTGGCCACCGGCATCGAGGAGCACAACAACTACGCGGTCGACTTCATCGAGGCCGTGCGCTGGATCAAGCAGAACCTGCCGGGCGCCAAGGTGTCGGGCGGTGTGTCGAATGTGTCGTTCAGCTTCCGCGGCAACGACCCGGTGCGCGAGGCCATCCACACCGTGTTCCTGTACCACGCCATCCAGGCGGGCATGGACATGGGCATCGTCAACGCGGGCATGGTGGGCGTGTACGACGACCTGGAGCCCGTGCTGCGTGAGCGTGTGGAAGACGTGGTGCTCAACCGCCGCCCCGACGCGGGTGAGCGCCTGGTGGAGATCGCCGAAACCGCCAAGAGCGGCGCCAAGGACGAGAGCAAGAAGCTCGAATGGCGCGGAACGCCCGAGCACCCCAAGACCGTGGGCGAACGCCTGTCGCACGCGCTGGTGCATGGCATCACCGACTTCATCACCGAAGATACTGAAGAGGCCTACCGCGCCATCCTGGCCAAGGGCGGCCGCCCGCTGCACGTGATCGAAGGCCCGCTCATGGACGGCATGAACGTGGTGGGCGATCTGTTCGGCGCGGGCAAGATGTTCCTGCCCCAGGTGGTGAAAAGCGCGCGCGTGATGAAGCAGGCCGTGGCCCACCTGATCCCCTACATCGAAGAAGAAAAGCGCCAGGACGAACTGGCTGGGCGCGATGTGCGCAGCAAGGGCAAGATCATCATCGCCACCGTCAAGGGCGACGTGCACGATATCGGCAAGAACATCGTCACCGTGGTCCTGCAGTGCAACAACTTTGAGGTGGTGAACATGGGCGTGATGGTGCCCTGCCACGAAATTTTGGCGCGCGCCAAGGTCGAGGGGGCCGACATCGTGGGCCTGTCGGGCCTGATCACCCCCAGCCTCGAAGAGATGCAGTACGTGGCCGGCGAGATGCAGAAGGACGACCACTTCCGCATCAAGAAGATCCCGCTGCTCATCGGTGGCGCCACCACCAGCCGCGTGCACACCGCCGTCAAGATCGCTCCGCATTACGAAGGCCCTGTGGTCTACGTGCCCGATGCGTCCCGCAGCGTCAGCGTGGCGCAAAGCCTGCTGGGCGACGGCGTGCAGAGCTACGTGGATGAGCTGAACGCCGACTACGACAAGGTGCGCACCCAGCACGCCAACAAAAAGGCCACACCCCTGTGGCCCTTGGCCAAGATCCGCGCCAACAAGACGCCCGTGGACTGGTCGGCCTACCAGCCCGCTGTGCCCCGCGCGCTGGGCCGCCGTGTGTTCAAGAACTTTGACCTGGCCGAGCTGGCCAAGTACATCGACTGGGGCCCGTTCTTCCAGACCTGGGACCTGGCCGGCCCGTACCCCGCCATCCTCACCGACGAGATCGTGGGCGTGGAAGCCACGCGTGTGTTTGCCGATGGGCAGGCCATGCTTAAGAAGATCATCGAAGGCCGGTGGCTCACGGCCAGCGGCGTGATGGCGCTGCTGCCCGCCAACAGCGTGAACGATGACGACATCGAGTTCTATACCGACGACACCCGCACCGAGGTCGCCATGACCTGGTACGGCCTGCGCCAGCAAGCCGAGAAACACACCATCGACGGCGTGACCCGCCCCAGCCGCTGCCTGGCCGACTTTGTGGCGCCCAAGGAGAGCGGCATTGCCGACTACGCCGGTATGTTTGCGGTGACGGCAGGCCTGGGCATCGAGAAGAAGGAAAAGGCTTTCATCGACGCGCTGGACGACTACTCCGCCATCATGTTCAAGAGCCTGGCAGACCGCCTGGCCGAAGCCTTTGCCGAAGCCCTGCACCACCGCGTGCGCACCGACCTGTGGGGCTACGCTGCCGGTGAAGCGCTGAACAACGACGACATGATTGCCGAGAAGTACCAGGGCATCCGCCCCGCGCCCGGCTACCCCGCCTGCCCCGACCACAGCGCCAAGACCGATCTGTTCCGCGTGCTGCAGGCTGGCGAGATCGGCATGTCACTCACCGAGAGCCTGGCCATGATGCCCGCCGCCAGCGTGAGCGGCTTCTACATCGGCCACCCCGACAGCGTGTACTTCAACGTCGGCAAGATTGGCGAAGACCAACTGCACGACATGGCCCAGCGCCGGGGCATGGACGAGAAGGTGCTGGAGCGGCTGCTGGCGCCGAACCTGTGATGCTATGAATGAAATAGCTGCTAGCGCTTGATCAATAAGCGCTAGCGGCCTATTTGATTCAAAAATCGACCATCAACCCGCGCTTTCCGGCAGCTTCGCAATCACCTTGATCTCGAACTGAAAGCCGTACAGCCAGGTCACCCCGATGCCCGTCAGCGTGGGGTAGGGCGCCTCGCCCCAGAACTCGGGCACGACGCCCCAGACGGTCTCGAAGTTCGCCTCCGGGTTGACCACGAACAGCGTCACGTCCACCACGTCATCAAACGTGCAGCCTGCAGCGTGCAGCACGGCGTTGAGGTTGCTGAACGCCAGGCGCACCTGGGCTTTCAGGTCGGGCTCGGGCGAGCCGTCCTCGCGGCTGCCCACCTGGCCCGAGACAAACAAAAAACCGTTGGCGCGCACGGCGGGCGAATAGCGGTTGCGCTCGTACAGCGCCTGGCGGCCTGCAGGGAAGACAACATCACGGTGGGGCATGGGATTCCTTTCGTTCTGCAGGGCAGATGATTGCGATGAAGGCACTGTAGAAGCGCGCGTTGTTCCGATAAACAGGCTAATCTGCGCACCACTGTTCCTGATCGCCAAACAATGGCGGGCTTGCCGTCCCTTCTGCATGCCTCAACTACCTGTACGCCATGGACCGTTTTGACGCCCTGCAGGCCTTTGCCCGCGTTGTGGAATCCGGCAGCTTCACCAAGGCTGCCCTCACCCTGCACCAGAGCCGCACCACCGTCACGCAGCTGGTGCAGCAGCTCGAAGCGCGCCTGCGCGTGAAGCTCCTGCACCGCACCACCCGGCGCGTGCAGGTCACGCCCGATGGTGCTGCCTACTACGAGCGCGTGGTGCGCCTGCTGGCCGACCTGGACGATGCCGATGCCAGCGTTTCCACCGCCGCCGCCGCGCCCCGGGGCCGCCTGCGGGTGGACGTGCCCAGCCCCTTGGCGCGCCTGGTCCTCATCCCCGCGCTGCCCGCGTTCCACGCGCAATACCCCGACATCCTCCTGCACATGGGCGTGAGCGACCGCCCCGTGGACATGGTGGGCGACAACGTGGACTGCGTGGTGCGCGGCGGTGCCCTCACCAACCCGGCGCTCGTCGCACGCCATGTGGGCGACCTGCAACTGCGCGTGTATGCCGCCCCCAGCTACCTGCAGCGCGCGGGCACGCCCGAGCACCCGCAGGCGCTGGAAGGACCTCACCATCGCACCGTGGGTTTTCTGTGGGCGCGCACCGGCCAGCCTCTGCCTTTCGAGATGCGCCGCGGCACCGAACACGTGCGCGCCCAGGGCCACGACATCTGCGCTGTGGACGACGGCAACGCCTACCTGGCCGCAGGCCTGGCGGGCCTGGGCGTGCTCTGGCTGCCCGACTACATGGCCCGCCCCCACGTGGCCACAGGCGAGCTGGTGCCCCTGCTGCAGGACTGGACGTTGGAGCCGATGCCGCTGTACGTGGCCTACCCACCCCAACGGCATGTGAGCGCCAAGGTGCGGGTGTTCATTGAATGGGTGGCGGGGTTGATGGCGCTGCACGCGCCGATTCAGCAAACGCGGCGGGTGCCTCGGGTAGACCCCTTGCCTTGACCGGTGTGTGACGCGCACTTACCATCGACTGCCAACTCTCTTCCGCGCCCTGCTAACCCTGCATGCGTCGTGCAGCCCACGCTGCATTTGCCATCGTTGCGGTGATTCGAGATTCGTACCCTGGGCGCGTTCACCTGGGTTCCTCGCTGGGTTGTTTCATTCCCTTCTACGGCTCCGCAGCCGTTGTCGCTGCTTTTCATTCGCGCTCAGCCATGGTTGCCACCGTTGTCCTCAGCATGCTTTGTGTGCACCTTCTCTGCTTCAGCGGGATGTTCCTGCTGATCAGCACGCGGCTGCATGGCAAGAAGATGGGCACCGATGTCTTTGCCCTCGGAAGTCTCTTGCTGGGCTTCGCCTATCTGTTGCAGCTTCGGGGTGGTCCTGCCGGCTGGAGCGCGATGAGTGTGCTCAACCATACCTTGACGCTCTGCGCCCCAGCGGCGTACGCGCTGGGGGCCGCAAGGTTCTTTGATCGCCCCGTCCCTGTGGCCTTGCCCCTGCTGGTGCTTGCCGGGGGCTATACCGTCGCACAGTGGTTGGTGCAGGTGCTGCTGGGGTCTGAAGCCCGCTATGCATTGCTGGCGGCAGCGTGCGCTGCGCTGTTTCTGGCCATGGCAGCGGTATTGATATACGGGACCCGTACCTTTGCCCGGCATCTGCGTGCCGAGATGGCCGTGTTTGCCGTCTTGATCGGTGGCCTGGGAGCCATGAATGCTGCGAAGCTGGCCCTGATTCTTTCAGGAGGCCTGGATAACTTGGACATGGGCAGCGACTTCCAGACGGCGTTCTACATTTACATGTCGTTCCTGGGCACGCTGCTCCCACCCGCAGTGGTATGGCTGGTTTTGCATCGGCTGACGGACGACCTGCATGTGATGGCTGTGCATGACCCGCTCACGGGCCTGCTCAATCGCCGCGGCCTGATGGGTGCGCTGGAATCGCAGTTTCGCGCCAACCCGGTCGCAGTCGCGCATTTGCTGATCGTGGACATCGATCACTTCAAGTGCATCAACGACACCTACGGACACAAGGTGGGTGACCTCGTGTTGTGCAGCGTGGCCCAAGTTCTTCAACACACCGCCCGCCAGGGTGATCTGGTCTGCCGGTTGGGCGGTGAGGAGTTTGTGGTCATCGCTTTCGATACGGACAGCGCTGGCGCCCTGCGGGTGGCGGAGCGCGTGCGCGAAGCGATTGAACAAAGCCGGGTGGGTACGGACACAGCGCACAGGGCCATCCGTTGCACGGCCACTGTCGGCATTTCGAAGCCGTTTGCCGGTGCAGAGGCGCTGGATGAGAACCTGCAACTTGCCGATGCGGCCCTGTACCGGGGCAAGGTGTTGGGCCGTAATCGGGTGGAGTGCGCGCAGGGACCGCAAGCCCCGGGGTTGCCTGCCTGACGGGCTGGGCCAGTCCCCGGGAGCCGCCTTCAGGTCGGTTGGTGGGGCCCGTCGGAGACCCCCGCACTCTCCGCCATCTCCAGCTGCATCATCACCATGTTGACCAGCGTGTGCACCGATGGCCGCCCGGTCTCGATCACGTAGTGGGCGGTTTCGCGGTACAGGTGGTCGCGCTGGGCGTAGAGGTCGCGCAGCTTGTCCATGGGGTTACCGCCTTGCAGCAGGGGGCGGGTCTTGTCGTGTTTGACGCGCTTGAAGATTTCTTCGGGCGAGGCGCGCAGGTACAGCACGTTGCCGAACTGGCGCAGCACCTCGCGGTTCTCGGGGCGCAGCACGGCGCCGCCGCCGGTGGAGAGGACCATGCCGCCGGGCTGCTGGGCCACGTCGGCCAGCACCTGGGATTCGATGTCACGGAAGCGGGCCTCACCCTCGGCCTCGAAGAAGCTGCGAATGGTGGAGCCCAGGGTCTGCTCCAGCCGGTGGTCCAGGTCGATGAAGGGCACACCCGCCCGGTGGGCCAGTTGCCGGCCAACGGTGGATTTGCCCGAGCCGGGCATGCCGACCAGTGCGCAGCGAATCTGCATAGGTTCAAAAAAGAGGTCTGGGGGAGGGCCAGCGTACTGCGGATGGGGCTGTGTTGCGTGCCGTAACTGGACGCTGAGTGTAAGCCTGCCCCTCTGGCGCCGGGCGTAGAGCGTAGCCTTTGCAACTGGCGCCGCCCCCCCCGCCCGCGCGCAGCGCGCGAGCGGGGGGAAGCGGCAAAGCCGCTCAGGGGGGGCTAATCACAGTGCCGCATACACCAGCGCCGGGTACAGCTCGCACAGATACCGCAGCTGGCCGGGCGCCTGCGTGAGCAGGATGGCGAACAGGTCTTCCGCGGGGTCCACAAAAAAGAAGGTGCCGCCCAGGCCGCTCCAGCTGTAGTGCCCTGCTGACCCCGGGCGGGTGGCCTGGCCGGTGGCGGTGCGCACCGCCACGCCCAGGCCAAAACCGTAGCCGGTGGGCAGGATGTCGCCTGCCACAGGCAGGCTGCCCAGGTGGTCTGCGGTCATGAAGTCCACCGTGGCGCGGCCCAGCAGGCGAACGGGGGCGCCGAGGCCGTCGGGCCCGGGGGCGGTGCCCCGGCCCAGCATGAGCTGCAGGAAGCGCGCGTAGTCTCTGGCGGTAGACACCAGCCCGCCACCGGCCGACTCGAACACGGGCGGCACGGTCACGTCGATCAGTGGCATGCCGATGCCGGTCTGCGGGTCGCGCTCAAAGGCCTCGGCCAAGCGGTGCTGCTGCGCGGCGGGCACCGAAAAGCCCGTGTCGTGCATGCCCAGCGGGCCAAACACGCGGCGTTGCAGGAGGGCGCCCAGGCTTTCGCCCTCAATCACCTCCAGCACTGCGCCCAGCACGTCGGTGGCGCGGCTGTACTCCCAACGGGTGCCGGGCTGGTAGACCAGGGGCAAGGGGCCCAGCGCGGCGGCCAACTCGGCATTGCTGTGGCGGCGCGAGCCGATGCGCGCCGCGCGGTAGGCGTCGGGCACCGTGCCCGCCTCCCACGCGTAGCTCAGGCCGGCGGTGTGGCGCAGCAGGTCGTGCACCGTGGCCTCGCGTTGCACCGGGGCGGTGGTGCCGGTGGCTTCGTCGTACACACGTTGGCCTGCAAACGCGGGCAGGTAGTGCGACACGGGGTGCGACAGCAGCAGGCGGCCTTCTTCCATGAGCATCATCGCCACCAGCGAGGCGATGGGCTTGGTCATGGAGTAGATGCGGAACACCGTGTCGGGCTCCATGGCGGGCACCGCCGACTCGGCGCTGGGCGGGCGCTGGTGGCCCACCGCCGTGTGCAGCACGGTGTGGCCCTGGTGGTGGATGAGGGCCACGGCACCGGGCAGCAGGCCCTGGTCCACATGGGTTTGCAGCACGGAGCGCAGGCGGGCGAGGGCAGAGGGGTTCATGGCGGCTGGAGGAGGGATTTGAGGCAATTTGGGCCGGTAGCGCTAGTGCATATTGCGCTGGAAGCTATCAAAAAGAGAGCGCACGGGGTAGGCCTTTAATGGGGCTCAGGACGCCGTGCCAGCGGCATGGCTGCGTTCTTGCTCCTGCAGCTCGCGCCACTGCACCTTGCCCGTGCCGGACTTGGGCAGGTTGTCCACCAGCTGCACGATGCGCGGGCTTTTGTAGGCGGCCATGTGTTCGTGGCTCCAGTCGATGATGGACTGCTCGCCCACCTGGCCCTTGAAGGCGTCGCGCAGCACGACCAGGGCCTTTACCGTCTCGCCCCGGCGCTCGTCATGCGCGGCGATCACGCACACCTCCTGGATCGCAGGGTGGGCGTACATCATGGCCTCGACCTCGGCGGGCCAGACTTTGAAGCCCGAGGCATTGATCATGCGCTTGAGCCGGTCCACCATGAAGAAGTAGCCATCTTCATCCACCTGCGCCAGGTCGCCCGTGCGCAAGAAGCGCTTGCCGTCCAGCGTGATAAAGCTGTCGGCCGAGGCCTGCGGGTTGTTCCAGTAGCCCAGCATGACCTGCGGGCCATGCACCACGATCTCGCCAATCTCGCCCGGTGGCAGTTCGGCGAAGGTGGCCGGGTCCACCACGCGCGCATCCACGTCAAACACCGGGATGCCCAGGCACTGCGGCTTGGGGCGGTGGGGCGGGTTGATGTGGGTAGCGGCCATGGTTTCAGACATGCCGTAGCCCTCCACGTAGTCGAGCCCGGTCAGGTCCTTCAGGCGCTGCGCCACGGCCTTGGGCATGGACGCGCCGCCGCCGCGTATGGCCTGGATGCTGCTGATGTCGTAGTCGGCAATGCGCGGGTTGGCCAGAAAGTCCACCACCATGGTCGAGATGGCCTGCCAGATGGTGACCCGGTAGCGCTGGATGAGCTGGGCGGCCGCGTCACGGTCCCAGCGCGGCAGCACGACCACGGTGGCGCCCACAAACAGCGGTCCGTTCATGCTGCCCGACAGGCCGGTGACGTGGAACAGCGGCAGCACCGCGAGGTAGGTCGAATCCTGCGTGCGCGCAAACCACTGCACGCCGCCCACCAGCGTGCTCATCGCACTGCGGTGCGTGTGCATGCAGCCCTTGGGGTGGCCCGTAGTGCCCGAGGTGTAGGGCATCACGCACAGGTCGTCCGGCCCGGTGGTGATGGGGCCGGGGGCGCGCTGCTGCGCGAGCATGTCGCTCCACAGCGTGACGCCCGGGGCATCAATGGCTTGGCGCGGTGCCGACACGAAAGCGGGCACGGACAGGTCGGTGGGCACCTGCAGGTAGTCGCTGTACGCGGCCACGATGAGGTGCTGGAGCTTGCCCTCACCAGACTTCTCGCCCGCCACATCCACCAGCGGCTGGGCCTGTGCATGCAGGTCCTGCGGCACAAAGGCCACGGTCGCGCCGCTGTCGTGCACATAGTGGCGCAGTTCGTCGGTGAGGTTCATGGGGTTCACCGGCACCACCACCGCGTTGGCGCGCAGGATGCCGTAGAACGCCAGGATCCACTGCGGGCTGTTCTGCATGTACAGCAGCACCCGGTCGCCCGCCTTCACGCCACACACCTGCTGCAAGAAGCCCGCAATGTGCTCCGCCTGCTGCTGGAACTGCCGGAAGGTCACCAGCGTGTCGTAGAACACCAGAAAGGGCTTGTCCGGGTAGCGCGCGGCCGACACCTCGGCGTTGTGGAACAGATGGGTCTGCGGCAGCGTGAGGTGGCGCGACAGGCCGGGCGGCCAATGGGCGAGGTGGCGGTCGGACATGGGTTACGGAACTCTGGGTTGGTTCGTGCAGGGTACAGGCCGGGCAAAACAGGGCGCAACCCAGGCGAGGGACGGCCAGCAAGGGCCGCCCCGCAGCAAAGGCCGCCGTCGCCCGGAGGGGGAAGGCGCGCAGCGCCTCAGGGGGCTCAAATCAAGCTAGCACCACCGTCCACCACGATGCTTTCACCCGTGATGTGCCGCGAGGCGTTGGACGCCAAGAACACCACCGCGCCCTTGAGGTCCTCTTCGCCGCCAATGCGGCGCAGGGGCGTGCGCTCGATCATCGCAGGGCCCAGCTTTTCGATCAGGCCGCTGGCCATCTTGCTCGGGAAGAAGCCGGGGCAGATCGCATTGACGCGAACGCCGTAGTGCCCCCATTCGGACGCCAGCGTGCGCGCAAAGTGCAGCGCGGCGGCTTTGGAGGTGTTGTAGGCAATGGTGTTCATGCCCGGGGGCGTGCCCTTGAGCGCGGCCACCGAGGCCGTGACGATGATCGAGCCCTTGCCGCGCGGAATCATGCAGCGCTTGCCCACTTCGCGCGACAGGAAGAACGGCGCGCTCACGTTCAGGTCCATCACCTTGTGCCAGGCGGCGTCGGGGTAGTCCTCGGCCTTGGCACCCCAGGTGGCGCCCGCGTTGTTGACCAGGATGTCAATGGTGCCAAAGCGCTCGACCACCTGGTCCACCAGGCCGGGGATGTCCTCGGTCTTTTGCAGGTCGTTCACCACGGTCAGCACCTCGTAGCCCTGCGCCTCCAGATGCTTTTTGGCCTCGGCCAGCTCATCGGCCTTGCGCGCGGTGATGGCGAGTTTGGCGCCCATTTCGCCCAGGGCCTCGGCCATCTGCAGGCCCAGGCCGCGCGAGCCGCCGGTGACCAGGGCGACCTGGCCGGTGAGATCGAAGAGTTGCTTGACGCTCATGGAAAAAACGCTTTCGTGCAGAGAGAGGGATGAAGGTGAATGAATGCCCGACCCGTGTTCCGGTGGCTCGTGGCCCGCCGGGTGGGGTGAAGGGGGGCGGAGAAGGCGGCGGTGACCGCCGTGCAAGCTGGTCGGTCAGCGCTTCATGCTAGCCCTGCACCCGCCCGGTGTAAAACCTCCGCTGTCACCTTTGAAACTCTGCGCGCTGCCGCCTTCCCCGCCGCGTGTGGGATGGCGCCTACCCGCACTTGCGGCCACGGCGGATGGACTGATGCGCGCCCCGGCCCTAGGCTCGCGAGGATGAACGAGTCTTCCCCGCCCCTGGCGACAACCCCCCCCTGGCTTGCCCGCATCGCCCAGCCCCTGTTGCCCCTGTGGCGCCTGGTGCAGCCGTTCTGGCGCGCCGCGCAGATGTGGCTGGACGCCGATGGGCTGCGCATGAGCGCGGCCATGTCGTTCTACGGCATGCTCAGCCTGGCGCCCTTGCTGCTGCTGTTGGTGGGCGTGCTGGGCTGGTGGGTGGACCGCAGCTACCTGGAGAGCAGCCTGGTCGCCCAGGTGCAGTCGGTGATGGGCCAGCAGGTGGCCGATGTGGTGCGCCAGGCCATGGCCAGCGCCCAGGCCCCGTCCGAGGGGCGGCTGGCATCGGCCATCGGGTTTGTGGTGCTGGTCTCGGGCGCCACCGGCGTGTTTGTGGAGCTGCAGTCGGCGCTGGAGCGGCTGTGGCGCCGGGATGGCTACACCCCGCCCCAGCGGGCCGCGTGGTGGCGCATGGCGTCGCTGCGGCTGCGGGGGCTGGCCTATGTTCTGGCGCTGGGCTTTTTGCTCATGGTGTCGCTGGCGCTGTCCACGCTGATCCACCTGTTGGCGGGCTGGGCGGGAGAGCGGCTGACCGTGGCACACCTGCCCACCTTGGCGCCCCTGGCACCGTTGCTGCAGGTCGTCAACGAAGCCATTGCCTTCGGGTTTGCCGTGGCCCTGTTTGTGGGGCTCATGCGCATCGGCGCGGGCCCCAAGCCGTCGCTGCGCTACCTGGTGATGGGCGCCGTGGTGGGGGCCACGCTGTTCACGGTGGGCAAGCAGCTGCTGGCGTGGTACCTGTCCACAGCAGCCGTGGTGTCGGCCTACGGTGCGGCGGGCTCGCTGGTGGTGCTGCTCATGTGGATCTATTTTTCATCGGCCATCCTGCTGTTTTCTGCCAGCTGCGCCCAGGCGCTGGAGCAGGCCTTGCACCCCGGGCCGCGCCGACCGGTGGGCTGGGCCCGGTGGACGGCCGCGGCCCGCGCGCGGGTGCAGGAGCTGTAAATGTTGGCAACAGCGCACAACAAGCGGGGGCCAGCGCGGCGCCCGGATCGTTCGGGCCGCTGCGATGGTGCCCGTTGCGCCGCCGGGCCGTGCGGGCAGGGGTCATACGCGGGGCCTGGCGCCGCAAGTGCTGGCCAAGGTGGTTTACCGCTGCTTACTGCCGCTTACAAACCGGCCACACCGCAGCGCCCCCCGCTGTGTACCTTTGCACCATCCAGGCCGTTGAAACACCACGGCCCCATTCCGTAGCGGACATGCAGCGCACATCTACCTGCCGCCCCCTGCGGATTTCTCCGACATGAACAAGGACATGACCATGAACCTGACAGTTTCTTCTCCTGCCTCGCCCGTACCCGCTGCAGCCCCCGCCGGACCGGCCCTGAAATGGATGTGGGCGGCCATTGGCGCGCTGGGCGTGAGCGTGCTGGCCTTGGGCGCCACCCTGGTGATGCAAAACCGCACGCCCTCGGCAGCCGATGCGACAGCCCCCGCCGCCCTGGCGGCGGCCCCCCGCACGCCCGAATCCGAGATCATTGAAGAAAAACGGGCCCAAGCGCCGGTTGTACCTGCCCAGAATGATATGAATAGCGGAGCAAATTACCATCCGCAGACCGGCGGCAGCGCAGGCCGGTCCGGTGATATGGCGGGTGGCAGCGCCCCCGGGGGCGCTGCCCAGCCCGTGCGTGCTGCAGCCCCTGTGTGCCGCAGCTGCGGCCGTGTCGAATCGGTGCAGGCGGTTCAACAAGCTGCCCCCGCCACGGGCGTGGGCGCCGTGGCCGGCGGTGTGCTGGGCGCCGTGGTGGGCAACCAGATCGGCAAGGGCAGCGGCCGCACCGCTGCCACCGTGCTGGGCGCCGTGGGCGGTGGTTATGTGGGCCACAAGGTCGAAGAGCGCACCCGCACCCACACGGTGTACCAGGTGGCGGTGCGCATGGAAGACGGCTCGCTGCGCCACTTCCAGCGCGCTGAACCCACTGCTGTGGGCACGCCCGTGGTGCTGCAAGGCAAGGGCTTCCGCGTGGACCAGGGCGGCTCGGCCCGTGCTGCAGACCCCTATGCGCAGCCGCAGCCCCAGCCGGGTGCGGTGCGGGTGTCGGACACCTACTGAGCCCGGCAGTCGCTTCCCCCAAAACAAAAGCCCGCAGACGCGGGCTTTTGTTTTGTTCATCCGTTGGCTGATTGCCGCTTGGTGGGCGGGTTAGAGCACCACCGGGATCTCGGTCGCAGGCGGGGTGTTGCGGCTGCGTCCACAGCGCACCAGGCCGTCGATCATCACCATGCCAATGCCCGGGATGTCGCCCAGCTGCACGCTCTCCAGCAGCGTGGCGCCGGCGGTGTGCTGGGCGCGGTCCATGAACACGAAGTCGGCTGCGCGGCCCACCTCGATCAGGCCGCAGTTCAGGTTGCGGATGCGCGCCGTGTTGCCCGTGGCAAAGCAGAACACCAGTTCGGCGGGGATGTCGGCAAAGCTCGATATCAGCGCAATCATGCGCAGCATGCCCAGCGGCTGCACGCCCGAGCCGGCCGGGCCGTCGGTGCCCAAAATCACGCGGTGCGGGCACTTGAGTTCGATGGCCGCGCGCGCGGCCTGGATGGCGATCTTCTCGTTGCCGTTGTGCACCAGCTCGATCGCGCGGGACGACTTCTCGCACAGCTCGCACACATGCTTCCAGGGCAGCGAGGTGTGGCCGCCGTTGATGTGGCCGATCACGTCGGCATCGGCCTCCAGCACCACGTCCTTGTCGATCAGGCCCGAGCCCGGGATGGACGGGCCGCCCGTATGGATGGTGCTCTGGATGCCGTGCTTGCGCGCCCAGGCCACCATCTGCTGGGCCTCGTAGCCCGCCTTGACGGAGCCCAGGCCCACTTCGCCCAGCAGCGTCACGCCGGCGTCGGCCAGGTCCTTGAAGTCCTGCTCGGTCATGCCTTTCTCGATGACCGGGGCGCCTGCAATCACCTTCACGCCGCCGGGGCGGAAGTTGTCGAACGAGCGCTGCGCGGTGATGGCCAGCGCCTTCAGGCCCACGATGTCTTTGGGCCGGCCGGGCAGGTGCACTTCACCGGCCGAGACCATGGTGGTCACGCCGCCGTTCATGGTCGAGTCGATCCAGCCGACCTGGTTCTGGCGCGGCGTCCAGTCGCCAAACACGGGGTGCACGTGGCTGTCGATCAGGCCCGGGGCCACGCAGGTCTGGCGTGCGTCGATCACGGTGTTGGCGTGGTCGGTGTCGCAGTCCTTGTAGCGGCCCACGGCCACGATGAGGCCGTCATTCACCACGATGGTGTCGGCGTCGAGGATGGGGCGGTCCAGGTCGCCCGACAACAAAAGACCGATGTTCTGGATGACGACCTTGCCCGATTTGCCGCCTGCTGCTGCTTCTGCCATGGATTCTCCTCGTGGGGTGGTGGGCGGGGCACCACGCGGCACCCCGCAGGGAAAAATCTCTTGTTGATTCAGGCCGCTGCCCTGCCCTTGGGCAGGCTGGGGCCGGGTGCCACGGTGCGCAGCACGCTGTCGATGACGAACGACTCCCAGTGCGCCAGCGCATCGGGCGTCTCCAGGTCTTCGCCCAGAAAGGCCGACAGCGTGTGCCGGTTGGACATGTAGAAGTAGCCCGTGGCGGCGATCAGCAGGTACACATCGCGCGCCGACACGTCCTTGCGAAACAGCCCCTGCGCCTGGCCGCTTTCGAGCACGCGGCGGATCACCTCGATGGCGGGTGACGAGTATTCGCGGGCGCGCATCGACTTGGAGATGTGCTTGCCCTTGTGCAGGTTCTCGGTGTTGAGCAGCGTGATGAACTCGGGGTTCTTGCGGTAGTAACCCACCACAAAGCGGATCACCGCCTGCAGCGCCTCCACCGGCTTGGCGGTGTCCAGGTCGAGCTTGGACTCCGCATCGTTCATGCGCCGGTAGGTTTCCTCCAGCACCTCGATGAACAGGCCTTCCTTGCTGCCGAAGTAGTAATAGATCATCCGGTCGAAGGACTTGGCCGCCTTGGAGATTTTCTCCACGCTGCCGCCTTCGTAGCCGTAGCGGGCGAACACCTTGGTCGCCGCCTTCAGGATGTTGTCGCGCGTGGTCTGTGCGGCCTGCTCGCGCACGCCCGTCTTGCGGGCAGAGGCTGCGCGGGGGGACGCGGTCCGGGTCTTGGTGGGAGTGGCAGACATGGCGGGTCCTGGTGGATGAGGCGGGCCCCGGTAAGGGGGCCGCCGGGGGATCACTGCTCTGCGAACGCGCGCTCGATCACGAAGTCGCCGGGCTTCGTGGTGTTGCCTTCCTTGAAGCCACGCTCTTCCATCATGTGCTTGAGGTCGCGCAGCATTTCGGGGCTGCCGCAGATCATCACGCGATCTTCGGTGGGGTTGAGTGCGGGCAGGCCCAGGTCGCGGGCCATCTGGCCGTTTTCGATCACGGTGGTCACACGGCCTTGGTGCTTGAAAGGCTCGCGCGTCACGGTGGGGTAGTACTTGAGCTGCTTGGTGACCATCTCGCCCAGGAACTCGTGTTGTGGCAGCTCCTGTGTGATGTAGTCGTGGTAGGCCAGCTCCTTCACCTCGCGCACGCCGTGCACCAGGATGACTTCCTCGAACTTCTCATAAGTCTCGGGGTCGCGGATCAAGCTCAGGAACGGGGCCACGCCCGTGCCGGTGGAGAGCATGTACAGGCGCTTGGCGGGCAGTAGGTAGTCGATCAGCAGGGTGCCCGTGGGCTTCTTGCCGACCACGATGGTGTCGCCCACCTTGATGTGCTGTAGGCGCGAGGTCAGCGGGCCATCGGGCACCTTGATGGAGAGGAACTCCAGGTGCTCTTCATAGTTGGGGCTCACGATGCTGTAGGCGCGCAGCAGGGGTTTGCCGTTTTCGCCGCGCAGGCCAATCATCGTGAAATGGCCGTTGGAGAAGCGCAGCGCGGTGTCGCGCGTGGTGGTGAAGGAGAAAAGGCGGTCCGTCCAGTGGTGGACCGTCAGGACGCGTTCGTCAAGAAAGGCGCTCATGGTGCGTTAGATGGAAAAGTTGGAAGCAAATAAGGAATTTGGCTGAAGAGCAGGGCCCCATGCGCTCTACAGCGCAATGTTCAGGCCTGAAAGCTTGTGGCTCACAACCCTCCATTGTTCCGCATCTGGCAAAGCCGCTTTTCTTTTGGTGATTGTGGGGAGCGTGGGCGCCAGCTTTTTGTTGAACTGCAGGAAGATTTCCATGCCCTCGGGCAGATCGTCTTCGGCATAGATGGCGTTGGCCGGGCACTCCGGAATGCACACCGCGCAGTCGATGCATTCGTCCGGGTCAATGACCAGGTATTCCGGCCCTTCCTTGAAGCAATCGACAGGGCACACATCGACGCAGTCGGTGTACTTGCACCGAATGCAGGCGTCTGTCACAACGTGCGTCATTTTGGGGCTCCTCATGCACCATTTTTGGGGGCGCAAAAACACCATTGCAGAGTCTGGTTGATTCCGCTACATTGACATCGAATGTAGTGTTCACAACATTTAAGTTAAGTGAATGCTACACAAAATGCAATGCGCGTACAAGCACTTGCCACAATGCAATGAATGGGCCGCCACGATGACTGAACACACCAAGACCGACGGGCTACCTGGCATGGATGCGCCGGATCTGCCGCAGGTGCTCGAGCGCGCCCGGCCCCGCAACGAGCGCATGAACGCTGCCAAGGTCGAGTGCAATGCGTGTCCGGTGCTCTGCCAGATTTCCGAAGGCCGCGCAGGGGCCTGCGACCGTTATGCCAACCACGCGGGCGTGCTCGTGCGGCTGGACCCGGTGGTGCTGCTGCGCAAGACCCTGGAGGCGGGCGAGGCCACGCTGGTGCCGTTTGCGGGCCGCGCCCCGGCTGCACAAGACGCTGAGACCGCAGTGGCTTCAGAACCCGCATGGAACGGCAACCTGCTGCTGTCTGAAGAGGTGTTCGTGACGGGCGTGGGCTCGTCCACCACCTACCCCGACTACAAGCCGGCGCCCTTCATCGTGGGTTCCCAGACCGATGGCGTGGACATGGTCACCGTGGTCACCGAGGGCATCTTCAGCTACTGCAGCTTCAAGGTGAAGATCGACACCGACCGCTTCCTCGGCTCGGAGCAGGCCAACGTGCGCTGCAAGGGCGAGGTGGTGGGCCATGTGACCACGGCCGAATACGGCTCGCAGATGCTGTCGCTGGGTGGCGTGCACCATCTCACGGGTGGCACCAAGAAGGAAGGCCGCATCACCGCCGAGATGATGCAGGCCCTGGGCAACAAGCAGGCGGTGGAGTTCACCATCGACGGAGGCTCTCAGCTCATCATCCAGGCCGGCCGCGCGCCCATCGTCAACGGTGTGGCCGAGCAGCGCATGCGCGTGGGCTGCGGCTCTGCGGCCATTGGCATCTTTGCGCGCCAGTTCTTCGGCCATGCCGACGAGGTGGTGGTGGTGGACGACCACATCACCGGCGTGCTCACCGAGCACCAGGCGGGCCGTTGCCTCGACATGAAGCCTTCGGGCATCCAGATGCGCGGGCGCAAGTCCACACCGGGCCGTTACTTTCAGGTGGCCAACCCGGGCATCGGCTGGGGCGGCACCGACATTGCCGAGCCGCTGTCCATCATCGAGAGCTGGGACGAATCGGTGGCCTGGCCGGGGCTGCGCTTGTTGATGACCTCCACCACCGGGGAGCATGCCTCCTGGTACGTGCTGGACGAGCAACTCCATCCGGTCGAGGCCGAAATGCCGGCCGAGGTGCGCCGCATCGTGGACCGTATCGGCGAAAACTGCGAGCCCTCGCTGGCGTCTGTGCTGTTCCTTGGCGGAGCCGGCGGTAGTCTGCGCGCAGGGGTTACCGAGAACCCGGTGCTGCTCACCCGCTCCATCAAGAACGCGCTGGTCAACGTGACCTGTGGCGGTGCCCCTGCTTATGTATGGCCGGGCGGCGGTATCACCGTGATGGCCGACGTGCTGCGCATGCCGGACAACAGCTTTGGCACCGTGCCCACCCCCGCCATCGTGGCGCCCATCGAGTTCAGCATGCGCCGTGCGGACTATGAAGCGCTGGGTGGGCACACCGAACAGATTCGCAGCCTGCGCGAAGTGCTGGAGCGCGGTGCGTGGCACAACGATGGTGCACCGCAGGCGCGCGTGTGGCAGACCTTGCCTGCCGCCAACCCGTGGCCGCTGGGCCGACCGCCTCTGCTGGGCTGATATGAAACACCCCCTGAGTCGCTTCGCGCCTTCCCCCTCCAGGGGGACGACACCCTCGCTGCGGGGCGGCCCTTGCTCGGCGTCTCTGGCGGGGGCCGCGCCGGTGTTTACGGCTGCCGGCGGTGCGCCCTGCGGTGAGTACTGAAACGCACATGCAAGCCGCTCGCAAGCTCCTGTCCGATGGCCGCTGGCATTTCCAGCATGGTCCGATGGACCTCATCCTCCAGGCCGAAGGGGTGCGCGACGCCGTGGCCCAGGCGCACGAACGCGCGTGGCAACGTTTTGAAGGGCTGCTGCAGGAGCTGGTGAATGAACTTCCCGGCCTGCGCGCGCCGGTGGGTGCGCACTGCACGTTGCAGGGCGTGGTGGCGCGCCGCATGTGGGCCGCCTGCAGTCCCTACCGCGCAGGCTTCATCACATCGATGGCGGCGGTGGCGGGTGCAGTGGCGCAGGAGATTCTGGCCTGCTACGACCAGCAGGGCATAGACCGCGCCTGGGTCAACAACGGCGGCGACATTGCGCTGCACCTAGCGCCCGGCCAGTCGGTCACGGTGGGGGTGTACGCTGACATCGCCGCACTGAATGCGGCACAGTTGCGCAACGGTTTGGTGCTGGATGGGCAGATCCGCATCGACAGCGCCATGCCAGTGCGCGGTGTGGCCACCAGCGGCTGGAGGGGGCGCAGCCAGTCGCTGGGCATTGCGGACAGCGTGACGGTGCTGGCGCGTTCGGCGGCGCAGGCCGATGCGGCGGCCACCATCGTGGCCAACGCGGTGGATGTGGCCGATGCGCGGATTGTGCGCAGGCCCGCGTGGCAGGTGCGGGACGACAGTGACCTGGGGGCCATTCCAGTCACCGTGGATGTCCCTGCCTTGCCCAGGGAGCTGGTGGCCCGGGCATTGCACCGGGGGCTGCAAAAAGCGCAAGAATTGCAGTCCAGCGGCCTGCTGTGGTTTGCGCTGCTGGCGTGCCAGGGGCAGTTGGTGGCGACCTCGGCGCCCCAGGCGCTGGCGGATGCGGTATGGCCCCGGGATCCGGCGGTGGAATCGGAAGTTGGTTCAGTATTTGCTTAACGAAATGCACAGGTCTCCAGAATGATCCAGATACGACGCGTTTTCACCCATCTTGAGGAAATCCGGCACGAATTCGGGCCAGTGGCCGACGTGCCGCTGCTGCGTGGTGCCATCGGCGCGGTGCTGACCAACCCCTTTGCGGGACGGTACGAGCCCGACATCCTCCCCATGATGGACGCGCTGCAGGACGTGGGGCTGGACATGGCCCAGCGCCTCCTGAAGGCCATGGGCGTGCCCGCCGAGCGCATCGAGACCTACGGCAAAGGCGCCATCGTGGGCGCGGCGGGTGAGCTGGAACACGGTGCGCTGTGGCATGTGCCCGGCGGCTACGCCATGCGCGAACTGCTGGGCTGGAAGGGCGACCGCAACGCCTACGCCAAGGGCCAGGCCGAAGAGAAGACGGGGCAGCCCGCGAATGCGCTGTCCATCGTGCCCTCCACCAAAAAAGTGGGCGGCCCCGGTGCAGCGCTGGATGTGCCGCTGACCCATATCAACGCCAGCTACGTACGCAGCCATTTCGACGCGATCGAAGTGCGTGTTCCGGGCGCGCCATCCGCTGATGAGATCGTGTTCATACTTGCCATGACCACAGGCCCGCGCATCCACGCCCGCGTCGGAGGGCTCAAGGCGGCAGACATCAGCCAGTGGAACGGCCTGCGCTGATCCGCCCGCCGACCCGCACACCATCGAACAAGACAAGATCCCAAGGAGCCAAAAAATGCCAGCCAAGATTCGAAAGATCATCGTCCAGACCGACGAGGTCCGCGTGGAAATGGGGCGTGACGTTCAGCCCCCGGTGCGCAAGGCGCTGGCCATGGCCGTGATCGAGAACCCCTTTGCCGGACGTTATGTGGAAAACCTGGACGAACTCATCGCCATCGGTGAGGAGCTGGGAGGCCTTCTGGGCGCCCGCTGCGTGCAGGCCCTGGGCATTGCCCCGGGCGATGCGCACAGCTACGGCAAGGCCGCCATCGTGGGCGAGGCGGGCGAGCTGGAGCACGCCGCCGCCATCCTCCACCCCAAGCTGGGCGCACCACTGCGTGTGGCTGTCGAGAAGGGTGCCGCGTTGGTCCCATCCAGCAAGAAGATGGGCGGCCTCGGCACGGCCATTGACGTGCCCCTGGGCCACAAGGATGCAGCTTACGTGCGCAGCCATTTCGACGCCATGGAAGCCCGTGTAGCCGATGCCCCGCGAGCCAATGAAATCGTGGTGGCCGTTGTCGTGACCGACAGCGGGCGGCCGTTGCCACGTGTCGGCGGCCTCACGGCCTCTGAAATAAAAGGCGTTGACGGCCTGCGCTGAGCCCGGCGCGCGTACAACACACACCTGTCCTGTCTCACCCCCGTTCGATCTCTCTCCAACCATCCTTCAGGAGTCTCCCCATGACGATGCGACGAAACCTCATGCGTGCCACGGCTGCGGCTGCATTGGCCCTTACCCTGGCCCCTGTTTTTGCCCAGGGCGTGATCAAGATTGGCGAGGTCAACAGCTACAAGGCGCAGCCCGCTTTCCTGGAGCCCTACAAGAAAGGCATGGAGCTGGCGGTCGATGAGATCAACGCTGCGGGCGGCGTCAATGGCAAGAAGATCGAACTGATCACGCGCGACGACAACGCCAACCCCGGCGACGCTGTTCGCGTGGCCGAAGAGCTGGTGTCGCGCGAGAAGGTCGATGTGCTGGCTGGCACCTTCCTGTCGAACACCGGCCTCGCAGTGGCCGACTTTGCAAAGCAGAAGAAGTTCTTCTTTCTCGCGGGCGAGCCGCTGACCGACAAGATGACCTGGCAGGGTGGCAACCAGTACACCTTCCGCCTGCGTCCCGGCACCTACATGCAGGCCGCCATGCTGGTACCCGAGGCCGCCAAGATGAAGAAAAAGCGCTGGGCCGTGGTCTACCCCAACTACGAGTACGGGCAGTCTGCCGTGGCGGCGTTCAAGCAACTGCTCAAGGCCGCCCAGCCCGACGTGGAGTTTGTGGCTGAGCAAGCCACACCGCTGGGCCGCGTGGATGCCGGCAGCGTCGTGCAAGCGCTGTCCGATGCCAAGCCCGACGCCGTCTTCAACGTGCTGTTTGGCGCGGACCTGTCGAAGTTCGTGCGCGAAGGCAACACGCGCGGCCTCTTCAAGGGCATCGAGGTGGTCAGCGTGTTGACGGGCGAGCCCGAATACATGGACCCCCTGAAAGACGAGGCCCCCAACGGCTGGCTGGTGACCGGCTATCCCTGGTACGGCATCAACACCCCCGCACACAAGGCGTTCGAGCAGGCATACCAGGCCAAGTTCAAGGACTACCCGCGCCTGGGCTCGGTGGTGGGCTACAGCATGATCAAGTCGGCTGCAGCCGGTATTGCCAAAGCCAAGAGCACTGACACCGACAAGCTGGTCGCAGCCTTCAAGGGTCTGCAGGTAGACACCCCGTTCGGCAAGATCACCTACCGTCCTGAAGACCACCAGGCCACCATGGGCGCGTTTGTTGGCCGCACCAAGAACGAAGGCGGCAAGGGCGTGATGGTGGACTACGTCTACCTGGATGGCGCCGATGCCAAGTACCAGCCGTCCGCTGCCGACGTGAAGAAGTCACGAAGCGCTGATTGATTCCCCTAGGAGTCTGAGGCGCCTGCTGCGCCTCGGTCCCAGCAGACGCTACCGGCAGTCCGGCGCAGCCGGATTTCTGGTGGCGCTGGCGGGGGCGCGCCTGGCTTCTTTCATGTGCTGCGAGCGATGCGCAACACGGGTGGTGATGACTTGAGGGTTTTTCGAACATGAGTTTTTCGGGTTTCATCGTCCAGCTCATCAACGGGCTGGCGAGCGCGTCGTCGCTGTTCCTCGTGGCGGCGGGTCTGTCGCTGATCTTTGGCGTCACCCGCATCGTGAACTTTGCCCATGGCTCGTTCTTCATGGTGGGCATCTACGTCGCGTACTCGCTGGTCGAGCGCCTGAGCGGTGCCCTGGGCTTCTGGGTGGCCTTGCCGCTGGCCGCGCTGATCGTCGGCGTGCTGGGGGCGCTGATCGAGGTGGTGCTGCTGCGCCGCATCTACAAGGCGCCCGAGCTGTTCCAGCTGCTGGCCACGTTTGCACTGGTGCTGGTCATCAAGGACGCCGTGCTGTGGCTCTGGGGCCCTGACGAACTGCTGGGCCCGCGCGCGCCGGGCCTTTCAGGCTCCGTGAGCCTGCTCGGGCGGCAGTTTCCCAGCTACGACCTGTTCCTCATCGTGGTCGGTCCGCTGGTGCTGGGTGCGGTCTGGCTGCTCCTCACGCGCACCCGGTTTGGCACGCTGGTGCGTGCCGCTACACAAGACCGCGAGATGGTGAGCGCCCTGGGCGTCAACCAGGCCTGGTTGTTCACGGCCGTGTTTGCGCTGGGCGCGATGCTGGCCGGGCTGGGTGGCGCACTGCAACTGCCGCGTGAGCCCGCGACGCTGGAGATGGACCTGCACACCATCGGTGCTGCCTTCGTGGTGGTGGTGGTGGGTGGCATGGGCTCCATTCCGGGCGCGTACGCCGCCGCCCTGCTGATCTCCGAGATCAAGGCCATCTGCATCTGGCTGGGTGTGGTCGATGTGTTTGGCCTGAGTGTGTCGTTTTCCAAGCTGACCCTGGTGGTGGATTTTCTGGTGATGGCGGTGGTGCTGGTCTGGCGCCCGTGGGGCCTGTTCGGCAGGCCGCAGGCGCCCAGCCGCTACGTGGGCATGCAGGAGGAGCCGCTGCGTCGGCCTGGCAGGGCCTACCTGGTGGCGGCCGCCGTGCTGGGCCTGCTGCTGGCGGCAGCCCCGCTGCTGACCGCGCAGTCGCCGTACACCACGGTGTTGCTGATTGACCTGCTGATCGCAGCGCTGTTTGCGGCCAGCCTTCACTTCATCATGGGGCCTGCGGGCATGCACTCCTTCGGCCATGCCGCCTACTTCGGGCTGGGCGCCTATGGCGCGGCCCTGCTGGTGCGCTCGCTCGGGCTACCGATGGAGATCGCACTGGTGGTGGCGCCGCTGGTGGCGGCGGCCGGGGCGTTTGTCTACGGGTGGTTTGCGGTGCGGCTGTCGGGTGTGTACCTGGCCATGCTGACGCTGGCCTTTGCCCAGATCACCTGGGCCATCACCTACCAGTGGGACAGTTTCACGGGGGGCAGCAACGGCCTCACAGGCGTGTGGCCTGCGGCCTGGCTGGCAGACAAGCGCATGTATTACTGGCTCACGCTGGCGTTGGTGGGGGCAGGGGTGTGGTGGCTGCGCCGCGTGCTGTTCTCGCCGTTTGGCTATGCGCTGCGCGCGGGGCGCGACTCTGTGCTGCGCGCCGACGCCATCGGCATCGACGTCAAGCGCATGCAGTGGGCGGCGTTTGTGGTGGCGGGCACGGCTGCAGGGCTGGCAGGGGCGCTGTATGCGTTCTCCAAGGGCAGCATTTCGCCGGAGTCGCTGGCCGTGGGCAAATCGGTGGACGGGTTGGTGATGGTGCTGCTCGGTGGCATCCAGACGCTGGCGGGCCCCGTGGTGGGCGCGGTCACCTTCACCTGGCTGCACGACACCGTGGCGCGCAACACCGACTACTGGCGCGCCATGCTGGGCGCCATCATCCTCATCCTGGTGCTGCTGTTTCCGCAGGGCATCGCTGGCACCATCAAACAGATTTTTGACAACATGCGCGACGCCAAGAACACCAAGGAGGGCGCAGCATGAGCCTCCTCAAAGTCACCGGTCTGGGCAAATCGTTTGGCGGCGTCAAGGCGGTGGATGGCATCCACTTCGAACTGGCGGCTGGCGAGCTGCTGGCGCTGATTGGCCCCAACGGCGCGGGCAAGTCCACCACCTTCAACATGGTCAACGGCCAGCTGCCTGCCGATGCAGGCTCCATCCAACTCAACGGCCAGGAGCTGGTGGGCCGCAAGCCCCGCGACATCTGGCGCATGGGGGTGGGCCGCACCTTTCAGATCGCCGAAACCTTTGCATCGCTGACGGTGGTGGAGAACGTGCAGATGGCACTGATCTCCAACGACGGCCTGCTGTTCTCCATGTGGCGCAGGGCTGCCGACCACAAGCGCGAAGAAGCCCTGGCGTTGCTCGACCAGGTGGGCATGAAGTCGCAGGCCGACCGGCCCTGCAGCGTGCTGGCCTATGGCGATGTGAAGCGCGTAGAGCTGGCGATTGCCATGGCCAACGCTCCCAAGCTGCTGCTCATGGACGAACCCACCGCCGGCATGGCGCCCAAGGAGCGCAACGAACTCATGGCGCTGACCAAGCAGCTGGTGATCGACCGCAACATGGCCGTGCTCTTCACCGAGCACAGCATGGACGTGGTGTTTGCCTATGCGGACCGCATGATCGTGCTGGCGCGCGGGCGGCTGATTGCCGAGGGCAAGCCGCTGGAGTTGCGCGACCACCCCAAGGTGCAGGAGGTCTACTTCGGCACCGGCAAGACGTTTGAGAAGAAAGCCGCAGCCAATGCGGAGGCGGCATGACCATGACGACCCACAACCCCAAAGAACTGCTGCTCCAGGCCAAGGGCCTGCAGGCCTGGTACGGTGCCGCGCAAATCCTGTACGACGTGGACCTGGACGTGCGCCGGGGCGAAGTGGTTGCGCTGATGGGCCGCAACGGCGCAGGCAAATCCACCACGCTCAAGACGCTGATGGGCATGCTGGCCAAGCGCAAGGGCAGTATCCAGTTCATGGGCAAGGACCTGTCCAGAACCGACCCGCACGACGCTGCCCGCCTGGGCCTGGGCTTTGTGCCCGAAGACCGCCGCGTGTTCACCGACCTCACGGTGATGGAGAACCTGGAAGTGGGCCGCCAACCCTCCCGCACCTGGCCCGACGGCACAGCCGCCCCGGTGTGGACGCCCGAGCGCCTGTTCAAGCTCTTCCCCAACCTGGGCGAGATGCCCCAGCGCCCCGGTGGGCGCATGAGCGGCGGCGAACAGCAAATGCTCACCGTGGCCCGCACGCTCATGGGCAACCCCTACCTGGTGCTGCTGGACGAGCCCTCTGAAGGTGTGGCGCCCGTCATCGTGGAGCAGATGGCGCACATGATCCTGGAGCTGAAAGAGCAGGGCGTGAGCATCCTGTTGTCCGAGCAGAACATGCACTTTGCCGAGCTGGTCTCCGACCGCGCCTATGTGCTCGAAAAGGGCCAGATCCGTTACCAGGCCAGCATGGAAGAGCTGGCCGCCAACGAAGAGGTGCGGCGCGCCTACCTCAGCGTGTGAAGCAGAAGTTCCCCGGCCCTGGCCCTACCGGGCCATGGCCGATGTGTCAGTGCGTTCCCAACCGGAGTGTTCACCATGCAAACTGCGCAACGTCGTCGCTTTCTTCTTCAATCGGCCGCGCTTACCGTGGCCGGGGCCAGCTTCCCCGCCAGCTGGGCGGCAGGCAAGATCAAACCCGGTGAGCGAGCGGCGCTCATCGTGGTCGATGTGCAGAACTGTTTTGTCCCCGGCGGCACGCTGCCCGTGGCCAAGGGGGATGAGGTGGTGCCCGTCATCAACCGCATTGCCACAGCGTTTGAAAACGTGGTGGTCACGCAGGACTGGCACACCCAGGGCCACGCCTCTTTTGCCAGTGCTCACGCGGGCAAGAAGCCGTTTGAAACCACCAAGCTGAGTTACGGCCAGCAGGTGCTGTGGCCCGACCATTGCGTGCAGGGCACCGACGATGCCGCCCTGCACAAGGACCTCCAGGTGCCCAAGGCCCAGGTGATCCTGCGCAAGGGCTTTCACCAGCATGTGGACAGCTACTCGGCCTTTGAAGAGGCCGACCGCAAGACCTCCACCGGCCTGGCGGGCTACCTCAAGCAGCGTGGCATCAAGACCGTATTTGTCACCGGCCTGGCCACCGACTTCTGCGTGGCGTGGACGGCGCTGGACGCCAAACGCCTGGGCTTCGAAACCTATGTGGTCGAAGATGCGACCCGCGCCATCGACCTCAACGGATCGCTCGACGCAGCCTGGAAAAACATGAAGGCCAAGGGTGTCAAACGCATCCAGTCCAGCGACATCGATGTCGCCTGACGGCGCACCGCCCCGGTGCTTCGGCGCCGGGGTTTGACGGATTCACAACACCCCGCAGAAATGGTTGCGCAGCCGCTCCGCTTGCAGGGAAACTTGCGCCTTTGATGTAAGGAGCGTTTCATGAAATGTCGTGGGATGGAGGAGGGCAGCATCGACCGCCGTGTGGTGCTGACGGCCCTGGCCGCCGCTGCTCTGGGGGCCGCGGGCCCGGCTGCTGCCGAGACCGGGGTGACGGACACCCGCATCAAGGTGGGGCAATCGGCCGTGTTCACCGGCCCGGCCAAGGATTTCGGGGTGGACTACAAGGCGGGCATTGCGCTGGCGTTCGACAAGGTGAACAAGACCGGCGGCGTGCAGGGGCGCACGCTGGAGCTGGTGTCGCACGATGACGCGTACGAGCCCAAGAAGACCGCCGAGAACACGGCCAAGCTCATTGACGAAGACAAGGTCTTCGCCCTGATCGGCTACGTGGCCACCGGCAACCTTATCGCCGCCATGCCCCTGGCAGAGAAGGCGGGCGTGCCCATGTTCGCGCCGCTGGTGGGCACCACCTCGTTTCGCACCACGCACAACCGCTACCTGTTCCACGTGCGCGCCAGCTACGAGACCGAGCTGCGCAAGATCGTGGGCCACCTCGCCACGCTGGGCATCAACAACATTGCCGTCATTTACCAGAACAGCGCGTTTGGCAAATCCAACCTCGACACCTGCCTGCAGATCGCTCAGGGCCTGAAGGTCAAGGTGGTCGATTCCGTGCCCATGGAGATCGCCGCCACCGACGCCAAGCCCCAGGTGGCGCAGCTCACCAAGGCCCAGCCGGGCGCGGTGGTGATGATCATGGCGGGCAAGATGGTGGAGGTGTTCCTGCGCGACTACCGGGCGGCGGGCGCGGCGTCGCCGCTGTACACCATCTCGGTGGGCATCACCGACGCACCGGGGTCGGCCCAGCGCCTGAACGGCGGCATCGAAGGGCTGGTCACGGCCAGCATCGTGCCGTCGCCGCAGGCCAGCCGCCTGGCCATCGTGGCCGACTACCGCAAGGACCGCGCGGACGCGGGCGAAAAGATCGACAGCTACACCATGCTGGAGGGCTATATCGCCGCGCGTGTGTTTGTGGAGGGCCTCAAGCGCGCAGGCAAAGCGCTCACGCGTGAAGGCTTCATCAAGGCCATGGAAGACATGGGCACCACCAAGATCGGCGACTTTCCGCTGGTGTACGGCCCGGGCAACCACAATGGCTCCAACTTTGTGGACCTGGAGATGTACACGCGCAGCGGGTCGCTGCGACGCTGAGAAAAAACCACCGAGACATGCACGCGCCCGCTTCACTCTCCCCGGTCGTCGTTAATGGCCAGCCGTTTGCCCTGCCGCAAAGCACTTTGGCCAGCGCCACGTTGCTGCACGTGCTGCGCAACGACCTGTCGCTCAACGGCCCCAAATACGGCTGTGGCCTGGGGCAGTGTGGTGCCTGCACGGTGCTGGTGGATGGTATTGCCGCGCGGTCCTGCGTGATCCCGGCGCAGGGCGTGGCAGGCCGCGAGGTGACCACGCTGGAGGGGTTGCCCCGGCGTTGCAGCGTTACCGAGGGACTTCACCCGGTGCAGCAAGCCTTTGTGGATGAACAGGCCGCGCAATGCGGCTATTGCCTCAATGGCATGGTGATGATGGCCGTGGCCCTGCTGGAGCGCAATCCAGACCCCGACGAAGCAGCCGTACGCCGCGAGCTGTCGGGCAACCTGTGCCGCTGCGGCACGCATGTCGAAATCATCCGCGCCGTGCTGCGCGCGGCCCAGCTGATGCGCGAGGCCCAGGCATGAACACGCCTCCATCCCTGCGCGCCCACAGCCCGCTCACCCGCGCCGACTTCCATGCCGCCCAGGGCGTGCTGCTGGTGGTGCGCAACCCGCCGCCCGCACCACCGCCCGTCAAGGGCCAGCCCGCCCTGGTGGCGGGCAACCCGGCCGAGGGCGTGGAGATACTGGTCGCCGTGTGGGACGACGGCAGCGTGACCGCACTCAACGGCCATGTGGACCTGGGCACCGGCATCCGCACCGCACTCGCGCAGATCGTGGCCGAAGAGCTGGACGTGCCCTTGACCCAGGTGAACATGGTGCTGGGCGACACCACACGCGCGCCCAACCAGGGCGCCACCATCGCGAGTGCATCCATCCAGATCCACGCCAAGCCCCTGCGCACCGCTGCCGCGCAGGCGCGCCACTGGCTGGTAGCGCAGGCCGCAGAGCGGCTGGGCGTGCCGGTGGAGGCATTGCAGGTGCGCGCCGGGGTGGTGCAGATCACTGCAGACCCGTCGCGCCACGTGGCCTACAGCGCGCTGCTGGCGGGCGCACACACCACGCTGGAGCTGGCCGACACCACGCCCACCAAGGCCGCCGCCGATTACACCGTGGTCGGCCAGTCCGTGCCACGCGTGGACATCCCCGCCAAGGTCAGTGGCGAGCTGGTGTTTGTGCACGACATGCGCGTGCCCGGCATGCTGCACGGCCGCGTGGTGCGCCCGCCGTATGCGGGGGCCGACCATGGCGACTTCATCGGCAACACGCTCGAATCGGTGGACCAGCAGTCCATCGCCCACATCCCCGGCATCCGCGCCGTGGTGGTGATCCGCGACTTTGTGGGCATCGTGGCCGAGCGCGAGGAACAGGCTGAGCAGGCGCTGCGCGAGCTGAAAGTGCGCTGGAAGGACTGGCCTGGCTTCCCGCGCCAGGACAGCGCCGAGGCGCTGGAACAGGCCATTCGCGCCAACCCCGCCACGCAGCGCCGCCTGGTGGACGAGGGCGATGTGGAGGGCGCCCTGGCCGCGCTGTCTACCGACGGCCAGCCCATGCCACGCACCTATGTGTGGCCCTACCAGATGCATGGCTCCATCGGCCCATCGTGCGCGGTGGCCGAATGGCGCAGTGATGACAGCACAGGCCGCCCGCGCATGACGGTGTGGGCGGGCACCCAAAACCCCCATGTGCTGCGCGCCGACCTGGCCCGCCTGATGGGCCTGGCCGATGTGGACATCGACCTCATCCGCATGGAGGCCGCAGGCTGCTATGGCCGCAACGGTGCCGACGATGTAGCGGCCGATGCGGCACTGCTCTCGCGCGCCTTGGGCGCCCCGGTGCGCGTGCAGCTCACGCGCGAGCAAGAGCATTTGTGGGAGCCCAAGGGCACAGCCCAGCTCATGCAGGTGCGCGGCGGCCTCAAGGCCGATGGCACCGTGGCGGCGTACGACTTCGAAACGTCCTACCCCTCCAACGGCGCGCCCACGCTGGCCCTGCTGCTCACCCGCACCATCGAGCCCGTGGCCCAGGCCTATGAGATGGGCGACCGCACCGCGCGCCCGCCCTACCAGTACGACAACCTGCGCGTGGCCGTCAACGACATGCCGCCCATCGTGCGCGCGTCGTGGCTGCGCGGCGTGTCGGCCCTGCCCAACTCGTTTGCGCACGAGTCGTATGTGGACGAACTGGCTACTGCTGCGGGTGTGGACCCGGTGCAGTTTCGCCTGCAGCTGCTGAACGACCCGCGCGCCGCCGAACTGGTGCAGGCCACGGCCGAAAAGGCGGGCTGGATTCGCCGCACCGGCCCGCAGCAGCGCCCCTTGGAGGGTGACAACAAAGGTGAGTGGGTCCAAGGCCAGGGCTTTGCCTATGCCCGCTACATCCACAGCAAGTGGCCCGGCTTTGGCGCCGCCTGGGCGGCCTGGGTGGCCGATGTGGAGGTCAACAAAAAGACCGGCGAGGTGCATGTGCGCCGCGTGGTGGTGGGGCACGACGCGGGCCTGATGGTGAACCCCGCCGGTGTGGAGCAGCAGGTGCACGGCAACGTGCTGCAGACCACCAGCCGCGCGCTCAAGGAGCAGGTGACGTTCGAGCCCGTCAAGCAGGCCGTGGACAACCGCGAGTGGGGCAGCTACCCCATCCTGAGCTTTCGCGAGGTGCCCGTCATCGAGGTCATGCACATGCCCCGGCAAGACGAGGCACCGCTGGGCTCCGGCGAGTCGTCGTCAGTGCCGGGCACGGCGGCCATCGCCAACGCGATTTTTGATGCGACCGGCGTGCGCTTCCGTGCGCCGCCGTTCACGCCCGAGGTGGTGCGCGCCGGGCTCAACCCCTTGCCCGGCGGCGCAGGCGAGGCGGCTGCAGGCAGCACCGCACCCACCGAGCAGGCCGAGGTACTGCCCACGCTGGAGCTGCCCGCACCCACCGTGCCCGCCAGCGCCACATGGCCCGCAAAACGCAGCCCCTGGGCACGTGCCTTGGCCCTGGCCGCTGGTGGCATCGCCATGGGTGCAGCGCTGCTGGGCTGGCGCCCCTCCATCGCGCCCGTGGTGCAGACGGCGGGTGCCTCGGTCTACAACGCCGGCACCATCGAGCGGGGCCGCCTGCTGGCCGCTGCGGGCGACTGCGCGGTGTGCCACACCGCCCCCGGCGGCACGCCCAACACGGGTGGCCGCGCCATGGAAACGCCATTCGGCAAGGTCTACACCACCAACCTCACGCCCGACGCCGAGACCGGCATCGGCCAGTGGTCCTTCAGCGCCTTCCAGCGCGCCATGCGCGAAGGCATCTCGCGCGATGGCAAACACCTGTACCCTGCGTTCCCTTACACCTCGTTCGCCAAGATGAGCGACGACGACCTGACCGCGCTGTACGCCTACCTGATGGCGCAGCCTGCCGTGCGGGCCGAGGTGCCGAAGACCGAGCTGGCCTTCCCGTTCAGCGTGCGCCCCCTCATGGCGGGCTGGAACGCGCTGTTCCACGACGCGACCCCGTTCAAGCCCGACCCGACCCGCCCGCCCGAATGGAACCGCGGCGCCTACCTGGTGCAGGGCGTGGGCCACTGCGGCGCCTGCCACACGCCGCGCAATGCGCTGGGGGCCGAGCTGGGCGGGGCTGCGTTCCTCTCGGGCACCATGGTGGATGGCTGGGAGGCGCCTGCGCTCACCGGCCTGTCGAAGGCGCCCGTGCCCTGGACGGCCGATGCGCTGTACGGCTACCTGCGCCACGGCCACAGCCCGCAGCACGGCAGCGCCTCCGGCCCCATGGCACCCGTGGTACGCGAGCTGGCGCACCTGCCCGACGACGACATCCGCGCCATGGCGGGCTACCTGGCCTCGTTCACCGCGACGGACGCGGCTACCCAGCCAGCCACCCTGCCAGTGTCTGACCCGCAGCAGCGCGCCCAAACCGCTGTGGCCCAGGCCGCTGCGCTGGCCCCGCAGCCCGGCCAGGCCCAGCGTTTGTTCGACGGCGCCTGCGCCGCCTGCCACCACGACGGCGACGGCCCGCGCCTGCTGGGCGTGAACGTGCCCCTGGCCCTCAACAGCAACTTGCACAGCGACCGGCCCGACAACCTGCTGCAGGTCATCGTGAACGGCATCCGCGAGCCCGCTGCGCGGGACATCGGCTTCATGCCCGGCTTTGGCCACGCGCTCAGCGACGCGCAGATCACCGAGCTGGCGGGCTACATGCGCCAGCGCTACGCCCCCGGCCGCCCGGCGTGGCGCGATGTGCCCGAGGCGCTGGCCCGTGTGCGGGCGGGGCCTGCACATCCGTAGCCTGGCGATCCTGCAGACCCCCTTTGGGTGATCGTCAACACGGTTTTGGAGCCTTTTGGTGCTGAGGCGCTAGTGGAATAAGCGCAAACTGCTATCAAAAATAGAGCGACCGCAGGTGCAGTGTTCGGCCCGACAATCGGGCTGCACCACCGTCCAGACACCATGACACCTGCCATGTCTTTGCCATCGCACAGCGCCTTGCGCACCCCGCACCGGCGCGTGCGGCGCATCGGCGGGGCCGCAACGCTGGCCCTGTGTTGCCTGGCCCTCACGGCCTGCGGGCCGGATGTGCAGGGGTCGCCCAAGCCGCCTCCGGCGTTTGGCCCGGTGCAGAGCAGCTGGTTCGGCTGCCCGTCCTTGCAAGGCGTGTACGCCTGGCCGCCGGTGGAGCCCGCTGGCGTGCGGGGCAGCCTGCCGTTTTTCACCGGCTCGGCCGAGATGCAGGTCTGGGTGCAGCAGCAGCGCGGCGAAACCACGCTACGCACGCGCACCGTCAACCGCGCGCGCAACGTGCGCACCTCGCTCACCCGGCAGTGGAGCCTCGTCACCTACAGCGGCGCGCAGGCCCGCTGCAGCTCCGGCATGCTCGACCTGGTCCCGCAGACCGTGTCGCCGGACAAGGAGCCTGGGGCCTCGGGCGTGCTGCAAGGGTTCAGGCTGGCGCTGCTCAAGGATGGCGGGTTGGCCGTGGGCAAGCGCACCCTCAGCACGGGCAACAAGGGCTCGTACTTCTCGTGGGGCGGGCAGTCCTACGGCAGCTACGACGCGCCCGATGTGGAGACCTGGACCTGGCTCAAGCTGGCCCGCACCGCTGCGGGGGACAGCGAGCCGCCGGTCATCGACGCCTACGTGCCCGGGGCCACGGCGCCCTAGGCTTTTTGGCTGCAGAGCGGCGCGCCAAAAAGCCCGCGAACTTCCCCGTTTATCGCGCCACCGCCTGCGCCGCCTCCTCGGCACAGTGGCATCGGGGCTTGGTCCATGGTGGGGCAGGCCCGGGCGCCCGCCTCTTTTTGTCGTGGCAGGCGCCCATGTCATCGGCCAGCCCCTGCGGCGGCCGCCCACTGTTGCCGTTCAAGGAGAAGACCATGCCCGCTAGCGAAATTGAAATCCACGCGATCGTGCTGCGACTGCTGCGTGAAGGCTATGCCGCCCTGACCGCCGCCCAACGCCGGGTGGTGGACACGCTGATGGCGGTGTGCTGACGCTTGCCTGCGGGCTGTTCGGAGCCCTTTTGAAGCCTTTTGGGCCGGATGCGCTAGTACTGATTGCCTGAATAGCTATCAAAAATGTAGTAACTGCAGCTCGGCCTGCATCGCCTGCGCAATCAGGCGCATGTCGTGGTCGCTGACGGCAAACAGCCCAAAGCGAAACTTGCTGCCCCAGCGCTGGCGGTCGTCCACAAACTCCAGCGCGTCCAGCAGCGGCGCAATCGCCGCCCCACGTGCAGGCACATAGGCCACGTCCCGCCGCGACGGCACAAACCCGCCGCCCATGTCAAACGCATACGGCGCGCCCGGCAACACGATGCCAATCGAGACAAACGCCTGCAGCCGGTCCTTGCCCCCCATGGTCACCGTGGGCGCGTAGTACGCCACGCGGTCGCCGGGGCGTATGCGCTGCAGCGGCGCCACCTTGCCATGGCACACCTGCATGTAACCCGCGCCCGGCGTGGCGCAGCCCCGGCGAGCCTGCTGGGCGCAGGCCACGGCGATCCAGTTGCGGCGCGTGGCGGCCGCAGAGGTCGCTGCCAAAACAGGCATGTCGCTGCGCGCAGGCGCGGCATCCGGCCAAAGAGGGTGTTGCAGCACGGCGTCGGTCATGAGAAAGCTCCTGATCAAAGAAGCCACCGATGGTGCGGGCGTGCTGCTGACACCGCAGTGTCAGTACCTTTGCAGCATCCCTGTCAGCGCCGCTTGAGCCATCAGACCAGCTGCCCCCACTGCCACAGCGCAAACCCGCCCAGCAGCAGGGCCGACGCCCGGTTGATGCGCTGGCGCCAGGCGGGTGTAAAGCGCTGCCGTTGGTAGGCAATCGCGCCGGTCAGCAGCAGCCACCAGGCGGCAGAGCCGACCAGCACGCCCGCCACCATCCACAGCGGCGACGGCAGGCTGGGCCGACCTGCCCCCAGCGAGCCAAACACCGCAATGAACGACACGATGGTGGCCGGGTTGGCCAGCGTCAGCGCAAACGTGCCGGCCGCCAGGCCCAGCAGCCCCCGCGCATCGCGGGCCGGGGCTGCGGTGTGGGCCACCGGCGCGTGCCAGGTGCGCCAGGCCAGCACCAGCAGCAGTGCGCCGCCGCCCAGCGCCAGCGGCGTCTTGGCCTGCGTCAGCCCATCGATGAGCCAGCGCACGCTGAAGGCACCCACGGCGCCATACACCGCATCGGCCGCAGCCGCGCCCAGGCCGGTGGCCAGCCCGGCTGCCAGGCCCCGCTCCAGGGTGCGTTGCATCGTCAGCAGGCCAATGGGGCCCACAGGGGCCGCGATGAGCACGCCGATGACGGCGGCTTGCAGAAACACGGTGATTGAGGTCAAGTCCATGCACCGATGCTAGGGCGGCGGCGGGCGGTGGAGAATGCAGAAAATTCGGCGAATCCAGAAATTGGTTTCGGTTTTTTCTGTGCCAATCGATAAAGGCTTTTATGGAAGTGGATGACAAAGCCTGGCGCCTGATCAGCGCGCTGCAGGCCGATGGCCGTGCCTCGCTCAAGGAACTGGCCGAGGCCGTGGGCCTGTCGGTGCCTGCTACGCTGGAACGCCTGCGCCGCCTGCAAGAGGCGGGCGTGGTGCGCGGCGTGCATGCCGACATCGACCCCGCCAAGGTCGGCTACGGCGTGCGCGCCGTGGTGGGCATCAACGTGCCGCAGCCCGGCAAGAAGGCGCTGATCGACAAGCTGCGCCAGTCGCCCCAGGTGCTCGAATGCCACCACGTCAGCGGCAACGACTCGTATGTGATGCAGGTCGTGGCGCGCGACCTGCCCGATCTGGAGCGCTTTCTGGGTGACATCAACGGCTATGGTGAAACACGCACGTCCATTGTGTTCTCCACCCCCATCCCGCTGCGCGGCCTGGCCCGCCCGGAGGCGGGCTGACCCACCCCTCAGAACGTGATCTTCACCGACGCCGCACTGCGCTGCGCGTCGCCATGGAACACCGCCTCGATGTTGTTGCCATCCGGGTCCAGCACAAACGCGGCGTAGTAGCCGGGGTGGTAGGGGCGCTCGCCCGGCGCGCCGTTGTCGGTGCCGCCGTGGGCCAGCGCAGCTTGGTAGAACGCATCCACCATCGCCCGGTCCCGGGCCTGAAACGCCAGGTGATGGCGGCCTGTCAGGTGGCCCTGCGCGGCAGGGCTGTCGGCCGACGACACAAACAGCTCGTCGGCCCAGAAGTAGCCTTCGTCCGCCCCGCCCATGGGCACCTGCAGGGCCTGCAGCACCGCCGTGTAGAAGGCCTGGCTGGCCGCCAGGTCGCGCACGACCAGTTGCACATGGTCAAACAGCCTGCCCCGGTGGATTTCTTGCGCTTCCATGCTGTGCTCCTTTCGTAGACCGTCGGTGCGTTCTGGCTTCAAGCCAGCGCGTGCAGACCCACGCGGTTGCCATCCAGGTCATGGATGTGCGCAAAGAAGCCCATTCCCGGCGGCAGCGCCTGGCGCGGCAGGGCCACGCGGCCGCCCTGAGCCACCGCGCGGTCCAGCGCGGCGTCGAGCGAGGGCGATGCGTCCAGGTACACCAGCGTGCCGCTGCCCGACACCTGGGGCGCCGTGGGGCCCATCATCAGCGCGCCGCCTGCGCCATCGGCTTCGGGGTCGTAGGCAAACACGGCGCCTTCGCTCGGGCCCATGTTCTCGCGGCGCATGGGCTGGCCCAGCACGGCCTCGTAAAAGGCCTGGGCGCGGTCCAGCTGGGTGGTGGGGATTTCAAACCAGGCGATGGCGTTTTTCATGGGGGCTCCTTGTGTGTGAAAGAAAGAACGAAAGTAAGTAAGAAGCCCCGATGGTGAGCGGGGGCTGCTGACAGCGGAGTGTCAGCAGCCTGTCACCCCGCATCACATTGCCGGAGCGGGCGCGGACGCCGCCACCTGCGCCCGAAACGCACGCGGCGACAGCCCCGCATCGCGCGTGAAGGCGCGGGTGAAGTACGCCGGGTCGGCATAGCCCAGCGTGTAGGCAATCGTGGCCACGCCCAGGTGGGTGTAGGCCAGGTTGCGCCGCGCCTCGCGCATCAGCCGCGCCTCTATCAGCCGCTGGGCCGACACGCCCGTGGTAGCACGTGCCACGCGGCTCAGGTGCGTGGGCGACACGGCCAGCGCCCGCGCGTAGTCGGCCACTTGCCAGTGCTCCAGAAAATGCGCCTCGATCAGCGCCTCCAGCCGCTGCACCAGGCTGGACTCTGGCGCGTGGGTGTCGTCCGGGCTGTGGTCTTCCATCGCACGCGCCACCCAGCCCAGCAGCGTGGCGCTCAGGCCCCGCAGCACCAGCGCACGCGCCTTGGCGCGGCCCGAGAACTCCTGCCAGACCTGTGCCATGGCCTGGTGCAGCTCTGGCGGCGCGGGCGCCACGGCGGGCCGCGCCAGGTCGCGCCGCACATCGCCCACGCGCACAAAAATCTCGTCCATCAATTCATCGGCCAGCGTGGCCACCCAGCCCTGCGTGTGCTGCGTAAAGCGGAATGCGTGCACATGCCCCTGCGGCACGTTGATGAGTGCACCGGCAAACAGCGGCACCCGCTCGCCATCCAAGTGCGCCACGCCCCCACCCGAGGTGATCAGCAGCACCTGGTGCAGCCGCGTGTGCCGGTGCGGCGCCAGCTCCCAGTCGTGTAGCGCCGACCGCTCTGCAATCGTCTCGCAGTGCAGCACGTCGGGCAGGTGCTGCGACTCGCCGAACAGGCTGTACGAGTGGATGGTTCCGATGTTCGAAAAGTGCATGTTCTGGCTCCATCCGTCCATTCAACGCGGCGACTGTGCCACGTATCTTTGGGCGGTCCGTTTGATCAATGTCATGAACGCACCAACCACTACAGGAGACACCATGAAAACCCAGGTTTGCATCATCGGCGGAGGCCCCTCGGGCCTCATGCTCTCGCAGCTCTTGCACCTCAAGGGCATCGACACCATAGTGCTGGAGCGCCAAAGCCGTGAATACGTGCTGGGCCGCATCCGCGCCGGCGTGCTGGAGCATGGCTTTGCCGCACTCATGCGCGAGGCCCAATGCGGCGAGCGCATGGACAAGGAAGGCGAGATCCACGACGGCTTCATCATTGCCCACGACGGCAAGATGGACCGGGTCGATTTGCACAAGTACAGCGGCGGCAGCTCCGTAGTGGTCTACGGCCAGACCGAGCTGACGCGCGACCTCTACGAAGCGCGCGACCGCATGAAGGGCGTCGTCATCCACAACGCCGAAGACGTGCAGCCGCACGACCTGAAAAGCGCCAACCCGTATGTGACCTACCGCAGTGGCGACGAGGTGGTGCGCATCGACTGCGACTTCGTCATCGGCGCCGACGGCTTCCACGGCGTGAGCCGCAAGTCCATCCCGCGCGACGTGCTCAAGGAATATGAAAAGGTCTATCCCTTCGGCTGGCTGGGCGTGCTTTCGCGCACCAAGCCCGTCTCGCCCGAGCTGATCTACGCCAAGCACGAACGCGGCTTTGCGCTGTGCTCGCTGCGCTCGCAGGTGCTGAGCCGCTACTACATCCAGGTGCCGCTGACCGACAACGTGGAAGACTGGTCTGACGAAGCCTTCTGGGCCGAGCTGAAGCGCCGCCTGCCCGCCGAGGTGGCCGCACAGCTCACCACCGGCCCCTCCATCGAAAAATCCATCGCCCCCCTGCGCTCCTTTGTGGCCGAGCCCATGCGCTACGGCAACCTGTTCCTGGCCGGCGACGCCGCCCACATCGTGCCGCCCACCGGCGCTCGGGGCCTGAACAGCGCGGCGTCGGACATCTATTACCTGTACCACGCCATGGTCGCGCACTACAAGGATGGCGACAGCACCGGCCTCGACAAATACTCCGAGAAGGCCCTGGCCCGCGTGTGGAAGGCCCAGCGCTTCTCGTGGTGGATGACGACCATGCTGCACACCTTCCCCGAGTCGCTGGCCTACGACCAGAAGCTGCAGGACACGGACCTGGCGTACCTGTTCTCGTCCGAGAAGGCACTGGGGTCGCTGGCGGAGAACTATGTGGGGTTGCCGTTCTAGTCACCCAGCAATAGCACTGACACCCAATCAAAGGCCTGCATGGGGTTCCCTCATGCAGGCTTCTTATTTTGTGTGTGCCCGGTAGGCGTTGTGTGCAAGCGGCGCTCCGTCTGCTCACGCGGCGCGCCCTACGGTCTGCGCACTGCGGCTCCATGCGAACCTCATTCCAACGCCGCTTTTCATGCTGCCGCCCTGCACGGCAATATTCATCTGCTACGCAAAATTTAGGCAGAACTGATGCTTACGCCCGCACAGCAGGCCCGATAGCATCGCACCAAGTTTTCAGATCATTTGCCCAGTGCTGTCGATGTGAGATTCGACGATGGCTTGAACACGATGAAGCTGCCGATGCAGCGTTTTGAGGCAGTGCACTTCACATCCGATAGTGCCAATCAACAGCCAGGTAAATCTCAAAAATGGATTGGGTCCCGATAGTCTTCATTGTGTTCAAGGTACTCGTGTTCGGCACTTGCATGTTCTACGCTATCAAGTGGCACCACGACCAAGGGAAGAAGGCGAAGGAAGAAGCCAGCAGGTCGCCCATGCCAACGGAACGCACGCCGGGCGCGTCGGATTAGGTGGTGGCTGTCTGCAATATTCGGCGGCGCATCAGGCTTCTGCCCACGTGTACCACGCCGTGGTGACCCACGACCAACCGGCGACAGGACCGGTCTAGACAAATACTCCGAGACAGCCCTGGGCTGCGTGTGAAATAGGGTCGAGCGCTTTTCGTAGTGGCTGACGACCATGCTGCCTCTTTCCCCCATTCGCTGGCCTATGACCAGAAGATGCAGGGCACGGACTTGGCGTATCTGTTCTCATCAGAGAAGGTGCTGGGGTTGCTGTTGTGAGCCCGTGGAGACGCCTAGGGGTACTGTTTACAGAGTTTTAGCGTCGTTCACTGTTTACATCGGTGTGGGCTTCCATGGTCTCTGGTGCGATGGCAGCGTCCCTTTTCAAAGTATTCGTTGACGCGCAAATCAGCTTGCTTGCAGGCGGAAAAGCATCGTTGAAACAATGGGGCTCTGGGTGCTCGCAAGCTATAGTTTGCCTGTTCGAAGTTCACATGCCTTTCCGAATTTTGTCGGTACGTTTACGCAGCCTTGCACCTGGGAAACCATCCTGCTAGCTGTTTTCAGGAGGAAGATTCTTCGGAATCTCCCTGGCTAGTTCAGAGCACAGGCCGCAAGTTTTTGTGCCGAATTACGTTAAGCCTCACAAGGAACACCCATGTCTGCAGAACCATCCGCTGATGGCGCTCTCGCGTTGATCGAAGAACTCCGGGTAGATGCAAAGCTCGGAAAGGGTAAGCACTTTGCTGCGAGTGATCGAAAGCTGCTGTGGCATCGCCTCTGCGGCATTCCAGTGATCTTGGCGAATCTATTCGTCGGTATCGTTCTGTTGAACCTGCAGGGTCAGGCTTCGTCCCCAGCCCCAAAGGTGTCGACTCCAGCAGTTGCTGCGTCAGTGCCGGTTGTAACGGCTAGTACTCCGATCACGAAGAACGATTCAGCAGCTACAGGCACATTTCGTGAGTTTCTCTCGAGTGATGCACTAGCGCTGTTATCTGTCGTTTTGGCATTTAGCGCTGCTAGCCTTAGTGGCGTACAAACTTTTTTCAACTTCTACAAATCATTCGAGGGTCATCGTGCGATCGGAAATCGATACACGCATCTTTCGCGGCAATGTAAAGCTCTTCAGCAGAAGCATCGGGATCTTTCATTCGATCCAAAGTATTTGTGGGAGCAATATGAAAAACTCATCGTGGAGTACAACCAGATCAACATCGATGGCGAGGCGTTTCCAACCAGTGCGAGCGACCTAAAGAAGGCCCGCAATGGTCCTGTACTCTCACGTTACCAACCACCTGCGGGCGGGCCGATATAAGGCCAGATTATTTCGCTCAACTAAATAGGCTACCTTAGACAGATTAGATGACATCTCTCTATCCCCCGGACCTTGTGCCGCTTGTGCAGTCCGCCTGGGCCACTACCAACCGCCTGAGAGGCGAGAAGCGGCCGCCGCTGCCTGCCAGTGATCTGCTCAAAGAACTGCTTGCGCTCGTGTATCACACAAGCCTTCTTCGAGAGGAGGGTCGAAAACTCTTATTCCGAATCATCTATTTGCCACGCGGCTCTTCAAAGAAGATATCGCATGCCCGGCACAGCAATTCCCGGCTAGCTGTTTTTACTGAAGACCGATCACTAAATGTTTCCGAATTGCGAAGACTAGCGCCAGCGGCGGATTCCAGGCGCACGATGATCTGTGCAGATTACGATTCGGAAACCGGATGGAGGGTTTGGGGGCTGCTTGATACAGGGGTTAACTGGTGGCAATTTACTAGACACGAGGCAGACAGAGGTTTCGCTCCCCCCCAGGACTTAGCTATCGGCAGCCCAGGGCCTGGTGAGATCACTGTCTCCTCGGGTGGAACCGTTCTCCTTGCCCTGCGAAATGGCTCTGCATTCCTGCCGCAAGGCTCAGCGCTGAATGCTGGGCCGGTCAGCACCCACCTTGAGCCCACGAGGAGGAAGCTCTATCGTGACTCCATAGGGCGGCTCAAAGTAAAGAAGTGGGATAAGGAAAACCACGACAACGACTACCCAAAGCGCTTCCATGACATGTGCCTTTCTCGAATCTTGTCTGGAATACGCGAACTTGCGCACGGGGGCACTCTCTTGGTAGTGCCGAATCAACTGTCGGCATCAGATCCTCGCTTAGCAGATCGAGTAAACATTAAGCACCCCTGCGATTACGACTACTTGTGGGAGTTGATGCTTCAGCACCTTGAGCTTCATCACAAGTACTACGCCCTACACTTTCCACTTTGGGACTCCGAAGTGCCAATCGATCCAGAGAAGTATCACCAGATTTCGATTCTTGAATCCGCGAAGATTGACAATGACGAAGCCTTAAAAGATGCAGTCCGATTCATCGCGTCACTCTCCGCAGTGGATGGGGCACTGGTTATCACTGATCGCTTTCGAGTTCTTGGTTTTGGTGCTGAGGTGATCGCACAATCGCCAACTCTCCGGGAGGTGCAGTTAGCTATGAATCCCGAAGCGACGACTAAGCAGCCAGTTTCGATCGAAGCCTATGGGACGCGACATCGATCTGCTTTTAGGTTTTGCTCCACATATGAAGATGGGATCGCTTTTATTGTTTCGTCTGATGGTGGCGTTAAGGCGACGAAGCGTATTGGCTCGGAAGTACTTCTTTGGCCTGAAGTGCAACCAAGCTTTTGGGATGCATAGTCGGGAATGAGTCCTAGCAAAGAAAAAGCCCGGCACATGCCGGGCTTTCCACCTTTCATCACCCATCACTTGCAGCTAAAGCTGCTCGCACTCTCCACATCCCCGTGCCGTTGTAGCGTGCCACCAGCGGCCGGGTGCGGTTGGCCGAGCAGTTGGCGGGCAGCTCGCTGTTGACGCCATTGGCGCTTATGCCGTGTGCTTCGGTCGTCGCGCCGCCGGGTGTCTTGCCCTAATCCATCGAGGTGCTCACGGCGACGTCCGCACCCATTTCTCTCGCATCTGTCACAGCACCCTCACGTCAAACGTCTGGTGAGCAGGAGGTCGATATCGCCCTCCGCCCAACATTCAATGTGAAGGAACTGCTGTATGAATCGCGCTGTCTGGTTCAACGTATCGCCCGAGGGCGCAAAGGCCATCGGGACGCTGCACCACTTTGTCACCCAGGGAACGGGTCTGCCCAGCTTGCTGACGCACCTGGTTTTTCTGCGCGTGTCGCAGATCAACGGGTGCGCGCACTGCATCGACATCCACACGCGTGACCTGCTGGCCGAAGGCATGTCGGTGGAGAAGGTGGTGCTAGTTCCTGTGTGGCATGAGGCGGCGTATCTGTTCTCCGAGCAGGAGCGCGCCGCACTGGCCTGGGCCGAGGAGGTGACGCGCGTGAGCGAGACCCATGCCTCTGATGAGGCCTATGCGGCCGCACTGGCCGTGTTTGGTGAGAAGGACCTGGTGGACCTGACGCTCACGATTGCCACCATGAATGCCATCAACCGCATGGGCGTCAGCTTTCGCATGAAGCCTCGCGCCAAGGCGTAAAAGGTAAAGAAAAAGGGAAGCCCGGCTTGCGCCGGGCTTCCCGCTTTTCAAGCGCAGATCACTTGCAGCTGAAACTGCTCGCACTCTCCACATCCCCCGTCCCGTTGTAGCGCGCAACTTTCGGGTACACACACAGCGGCCGGGTGCGGTTGGCAGACCAGCTCGCAGGCAGCTCGGCATTCACCACGTTGGCCCCCGCACCGCGTACCTTGGCCGTCACGCTGTCAGGCGCCTTGCCTTGTTCTACCCACGCCACCAGCGGGGCCAGCATGTCGAACTGGTCGGTGGCGGGGCCGCCTGAGCAGTGGTTCATGCCGGGCACCAGGAACAGGCGGGCAAAGGCGTCGGCCTTGCCGCTGTGGTTGGCCTGCAGGCGGTCCATCCAGTTGGCGGTGTCCATGGGCGAGAACACGCCGTCGGCCACGCCGTGGAAGACGATCATCTTGGCGCCCCGGTTCTTCAGGGCGCTCAGGTCGGCTTCGTTGGGCGGGGTCATGTACGACCAGGGGGACTCGGCGTATTGCGCCGTGGTGGCGAACATCTTGGGGTAGTCGGTCTCCATGCTGAAGTTCAGCGCGTACTGCATGCCGGGGATGGCGGTGAACGCTGCCACGCTGGATGGGGGCGAGGTGAAGATGAAGGCCACCGCACCGGCGTCACGCGTGGCGGGCGAGCCAAAGTGCCACGATGCAAAGTTGGCGCCCGCAACGCCGGGGTCGAACCAGGTGCCGGTGTACAGCGCTTCGCCCTTGCTGTTCTTGGGGCCTGCAAAGATGCTGGCCAGCACGCCCTTTTGCTCGCTGGTGATGCAGCTGCCGTCGCGCGCGCCGGTGCAGGTGGGCACGTCGGTCTGCAGGTTGAAGGCGGCCTGGCAGGCGGCCACGTCGTTGACCTGGCCGTCGGCCACGCCGTCCAGTGCGTCGCACTTGGCGACGATCTTGCTGCTGATGAGCTTGAACTCGGCCGGGCTCACGGCGGTGGTCAGGTCGGGCAGGCCGGTGGTGGCGTCTTTGGTGGACACCTTGGCGTACTGCTGGGCCTTCCACAGCTGGGTAGTGGCGGCCTTGGGCAGGTGAAAGCCGGGGTTGCCCGCCAGGATGCCGTCGTACTGGTCGGCATAGCGCGATGCGCCCACCATGGCGTGGCGGCCGCCGTTGGAGCAGCCGGCCAGGTACGAGCGGTCGGGCGCCTTGCCGTAGGCGCTCTTGATGAGGTTCTTGGCCATGGGGGTGAGGGTGCCCACGGCCTGGTAGCCGTAGTCCAGCCGCGCCTGCGGGTCCACGCCAAAGAAGGGCGTGGGTGCGCTGTGGCCTGCGTCAGAGCTGAGCACTGCAAAGCCTTGCACCAGGCCGGGTGCCACGGGTGCGGCGCCGCTCACCGAGCCCAGCGCGGTGACCACGCTGCCGTCCAGGCCGCCGTTGGCCTGGTGCAGAAAGCGGCCGTTCCACTCCACGGGCAGGCGCATTTCAAAACCGATGGCGTAGCTGGCGCCGTCCACGGGGCCGGTGCGCTCTTTCATCTTGCCTTTGACGAGGCAGTGCGCAGGCGCCTGGGTGGTCACGCCCTGCACGGTGATGGGGCCTGCGGGCACTTGCTCGGACGAGGTGATGCGCGTGTCGGGCAACGCCAGGCTGCTGGCCAGCGTGGCGCACGACTGCAGGGTGGCGGGGGTGGCCGCGGAGAGCTGGGGCAGGGCGGCATCGGACGAGCCACCACAGCCCATGAGCAAGGCAGCAGCCGCCGCCGAGATCGCCAGGGGGTGGTGGGCACGCATCCGGTTTCTTCTCATCTTCAAGCGCATGGTGTTGTCTCCAGTGGTTTTTTGAGGCGCAAGGAACCCCGCAACGTGGCCTCAACACGCTTTGGGTGGGAGATGGATGAAGCTTGTGTTTTGCTACTGAATCAGGAGCTGCTAGTGCATATGAATCATGCGCTTGCGGCCTCCTGGGGCCTGAATTCAAATGCCTGGGCAATGCGCTGGCGCAGGATGGTGGTGCGCAGATCGAACTCGGGCAGCACCCACTGGGCGAAGGCCTGGGCGGGCGCGGTCCAGCGGTCTGTGGCGGCCGTGGATTGTTCCGCGCGGTGGGGGCGGGCGGCGCCGATCTGGGCCCAGGCCCATTCCAGCAGCACCAGCGCCACGGCGCGCAGGTAGTCGTCGGCCACCCAGTAGGGCAGTTCGGGGTCGGACTGGGCGGCAATCGCCAGGGTCTGCGTGATCTCCACCAGGGCATGGCGGCGCGCGCTGGCGGCGGCGCTGGGGGCTGCGCCGGGCAGTGTGGTCAGCAGCGTTGCCAGGCCTTGGCCGCCATCGGCCAGCACCTTGCGCACCAGCAGGTCGATGGCCTGGATCTCGTTGGTGCCCTCGTAGATCATGGCCACACGCGCGTCGCGCACGATCTGCTCGATGCCCCATTCACGCACATAGCCGTGGCCGCCAAACACCTGCAGGCAGGCGCTGGCGCCGTGAAAGGCCTGGTCGGTGAGCGCGGCCTTGAGCACGGGCGTGACCAGCGCGCACCAGCGCTGCGCGGCGGCACGTTCGCCGGCGTCGGTGCTGTGTTTGGCCACATCGAGCTGCAGGGCCGTGTGGTAGGCCAGCACGCGGCCGCCGTCGATCCAGGCGCGCTGTGTGTGCAGGATGCGGCGTATGGCGGGGTGGTCTTGAATCAGGCTGGTGTCCTTGGCGCCGGGCGCGCGCATCTGGCGGCGCTCTGCGGCGTAGGCGCTGGCCTTTTGCCACGCGGCCTCCAGCAGGCCGATGCCCTGCAGACCCACATGCAGGCGGGCAGCGTTCATCATCACGAACATGGCGTTCAGGCCCTTGTTCGGCTCGCCCACCAGCCAGCCGGTGGCGTCGTCAAAGCGCATCACGCAGGTGGGGCTGCCGTGCAGGCCCATCTTTTCTTCGATGCGCTCGCAGACCACGGCGTTGTGGCTTCCATCCTGAAGAATCTTGGGCACCAGGAACAGCGACAGGCCCTTGGGCCCCGCAGGCGCATCGGGCAGGCGGGCCAGCACCAGGTGCACGATGTTGTCCGTCAGGTCGTGTTCGCCGCCGGAGATGAAAATCTTGCTGCCGTTCACCCGCGCGCTGCCGTCGGGCTGGGGCACGCCGCGTGTGCGCACCATTCCCAGGTCGCTGCCCGCATGGGCTTCGGTCAGGCACATGGTGGCCAGCCATTCGCCGGTGGCGACCTTCTCCAGGTACTGCGCCTTCAGGGCATCGCTGGCGTGGTGCTTGATGCATTCGTACGCGCCGTGCAGCAGGCCGGGCGCCATGGTCCAGCCGTGGTTGGCACCGGCCAGCCATTCAAACAGTACACACTCCAGCACCGCAGGCAGGCCCTGGCCGCCATCGTCGGGCGCGCAAGACAGCGACGGCCATCCCGCCTGCCAGAAGGCCTGGTACGCATCGCGAAAACCTGCGGGTGTGTGCACGCGTCCACCGTCAAAGCGGCAGCCTTCTTCGTCGCCGCTGCGCTGCAGCGGGGCGATGGCGCTGTCCACAAACTTGGCCGCCTCGTCGAGCACCTGGGCCGCCAGGTCGCCGTCGGTATCCGCAAACGGCGCCAGGCCCTGCCAGCGCGTGGGCGCCTTCAGCACGGTGGTCAGCAGGTGCTGGATGTCGGCAAGGGTTTGGCGGGCTTGCATGGATTGCTCTCTTATTAGTAGCTGTTTGCGCTTGATGGTTGGGCGCTAGCGGCTGTTTCTTCTATTTTTTGCCATGCGGCGGCCCGGACTGGGGTGCCAGTCCGGACCTGCGGCGCAGGGGAAATCAGGACTCTGCGGTGAAGCCGATCTTCTTGATCAGCGGGCCCCAGCTGTCGTACTCGGCCTTTTGCCAGCGGGCCTGTTCTTCAGGGGTGGAGCCATGGGGCATCAGGCCCACGATGGCCAGGCTGTCGATGACCGACTTTTCCTTCAGCGCAGCGTTGATGGCAGCGTTGGCAGCAGCAATCACCGGCTTGGGCGTGGCAGCCGGGGCGTAGAAGCCAAACCATTCTTCGGTGGTCAGCTCAGGGAAGCCCTGTTCGGCAAACGTGGGCACATCCGGCACGTAGATGGAGCGCTTGGGGCCCGAGGTGGCCAGGATGCGCAGCTTGCCGGCCTTGTAGTTGGCGATGAAGTCGCCGTGCGGCGTGACCATGGCAGCCACCTGGCCGCCCACCACGTCCGTCACACCAGGGATGGAGCCACGGTAAGGCACATGGCGCAGGTCCACACCGCTGTTGATGCCCAGCAGTGCACCCAGGAAGTGGGGCGTGGAGCCTGCACCGGGCGAGCCGTAGCTGGCGTCCTTGGGGTTGGCCTTGGCCCAGGCCAGGAAGTCCTTCACGTTCTTCACGCTGGCGGGCACCATGGGGCCCACAGCCAGGCCGTGGTGCATGATGGCTGCGATCGACACGGGCGCGAAGTCCTTGTCGGTGTAGTTCATCTTGCTGTAGATGTGCGGGTAGTTGGCCAGGGCCGACACCTGTGCCACGGCCAGCACCGAGCCGTCTGCGGGCGCAGCTTTGAGCGTCTCCAGCGCAATGCGGCCGCCCGCGCCGGGCTTGTTTTCCACCACGCCAGGGTTCTTGCTGAACGCGCTGCCAGCCCACTTCTCGGCAACACGGCGCGCCACGGTGTCGCCCGAGCTGCCGGCGGGGAAGCCGAAGTACACCTTCACCTGGTCCACCTGGGCATGGGCGGCAAAGGGGTGGAAGGCGCCCAGCGCGGCGCTGGCGCCAAGGGCCTGAACGAATTGACGGCGGGTGGTGGTCATGCTGATGTCTCCTGGTGTGTGTCTGACGGAAATCTCGGGGGTCAAGCTGGAGCGCTTTCGCGCCCTCTTGTTATTTACTGATGTGTGGCGCTGATCGTTTACCGGGGCGCCATGCGCAGGGCGCCATCCAGGCGAATGACTTCGCCGTTCAGGTGGCCGTTGGTCACGATATGGCAAGCCAGCTCGGCAAACTCTTCGGGTTTGCCCAGGCGTGGCGGGAAGGGGATGCTGGCCGCCAGCGACTGTTGCACGGCTTCGGGCAGCTCCTTCATCAGCGGCGTGGCAAACAGGCCGGGCGCCACGGTGCACACGCGGATGGCGTGCTGCGCCAGGTCGCGCGCCATGGGCAGCGTCATGCCGGCCAGACCCGCCTTGGAGGCGCTGTAGGCCTGCTGGCCCACCTGGCCATCAAAGGCGGCGACGGATGCGGTGAACATCATCACGCCGCGCTCGCCGTTGTCCAGCACGGGCAGCTTGCTGCAGGCGGCGGCAAACAGGCGGCTCACGTTGTAGCTGCCGATGAGGTTGATGTTGATCACGCGCACGAAGTCTTCCAGCGGCGCGGCGCTGCCGTCGCGCTGCACCACGCGCTTGGCGCTGCCAATGCCGGCCACGTTCATGAGGATGCGGGCGGGGCCGTGGGCGGCGGCAGCCTTCTCCAGCGCGGCGGTCACGCTGGCGGCGTCGGTGATGTCGCAGGGGCAGGCAACGCCGCCAATGTCGGCGGCGACCTTTTCGGCCAGCTCGGCATTGCGGTCGAGCACGGCCACCTTGGCGCCCAGGCGGGCCAGTTCGCGTGCGGTGGCCTCGCCGAGGCCCGATGCGCCGCCGGTCACGAGGGCGGCTTGTCCTTGAATCTGCATGGTGGGTCTGTCCTGTTCGGGGTGGGGTTTCAGGCGCCGGGCTTGAGGATGCCCGGTGCCGTGTCGTCGTGCAAGGCCGTGACGAGCGCATCGCGGTGCTTGAGCACGGCACGCTGGTTGACGGAGCCCTTGTCGGTGATCTCGCCCTTGTCGATGGAGGGCGGCTCTGCCATCAGCAGCGCACGGGCCACGCGGCTGGCGCTGCCGGTGGCTTCGCGGGCCAACCCGTCCAGCACCGCCTCGATGCGCTGGCGCACGGCGGGGTGGGCCACCACGTCGGCCCAGGGGACGTCCGGGCCCAGACCGGCGACTTCGCGGCAGGCGGGGGAGGGGAACAGCAGGGCGCCGACTTCCTTCATGTTCAGGCCGGTGAGCACCACGTCCTGGATGTAGGGGGCGCCCGCCACGATGATCTTGGCGCGCATGGGGCCCACGCTCACGAAGGTGCCGGTGGAGAGCTTGAAGTCCTCGGCAATGCGGCCGTCAAACGCCAGGCCCCGGTGGATGTTGTTCTCGTCGATCCACTTCACGGCGTCGCCGGTGCACAGGTAGCCTTCGTCGTCAAACGCGTCGCGCGTGGCGGCGTCGGAGCGCCAGTAGCCGGGCGTGACGTTGGGGCCGCGGTAGCGCACCTCGGTCTTGCCGTCCACCTCCACCAGCTTGAGCACCATGCCGGGCACGGGCGCGCCGATGTGGCCGGAGCGCACGTCGGGGCTGTTGCAGAACATGGCCGAGGGGGCGGATTCGGTCATGCCCAGGCCCGTGCACATCACGATGCGCTCGCCAATGGCGGCTTCTTGCGTGGCGTGCAGGCTGTCCCACACGGGCTGGGCCAGGCCGGCGCCCGAGTAGAAGAACAGGCGCACGCGCGACAGCAGGTTGGCGCGCAGCTGGGCGTCGGTCTTCATGGCCTCGGCAATCATTTCAAAGCCGGTGGGCACGTTGAAGTACACCGTGGGTGCGATCTCGCGCAGGTTGCGCAGGGTCTCGCCAATCAGTGCGGCCGTCGGCTTGCCATCGTCGATGTACAGCGTGCCGCCATGCATCATCGTGAGGCCGAAGTTGTGGTTGCTGCCGAAGGTGTGGTTCCACGGCAGCCAGTCCACCAGCACAGGCGGGGCCTCGGCCAGCACCGGCAGCGACAGCGAGATCTGCTGCAGGTTGGCGCACCACATGCGCTGGGTGTTGATGACCGGCTTGGGCATCTTGGTGGAGCCGCTGGTGAACAGGAACTTCACGATGGTGCCGGGGCCGGTGGAGTGCATGGCCGCGTCCACCGCCGGGGTGGCGGTGGTGTGGCGCAGGCTCTGGAAGGTGCCCACCTTGCGGCCCTCCAGCGCGCCCTGGGCCAGGATCACTTCGACATCGGCCGCCACGGTTGCTGCGATGGCCTTGCCGTAGCGTGCGCCGTCGGCGGCAAACACCAGGCCGGGGGTGAGGGTGTCGATGACGTGGCGCAGCTTGTCGTAGTCCTGGCTCACGGTGGCGTAGGCGGGCGACACGGGGCAGTAGGGCACACCGGCGTAGATGCAGCCCAGTGCCAGCAGGGCGTGTTCGACGGTGTTCTCGCTCAGCACCACCACCGGGCGCTCTGCGTTCAGGCCCCGGTCCAGCAGGGCCTGGCCGATGCTGCGCGCGGCGTCGAGCGCCTGGGCGTAGCTCACATGCTGCCATTCACCCGTCTTGCCGCCGGGCAGCTGTTCGCGGCGTGCCAGAAAGCTGTGGTCGGGCGTGGTCTCCGCCCAGTGCACCAGGTAGTCCGTCACGCGGCGGGCAAAGGCGCCCAGGGGCAGGTCCGCCTGCAGGTAACGCACGCCCGGTGCACCATCACGCAGGCTGACGCGGGTCACGCCGAAGGTCACGGGGCGGTAGCGGGCCGGGGCGAGGGGGGTGGAGAGGTCGCTCATAGGGGGTTCCAGCAGGGGCAAGGGGTGACTGGGGGCGGGCTCAGTCCTTGCGGACCTTGGCGGCGCGGCCTTCCAGGAAGTCGGCGAGGCGGGACTTGGCTTCAGGGGCGCTCTGGGCGATGGCGGCCATCATGGCTTCGGTGAAGAAGCCCTGGTCGGCGGGCTGCTCGGCAATGCGGGGCAGGGCGTGCATCAGCGCGTAGTTGGTCAGCGGCGCGTTCTGCGCCACGCGCACGGCCAGCTCGAAGGCCTTGTCAAAGGCCTGGCCTTCGGGCACGAGGTACTGGGCAAAGCCGACCTTCTCGCCGTCCTGCGCGTCGTAGACGCGGCCGGTGAGCATCATGTCCGTCATGCGCGCAGCGCCGATGAGCTTGGGGATGCGCACCGCGCCGCCGCCGCCCACGAAGATGCCGCGCGAGCCCTCGGGCAGCGCATAGAAGGTGGATTCGTCGGCCACACGGATGTGACAGGCGCTGGCCAGCTCCAGCCCGCCGCCCACCACGGCGCCATGCAGCGCAGCGATGACCGGCACGGGGCCGTACTGCACACGCTCCAGCGCGGCGTGCCACATGCGTGAGTGGTGCAGGCCCTGGCCGGCGTCGCGCTCTTTGAGCTCCGACAGGTCCAGCCCGGCGCAGAAATGGGGGCCGTCGCCATCGATGACGGCCGCGCGCACGGTGCTGGGCATTTTCTCGAACAGGTCGCGCAGCGCGAGGATCAGGCCGTCGTTCAGCGCGTTGCGCTTGGCCGCGCGGGTCAGGCGGATCACGGCCACTTCCTGGTGGTCGCCGCGCAGCTCGAAATGGATGTCTGGATGGGTCATAGAGGCTTTCGTGTTGGTTGAATTGTGGTTATAGTTCATAACCAATTCAAGCAAGCCAAGCCCGTTTTTTATTGGTGTTTACCCTTGATCTGCGTCACGCGCCGTGGCGCATGCTGGGGGTTTGACGCTGCACCGGCGGGCGCCAACCCAGGAGACACGCATGGACCACGCCAATCTGATCGCCATCGACATCCACACCCACGCCGAGGTGAGCTGCTGGAACCCGTTTGACAACTACGGCGAGGAGTACGACCGCGCCGCCGACAAGTACTTCAAGAACGGCCGCCGCCCCACCATTGCCGAGACGGTGGCCTACTACCGCGAGCAGAAGATTGGCCTGGTGATGTTCACGGTGGACGCCGAGTCCAAGATGGGCCGCCGCCGCATCCCCAACGAAGAGATCGCCGAGGCCGCCAAGGCCAACAGCGACATGATGACGGCCTTCGCCAGCATCGACCCCCACAAGGGCAAGATGGGCGCGCGCGAAGCCCGCCGCCTGATCGAGGAGTTCGGCATCAAGGGCTTCAAGTTCCATCCCACGGTGCAGGCCTACCACCCCTACGACAAGATGGCCTGGCCTATCTATGAGGTGATCGCCGAATACGGCATGCCCGCCATCTTTCACACCGGCCACAGCGGCATCGGCAGCGGCATGCGCTGCGGCGGTGGCCTGCGGCTGGAGTACAGCAACCCCATGCACCTGGACGATGTGGCCATCGACTTCCCTGACATGCAGATCGTCATGGCCCACCCCAGCTTTCCGTGGCAGGACGAGGCGCTGTCGGTCGCCACGCACAAGCCCAATGTCTGGATCGACCTGTCGGGCTGGAGTCCCAAGTATTTTCCCAAGCAGCTGGTGCAGTACGCCAACACGCTGCTGAAGGACCGCGTGCTGTTCGGCAGCGACTACCCGCTGATCACCCCCGAGCGCTGGATGAAGGACTTTCAGGAAGCGGGCTTCAAGCCCGAGGTGATGCCCGGCATCCTGAAGGGCAACGCGGTGCGCTTGCTGGGGCTGGACAAGGCCCCGGCAGCGCCAGCCGCCTGATACGCACCCAGGCCTCTTGTGGCCGGCTGAGCGGCCGCTGGATCAGTCGTAGACTTTTTGCAGCAGCCGGATCAGCGTCTTGCGCTCGGCCGCCGTCAGGCGGTTGGTGGCGTCTTCTTCCAGTTGCGCGGCCGTCTGCTCGGCCTGCGTCGTCAGTTCCACCCCGGCGGGCGTCAGGTGCACGCCCATGGCGCGCCCATCGCTCGGGTGTGGGCGCCGCTCGATCAGGCCGCGCCGTTCCAGCGCGGCAATCAAGCCCACCATGTTGGGCGGCAGCACGCTGAGCGTGGCGCACAGCTGGCGCGAGGTGATGCCCGGGTTGTGCGCCACCAGCGACAGTACCGAGAAATCCACCACCTTCAGGTCGTACACGGCCATGCGTTCCATGAACACGGCAATGATGGACAGCGCCGCGCGCCGCGTGTTGTAGCCCACCAGCGTGCGCAAAAAGCCGGTGTCCACGGGCTCGTTGGCGGGGGCTGCGGTGTCTGTGGGGGCGGGGACCGACGGGGATTTCTTGGGGGAGCGGACGCTGGACATGGGGGGAGATTGTGCCGGGCGCCCGGGCCCCTGCGGCCGGTGTGCAGCGCCCGCTGGGGGCTGCGCACCCTCTTTTTGATCAAAATCAGCCGCAGGCGCTAGTGATACATGCGCCAGGTGCTATCAATTTGATATCTGCGTGCATCGAGGCGCTGATGTGCCTGCGGGCAACCAGCGCCCCTCACACCGGGCTGCGCAGTACGCGGCGGTATTGCACGGCCTCGGCGACATGGCTGACCTCGGTGGTGGGCGCGCCCGCCAGGTCGGCGATGGTGCGCGCCACCTTCAGCGCCCGGTGCGTGCTGCGGGCCGACCAGCCCAGGCGCGCGGCAGCGGTGTTGAGGAACTTGGCGGCCGCATCGTCCAGGTGCAGGTGGGCGTCGATGGCCTGCCCCTGCAGCGCCTGGTTGGTGCTGCCCTGGCGCGCCAGCGCCTTGGCGCGGGCCTGCTCCACCCGGGCGCGGATGCTGGCGGTGGACTCGCCCGCAGCCGCCTGCACCAGCTGCTCGGCGGGCAGGGCGGGCACCTCCACATGCAAGTCGATGCGGTCCAGCAGCGGGCCGCTGAGCTTGGCCTGGTAGCGGTGCACCTGGTCGGGCGTGCAGCGGCAGGCGCGCTGCGTGGAGCCCAGAAAGCCGCAGGGGCACGGATTCATCGCCGCGATCATCTGGAACCGGGCCGGAAACTCCGCGCGTTGTGCTGCCCGGGCGATGGTGATGTGGCCGGTCTCCAGCGGCTCGCGCAGAGCCTCCAATGCGGCGCGCGGGAATTCCGGCAGCTCGTCGAGGAAGAGCACGCCCTGGTGGGCCAGCGAGATCTCGCCCGGCCGGGGTGGCGAGCCACCACCCACCAGCGCCACCGCGCTGGCCGTGTGGTGGGGCTGGCCGGTGGGGCGCACGCCAAAAGCCTCGGGCCGAAAGCGCCCCGCCAGGCTGGCAATGGCGGCGCTCTCCAGCGCTTCATCCACCGTCATCGCGGGCAGCAGCCCGGCAAAACGCTGCGCCAGCATCGACTTGCCCGAGCCGGGTGGCCCGGCCATCAGCACGCTGTGGCCGCCAGCCGCCGCAATCTCCAGTGCGCGCTTGGCGCCCGCCTGGCCCTTCACGTCGGCCATGTCGGGCCCGGTGGTGCTGGCGGTGAGCGCGGTGGCCTGCAGGCGGGTCCAGCCGTCGTTGGCCACGTCGGCATCGCCACCGGCCGTGCTGCCGGGTGGCAGGAATGCCCGCACCACATCCAGCAGGTGCCGCGCACGCACCACGCGCGCGGCGGGCACCAGGGCGGCCTCTTCGGCGCTGCCGGGCGGCAGCACCAGCTGGGCGTCAATCTGCTGGGTCTGCAGGGCCAGGCTGGTGGCCAGCGCGCCGCGCACGGGGCGCAGCTCGCCGGACAGCGACAGCTCGCCCGCAAACTCGTAGCCTGCCAGGCGGCTGGCGTCCACCTGACCGCTGGCGGCGAGGATGCCCAGCGCAATCGGCAGATCGAAGCGGCCCGAATCCTTGGGCAGGTCGGCGGGGGCCAGGTTGACGGTGATGCGCTTGTTCGACGGGAACTCCAGCCCCGCGTTCTGCAGCGCGGAGCGCACGCGTTCGCGGGCTTCTTTCACCTCCACCTCGGCCAGCCCGACCAGCGTGAAGCTGGGCAAACCGTTGGCCAGATGCACTTCGACGGTGACTGCAGGCGCCTGCAGCCCCAGAAGGGCGCGGCTTTGCACCAAAGCAAGACTCATGAAGCGATTTCTCCCCAGATGGGTGCGTTTTGTGGTTTTTTAGCGCGGCCTGTTGGGTGTCTGCACCAGTTGGGTGCAACATGCCGGACGCGGTCACCGCCACTGTACTGGGGATTGTTGTAACGCAACGCAACCGTGCAGCGCGCCGTGCACCTTGGTGTGGCACGGTCCGTGCTTAAAGCGCTTGTCCCTACTTTGTCCAACCGGAGGAAACATGACCCGCGCCATCATCAAGACCCTGGGCGTTGCCCTTGTTGCAACCTTTCCCATGCTGGCCAGCGCCCAGCTCACCGCCAACGTCAGCCTGACCACGAACTACAAGTTCCGTGGCCAGGACCAGGACACGTCCAAGGTCAAGGCCGTCAAGCCCGCACTGCAAGGCGGCTTTGACTACACCTTCGGCGAAACCGGCTTCTACGTGGGCAACTGGAACTCCAGCGTCAACTGGCTGTCCGGCAACTCGCTCGAATCCGACATCTACGGCGGCTACAAGTTCAAGGCCGGTGACGTGGACCTGGACGTGGGCCTGCTGACCTACATCTACCCCGGCAACAGCGCGGGCAACACCACCGAAGTCTATGGTGCTGCCACCTTCGGCCCCGTGACGGCCAAGTACTCGCACACCCTGTCCAAGGACTACTTTGCCTACGCAGGTCCTGGCATGAAGGGCCGCAACACCGGCTACCTGAACCTGGCGTTTGCCCAGGAAGTGGCCCCCAGCACCACGCTGAAGGCGTCGGTCGGCTTCACCCGCTTTGGTGGTGACATCACGGCCCCCAACTTCATGGACTACAGCCTGGGCGGTTCGTACGACTTCGGCGGCGGCGTGTCCCTCGGCGCTGCCGTGGTTGGCGCCACCAAGAAGGCCTTCTACGGCCCGGTCAACAAGTCGCGCGTGATCGTCACGCTCACCAAAACCCTGTAAGTCTCAATGGGCGCCGGTGGCGCCCATTCCGGAGGAACTGAAAATGAAAATGGTGACAGCCATCATCAAGCCCTTCAAGCTCGACGAAGTGCGCGAAGCGCTCTCCGACATCGGCGTGCAAGGCATCACGGTGACCGAAGTCAAGGGCTTTGGCCGCCAGAAGGGCCACACCGAGCTGTACCGCGGTGCAGAGTATGTGGTGGACTTTCTTCCCAAGGTCAAGATCGAGGCCGCCGTGGCCGACGACCTGGTGGACCGCGTGATCGAGTCCATCGAGACCGCAGCGCGCACCGGCAAGATCGGTGACGGCAAGATTTTCGTGACCCACCTGGAGCAGGTGGTGCGCATCCGCACTGGCGAAACCGGCAAGGAAGCCCTGTAAGGGCGAGGCCGCATCCCATACAAGAAGAGAAACGCCATGAAAAAACTGCTTGCTTCCTTCATTCTGGGGCTGAGTCTGCTATCCGGCGGATCGGCTGTCCTCGCCCAGGCGCCCGCCACGGCAGAGGCCTCGGCACCCGCTGCGGCTGCACCAGCGGCTGAAGCCCCTGCTGCCCCTGCCGCAGCGGCTGCACCGGCTGCTGCTGCCGCCGCTGCGCCTGCAGCGCCCGCCGCAGAAGCGCCTGCTCCTGTCCCCAACAAGGGTGACACCGCGTGGATGATGACCTCCACCATCCTCGTGATCCTGATGGTCCTGCCCGGCCTGGCGCTGTTCTACGGCGGCCTGGTGCGCAGCAAGAACATGCTGTCCGTGCTGATGCAGGTGATGGTCACGTTCTCGCTGATCGTGGTGCTGTGGTTCATCTACGGCTACAGCCTGGCCTTCACCGAAGGCGGTGCCTTCATCGGTGGTTTCGACCGGCTGTTCATGAAGGGCATCTGGGACAACGCCGCAGGCACGTTTGCCAACGCGGCCACGTTCAGCAAGGGTGTCGTGATTCCGGAAGTGGTGTTTGCCGCCTTCCAGGCCACGTTCGCCGGCATCACCTGCGCCCTGATCGTCGGTGCGTTCGCAGAGCGCATCAAGTTCAGCGCCGTCATGCTGTTCATGGTCCTGTGGTTCACGTTCAGCTACCTGCCGATCGCCCACATGGTGTGGTTCTGGATGGGTCCTGATGCCTACGCCTCCAAGGAAGTGGCCGACGCCATGACCAGCAAGGCAGGCCAGATCTGGCAGTGGGGTGCTCTGGACTTCGCTGGCGGTACCGTGGTGCACATCAACGCCGCTGTGGCGGGCCTGGTGGGTGCGTTCATGGTGGGCAAGCGCATTGGTTACGGCAAGGAAGCCATGGCGCCTCACAGCCTGACGCTGACCATGGTCGGTGCCTCGCTGCTGTGGGTGGGCTGGTTCGGTTTCAACGCCGGCTCTGCCCTGGAAGCCAACGGTTTTGCAGCCCTGGCCTTCATCAACACGCTGGTGGCTACCGCTGCTGCCGTGCTGGCATGGTGCATGGGTGAAGCGCTGATGCGCGGCAAGGCTTCGATGCTGGGTGCGGCGTCGGGTGCCGTGGCGGGCCTGGTGGCCATCACGCCGGCTGCAGGCAACGTCGGTATCGGCGGTGCGCTGGTCATCGGTCTGGTGGGTGGTTTTGCCTGCCTGTGGGGTGTGAACGGCCTCAAGAAGCTGCTGGGTGCAGACGACTCGCTCGATGTGTTCGGCGTGCACGGCATCGGCGGTATCGTGGGTGCGCTGCTGACCGGCGTGTTCAACTCCCCCAGCCTGGGTGGCCCCGGCTTCGTGGCGGACTGGGTGACGGCGACCGGTGTGACGGCTGCTGACTACTCCATCGCTGCCCAGGTGTGGACACAGGCCAAGGCCGTGCTGCTGACCATCGTGTGGTCAGGCGTGGTGTCCTTCGTGGCCTACAAGGTGGTTGACCTGACGGTGGGCCTGCGTGTCTCGGAAGAAGACGAACGCGAAGGTCTGGACATCACCTCGCACGGCGAAACGGCGTACAACCGCTGATCGCTCTGCGCCCTACGCGCCGCGGTGTCTGGTGGCACCGTGACGTCGCAATAAGAACAAGCGAGTTACTCCTCTGGTTACTTCAGCCCGCCGACCACCGGCGGGCTTTTTTCGTACCGGTGGGTGACGCGTGTGGGACTGGCGCGCCAGGGGGCCAAAGGCCCCATGGCATCCGCCAGTCCTTTGCACGTCCGCTGTTCAAAAAATTCACGCCCCCTGCATGCCGTGCGGCGGACCGCTGCCGCTACGATGCACGGATGGACTTTTCCCTCGCCCCGATCACTGAGCGCGTGCGCGCTGCCGCCGCCGACCAGACCCCGTTGCGCATCCGTGGCGGGGGCACCAAGGACTTCCATGGCCTGGCGCTGCACGGCGAGGTGCTGGACACCCGGGTGCTGCGTGGCATCGTGAGCTACGAGCCCAGCGAGCTGGTCGTCACCGTGCGGTCCGGCACCACGCTGGCCGAGCTGGAGGCCGCGCTGGCCGAACAAGGCCAGTGCCTGCCCTTTGAACCCCCGCATTTCGCCAAGACCCCTGCAGACGCCGCCACCGTGGGTGGCATGGTGGCGGCCGGCCTGTCCGGCCCGGCACGTGCCAGCGTGGGGGCGGTGCGTGACTATCTGTTGGGCGTGACCCTGCTCAACGGCAAGGCCGAGTTGCTGACCTTTGGCGGCCAAGTCATGAAGAACGTGGCGGGCTATGACGTGGCGCGCCTCATGGCCGGTGCCTGGGGCACGCTGGGCCTGCTGACGGAGGTGAGCCTCAAGGTGCTGCCCGTGGCGCCCGGCGAGGCCACACTCCGGTTCGAGGGCATCAACCAGGCCGATGCGTTGCGCAAGCTGCACGCATGGGGCGGGCAGCCGCTACCCCTCAACGCCAGCTGCTGGGTGCAGGACGAAGGCGCAGGCACCCTGTATGTGCGCCTGCGCGGCGCCGTGGCGGCGGTGGAGGCCGCGTGCAAAACCATGGGTGGCACGCGCATGGACAACGCCACCGTGGCCGCTGACTGGACCGCCTGCCGCGAGCAGACCCTGCCGTGGTTCACCGACCGGGCCACGCGCCCTGACCACGCCCTATGGCGCCTGTCGGTGCCCGCCACCGCGCCGGTGCTGGCTTTGCCCGGCGGCGTGCAGCCACTGGTGGAATGGCATGGGGCGTTGCGCTGGGTGCAGGCCCCCGAGTCCGCCGGAGACGCGCTGCGCGAAGCCGCCCGGGCAGTGGGTGGGAGTGCTTCTCTTTTTGTAGCTGCCGAGGCAAATAAGTCCGGCGCTAGCGGTGCTTTTGACTTGCAATCCAAGGCGCTGGAGCAAATCCACGCCCGCCTCAAGCACAGCTTTGACCCTGCCGGCATCTTCAACCCCGGCCGCATGGCGCGGGCCTGGTAGGCAAGCCAACCCCCCCTCACAGCCACCACCGCCACCCTGGCCATGCGACGCCTTTTTCACCTCACCGGACACCACCGCACGGTTGCGAGCAACCAGGTGCTGGGCCTGCTGCTGGCGTTCAACGCCGGGGCGGTGAATGCCGGGGGGTTTCTGGTGGTGCACCTCTACACCTCGCACATGACGGGTTTCCTGTCGTCGCTGGCCGACAACCTGGTGCTGGGGCAGATGAAGCTGGTGCTGGGCGCCGTGGGCGCGCTCTGGGCCTTCATGTCGGGGGCGGGTACCACGGCCATCATGGTCAACTGGGCGCGCCAGCGCCGGCTGCGCAGCACCTACGCGCTGCCGCTGCTGCTGGAGTCCGTGCTCATGCTGCTGTTTGGCCTGGTGGGCGCCATCACCCTCAGCTGGCCCACGCCTTTTGCGGTGCCACTCACGGTGCTGCTGCTGTCCTTCATCATGGGACTGCAGAACGCCACGGTGACCAAGATGTCCTCGTCCCAGATCCGCACCACCCACATGACGGGCGTGGTGACCGACCTGGGCATCGAGATGGGCAAGATGCTCTACTGGAACCGCACGGGCACTGCGCCCGAATCGCAGGTGCGTGCCAACCAGGCCCGGCTGCGGCTGTTTGCCGGGCTGGTGGGCATGTTTCTGGTGGGCGGCATTGCGGGGGCTGCGGGCTTCAAGCACGTGGGCTTTGTGTTTGTGGTGCCGCTGGCGCTGGTGCTGCTGGCCTTGTCGCTGCCCCCGCTGTGGGCCGACCGCGCCAGGCTGCGCCGCCCGTTGCGCAAGCCCTCGGTGCCGGCCGCGCCGGGCGACCCCAGCTTGGCCCCGCCAGCGGACCCACCGGCCGCGCGCTGACCAACCTCCGCCGAAATTTTTGTCTCTTCGCCCAGGCTGCACCCCATGCAAACCCAGCTCTCCCCCGAATACCGCGCCCGCGCCGATGGCCTGGAGGCCGAATCCATCCTGCGCAAATGTGTGCACTGCGGCTTTTGCACCGCCACCTGCCCCACCTACCAGCTGCTGGGCGACGAGCTGGACGGCCCGCGCGGCCGTATCTACCTCATCAAGCAGGTGCTCGAAGGCGCCGAGCCCACGCGCAAGACCCAGATGCACCTGGACCGGTGCCTCACCTGCCGCAACTGCGAAAGCACCTGCCCGAGCGGCGTGCAATACGGCCACCTGGTGGACATCGGTCGCAAGATCGTCGATGAAAAAGTGCCCCGCCCCGTGGGCGAAAAAGCCCTGCGCTGGGCACTGAAGGAGGGCCTGCCTTCGCCGCTGTTCGCCCCTGCCATGAAGGCCGGGCAAATGGTGCGCGGCCTGCTGCCCGAGGCGCTGAAGGCCAAGGTGCCCGCACCGCAGGATGCTGGCGCCTGGCCCACGCGTGAACATGCGCGCAAGGTGCTCATGCTGGCGGGCTGCGTGCAACCGGCCATGATGCCGAACATCAACACGGCCACCGCCCGCGTGCTCGACGCGGTAGGCATCCAGACCGTGATCGCATCCAAGGCGGGCTGCTGCGGCGCCGTCAAATTCCACCTCAACGACCAGGCTGGCGGCATGGCAGAGATGCGCGCCAACATCGACGCCTGGTGGCCGCTGGTGGCCGCAGGTGGGGTCGAGGCCATCGTCATGAACGCCTCGGGCTGCGGCGTCACCGTCAAGGAATACGGTCACATCCTGAAGGACGACCCACAGTACGCGACCAAGGCCGAACGCATCAGTAGCCTCACGCGCGACCTGTCGGAGCTGCTGCCCGCCCTGCTGCCCGAGCTGGCCGCCAAGCTGCAGGGCCGTGTGAACCAGCCGGACACTCTGTACGCCTACCACCCCCCTTGCACGCTCCAGCACGGTCAGAAGCTGCGCGGCGGGGTGGAGGTGCACCTGAACCAGCTGGGTTTCAAACTGCGCACCGCGCGCAACGATGCCCACCTATGCTGCGGGTCGGCCGGCACGTATTCGGTGCTCAACCCCGACCTGTCGTACCAGCTGCGCGACCGCAAGCTGGGTGTGCTCGGCGAGGCCTTCGGCAACCAGCCGCCCGACATGATCCTGTCGGCCAACATCGGCTGCATCACGCATCTGCAAAGCGGCACGGGGACGCCTGTGCGGCACTGGGTGGAGGTGCTGGACGAGGCGCTGCGCACGGGTTGAGGGCGCGTTGGGCGAGATGCCGAACCCTCCCGGCGTGCGCCGGAATCCGGCCCATTTGGTGCCTGTAGCCCCGAGGCTGGCATGATCGAGGGTTTTGTCGCCTCTCATTTGCCCCCGAACTGCACCGCCATGACCGACTCCGTGTCCGCACAAGAACAACCCCAAACCGCACCCGTAGCGCCTGCTGCTCCCCAGGCAGCGCCTGTGCCGACCGAGGCTGCTGCGGTCGCTGTGGCGGCCTCTGAACCTGCTGCGTTGGCCGAAGCCGGCGCGCCCCAGCGGCGCCAGGACGGCTCGCGCCGGGGTGGTCGCAACCGCCGCAAACCCGAAGGGCGCCAGGCGCCGCAGGGCAGTGCTAGCGCCGATGGGGCTGCAGACGCTGCAGCGCCCGCAGGTGGCCCGGGCGCAGGCACGCGCGCGCCGCAGCGCGTGCACCCCGCGCTGGAGCAGCTGGCAGGGCTCTACCCCCACCTGTTTGGCGCCGTGTTCCGTCCGCTCAAGCGCGGCATCTTCCAGGACATCCTGGCGGCCCACCCCGAGCTGTTCGAGCGCGAGGCGCTCAAGGTGGCGCTGGGCCTGCACACCCGCTCCACGCGCTATCTGCAAAGCGTGGCGGCAGGCGACAAGCGCCACGACCTGCAGGGCCAGCCTGTGGAAGACATGGCCCCCGAGCATGTGCACCATGCGCTGCTGGAGGTCTACCGCCGCAAGAAGGCGCGTGCCACCGAAGACCTGCTGCCCAAGTTGCGCAACCGCATGATGGCCGCGTTCGAGGCCTCGGGCCTCACGCGCGAGGCATATACCCAACTGGTGTTGAGCCGCGACGAAGCTGCCAACGCCATCCTCGAAGAAGCCTTTGCCGAATGGTCGGCCCGCAACGCCAAGGATGAAGCCTTGCTGCGCGCCTTTGAGGCCAGCGGCCAGACCCTGGACGCCTTTGCCGATATGTACGGCATGGTGCCCCGCACAGTGGGGCAGCAGCTGGAGCGCGCCCGCCGGCGGGCGGCTGCTGCAGCGGCTGCGGTATCTGCTGCTCCCGCCGTGGAGCCTGGCGACTCCGCCGCCGCAGCCTGACCGGCCCGTGCTGAGCTGGGGGCGGCACAACGCTCCCTCTGCCCTCGCTGGTCATGGCGTGCTGGCAGCGGCTTCCGTCATCTTCTCGTCGGCCGAGATGGGGCCCTGCGGCGTGGCTCCGTCTGCGTCGGCGCGTGTCACGGCTTGTTGCAATGCTGCAGACAGGCTACTGACACCATGTTGTCAGCAGCCGGGCTGCACCATGCCGGGCCCGACACAGAGAGGAGCTTGACCATGACAACAACCCCCACCATGACCCCGGTTGCCGCGTTTCATGTCACTGGACTGACGGTACGCACCCGCAACCGCGACGAGATGGACCCCGCCACCGCCCGCATTGGAGGTCTCTGGGACCGCTTTTTCAGCCAGAGCTGGGAGCGCAACCTGCCCGGTCGTGGTGAGGATGGCCGCATCTTCGGCGTCTACAGCGGCTACGAATCCGACGAACATGGCGCCTTTGATGTCACCGCTGGCGTGGCCGTGCCACCGCCAGTCACCTCGGTGCCAGGGGCTGTGCAGATCGCGGTGCAGGCGGGCGACTATCTGGTGTTCCACGGCCACGGCACAATGCCGCAGATGGTGATCGATGCCTGGGGCGAGGTCTGGCGCTACTTTGCGGCCCACCCGCAAGTGCCACGGCGCTTTGGCACCGATTTCGAGCTGTATGAAGGCTCGGACCGCGTGGCCATCCATATCGGCATCGCCCCCAGTGCGCCCCGCGCATGACCTGAACGAACCAGGAGCCTCCATGAACACATCTTCTGCCGCCCTGACGTTCTACACCCATCCCATGTCCCGAGGCCGTACCGCGCGCTGGATGCTGGAAGAGTGTGGTGTGCCCTACGACACCGTGCTGCTTGAATACGGCACCACCATGAAGGCTCCCGACTACCTGGCCATCAACCCCATGGGCAAGGTGCCTGCACTGCGGCACGGACAGGTGGTGGTCACCGAGGTGGCGGCCATCTGCGCCTACCTGGCCGACCTGTTTTCCGACAAATCGTTGGCGCCCCCTGTGGGGACACCTGCACGCGCTGCGTACTACCGCTGGCTGTTCTTTTGCGCCGGTCCGCTGGAGAGCGCCGCCACCGCCAAGGCGCTGAACCTGCTGGCACCCGCCGAACGGGCGGCCATGGTGGGCTACGGCAGCTACGCTGATGTGATGAACACCCTGGAGCAAGCCGTGAGCCAGGGCCCGCATCTGTGCTGCGACCACTTCACGGCCGTGGACCTGTATGTGGGCGCGCACCTGATCTGGGGCATGCAGTTCGGCACCATCGAACGCCGCCCCGCGTTCGAGCAGTTTGTGCAGCCGTTCAGGCAGCGCCCCGCGTTTGTGCGCGCCTCCCAGATCGACGACGCGCTGGCGCAGCAGAGCAAAGGCCATGGCTGAGTTCTGCGTGCTGACACTGCCCATCTGGTCGGCTGCAGCTCGCCCCGGGGGGCACGTTCATGCGCCGCGCTGACCGCCTGTTCCAGATCGTCCAGCTCATCCGGGGGCGGCGCCTGTCCACCGCCGCCTTCCTGGCCGAGCGGCTTGAAGTCTCGGCCCGCACCATCTACCGCGACGTGGCGGACCTCCAGCACCAGGGCGTGCCCATTGAGGGCGAAGCCGGTGTGGGCTACCGCCTGGGCGCGGGCTTCGATCTGCCGCCGCTGATGTTCAGCCAGGGTGAAGCCAATGCGCTGGTAGCTGCCGCCCGTCTGGCCCAAACCTGGCTGGATGCCGGGCTGGCCCGAGAGGTGGAAGGCGCCCTGGGCAAGATCCTGTCCGTGCTGCCCCCCGCCGCGCGCGTGGCGGCCGAGGCCCAGGCCCTGTATGCCCCGCCCGTCGGCCTGGACCCGCGCGCCCAGGCCACCCTGCAAGCCCTGCGCGAGGCAGTGCACAGCCGCCACGTGGTGCAGGTGGACTACGCCGACGTCAACGGCCGCCCCAGCCTGCGCCGCCTGCGCCCGCTGGGCTGCTTTTACTGGGGCAAGGTCTGGACACTGTCGGCCTGGTGCGAGCTGCGCAATGACTTTCGGGGTTTTCGCATCGACCGCATTTCTTCGATCACCGTGCTGGACGAGCAGTTCCGGCAGGAGCCCGGCAAGACCTTGGCGGACTTGCTGCGGAAGGTGGAGGGGGAGATGGAAGGGCGAGCGGTGGAGGGGGCGGCTGCGCCGGAACAAGCGCCGGCTGCAGACAGGGCTTGAGTCGATCACATTTGCACAATGCCACGATGAATCTCAGGTTGCAAAATCTGTCACCTCCGGTTTACCAGCGCCAGGCAACTAGCCGGGATGAGTTTGCGTTGGCGCGACTCTGGCGCAGAGCTTGGAGCTCAGCCAATCCGGCAGTGCGGGTGGTGGCGCCGTTGACCCATTGGCAAGAGCGTGTGAGGGCGGAGTTCGGCCCGCCTTGCGTCACGTTGATCCTCGAGCGTGATCAATCTCTGCTGGGCTTCATGGTGCTGGATCCAGCGCGCAACTACCTGCACCAATTGTTCGTAGCACCCCAGGTTCAAAGCCAGGGGCTTGGTGGTGCCCTGGTATTGGAAATCTGTCTAAGCCATTTCCCTGACGGGTGGACCTTGCATGTGGCCACTTCCAACCAGCGTGCACGGCAGTTCTATGCGCGCTGTGGGCTGGTGGAGGAGGAGGTCGATCTGAATCCGCAGACGGGTCGAGAGCGTGTGCTTTGCCGTTGGACTCCGCGGGAGTGCTGACGCGTCGCATGGGGCGCGCGCCGAGCTTCTCCGTTGGTGGGCATCATTAGCGCAGCGCCGCCTCAATATCCCCCGCCAGCTTCTTCGGCGCGTCCTGCGGCGCATAGCGGCGGATCACGCGGCCGTCCTTACCGACGAGGAACTTGGTGAAGTTCCACTTGATGGCCTTGCTGCCCAGCAGGCCCGGGGCTTCGGCGGTGAGCCACTGGTACAGGGGCGAGGCGTTGGCGCCGTTCACGTCGATCTTGGCCATCATCGGAAAGCTCACGCCGTAGTTGAGCTGGCAGAAGCTGGCGATCTCGTCGTTGCTGCCGGGGTCCTGGGCGCCGAACTGGTTGCAGGGGAAGCCCAGCACGACGAGGCCCTGGTCGGCGTATTCCTTGTGCAGTTCTTCCAGCCCGCCGAACTGGGGTGTGAAGCCGCAGGCGCTGGCGGTGTTCACGATGAGCAATATCTTGCCCCGGTATTGCGACAGGGGCACGGCCTGGCCGTTCATCTGCAGGGCTTCAAAGTCGTAGATGCTGGTGGACATGCGGGTTCTCCGGGTGGGGATGACGGGCCATCGTAGCCCCAGCCGCAGAGGCCTGTGCGCAGGCGGGTCAATCCATCAATGAGGGTCTGCAGCGCCCGGTCGGCGGAACTGCAGCGCCGCCAGCAGCGAAGCCAGCAGGATCAGCGCCCCGCCCAGCACGGTGCGCGTGTTCAGCGTGGCCGCGCCCAGCAGGGCCGACGACACGCTGGCAAACATCACCTCCGACAGCATCACCAGCGCCGTGGTGCCCGCCGCAAGGCGGGCGGCGCCAAATTGCAGCGCCCAGTTGCCCAGCATCAGCACCCCGGCCAGCAGCAGGCCGGTGACGACCCAGGTGGCATTGACGGCAGGGAAGGGCTCCACCACGCCCACTTGCAGGCCAATGCTGGCCACGGCCAGCGCCATGAGCATGCAACCGCCAAACATCGAGAACATGCGCGCGGGCCCCGGCACGGTGTGCAGGCGGCGCAGCGTGACGTTGGTCAGCGCGAACATGAAACCGCCCAGCAGCGCCAGAGCGTCGGCCAGCGACAGGTTCTGCAGCAGGCGCGAAGCAGGCGCGCCCTCGGGCAGCAGCACCAGCACCACGCCGCAGAAAGCCAGCGCCAGGCGCAGCAGCGCCGCAGGGGTAGGGCGCTCGCCCAGCACCTTCCAGGCCAGCAGCACGGCCCAGGCGGGCATCAGATAGAACAGCAGGATCACGCGCACCACGTCACCAATCGTCACGGCCCAGTTGAAGGCCACGTTGTTCAGGCCCGAGGCCAGCGCCAGCAGCCACAGCTGCGGATGCGCGCGCACCTGCTGCAAGATGCCGGGGCGCCACGCCAGCAGCGCCAGCAGCACCACCGCATACATGCAGGCCGTGGCCCACAAGGGGTGCAGCCCCGCCTGGTGCATGTGCTGGAACGGCCACCACGCCAGGCCCCAGACAAAGGCGTTGAACAGCAGGGCAGCAAAGGGGAGTGGAGAGTGCATTGAAGGCAAAAACAGGCGGTAGCGCTAGTTGAATATGCGCTAACAGCTATAAATTATGTAGCAATTGGCGCCATGGCATAGCACTCAAAACCGGGGCGGCTCCTCGCCAGTGCACCCGTGGAACTGGCTCTGCCAGGCCACTGGGTGCGTCCCCCTCGGGGGAAGCGGCGAAGCCGCACAGGGGGGCTTCGCAATCAGGAGTCAATGGTGCGTATCGTGCCGCGCGATGTCCAGCAGGTGGTTCACTTCGTCGCGGTGGTTCACGCAGTTGCGCTGGTGCCAGCGGCGGATGACCCACATGATGCCCGCCACCACCAGCCCGAAGGTGGTGATGGCGCCGAACACCGACAGGCCCAGCTTGAGCGACAGGCTGTAGAAAGCCCCCAGGCCCAGGATGCAGGCCTGCTCGTTGAAGTTCTGCACGGCAATCGACCGGCCCGCGCCCATGAGGTTGTGGCCCCGGTGTTGCAGCAGGGCGTTCATGGGCACTACCAGATAGCCGCCCAGGCCACCCAGCACGATGAGGAACGGAATGGCCAGCCAGATGTTGCTGATGAACACCATCAGGATCAGCAGCAAGCCCATCGCAATGCCCAGCGGGATCACGCGGGTGGCCATGTCCAGGCGCATGCGCATCGATGCCACCACGGCACCCACGGCGGTGCCGATGGCCACCACGCCCGTCAGGGCCGAGGCCTGGGTGGTGTTGTAGCCCAGGGCCACGGCGGCCCAGGCCAGCACGATGAACTTGAGGTTGCCACCGGCGCCCCAGAACAGGGTGGTGGTGGCCAGCGAGATCTGGCCCAGCTTGTCGCGCCACAGGCGGCTGTTGCAGGCCCAGAAGTCGGGCAGCAGGTTGAGCGCGTTGGCCACCACGCTGCGTGACGGGTCGGCGCGCAGGGGGCGCATCTCCACCCCGGTGTGCGGGATGCGGGTGTTGAACCAGGCAGCCAGTGCATAGACAGCGATCAGCGCTGCGATGGCGGCCTCGGCGGGGGTGTCCACGCCGGTGTCGATCACGGGGAAGTCAAAGCCCAGCAGCATGCCCGACAGCTGCTGCCCCACCAGCTGGCCGCCCAGCAGCACGCCCAGGATGATCGATGCAATGGTCAGGCCCTCGATCCAGCCGTTGGCCTTGACGAGTTGGGAGGCGGGCAGCAGTTCGGTCAGGATGCCGTACTTGGCGGGCGAGTAGGCCGCAGCACCCAGCCCCACCACGGCGTAGGCCATGAGCGGGTGCGAGCCAAACAGCATCATCAGGCAGCCCGCCACCTTGATGGCGTTGCTGACAAACATGACCTTGCCCTTGGGCAGCGCATCGGCAAAGGCGCCGACGAAGGGCGCCAGCACCACATAGAACAATGCGAACATGGGCACCAGGGCCGCACGCTGCCACTCGGGGGCGCCTCCGGTGCGCAGGAGTTCCACAGCGGCTACGAAGAGTGCGTTGTCGGCCAGCGAGCTGAAAAACTGCGCCGACATGATGGTGTAAAAACCGCGCTTCATCGAATGGCTGGTGAGAGCATCAGTTGGGCTGATGCCCTGGTAAATGTGAAGAATCGTAGCGAGGGACAGGCGGTTATATCACGCGGATAAACGGCCACAGTGCCAGAATCCGGCGTTGGTCCCCCGGTAAATCCCTCGCTCCATCAGGTCTGTCCCATGCCCCGTCCCATTGCTGCCACCATCCACACTACGGCCCTGCACCACAACCTCGCGCGCGTGCGCCAGTCGGTGCCTGACGCCAAGGTGTGGGCGGTGGTCAAGGCCAATGCCTATGGCCATGGCATCGAGCGGGTGTACGAGGGCCTGCGCGGCGCCGACGGTTTTGCGCTGCTGGACCTGGCCGAGGCCGAGCGCGTGCGCCACCTGGGCTGGCGCGGCCCCATCCTGCTGCTCGAAGGCGTGTTCGAGCCGCGCGATCTGGAGCTGTGCTCGCGCCTGGGCCTGTGGCATGCGGTGCACTGCGACGAGCAGATCGACATGCTGGCTGCGCACAAGACCCAGGTGCCGCACCGGGTGTTCCTCAAGATGAATTCGGGCATGAACCGCCTGGGCTTCACGCCCGAGCGCTACCGCGCCGCGTGGGCCCGGCTCAATGCGCTGCCGCAGGTGGACGAGATTTCGTTCATGACCCACTTCAGCGACGCCGACGGCCCCCGTGGCATTGCGCACCAGATGGCGGCCTTCAACGCCGCCGCGCAGGACCTGCCTGGCGAGCGCAGCCTGAGCAACAGTGCCGCCACGCTGCGCCACGCGCAGGATGCGGGTGTGCGCGCCGACTGGGTACGCGCGGGCATCGTGGTCTATGGCAGTGCGCCTGACTTCCCCGAGCACCAGGCCGGCCACTGGGGGTTGCAACCCACCATGACGCTGTCCACGCGCCTCATCGCCACCCAGCAACTGCAGGCGGGCGACACCGTGGGCTATGGCTCGCGCTTCACGGCCGACGGCCCGCTCACCATTGGCATCGCCGCCTGTGGCTACGCGGATGGCTACCCCCGCCACTGCGACACCGGCACGCCGGTGCTGGTGAATGGCGTGCGCACGCGCCTGGTGGGGCGGGTGAGCATGGACATGGTGACCGTGGACCTCACGCCGCTGCAGCAGGCCGGTGTGGACGTGGGCTTTGGCAGCGAGGTCACGCTCTGGGGCCGCGCCAGCAATGGCGTGGTGTTGTCCATCGACGAAGTGGCGCAGGCAGCAGGTACCGTGGGCTACGAGCTGATGTGCGCCCTGGCGCAGCGCGTGCCGGTGGTGGTGGACGGCGGGGCCTGAAGCCCCCTCATTGGCGTGCGGCAGGGCGCGGTTCGCGCACAAGTTCACACCGCAGGGCCCGCCGGTGTGGGGCGCGGCCTGAAACTGGTGTGAAATGGCGCCGTCTGTTTGCCACCGCGCAGCGCGCTCCTTCCATGGCCACACCCCGCAGCAACTCCTCCAGCCCCAAGAAAAAAAGCAGTTCCACCTGGCGCTCGGTGCGCATGCCGCACCACGGCGCGGTGGCGCGCAGCCTGCAGCAGCGCTACAGCCTGCGCTGGCATGGGCTGCTGATCGGCAGCTTCACGCTGCTGCTGATGTGGGCCACCTCGCACGTGCAAATGGTGCTGGGCGTGGATTCGCTGGCGCTGCGGTACCTGGTCACGCTGTCGGTGGGCTATGTCGGTTATCTGCTGGTGCTGCGCGCCTGGGCGGCACGGCTGGTGCGTCGGGACGGGTCGGCGGGCGACGGCAGCAGTGTGGAATTGCCCGACATCTCCTGGCCCAGTGGCAATGGCCCCTCCGGGGGAGGCCAGGTGCCCTTGCCCCGCACTGGCGGTGGCAACTTTGGCGGCGGCGGCGCATCGGGGGACTTTGGGGGCGGGTGGACGCAGGGCCTGTCCAGCGGGGGCTCCGGCAGCGACTCCGGCGTGCTGGGCGATATTGCCGGGGGCGCGGCCGATGCGCTGGGCAGCGCCGACGAGGGCGCTGTGGTGGTCGTGCCCGTGGTGGCCATCTTTCTCATTGGCGCGGCACTGATCCTGGGGGCGGGCTCGCTGGCCATGCTGTTTTTTGGCTGGGATGTGCTGCTCACGGTGGCGGTGGAGATTGCCTTCTCGGTGGCCACGGCCCGCGCCGCCGTGGGGGTGGAGCGCGAGGGCTGGCTCAGCGCCGCCGTGCGCCTGACCTGGAAGCCGCTGCTGGGCGCGCTGGTCTGCGCCGTGCTGCTGGGCGCCACCATCGACCACTTCCTGCCCCATGTGCAGTCGTTGCCCGAGGCGCTGCGCGTGATCCAGGGGCGCTGATTTGCTCTCTATTTGATAGCTGTCAGGGCATATTGCACTAGCGCTTGGGGCAAAAATCCCTTCAAAAATCGTCGGAAGCGCCTCCGAGGGGCTCCTACCGGGAGGACCGGCCCTTGCCGTGGCTGCAGTCCTCGCCAGTCTCCAGGGGTGGCAGCGCGTCCAGGTTGGTCCGCACCCGCGCCAGCAGGGCCAGCAGCTGTGCCTGGGTGGCGTCGTCGCAGCCCGCCAGCACCTGGGCCGACAGGGTCTGCCGCGCGGCCTGCAGCGCCTGGTACAGCGCCTGGCCCTCGGCGCTCAGCGTGAGGCACAGGCTGCGCCGGTCCTCGGCGTGGGGCTGGCGCTCCAGCCAACCCTTGTCCTGCAACAGGCCCAGCATACGTGCCACCTGGGCCTTGTCGGCGCCGCTGTGGCGCACCAGCTCTTTCTGCGTGGCGCCGGGGTGGCGACCGATGAAGTTAAGCGCGCGCACTTCATTGAAGGTCAGGTCCGGATGCACGGAGGTCATCGCGCGCACCATGCGCGCCCGGTAGGCGTGCATCAGGTCGTGCAGGGCTTCAAACACATCGGGGCGGGCGCGTGGGGGCATGGCGTGGCTATCGGTTGACAAAGTCAACTGAATGGCGGATGATTTGGTTGATTAAATCAACATTTTACGCCATGAACGCTTCCTTGCCCCTGGCCGCCGCGGCCCCCTCCCTCGCCATTGAGCGCATTCGCCACCCTTTGCAGGGCCGCCACCTCCAGGTGGTGCGCCGCACCCAGGTCAGCCCCGGCTTTGTGCGGCTGACCCTGGCTGGCCCCGAGCTGGCGGGCTTTGTGAGCGCCGGGTTCGACGACCACCTCAAGCTCATCCTTCCCTCGCCCGGGCAAGACCGCCCCACCTTGCCCATGATGCAGGACGGCCGCCCCGTGTTCGACGGCCCCCGCCCCGTGCTGCGCGACTACACCCCCGCGCGTTTTGACGCCGCAGCGGGCGAGCTGGACATCGAGGTCGCCCTGCACGACGCGGGCCCCGCCACCGACTGGGCCGCCAGCGCCACCGTGGGCCAGTGGGTGGGCATTGCCGGGCCGCGCGGCAGCATGGTGGTGCCCACCGGGTTTGACTGGCACTGGCTGCTGGGCGACGAAACCGCGCTGCCCGCCATCGCCCGCCGCCTGGCCGAGCTGCCCGCCAGCGCGGTGGCCACCGTGCGCATCCAGCTGAGCAACCCGGCCGACCAGCGGGTGCTGACCAGCGCGGCGCAGCTGGACCTGCAGTGGGTGAGCGCGCTGCCTGCCGCTGTGGAAGCGCTGTCGCTGCCGCCCGGCGCGGGCTTTGTCTGGGCTGCGGGCGAACACAGCGACATGGCCGCCGTGCGCCGCGCCATGCTGGCCAAGCCGGGCGTGGACGCGAAACGCATGCGCATCTCCGCCTACTGGAAGCGCGGGGCGGCGGACCACCACGAGGACCTGGCGAGCGCTGCGTAGTCAGCGCTCGCGACTTTTTTCTCAGCGCAGCAGCGTCAGCGCAGCAGCCCGCTGCACGGCTGCGGTCACGTGCTGCAGGGCCTGCACGTTCAGGCGCCAGCACTGCCAGTACAGCGGCACATCCACCGGCTTGTTCGCAATCAGCTCAACCAGCGCACCAGTCTTCAGGTCATCCTCCACCAGCGGGTCGGGCGTCATGCCCCAGCCCAGGCTGGCGCGGGTGGCTTTGACGAACGCATGTGCCTCGGGCAGCCAGTGCACGGGCGGTGCGAGCTTGCGGCGCGTGATGCGGCCCACAAAACGCGCCTGCAGCGCATCCTTGCGGTTGAACACCAGCATGGGTGCCTGCGCCAGGGTGGTTGCGTTCACGCCCTGCGCAAAGTGGCGCTCCATGAACGCAGGGCTGGCGAGCGCGCGGTAGCGCAGCGTGCCCAGCGGCAGCACCTGGCAGCCCTGCACGGGCTGCGGGTCGGCCGTCACGGCGGCCATCACGCGGCCTTCGCGCAGCAGGTTGGCCGAATGGTCCTGGTCTTCCACATGGATGTCGAAGGTGATGGCCTGCCCCTCGGCCGCCTGCGCCATGGCGTGGGGGAACCAGGTGGCCAGCGAGTCGGCATTCACGCCAATCGCCAGCCGCGCGGTGCTGTGCTGCCCGCCGCCAATGGTGGCCAGCGCATCGGCCTCGCTCAACGCCACCTCGCGCGCATGGCGGTACAGCGCCTGCCCGGCCTCGGTGGGCGTGCAGGGCGTGGCGCGGCGTACCAGCACCTGGCCCACGCGCTCTTCCAGCAGCTTGATGCGCTGCGACACCGCCGAGCGCGTGACATGCAGCACGGCCGCCGCCCGCTCGAAGCTGCCTTCATCGATCACCGTGGCAAAGGCGTTGAGCTGGGCGGAGTCGAGTTGCATGGGTGGTTAGCCATTCTGACGGATCGTTAAAAAGTATAGCTGGCGTCAACGCAGGCCCTTGGCCAGAATCCCTGCCCATGGTCTCCACTGCCTTCGTTCACGGTTTCACTTCCACTGCCATGCTCATCATGGCCATTGGCGCGCAAAACGCATTTGTGCTGCGCCAGGGTCTGCGGCGCGAGCATGTGATGCCCGTGGTGATGGTGTGTGCGCTGTCGGACGCGCTACTGCTGCAGGTGGGCGTGTGGGGCATGGGCGGCGTGCTACTGGCCCGGCCCGAATGGGCGCAGCTCATGCGCTGGGCGGGCGCGTTGTTTTTGCTGGTCTACGCCGCACAGACCGCCGCGCGCGCCTTGCGCCCCGGCCAGTTGCTGGTGGCCACCAGCGGCCCCGGCACCAGCCTGCGCACCACGCTGGCCACGGTGGTGGCGCTCACCTGGCTCAACCCGCATGTCTACCTGGACACCGTGGTGCTGCTGGGCACCATGGCCACGCCGTACCCGGCCTGGGGGCGTGCGCTGTTTGCGGCGGGTGGCTCGCTGGCCAGCGCGCTGTGGTTCTTGTTGATCGGCCTGGGCGCCCGCTGGCTGGCGCCATTGTTTGCCACCCCGGCGGCGTGGCGGGTGCTGGACGGGGTGACGGCCACCACCATGCTGGTGCTGGCAGGGGTGATGGCTCTAAGCTAAGAAGAATAAGTTCGTTTTCTAAAAGCGCCGCTTGGGGGATAGTCTGGCCATTCAGCATTTTTTGGCTTTTTTGCCTATCCTCCCGTCCATGCGCTTCAAACACCTTCTCCTGGCCGCCGCCGTTGTTGCGGCCCTGCCCCTGGCCGCACAGTCCGCCACATTCCGCTGGTCCCGCTCGGTGGACATTTCCACCTGGGACATCCACACCCAGAACGTGGGCGTGAACAACACCATGCACGGCGCGGTGTACGACACGCTGGTGGAATACAACAGCAAGACCTTCAAGCCCGAGCCCTCGCTCGCCACCGAGTGGAAGCTGATCAAGCCCACCCAGCTGCGCCTGACCTTGCGCAAGGGCGTGAAGTTCAGCGACGGCAGCGAGTTCACGGCCGACGACGCCAAGTTCTCGCTGGAGCGCGCCAAGGCCAAAAGCTCCAACTTCGCCGTCTACACCCAGGGCATTGACCGTGTGGAAAAAGTCGATGCATACACCATCGACATCCACTCCGACCTGCCCAACCCGGTGCTGGTGAACCAGCTGACCGAGCTGCGCATCATGAGCAAGGCCTGGGCCGAGAAGAACAAGTCGGTCGAGCCCAAGGACATCAAGACCAAGGACGAAAACTTTGCCCACCGCAATGCGCTGGGCACTGGCCCCTACCAGCTCAAGCAGTGGACGCCTGACCAGCGCGTGGTGCTGGAGCCCAACCCCCACTGGTGGGGCAAGGGCAAGTACCCCACCAACCTGACCGAGATCGTCTACACCCCCATCAAGGCCGACGCCACGCGCACAGCGGCGCTGCTGTCGGGTGAGGTGGATTTTGTGATCGACCCCAGCCTGCAGGACCTGGCGCGCATCAAACAGACGCCCAACCTGCAGGTGCTGGAGGGGCCGGAGTACCGCACCATCTTCCTGGGGCTGGACCAGTTCCGCGACGAGCTGCCCGGCTCGGACGTGAAGGGCAAGAACCCGCTGAAGGACCTGCGCGTGCGCAAGGCGCTGTACCAGGCCATCGACATCCAGTCCATCCAGCGCGTGGTGCTGCGTGGCCTGGCCCAGCCCACGGGCACACTCATCGCCAACCAGGTCAACGGCTGGACCAAGAAGGCCGACGTGCGCTACCCCTACGACCCCAAGGCCGCGCAAAAGCTGCTGGCCGATGCGGGCTACCCCAACGGGTTTGAGGTGGACTTTGCCTGCAGCGCGGGCCGCTACATCAACGACGAGCAGCTGTGCCAGGCCATCACCTCACACTGGGCCAAGGTGGGCGTGAAGGCCAAGCTGCGCTCGCTGCCGTTTGCCACCTACTTCCCGATGATCCAGCGCAACGAAGCCAGCATCTACCTGCTGGGCTGGGGTGTGCCCACGTTCGATGCGTTCTACAGCCTGCAGTCGCTGGTGCGTACGACGGGCGCGGGTGGGGACGGCAACTTCAACCTGGGCCGGTTCTCCGACCCGCAGATGGACGCGCTGATCGAGCGTGTGAAGAAGGAAACGGACACCGCCACGCGCAACGGCCTGATCGAGCAGGCGCTGATCAAGGAGCATGAGTTGGTGTCGCACATCCCGCTGTACAACCAGGTGATTCCGTGGGCGGGCACCAAGAAGGTGGACATCATCCACCGCGCCGACAACCGCATCGACTGGCGGTATCTGAAGGTGAACTGATCCCGGTAGCCAGCAAAAAGCCCCGGTGCTTCGAGCCAGAAGCACCGGGGCTTTTTTGCGTCCGCAGGTGGCGTATCAGGCCAGCGCGCGCTGCACGGCGGGGCGCTGCAGCATGCGCTGCGTGTGTGCAAACACCTTCGGGAACTGGGCGATGTCCACGCCATCGCTGTGCAGCCAGGTGCCGATGGTGAACAGGTAGCCGTCGGCCACGGTGTATTGCTCGCCCATCACCCACGGGCCCTGGTCCGCCTGCGGCAGGTAGTGGCTTTCGATGAGGTTGAAGCACTCCGTCATGTTCTGCGGCACCTTGCGTTGCATGGCGGTCTGGGCCTCGGGCTCGTCCGCCCAGCGGCTGGCGCGGGGGCGGTGGGCGTGGGCGATGTGCACCGTGGACGCGAGGTAGCTGTGGAACTCTTGCAGGCGCGCAAAGCCATGCGCGTCGGCGGGCGCCAGGCGCGCCTCTGGAAAGCTCTGCGCCACATAGGCCAGCAGCGCCGGGGTTTCGGTCAGCGTGCCGTGCGGCGTGGCCAGCGCGGGCACGCGGCCCTTGGGGTTCACCGCCAGGTATTCGGGCGTGCGTTGCTGGCCAGCGGCGAAGTCCACGCGCACCAGGTCGTAGGGGGCGCCCGCTTCTTCCAGAGCGATGCGAACGGCCTGCGCGCAGGTGCCGGGGGTGTAGTACAGCGTGAGTTGGGTCATGGTTGGTTTGCTATAAATTGAATAGCTGCTGGCACATATTCCACTGGCGCCTGCAGTCGATTTTGCTTGAAATGAATCAGTACAGGCCCCGCGTGCGCGCCATCAGCCGCGTGAGGCCCAGCAGGGCGTCTGTGTGCGGCGTGGGCGTGTGGGTGATCTGCCCCAGCTCGCGCACCGCGCCCACCAGGGCGTCGATCTCCATGGGCTTGCCCGCCTCCACATCCTGCAGCATCGAGGTCTTGAATGCACCCAGCTTGCGCGTGACGGCGTGGCGGTCCTCGGGCTGCTGGTCGATGGGCAGGCCCAACTGGTCGCCGATGGCCTTTGCTTCCAGCATCACCGCGCTGACAAAGCCGCGCACCAGCTCGTCGTCCAGGATGCGGTCGGTGGTGGCGCCGGTGAGGGCGCTGATGGGGTTCATGGTGAGGTTGCCCCAGAGCTTGAACCAGATGTCCTTCTGGATGCAGTCGCTCACTTCCACATCGATGCCGCCGCGCTGCAGCGTGTCGGCCAGTGCTTGCAGGCGCGGGCTGCGGCTGCCGTCCGGCTCGCCCACGATGAGGCGGTTGCCAAAGTGCTGCCGGACGAAACCCGGAGCCTCCAGCGAGCAGCTGGTGTGCACCACACTGCCCACCACGTTGCGCGCCGGGACGGCCTGGGCAATCACGCCGCCCGCGTCCACGGATTCAAGGGCATGCCCCTGCGCCGCACCGCCAAAGCCGTCGAGGAACCACCACGGCACGCCGTTCATGGCGGTGAGCACGATGGTGTCGGGCCCGATCAAGGGCGCCATGGCGCGCGCCACGTCGGGCAGACCGGGGGCCTTGACGGCGACCACCACCAGGTCTTGAACGCCGAGTGCGGCCGGGTCGCTGTGGGCTGTGACGGGCACCTGCGCCAGCGAGCCGTCGGCGCGCCGCATGCGCAGCCCATCGGCTTGCAGGGCGCGCAGTGTGTCGCCCCGCGCCACCATGCTGACGGTGTGGCCCGCTTGCGCCAGGGCCACGCCCAGCCAGCCGCCGATGGCGCCGGCGCCGTAGATACATGCTTTCATGGATGTCTGTCCTTGAGTCTGAAGGAAGAAAAGTTCAGTAGCCTGCGGGCCGGGTGGGGGTGGCGTCGGTCGCGCTGCGGTAGCGTGCCAGCAGCTCCTGCGCAGCACTCACCAGCAGCATGGTGTCCACGCCCACGGCCACAAACAGCGCGCCCGCTGCCAGCCACTGGCGCGCCTGTGATTCGGTGGTGGCCAGGATGCCCGGCGCCTTGCCTGCGCGCAGGATGCGCGCGATGCCGTCGTGGATGGCGGCCTGCACGTCAGGGTGCCCCGGGTTGCCCGGGTGGCCCATCGAGGCCGACAGGTCGGCCGGGCCGATGAACACGCCGTCCACCCCGGGCGTGGCGGCGATGGCATCGAGGTGGGCCATGGCCTCCACCGTTTCTGCCTGCACCAGCAGGCAGATCTGCTGGTTGGCCTCGTGCACATACTGCGGGTACGCCTGCCAGCGCGACGAGCGGGCCAGTGCGCTGCCCATGCCGCGCACGCCTTCTGGCGCATAGCGCGTGGCGCGCACCAGCTGCTGGGCCTGCTCGGGCGTATCGACCATGGGCACCAGCAGGGTCTGTGCGCCGATGTCCAGGTACTGTTTGATGAGGGCCGTGTCACCCACCGGCACCCGGGCGATGGGGTGGGGCGCCTGCATTCCGGGGGGCAGGGCGCTGGTGGCGCTGGCGATGGCCTGCAGCTGGTGCAGGATGGAGCGCAGGTCGTTCGGCGCATGTTCGCCATCGACCAGCAGCCAGTCGTAGCCGGTGCCTGCGAGGATTTCGGCGCTGTAGCTGTTGGCCAGCCCGAGCCAGAGGCCGATTTGCGCCTGGCCTTGGGCCATGGCCTGTTTGAAGCGGTTGGTGGGTGTCTGCAATGTCAACTCCGTGCGGTGCCAAGCCCGCCATCGTACGGGCTGCGGCGGATCGATGTGGGCATGGCCGCTATAGTCGGCTGCCCCTGCATCGGGGCGCCTCACCGACACCTGCCATGGCCAAAGAAAAAACCACGTTCACCTGCACCGAGTGCGGCGGCACCAGCCCGCGCTGGCTGGGCAAATGCCCGTCCTGCGGCGCCTGGAACACGCTGATCGAGCAGGTGGCCGAGGCCGGGCCGGGCAAGAACCGCCTGAGCACGCCGCAAGGCTACGCGGGCCTGGCCAACGCGCAGCCCGTCCTGCCGCTGGCGGCCATCGAGGCCCAGGACGTGGCCCGCACCCCCAGCGGCATCGACGAGCTGGACCGTGTGCTGGGCGGCGGCATTGTGGAAGGGGGCGTGGTGCTCATCGGGGGCGATCCGGGCATTGGCAAATCGACCCTGCTGCTGCAGGCCATGGACGCGCTGCAGCGCGCGGGCCTGCCCACGCTGTATGTGACGGGCGAGGAGAGCGGAGCGCAGGTGGCGCTGCGTTCGCGGCGCCTGGGCATCGACGGCAGCCAGGTACAGCTGCTGGCCGAGATCCAGCTCGAAAAGATTCTGGCGACCGTGGAGGCCACGCAGCCTGCCGTGGTGGTCATCGACTCCATCCAGACCACCTACTCCGACCAGCTCACCAGCGCGCCGGGCTCCGTCGCCCAGGTGCGGGAATGCGCGGCGCACCTCACGCGCATGGCCAAGGGCACGGGCATTGCTGTCATTCTGGTGGGCCATGTGACCAAGGAAGGTGCGCTGGCGGGGCCGCGCGTGCTGGAGCACATGGTGGACACGGTGCTGTATTTCGAAGGCGACACGCACAGCCAGTTTCGCCTGGTGCGGGCCATCAAGAACCGCTTCGGCGCGGTCAACGAAATTGGCGTGTTTGCCATGACCGAGAAGGGCCTCAAGGGCGTGAGCAACCCGAGCGCCATCTTCTTGAGCCAGCATTCCGAGCCCGTGCCCGGCAGCTGCGTGATGGTGACACTGGAGGGCACACGCCCGCTGCTGGTGGAGATCCAGGCCCTGGTGGACAGTGGCGGCCCCAGCCCCCGGCGCCTGTCGGTGGGCCTGGACAAGGACCGCCTGGCCATGCTGCTGGCCGTGCTGCACCGCCATGCGGGGGTGGCCTGCATGGACCAGGACGTGTTTGTGAATGCGGTGGGGGGCGTGCGCATCAGCGAACCGGCCGCCGACCTGGCGGTGATGCTGTCCATCACCTCCAGCCTGCGGGGCAAGGCGCTGCCGCGCGGCTTTCTGGCGTTTGGCGAAGTGGGGCTGGCCGGTGAGGTGCGGCCTGCGCCCCGGGGGCAGGAACGCCTGAAGGAAGCCGCCAAGCTGGGTTTCAGCGTGGCCGTGGTGCCCAAGGCCAATGCGCCCAAAAAACCCATCGAAGGGCTGACCATCCACGCCGTCGAGCGGGTGGAAGAGGCCATGAACGTGGTGCGCGGTCTGTAAGCAATGCCCACAGCGCCATGTCCATGGCGCCATAAGACAATCTCGACCTATGAACTTGCGCAATATTCTGGTGCCCCTGGGGGCGGTGGCCCTGATCGGGTTTGGTTTTTATGCCTACGGCTGGGCCGGGGTGGCTGCCGTGGCCGGTGGGCTGGTCATGTGGGGCCTGCTGCACTTCACGCGGCTGATGAGCGTGATGCAAAAGGCCGCCAAGCGCCCCATCGGGTATGTGGGCAGCGCCGTGATGCTCAACGCCCGGCTGACGAAGGGCGTGAACCTCATGCACGTGGTGGCCATGACCCAGGCGCTGGGAGAGCGCGTGTCGGCCGAAAACGTGCAGCCCGAGGTCTACCGCTGGACCGACGGCACCCGCTCGCACGTCACCTGCGAGTTCCAGCAGGGCAAGCTGGTGGTGTGGACCCTGGTCCGCCCCCAGGACAACCCTGCCGCTGATGGAGAAGGCGCGCCGCCCGCCGCCCCGTAAAATCCTGGTTTTGCGACCCACAGCAACCAAAGGACACCCATGAGCCCCGTAGTTCCCTCGATGGCCGACCGTGACGGCAAGATCTGGATGGACGGCCAGATGGTCGATTGGCGCGACGCCAAGATCCACGTGCTGACCCACACCCTGCATTACGGCTGCGGCGCCTTCGAAGGCGTGCGCGCCTACAACACCGCCGATGGCACGGCGATCTTCCGCCTGGAAGAGCACACCGACCGCCTCTTCAACAGCGCCAAGATCCTGCGCATGAAGATCCCGTTCACCAAGGAAGAGGTGAATGAGGCCCAGAAAGCTGTGGTGCGCGAAAACAAGCTCGAATCCTGCTATCTGCGTCCATTGACCTGGATCGGCTCGCAAAAGCTGGGTGTTTCGCCCAAGGGCAACCAGATTCATCTGATGGTCGCTGCCTGGGCCTGGGGCGCCTATCTGGGCGAGGAAGGCCTCAAGCGCGGCATCCGCGTCAAGACCAGCAGCTACACCCGCCACCACGTCAACATCACCATGACGCAGGCCAAGGCGGTGAGCAACTACACCAACTCCATCCTCGCCAACATGGAAGCCACGGACGACGGCTACGACGAAGCCCTGCTGCTGGACAGCTCGGGTTTTGTGTCCGAAGGCGCGGGCGAAAACATCTTTGTGATCAAGAACGGCGTGATCTACACGCCCGACCTGTCGGCCGGCGCCCTGAACGGCATCACCCGCAACACCGTGTTCCACATCGCCAAGGACCTGGGCCTGGAGATCGTGCAAAAGCGCATCACGCGCGACGAGGTGTACATCGCCGATGAGGCCTTCTTCACCGGCACAGCCGCTGAAGTCACGCCCATCCGCGAACTCGACCGGATCGAGCTGGGCAGCGGATCGCGCGGCCCGATCACCGAAAAAATCCAAAGCGCCTTCTTCGACATCGTCGGTGGCCGCAATCCGAAATACGCCCACTGGCTGAGCAAGGTCTGAAGAACATGTCGCAAGCAACCGTTGAACTCCTGGCCAAAGACCTGAACGCCCAAGGCGGCGTTTTCTGTCCCAGCCCCAAGGCCGACATGAAGCTGTGGAACAGCCACCCCAAGGTGTACCTGGACGTAGCCCGCACGGGTGAAGCCAAGTGCCCTTACTGTGGCACGGTGTACCGCCTGAAGGCCGGTGAGCACGTACACGCTGGTCACTGATTGATGCCGGTTGCAGTCGGCGGCGCTACGCCGCCGCCCACGTTGACCGTGGCGGTGCTGACCCTCAACGAGGCGCACCGCATTGAAGCCTGCCTGCAAAGCGCCGCGTTTGCCGATCAGTTGCTGGTGGTGGACAGCGGCAGCACCGATGACACCGTGGCCATCGCCCTACGCCTGGGCGCCGAAGTCCACAACTACCCCGACTGGCAGGGCTTTGCCGTGCAGCGCAACCGGCTGCTGGCCCACGCGCGGGGCGACTACATCTTCTTTCTGGACGCCGACGAGGTGATGACGCCTGCGTTCGCCCAGGAGCTGCAGGCCATCGTGCGCTCTGGTGCGCAGGCCGTGTGGAGCATCCGCTGGCGCATGGTGGCCTACGGGCACGAACTCAGGCACTTTCGCTCGCAATCGCAGATCGAGCGCCTGTTCGTGCGCGCCATGGTCCGCGAGTTCACGGGTGTGGTGCACGAGCAGGCCGAACTGTTGCCGCCACCGGGCGGTGGCACCGTGCCGCGCCGTCTGATCGAGGCGCGGCTGCTGCACTACTCGCGCACCACGGTGCGCGGCAGCCTGGAAAAGCTCACCCAGTACGCGATGCTCGGTGCCGCCAAGCGGGCGGCGGCGGGCAAGAAGGGCGGCGTGGTGCGGGGCCTGGCCTCGGGCACCAGCATGTTCCTGCGCCTGTATGTGTTTCGGCTGGGTTTTTTGTGTGGCGGGGCGGGTTTTCTGTATTGTCTGTTTGTGGCACTGGAGGCGTTCTTCCGGTACGCCGCCCTGGAGTACGACCACCAGCAACTGAGCGAGAGCGTGCGCCGTTGACCAAAGCTGACGAAATTTTTGTGCGCCTGTCGGGCGCGGCGGCCTTCATGGTGCCGGGTATGGCGCTGTGGGTGCGCTCGGGCTACTCCTGGGGGGCGGTGGTGCTGCTGTTGTGCAGCCTGGCCACCGCCGGGGTGTGGCTGCGGCGCCGGCCGGGGCGCGATGCCTGGCTGCTTTTGGCCTCCATCGTGGCGATGGGCACGGTCTGGGCCCTCGACTTTGACCCGGCCCAGGGCAGTTGGTCCAACCTGGATCGGCCTGCCAAGTACCTGCTGGCGCTGCCGTGCCTGCTGTATGTGCTGGCCTATCCCCCGCGGGTGCGCTGGCTCTGGGCCGGTATCGCCGTCGGCGCTTGCGGCGCGGGGCTGATCGGTTTGTACCAGGCCATGGTGCTGCACCTGCCGCGCGCCAATGGTTTTACCAACGCCATCCAGTACGGCGGGCTCAGCCTGCTGCTGGGGCTGATGTGTTCGGTCGCGCTGCTGGTGCTGTGGGACCGCTGGAAGCCCTGGCAGCGTGCAGGCTGGGCGGTGGGCATTCTGCTGGGCCTGGAGGGATCGCTGCTGTCCGAGTCGCGCGGGGGCTGGGTGGTGCTGCCGCTGGCGTTGCTGCTGTGCGCCTGGCTGCAGGCCCGCTGTGGCCAGCGCAAGCTGGCCCTTGTGGGCGGCGTGTTGGTCGTGGCGGGTGCGGCCGGGCTGATGGCCTTCAAGGCCAACGAGGTGCGCCTGCGCGTGGATGAGGCGCGGCAGGAGATCACGCAGTACGAGTCGCGGGGCGACGCGGCCAGCTCGGTGGGCCAGCGCCTGGCGCACTGGGGCCTGGCCTGGCGCATGGGCCTGGACCGCCCCTGGACCGGCTGGGGCCGCTACGGCTACGAGGCCGAGAAGCAGCGGCGGGTGGCTGCCGGCGAGGCCCACCCGATTGTTTTGCAGTTCAGCCACGCCCACAACGAGGTGCTGGACATCTTTGCCAAGCGCGGCATCCCCGGCGTGGTGGTCTTGCTGTTTTTCTATGGTGTGCCCCTGGTGCTGTTCTGGCCCACGCGGCGGCGCGTGTTCCCGGGGAGTGCGGGCGTGCTGGATACCGAGGGCCTGTGCCTGCGCATGATCGGGGTGCTGCTGCCCGTGTCCTACATGGGCTTTGGCACGACCCAGGTGTTTTTGGGGCACAACAGCGGCACCATGTTCTACCTGTTCATGGGCATGCTGGTGCTGGCCATCCTGCAAGGCCGCGAGCGCCAGCGGCTGCAGGCACCCGGGCAGGCCGTCGCTCTTTCCTGAAGGACCTCTGCCATGCACATCCTGCTGGTCAACAACTCCCCCATCCCTGTGTATGGCTACGGCGGCACCGAGCGCGTGATCTGGGACCTGGGCAAGACGCTGGTGCAGCAAGGCCACCGCGTGAGCTACCTGGTGCCTGAGGGCTCGACCTGCGACTTCGGCCAGGTGCTGCCCATCCGGCCCGACGAGCCCTGGGAGGGGCAGATCCCGGCCGACGTGGACATCACGCATTTCCAGTTCAACCCACGCTCCGAGCTGTCCAAACCCTACCTGGTGACCGAGCACGGCAACGCCCGCAAGCCCAAGCCGCTTCCGCGCAACACGGTGTTCCTGTCGCGCGACCACGCGGCGCGCTATGGCTCCAGCGAATTCGTCTACAACGGGCTGGACTGGGCGGGTTATGGCCCGGTGGACTTTGACCGCCCGCGCTCGCACTACCACTTCCTGGGCAAGGCGGCCTGGGGCGTGAAGAACGTGCGCGGCGCCATCAAGGTGGCCAAGATGGCCGGGGTGGAGCTGGACGTGCTGGGCGGCAACCGCATCAATTTCAAGCGCGGCTTTCGCTGGACGCTGTCGCGCAAGATCCACTTTCACGGCATGGTGGGCGGCACGCAGAAGACGGGCCTGCTCAACGCCTCGCGCGGGCTGATCTTTCCGGTGCGCTGGCACGAGCCGTTCGGGTTGGCCGTGATCGAGAGCCTGTACTTTGGCTGCCCCGTGTTCTCCACCCCCTACGGCGCCTTGCCGGAGCTGGTGCCCGTGCACTGCGGTGTGCTGTCCGACCAGGCCTCGGTGCTGGCCGAGGCGGTGCGGGGCAACCGCTTTGACCCGCGCGCCTGCCACCAGCATGTGGTCGAGCACTTTGGCGCCGAGCGCATGGCCCGCAACTACCTGCGCATGTACGAACGGGTGCTGGCGGGCGAAACCCTCAATGCCCAGCCGCCCGTGATCCAGGGCCCTGCGCGCGAACTGCCCTGGAGGCAGTGAGGCACCCCCTGAGGTGCTTCGCACCTTCCCCCTCTCCTGCGGGAGGGGGACGCCACCCGTGGCCTGGCAAAGCCAGCTCCACGGCGGCACGGGTTTCACGGCGCGCCAGTTTTTAACGCCCTGCTCATATCGGGGAGGCTACTGCGCGGGTTCTGGGGCATTTTTGGCCGCAAGCGCTAGTTCAACATGCCTCTAATGCTATAGAAATAATAGCTATTGGTGGCCGACAGTGGAGTTTCCACGCGGCGCGGTGGCCTGCTGCCACTCCTGGGCCAGTAACGCCACCAGCTGCGCCGCTGGCATGGGCCGCACCTGGGCCACCCCCTGGCCCGCCCACAGCGACAGGCAGTCGGCCTGGCCCGCCTGGGCGGCCGCGCGGCGCAGCGCGCCCGTCAGTGCGTTCTGCACGGGGTAGGGCGGCACGGTGGCCTCGTCGGCCTGCAGGGCTTGCATCATGCGGTTGACGATGCCGCGTGCCGGCCGGCCCGAGAAGATGCGGGTGGTGCGCGTGTCGGTGGCCTGGGCGCGTGCCAGGGCCTCACGGTACGCCGGGCCAATCGCCGACTCGGGGCAGGTCAGGAAGGCCGTGCCCATCTGCACCGCCTGGGCGCCCAGCGCCAGCGCACCCGCAATGCCGCGCCCGTCCATGATGCCGCCCGCAGCGATCACCGGGATGGACAGGGCCTGCACGCACTGCGCCACCAGCGGCAGCGTACCCACCATGCTGGCCGCAAAGTCGGCCAGCGACGGCGCCGCACCGGTGGCGCCGGGCTGCGTAGGGGTGAGAAAGGTGCCCCGGTGCCCCCCGGCTTCCATGCCGGAGGCGCAGACGGCATCCGCGCCCACGCCGGCCCAGGCCTGCGCCTCGGCCAGCGTGGTGGCGGTGCCAATCACCGTGCTGCCCACCGCTTGCAGCCGTGCCACCTGCGCCGCCGTGAGGATGCCGAAGGTAAAACTGGCCACGGCCGGCCGTGCAGCCACCAGGGCGTCGAACTGGGCCGCGAAGTCCTCACACCAATGTGCGGGCCGCTCGGGCACCAGGCCGAACTCCGCGTAGAACGGCGCCAGGCGCTGCAGTGCGGCTTGCACCGTGGCGTCGTCCGGCGTGGGCGTGGCCTGCACAAACAGGTTCATGCCAAAGGGCCGGTCGGTGCGGCGGCGCACCTCGGCGGCGGCCTCGGCCATGGCAGCGGGCGAGCGCATGCCGCAGCCCAGCATGCCGAGGCCACCGGCCTCGGACACGGCGGCAGCCAGCGCAGGCGTGTCCGACCCGGTCATCGGGCCCTGGATGATGGGCAGCGCAAGGCCCAGGTGGGTGGTGAAGGCGGCGGACATGGGGGCTCCTTGTGCGATCTGTGGGGGAGGGGTCAGGTCGATGCGGCGGGGCGGTGTGCTTCGCCGGAGGTCAGTGCGGTCCGCAGCGCGTCCAGCGCAGGCGACTGGTAGCCGCGCCGGTGCACCAGCACCGTGTCGCAGGTGGCCAAAGGCACCAGGCGCAGCGCAGGCGGCTCGCGCATCAGGTCGATCACGGCCTGGGGCACCACACCCGCGCAGCGACCGGTGGCCACACAGGCCAGGATGGCGTGGTACGAGGCCAGCTCCAGCACGCGCGGCGGGCTGCCGTCCTTTTGCTGCATGAAGGCCTCGCCCATGCGGCGGTAGGTGCAGCCGGGGCTGAAGGCGGCCAGGGTGTCCAGCTGCAGGTCCTGGGGCGTGTGCACGGGCGGGTGGTCGGCGGGCAGGGCCAGCAGCAGGGCCTCGGCAAACACGGCGGTGCGCTCCACCGGCGCCTCGGCGTCGATGCCCGGCGGCGGCCAGGCCACCAGTGCGCAGTCGATGGTGTGGGCCAGCACCTGCTCCACCAGCTGGCGCGAGGGGGCGGTGGACAGTTCCAGCACCAGATCCGGCCACTGTGCATGCAGCCGGGCCAGCGGCTGCGGCAGGCGTGCGGCGGCCGTGCTTTCCATGGCGCCCAGGCGCAACCGGCCGCCGGGCTGGCCGGGGTGCACCGACTGGCGAGCCTCTTCGGCCAGCGCCAGCAGGCGGTCGGCATAGCCGCGCAGTGCCTCCCCGGCAGGCGTCAGCACCATGCGTTTGCCCTCGCGCAGGAACAGCGTGGCGCCCAGTTGCTCTTCCAGCTGTTGCACGCGCGTGGTCACGTTGGACTGCACGCGGCCCAGCCGTTCGGCCGCGCGGGTCACGCTGCCTTCCAGCGCGACGGCGCGGAATATTTCGAGCGCTGCCAGATCCATAAATATTCTTGTTATGAGATGATTAATAAAAAATAAATCTCAAAACAGAATCATAGACTGGAAACCGCCTGCATGGAACCGCGCACCGCCCCCCAAGACCGTCCCCTGGCTGTAGCACTGGCGGGCATGGCCGCACTGGCGGTGGCGATGGGCGTGGGCCGGTTTGCCTTCACCCCGCTGCTGCCCATGATGCTGCACGACGGCGTGGTCACCTTGGCGGGCGGCAGCTGGCTGGCCACAGCCAACTACCTTGGGTACCTGATCGGGGCGCTGGCGTGCATGGCGCTGCCCTGGGTGGCGCCCCGTGCGCGGCAGCGATGGCATGCGGCGCGGCTGGCACGCTGGGGGCTCGCGGCCACGGTGCTGCTCACCTTGGGCATGGCGCTGCCGCTGCCGGGCGCCTGGCCCGCGCTGCGGTTTGCAGCGGGGGTTGCCAGTGCGCTGGTGTTCTTGAACGTCTCGGTGTGGTGCATGTTGCGGCTGGTGGCGCTGGGCCAGCCCGCGCTGGGTGGGTTGATCTTTTGTGGCCCGGGGCTGGGCATCGTGCTCACCGGCCTGTCGGCCAGTGCCATGGTGGCGCTGCAGTGGCCCGCCGCAGCGGGCTGGGCGGTGTTCGGGCTGCTGAGTGTGGGGCTGTGCGCTGCCATCTGGCCCGTGCTGCGGGGTGTGGCGATGCCCGGGTCGGCCGCAGCCTCCGGCCCGGTGGTGGACGGCTCCACCCCCGGCCACGGGTTCTGGGCGCGCACGGGGCTCACGCTGGCCTATGGGCTCGCAGGGCTGGGCTACATCGTCACGGCCACCTTTTTGCCCGTGATTGCGCGCGCTGCCTTGCCTGCGGGGTCGCCTTGGCCCGACCTGTTCTGGCCGCTGTTTGGTGCTGGCGTGGCGCTGGGCGCGGCGTTGTCCACCCGCACCCCGGCCGCGTGGGACCGGCGCTGGCTGCTGATGGCAGCCTACGTCGTGCAGGCCGGGGCCATCGCGCTCAGCCTGGTGTGGCCGGGGCCTGCGGGCTTTGCGCTGGGCAGCCTGCTGTTGGGCTTGCCGTTCACTGCCATCACCTTCTACGCCCTGCAGGAGGCGCGGCGCGTGTGGCCTGCGGCGGGCGACAGTTTTCCGGGGCTGCTCACGGCGGCCTACGGCATCGGTCAGATCGTGGGCCCGCCCATGGTGGCGTGGATGCTGCACCACGCGGCCACGCAGGGGCAGGGCTTTGTCTACGGGCTGGCTGTGGCCGCCGCAGCGCTCGGGGTGGGTGCGGTGCTGTATGCCGCCATGGCCTGGCGCTGGCCCCTGGCGCCCCGCCCGGCAGCGCGTTGAGCACACGCGGATGCAGGCGCCGATCAGTGCGTGGATGGTGCCAGCGGCAGCGCCAGCACAAAACACGCGCCGCTGTCGCCGTCAGCACGGTCCTGGCAGTGCACGGTGCCGTTGTGGCGGCCGGCAATCGACCGCACCAGCGCCAGCCCCAGGCCCACGCCGCCCGCGCGCTCGCTGGCGCCCGGCAGTCGGTAGAAGGGCTCGAAGATGCGCTCGCGCTGGCCGGGTGGTACGCCCGGGCCGTGGTCACACACATGCACCTCGGCGCGGCCCTGGCGGCGGTGCACCACCACGGTGATCTCGCCGGTGCTGTAGCGCCGTGCGTTTTCCAGCAGGTTGCGGATCGCCCGGCGCAGCAGCTTCGCCACGCCGCGCACCTCCAGCGAATCGGGGCTCGCGCTCACGTCCAGGTCGGCGTCCACCCGCGCGCATTCCTCGGCGGCCAGGCCAATCAGGTCCACCAGTTCCACGGTGCCCACGTCGGCCTCGCGCGCGTCGAGCCGGCTGGCCAGGAGGATCTCGTCCACCAGCTGGTCCAGCTCGGCGATGTTGCGCAGGATTTCTTCGCGGAAGGCGGGGGAAGGCTGCTGGCCACCCATCAGCTCCAGCCCCATGCGGATACGGGTCAGGGGCGAGCGCAGCTCGTGCGAGGCATTGGCCAGTAGCGACTTGTGCGACTTGACCAGGGTTTCCACACGCTCGGCCGCTGCGTTGAACTGGCGCGCCAGGTCGGCCACCTCGTCCTGGCCCTGCTCGGGCACCCGCACCGACAGGTCGCCTTCGCCAAACTTCTTCACGCTGCGCTGCAAGGCCTCCAGCCGCTGCGTGAGGCGGCGAATGATGGGGTATACGCCCACCGCTACCGCCAGACCCACGATGCCCAGCAGCCACAAGAAGCCGAAGGGCGGGCGGGTCCAGAAAGCCGCCTCGTCCTGGCCGGGCCCCCCGGGCCGGCCGCCGTTGCGGCCCGTGCGGGGCTGGCGGGGCGCCATCTGCAGGGTGAAGATCTGGCCGTTTTCCGCCTCGATGTGGAATTCCACCACCTCGCCCGGCTCGGACGGCTGGCGCGTGGCCATGCCGCGCAGCACCAGGTTGCCCGCCGGGTCGCGCACCGCCATCTCGCGCGAGGGCGGCACAAACGGCTGGTTGGTCTGGGCCTTTTGTTCCTCGGCAATGCGCCAGGCCCAGCCCACGGTGAGCGTCAGCACCGCCATGCCGCCGACCACGGCGAGCCAGATGCGCAGATAAAGACGGCGGGAAAAAGGGTTGGTCAAGGACATGCGTGGGGCGACAGCGCAGGCAGCGGGGGCTGCGTCAGCGGTCAATCTTGCTGCTTGGCAAACACATAACCGACACCGCGCACCGTGAGGATGCGGCGCGGGTTCTTGGCGTCGGCCTCGATGGCCGCGCGGATGCGGCCCATGTGCACGTCGATGGAGCGGTCAAACGCCTCCAGCTCGCGGCCGCGCACGGCCTCCATGATCTGGTCGCGGGTGAGCACCCGGCCCGCGCGCTCGGCCAATGCCACCAGCAGGTCGAACTGGTACGAGGTGAGGTCCGCCAGCTGCCCCGCCACGGTCACGGTGCGCGCGTCGCGGTCGATCTCCAGCGTGCCAAAGCGCAACACCTGGGTGGCAGCGGCCGCGCCGCCACCATCCGTGCGCCGGCGCAGGATGGCGCGGATGCGGGCCAGCAGCTCGCGGGGCTCAAAGGGCTTGGGCAGGTAATCGTCAGCACCCAGCTCCAGCCCGATGATGCGGTCCATGGGGTCGCCCTTGGCGGTGAGCATGAGCACCGGCACCTGCGCCGCGTTGCCCTGCAGCGAGCGGATGCGGCGGCACACTTCCAGTCCATCCATGTCGGGCAACATCAGGTCCAGGATCACCAGGTCGGGCAGCGGCCCGGCATCAGGGCCCTGCAGCTGCGCCAGGCCACTCTTGCCATCGGCACGGTGCGTGACCTGCAGGCCCGACTGGCCCAGATACTCGCCCACCATCTGCGCGAGGCGGGCGTCGTCTTCGATCATCAGCAGTTGGGAGCTCATGGGGGCAGTGTAGTAGCGAGGCTTTGAAACTGTCTTCATGGTCCGGCCCAGCCGTCTCCCCGTGTTGAAGCCCCCGTAAAGTTCCGGTAAACCGGGTGGCGAGAGGCTTCAGAAGTTGCTATTGATTTGGTAGCTTTCTGGGCATATGAATCAGGCGCCACCGACCTTCTGGATGCGCGATGCCAGCCACACCAGCACCAGCACCGGCAGCCCCAGCAGCGCCGTGGAGGTGAAGAACTGGGCGTAGCCAAACGCATCCACATAGTCGCCCGAGAAGCCCGCCACGAACTTCGGCAGCAGCAGCATCATCGAGCTGAACAGCGCGTACTGCGTGGCCGAGTAGCTCACGTTGGTCAGGCTCGACAGGTAGGCGATGAACGCGGCCGATGCAATGCCGCTGGCCAGGTTGTCGGCCGACACCACGGCAATCAGCGCCGTCACGTCGTGCCCGTGGCCCGCCAGCCAGGCAAACAGCAGGTTGCTGGCGGCGCTCAGGATGGCGCCCAGCATCAGGATGCGCATCACGCCAAAGCGCATGGACAACACGCCGCCCACGAAGGCGCCAGCGAGCGTCATGATCACGCCATAGATCTTGGTCACGGCGGCCACTTCGTCCTTGGTGTAGCCCATGTCCACGTAGAACGGGTTGGCCATGATGCCCATCACCACATCGCTGATGCGGTACACGGCAATCAGCGCCAGGATGAGCGCCGCATGCCAGCCGTAGCGGCGCAGGAAGTCGGCAAACGGGGCCACCAGTGCGCCCTGGATCCACTCGGCAGCGTTCTTGGCGGGGGGGAGCGCCACGGGTGCAGGTTCACGCGAAAACAACACGGTGACCACGCCCACGGCCATCGACGCCGCCATGGCCAGATAGGCCGCCTGCCAGGCGCCGTTCTGGTACGCGGCGGCACCCAGGGCCACGGCCTGGCCGGCCGCGGGCGCGACCTCGGAGCGCGCGGCAATCCACAGCACACCGGCTCCGGCCCAGATCATCGCGAGGCGGTAACCCGTCTGGTACGACGCCGCCAGCGCGGCCTGGTGGTTGGCGTCGGCCGATTCGATGCGGAAGGCATCGAGCGCAATGTCCTGCGTGGCCGAGCCAAACGCCACGGCCAGCGCGCACCACACGATGGGGCCCAGTGTGAGGCGCGGGTCGGCCAGCGCCATGCCGATGAGTCCCGCCACCACCACCAGCTGTGCCAGCAGCAGCCAGCTGCGCCGCCGCCCGAGCAGCCGCGTGAGCACCGGGATGGGCATGCGGTCCACCAGCGGCGCCCACACCCACTTGAAGCCGTAGGCCAGGCCCACCCAGCTCAGGTAGCCGATGGTGCTGCGGTCGATGCCCGCCTCGCGCAGGCGAAAGCTCAGCGTGCCCAGCACCAGCAGCAGCGGCAGCCCGGCCGAAAACCCCAGCGTCAGCATGCGCAGGCTGGCGGGCTCCAGGTACACGCGCAGGGTTTGCAGCCAGGGGGTGCGCGGGGGCTTGTCCGGGGCGGTAGCGGGAGCGAGGCTGGGGGTGGAAGATGTGGAGGTGTCTGACATGGGCGAGCGGGGGTTTTGTCTATCATCGCCGACGCACCCTTGTAGCCATCCTGTCAGCCTCCATCTGCGCGGCAGGCTCTGGTGTGTTGTGTGCCAGCGCTGCTCATTATTCCTTCTGGGATTGCCTTGTATGTGTCTTTTCTGCCCCGCTCCTTCCGTCGCGCCGTCGTCCCCCTGGTCCGCACGCCGCGCGTTCCTGCTGGCAGCGGGCGCCGCTGCGGCCACGCCGGTGCTGGCGCAGGTGGACGTGGGTTCGGCATCCAGCCTGCGCAAGCTCGTGCCCGCCGAGACGCTGGAGCAGTCTGCCGCCCAGCAGTACCGCCAGATGCTGGAGCAGGCCCGCGCCAAGCGCGCGCTGGCGCCCGACAACCACCCCCAGCTGCAGCGCCTGCACGCCATCGCCAAGCGGCTGATCCCGTACGCCACGCCCTGGAACGACCGCGCCCGCCAGTGGCGGTGGGAGGTCAACCTGATCGGCAGCTCGCAGATCAATGCGTTTTGCATGCCCGGCGGCAAGATTGTGTTCTACACCGGCATCCTCGACCAGCTCAAGCTCACCGACGACGAGGCCGCGATGATCATGGGCCACGAGATGGCCCATGCGCTGCGTGAGCACGCACGTGAGCGCATCGCCAAGACGCAGGGCACCAACCTGGCGCTGCGACTGGGCTCGCAGCTGCTGGGGCTGGGCGACCTGGGGCAGGCGGCCGCCGGTCTGGGCGGGCAGTTGCTCACGCTGCAGTTCAGCCGCTCGGACGAAAGCGAAGCCGACCTGGTGGGGCTGGAGCTGGCCGCGCGCGCGGGCTACCAGCCGTCGGCCGCCGTGAGCCTGTGGCAGAAGATGGGCAATGCCAGCGGCAGCAAACAAGGCGGGCTGGCGTTTTTGTCCACCCACCCATCGGGCCCCGCGCGCATTCGCGAGCTGGAGCAGAACGTGCCCAAGGTGCAAGGCCTGTACGAGGCCGCGCGCCGCAACGGTTGACCTGCGAGATTCCGCAGGCCCTCAGCCTCTAAGACTGAGCCGCCAGGGTGCTGCTGGCGGCGTCTTCCCCCGCGAGCTGCACCCGGTTGCGCCCCGCGTGTTTGGCGGCATACAGCGCCTGGTCTGCGCGGGCAATGGCGGCCTGCAGGTCGTCGGGCCCGTGCACCAGGGCCACGCCAAACGACAGCGTCAGGGCCAACGGCTCGGGGCCGACGGGCAGTGGCGCCCGGGCGACAGCGGCACGGATGCGCTCGGCCGTGGCGCTGGCGGCGTCCAGCGGGCTGGCGGGCATCAGTGCCAGAAACTCTTCGCCACCCCAGCGCGCCAGCACATCGCCCTCGCGCAGGTTGTCGGCCAGCACCTGGCCCATGGCCACCAGCACCTGGTCGCCCACGGCGTGGCCGTACTGGTCGTTCACGCGCTTGAAGTGGTCCACATCGCACAGCAGCAGCGTCACCGGCACACCGCTGCGCCGGCTGCGCTCCAGCGCCTCGGTGGCCTGCGCGTCAAAGTGGCTGCGGTTGGCCAGACCGGTCAGCGGGTCGCGCGTGGCCTGCTTGCGCAGGCGCGCCTCGGCAATGAGGATGGTGCGGCGGTAGAACGCCGACAGCGCTGCCGACATGGCAAACACCACGCAGATGTGCACCCAGTTCACGATCTTCACGCTGTGCGCGGGCAGCGGGTCCAGCGGCCCCACGGCGTCGCTCAGCATGTGCAGGCCTAGGTAGTAGGCCAGCAGGGCCAGCACCATGGGCGCGGCATAGCCGCGCGTGTTGGCGATCACGATGGCGGGGATGAACATCAGCAGGTAGTAGTGAAAGCCGCTCTCCCAGCCGATGAGCAGCGAGCCCAGGGCCGAGTGCCCGATCACCTCCAGCCAGATCAGGGCCAGTGCAGCGGTGTTGTAGCGCTTCTGGATGAGCCGGTAGGCGCCCAGGTACATGGCGATGCTCAGCACATTCACGGCCGCCAGCGGCATCGAGCCCAACCACAGAAACAGCAGGATGTAGCCCGCGTCGATGGCAGCGGCCGTCAGCGCAACCCGCTGCACCATGGCCCAGTAGGCCTTGCCCGCGAGGCTGGAGCCGCGCTGGGGTTCAAGCGGGGGGCGCGGCGCGTTGGATGGGGTCATGGCACGGGGGCACGGGCGGCCTGCAGAGGTGGCAAACCGCTCCATCGTAGCCCCCGGCGGTGTCGGGGGGGCGGCGAACTGGCTGGTATCCCGGGGTCTGATCGCCGCTGGGCACCCGGCGGCGCGGAGCACGCAACCAGGGCCTGTGACGGCCTCCGGCAACCCATTTAAAGCCAAATCAACTGGATCCGGTAGTGGAATATGCCTGGCGTGCTATGAATAAGAGAGCATTAATGGTCTGTGCTCAGGTCCCGCCCACGTAGGGATTGCTTTGCCGCTCGCGCCCGAAGGTGCTCTCGGGCCCGTGGCCAGGAATGAACACCGTCTGGTTGCCCATGGGCCACAGCCGCTGCGTGATGCTGTCGATGAGCTGCTGGTGGTTGCCCTGGGGAAAGTCCGTGCGGCCAATGCTGCCCGCAAACAGCACGTCGCCCACAAACGCTCGGTCGATCTGCGGCGCGTGGAACACCACATGGCCGGGCGTGTGGCCGGGGCAGTGGCGCACGGCCAGCGTCTCGTTGCCGATCTGCACGGTGTCGCCGTCGTGCAGCCAGCGCGTTGGGGTGAAGTGCTGCGCGGGCGGAAAGCCGAACATTGCGCTTTGCTGCGGCAGCCCGTCGATCCAGAACTGGTCGCCCGGGTGGGGGCCGACGATGGGCAGCGACAGGCGCTGGGCCAGCTCGCCCGTGCCGCCGGCGTGGTCAATGTGCGCGTGGGTGAGCCAGATCTGGGACAGCGTCAGCCCGTGTTCTTCCACCGCTGCCAGCAAGGTGTCCAGGTCTCCGCCTGGGTCGATCACGGCGGCCTGCCGGGTGGCGTCGCACCAGACGATGGAGGCGTTCTGCTGGAAAGGAGTGACGGGGACGGTGAGGTAGCGGAGCATGGGATGGAGGCAGTAAACCCATCGCCCATCGGGCTGGGGCCGTTTTCTCCCAGAGGGCGATAGCGGGCTGGCGCGGCGGCGGCAGGGCCGGAAGGCAATAGCCGTGAGTTTCGCACAGGGCCTGTGCAGCGCCCGCCGTACCTTGGCGGCCGCTTGGGGCCTCAGTCTGCGTCCACAGGCCGGCCCAGCAGCCGGTTCACGGCGGTGCGCAGGCCCTCGAGCGACGTGGTGTTGAGCACGAACACCACAAAGCCCTCGATCTGGCTGCTCAGCAGCTCAAAGCGGATGTGCAGGAACACCACCAGGTGGTTCTGGATGCGGGTGCCCAGGATGGTGCGGCTGTCGCCCATGTCGAACCGTGGCGGGCTCAGCTCGAACTCGTGGCCCAGCAGGTCGGACAAGGCGGCGATGCAGGCGTTGAGCATCACGTTGCCCACCTCGGTCAGCGCATCCTGCTCGATGGCGCTCAGGTCTTCGCTGGGCACGTTCTGCCCGGCGACGATGCGCACGATCTCCAGGCTGCGGTGGCCTGGAAAGATCAGCAGGGCATCGCCGTTGAGCACGCCGCGAAACGGCTGGCGCACGCCATACATGGGGTGGCCCTGGGCGCCCAGTTGCTGCGCCGCCTCGCTCACGGTGAACACGCTGACATGCGGCACCGACAGCAGCACCTCGTCGCGCAGCAGGCTGCCCATGGCGGCGGCGGCCTTGCCCACGCCGATGTTGAAGATCTCGCTCAGTGCATCGATCTGTTCGGCGTCTAGCTGGATGGGCATGTCAGGCTCCTGCGAGGGCGATGAGCTGTTGGGCGGCTTGGGCGGTGATGGGCTTGGCAATGAACACCATACCCGCTTCCTCGATGCGCTCCTGCACGGCGTTCTGCACATTGGCCGTGAGGATGGCAATGGGCACCCGGGGCAGCAACTGGCGCAACGCCAGTGCGGCATCCAGACCGTTCATGCCGTGCATGTTGAAGTCCATGGAAACCAGGTCCACGGGGTTCTCGCGCGCCAGCTGCAAGGCTTCTTCGCCGCTGCTGGCATGCACGATGGTCCAGTCGGGGTGGGCTTGTTGCACCAGGCCCTGCAGGATCAGGCGGGACATGCGGCTGTCATCCACAATCAAAAGGCGCAGGCTCATGGTTGTTGTGTCGTTGGTTAAGGTCAGAGTGCGGGGTGCGCCGCATCGTGGGTCAGCACCCGGTTGCGGCCGGCGGCCTTGGCGCGGTACAGCGCCGCGTCGGCATCGGCCATCAGCGGCTCGATGCCTGTGTGGTGCCGCTCGCTGGCAGCCATGCCGATGGAAATGGTGAACGTGACCGGGTGCCCTGCAGGCGACGCCAGGCCCAGCTGTGCGATGGCGCCCCGGATGCGCTCGGCCACTTGGCGTGCGCTGTCGGCGCTGGCATGGGGCAGCAGCGCGGCAAATTCCTCCCCGCCCAGGCGGCCGAGCAGGTCGGCCTCGCGCAGGGCCTGGCCGATGGCCTCGGCACAGGCGCGGATGGCGGTGTCGCCCATCTGGTGGCCGTACCGGTCGTTGATGCGCTTGAAGTGGTCGATGTCGATCATCAGCACGGTGCAAGGTTGTCCATGGCGGCGGCAGTGGTCGAACAGGGCGGTGCTGCGCTCCATGAAGGCCCGGCGGTTCAGCAGGCCGCTGAGCGCATCGCGCGTGGCCAGTTCGCGCAGCTGGGCCTCCAGGGCCTTGTGGGTGCTGATGTCAAAGCCCCACAGCAGGTGGGCCAGCTGGCCCTCGACGTCGATGAGGCGGGCCGACAGCGAACTCCAGCGCGGGGCATGGGTGCCGATCTGCGCCTCCATGGCATCGACCTGCCCGTACTGGTCCAGGGTCTGCATGAAGCGCTGGCGTGTGTCGGGGTCGTGCAGCAGGTCGGGCAGAAACAGGGTCTGAGGAGCGGTTTTGAGCCCCAGGCGCTCGGTCAGCCGGTGGTTGATGAAGTGCACGCGACCGCTCTCGACCTCGGCCAGCAGCACGTCGCTGGGGCTGGTGTCCAGGATGAAGCCCAGCAGCGCGCGGCTTTCTTCGAGCTTGCGCGTGCGCCGGGCCACGCGGTCTTCCAGCTCCCGGTTGGTTTGCGCCAGCTGCCGCGATGCGGCTTTGGCGGCGCGTGCATCCTGCACCAGCCGGGCAATCAGCAGCGTGGTGCCCACGAGCAGAGCGCTCAGCACCACGCTGAGCACGATGAAGCGCTGGTGCAACTGCTGGCGCGCCTGGTCTGTCTGCTGGGTGCTGAACAGGTGCACGGTGGCCACCGCCTGGCGCAGGCGCTCCAGCAGCGCGTCGGACTGGCGGGTGATGTCTTCGGCCACGCGCAGCGCCTGGGTGGGTGCGACCGTCGCCTGCGTGCGCCGCGCCGCGGTGCTGCCGGGCTCGTTGGCGCTGCCGCTGGCCTGCGACGACCAGCGCTCCACCTGAGTGCGCAACCCGTCCAGGCCCTGTGCGGTGTCCGGCAGTGCCTCGCGCAGCTGGGTGCTCACGCGCGGTCCGCGACCGCTGGTGTCGAGGGTGCTGTACAGCACGTCCAGCCGGTCGACCAGGTCTTGCGCGCTGGCCTCCCGGGCCCGCAGCTGGCGCGCCAGCAGACTCACCCGCGCCAGTTCGTTGTGCACGCTGGCGATGTACCAGAGGTCGTTTTGCTGGTGGGGCTGCGCAAGGTCCTGGGCCTGGCGCAGCGTCCACCACAGGGCCGCAGAGGTGCCCAAAGCCATGGCCACCACCAGGGCCAGCAGCCGGTGGGTGGTGCGTGTGTTGCTGGCGGCGGGCTGCTGCTTAGCGGATGGAGACAGCATGGACCTGCCAGATGGTGCGGTTGACGTAGTCCTGGCCCTGCTGCAGAGCGGGGTGGGCATCAAACGGGTAGATCAGGATCAGTGGCCCCTTGTCGCGGATGCCCATGCGCTGGCCGTCGCGCCGGTAGGCCAGCACGGGGTTGTAGCGAAGCAGGTCGCTCCAGGGGATCACGACGGCATAGTCGTTCAGGGCCATCAGCACGATGCGGCTGCGTTCGCCGCCCCCGAGCTGCTCCACCAGGTGGCGCAGCGGAACACCGGTCCAGCGGTGTGTACCCGCCATGCCCAGCGCGGGGGGCAGGGCGGTGGTGATGCCTAGCGCTGGCAGTCGCTCCAGGGCCTGCAGGTCGCAGGCCTGCGCCTGACCGTCGCCGGCAGGCTGCAGTTGCAGCACGCTGCGGCCCTGGGGGGCTGGGCACAGCGGGGCGGGGTGGGCCCACAGCGGCAGGCACAGGCTCAAAGGTCCGAGCAGGGCCACCAGGGTAGCGTCTGTGCGGGCCCGCAGGGCAGCCAGGAATCGGAACAACATCGTCACCACTTTCACATCCAGCCAGCGCGCAGGGGACTGGAATGGCTCCAGGTGCGGCAGCTGGCACGGCTTGACTATGCCCGTGAAAGCAGGAAAACCGACTGCCGTCCAACGGAAAATTGCCGCGAGATGGGTGGTTTTGACAATTGTTGACGGTTTTTGGGGGCTTGTGGGTGACTGCCGGGGCTGAAGGCTACAGGTTGGTCGCCGCCACCACCTCACTCATGTCGGTCAGGCCCTGCAACACCTTTTCGATGCCGTCCTGGCGCAGGGTGAGCATGCCGGCGGTGAGCGCAGAGTGTCGGATGTCCGAAGCCGGGGCCCGGTGGCGGATGTGCTGGCGAATGGCTTCGTCACTCATCATCAGCTCGTGGATGCCCAGGCGACCGTGGTAGCCGTGGCCTTCGCATTTGGCGCACCCCACGGGGCGCCACATCCGCAGCTCGCCCTGGGCGCCGCCGTATTGCTGGCGCCAGCGTCCGATCTGCGCCTGGCGCGCCTCGGCGGTATTGTGGGTGCCACTCTCCAGGTACTGCGACGCCAGGCCCGCCAGCATGTCGTCGTCGGCCACACGCGGCTCGCGGCAGGCGGTGCACAGGCGCCGCACCAGGCGCTGCGCCAGGATGGCCAGCAGCGAGTCCGAGAAGTTGAAGGGGTCGAGGCCAATTTCGAGCAGGCGCGCAATGCTCTCGGGCGCGGAGTTGGTGTGCAGGGTGGACAGCACCAGGTGCCCGGTGAGCGAGGCCTCGATGGCGATGCGCGCCGTCTCCTCGTCGCGCATCTCGCCGATCATGATCACGTCCGGATCAGCGCGCAAAAAGGTGCGCATGGCGGCGGCAAAGGTCCAGCCGATGCGTGGGTTCACCTGCACCTGGCGCAGGCCCTCCTGCGTGATCTCGATGGGGTCTTCGGCCGTCCAGATCTTGCGGCCTGCGGTGTTGATGTCGCGCACCACCGAGTGCAGCGTGGTCGTCTTGCCGCAGCCCGTGGGTCCACATACCAGCACCAGGCCATAGCTTTTTTGCACCACCGCGCGCAGCGCCAGCAGGTTGGGCTGGCTCAGGCCGATGTTCTCCAGCGGTAGGGGCTTGGCGCCTGCCAGCAGGCGCAGCACCACGTCCTCCAGTCCGCGCGAGGTGGGCACCGTGACCACCCGCAGCTCCACCGGCGGGCCGCCAAAGCGGGCAAAGTCGATCTTGCCGTCCTGCGGTTTGCGGTGCTCCGAGATGTCCATGCTGGCCATGATCTTGATGCGTGCCACCATCGCAAAGCGGTAGCGCGCGGGCAGCTCCAGGTAGGGCACCAGGTCGCCATCGATGCGCAGGCGCACACGCACGTTGTGCGGGGCGGGCTCGGTCTCGATGTGGATGTCCGACGCACGGTGGCTGATGGCTTCGTCAATCACCGAGTTGATGAGCCGCACCAGGGTGTTGTCCGACTCGCTGATCACGTCGGCCTGCTCGGTGTCTGCGTCTGGCGACGCAGTGGCCAGGTTGGTCAGCAACTCCTGCGAGGTGGCGCGTGCGCCGGCTGCCGCGCCGCCCGCGTCGGCAGGGCGGGTGCGGTAGGCCTTGTGGATGGCGGGCATCAGCGTGCCGGGCGCTGCGCGCAGCGGGATCAGCCGCCGCTGGGTCAGAAAGCGGATCTCGTCGATCAGCACGCGGTCCCAGGGGTCGGCCATCAGCAGCACCAGTGCGTCATCGCGCGCGATCAGGGGCAGCACGGATTCGCGCTCGGCCACGGCACGGGGGATGAGTGCCAGGGCCGGCGCTTCGGGCGTGATGTCGCCGGGGTGCACGGTGTATTCACCCAGCCAGGTGGCAATCACGCTGCGCAACTGGTCCTGGGTGAGTGCCCCCCGGTCCACCAGGATCTGGCCGATGGGCCGCTGCACGCCATTGCCGCGCTCCTCCTGCTGCGCCTGCAGGCCCTCTGCCAGGTCCGGCGTGGACAGCAGCCCCGCGTGGACCAGCGCCTCGCCCAGGTGCCGGGCCTTGCCCACCGTGGGGTGGGGGGTGGAGATCTGACGCCACAGCGCTTCGGCGCTCTGGGGGCGAAAACTGTGGGCGGGAGGCGGGGCGGAGGTGCTGGCGTCGGTCATCGGGGCAGAGGGGCTGGGGCAGGGCTCAGAGGGTCAGTGCGTAGTCCACCGTGATGGGTGCGTGGTCCGAGAACTTTTCGCCCTTGTAGATATGTTCAGCACGCGCCAGCGCCGCGATTGCAGGGGTGGCCAGGTGGTAGTCCAGCCGCCAACCCACGTTGTTGGCATAGGCCTGGCCGCGGTTGCTCCACCAGGTGTAGGCGGTGTCGGTGGCGGTAGGTTGTAACTGACGGTAAACGTCTATGATGCCGCCGCCTTCATCAGTTGTGTGCAACAACTTTGTCATCCAGGCGCGTTCTTCGGGCAAAAAACCACTGTTCTTCTGGTTGCTGCGCCAGTTTTTGAGGTCGATTTGCTGGTGCGCAATGTTGATGTCGCCACACAGGATGAAGTCGCGCTCGGCCTTCAGGCGCATGAGGTGGGGGTGGAACTCCGCCAGAAAGCGGAATTTGGCCTGCTGCCGCTCTTCGCCCGACGAGCCGCTGGGAAAGTACGCACTGATGATCGACAGCTTGCGGGCGGGCGTGTCAAAACGCAGTTCGACATATCGGCCTTCTGCATCGAACTCGGTCGATCCATAGCCAATGACTACATCCGACGGCACGTGCCGCGTGTAGATGCCGACGCCCGAATAGCCCTTTTTCTGGGCAAAGTGGAAGTGCCCCTGCAGGTCGGCCAGGCGCTCGAAGCGGTTGGCCATGTCGGCGGCCTGGGCCTTGACTTCCTGCACACAAATACAATCCGGCCGCGTGGCTGCCATCCAGCTTTCCACGCCTTTGCTGGTGGCCGAGCGGATGCCATTGAGATTGAGGCTGGTTAACTTGAACAAGGATTTCCCCATGGTGGATGTTGGCGTGCAAACCCCCGAACAGGGCCAGCTGGCGCAGGATTTCGTCCGTTTTGCCGTCGAGTCGGGCGTGCTGCGGTTTGGCGAATTCAAGACCAAAGCCGGGCGCCTGAGCCCCTATTTTTTCAACGCCGGACTGTTTGACGACGGCCGCAAGATCGGCCGGCTCGCGGAATTCTATGCAAAAGCCCTGCTGGCCAGCGGCATCGAATTCGACATGGTGTTTGGCCCCGCGTACAAAGGCATTCCGCTGGCTGCCACCGTGGCGGTGGAGCTGGCGCGCCTGGGCCGCAACGTGCCCTTTGCCTACAACCGCAAGGAGGCCAAGGACCACGGCGAAGGTGGGACCCTGGTGGGTGCGCCCCTTAAGGGCCGGGTGCTCATCGTCGACGATGTGATGTCGGCCGGCACGGCCGCCCGCGAGTCCATCGCCATCATCCGCGCCGCCGGCGCCACGCCCCACGCAGTGGCCATTGCGCTGGACCGCCAGGAGAAAGCCACCGAGAATGGCCAGGACGTGGACCACAGCGCCGTGCAGTACGTGCGCAACCAACTGGGCATGCAGGTGTGTGCCATTTCACGGCTGGCAGACTTATTGCTCTTTCTTGAGCAGAATGGGGAAGAGGGGATGCGTTCCCACCACGAAAAGGTGCTGGCCTACCGCCAGCGTTACGGCGTCAACGAGGGGTAGATGGTTTGAGCAAATCGGCGTGGATCATGGGCGGGGTTCTGTTGGCCACCCTGGGCGCCGATTGGGCGCGGGCGCAAGCCCCCGGGACATCCAGCGGCATCTACACCTGCGTGGACCGCAATGGCCGGCGCCTGACGGCCGACCGTCCGATCGCTGAATGCCTGGACCGCGAGCAGCGGGAACTCGGGCCCTCGGGCATCGTACGGCGGCAAATTGGCCCCTCGCTGACCGAGCAGGAACGAGCCGCGCAAGAGGCGCAGCGCCGCAAAGAGGCCGAAGCCCGTGCCCGCGAGCTGGAAGAGCGCCGCCGCGAGCGCGCGCTGACGGCCCGCTATCCCGACAAGGCCACGCACGATGTGGAGCGCGCTGCGGCCATTCAGCTCGTCGATGACGTGACCGCCACCGCCGAAAAGCGCCTGGTCGAACTGGCCCAGCAGCGCAAAGCCTTCGATGTGGAGATGGAGTTCTACAAGAAGGACCCCAACAAAGCCCCCATGGCACTGCGCCGCAAGATTGCCGAGAACGAAGACAGCATTGCCGAGCAGCAGCGCTTCATTGCTGGGCAGGACCAGGAAAAGCGCCGCGTGCACCAGCGCTTTGACGTGGAGCTGGCCCAGCTGCGCAAACTGTGGGATGCGCAGCGCATGCCACTGCCGGGCACAACGCCTGCCAGCGACGCCTCCGCTCCAGCCGCCACGCGGTGAGGCCCGCGGGGGGGGGGCACTTCACCTGCCATTGGCCTGCGACGTCCGCCACCCCATTGAGAAGATCCAAACAACAAAGGGCCTCGCGGCCCTTTGTTGTTGGTGTTGTTGCCAGTCGGCGTGCGTCAGTCCGCAAGCTTGGCGCGCAACAGTTCGTTGACCTGCGTCGGATTGGCCTTGCCCTTGCTGGCCTTCATGATCTGGCCGACCAGCGCGTTGAAGGCCTTGTCCTTGCCCGCGCGGAACTGCGCCACGTTGTCGGGGTTGGCGGCAATCACCTCGTCGATGATCTTCTCCAGCGCGCCGGAGTCGTTCATCTGCTTGAGGCCCTTGGATTCGATGACGGCATCCACTTCGGTCGACTCTCCGGTCCACAGCGCATCAAACACCTGTTTGGCGGCGTTGTTGGAGATCGTGCCGTCGGCAATGCGGCCGATCAATGCGGCCAGCTGCGCTGCAGTCACAGGAGCTTGCTCGATACCGGTCTCCGCCATATTCAGGCGGCGCGACACCTCTCCCATGATCCAGTTGCTGGCCAGCTTGGGCTGGCTGCAGGCTTTGGCCGCCGCTTCAAAGTAGGCCGCCATGGCCTTGCTCTGCGTGAGCGTGGTGGCGTCGTACTCGGGCAGGCCATAGTCCGCCACAAAACGGGCGGCCATGGTGCGAGGCAATTCAGCCATCTGCGCACGTTCATCCTGCACCCACTGCTCCGAAATGTGTAGCGGAGGCAGGTCGGGGTCCGGAAAGTAGCGGTAGTCCGCCGCGTCTTCCTTGGTGCGCATCGCGCGGGTTTCGCCCGTGTCGGGGTCGAACAGCACGGTGGCTTGCTGGATTGCATGACCGTCTTCGATCTGCTCGATCTGCCAGCGAATTTCGTAGTCGATGGCCTGCTGCATGAACTTGAACGAGTTCAGGTTTTTGATCTCGCGGCGCGTGCCCAGTGGCTGGCCAGGCTTGCGTACGGACACGTTGGCATCGCAGCGGAAGCTGCCCTCCTGCATGTTGCCGTCGCAGATACCGATCCAGGTGACGATCTTGTGCAGCTCTTTCGCGTAGGCCACGGCCTCTTCGGACGAGCGCATGTCGGGTTCGGTCACGATCTCCAGGAGCGGCGTGCCCGCGCGGTTCAGGTCGATACCACTCTGGCCGATGAAGTCTTCATGCAGCGATTTGCCTGCGTCTTCTTCGAGGTGGGCGCGCACCAGGCGCACGGTCTTCTTCTCGTCACCCAGAAAGAACTCGACCTCGCCGCCCTGCACCACCGGGATCTCGAACTGGCTGATCTGGTAACCCTTGGGCAGATCGGGGTAGAAGTAGTTCTTGCGCGCGAAAATGCTCACGGGCGCAATGTGGGAGCCGAGGGCCAGTCCCAATTTGATAGCGCAGGCCACGGCTTCGCGGTTCATCACCGGCAAGGTGCCGGGCAGGGCCAGGTCCACGGCGCACGCCTGGGTGTTGGGCTCGGCGCCAAAGGCGGTGGGAGCGCGGCTGAAGATCTTGCTCTGGGTGGCGAGCTGGGTGTGGGTTTCGAAGCCGATGACAACTTCGTAGCCATGGATCAGTTTGGCGGTCATGTCAGAAGCCCTCCGGACGGCGGAGGTGGAAGTCGGTGGCTTGCTGCAGGCGGTGCGCAGCGTTCAGAAGGCGGGCTTCCTGGAAGTAGTTGCCCAGCAGCTGCAGGCCGACGGGCATGCCGCCCTCGCCAAAACCGGCGGGCACGCTCATGCCGGGCAGGCCGGCCAGCGAGCCGGGCAGGGTGAAGATGTCGGCCAGGTAATCGGCCAGCGGGTCGTTGCCGTGGTCGCCCAGCTTCCAGGCCACCGTGGGGGCCACGGGGCCGGCGATGACATCGCATTCCTTGAACGCGTTTTGGAAGTCGTCGGCGATCATGCGGCGGATCTTCTGCGCCTGCAGGTAGTAGGCGTCGTAGTAGCCATGGCTCAGCACATAGGCACCGATCATGATGCGGCGCTTGACCTCGTCGCCAAAACCTTCGGCGCGAGTCTTCTTGTACATGTCCACCAGGTCGGTGTAGTCCTTGGCGCGGTGGCCGAACTTCACGCCGTCAAAGCGGGAGAGGTTGGACGACGCCTCGGCCGGAGCAATGATGTAGTAGACCGGAATGGACAGCTGCGTGCGCGGCAGGCTGATGGGCACGAGCTTGGCGCCGAGCTTCTCGTATTCCTTCAGGGCACCATCTACGGCGGCGCGCACGTCGGGCGCCAGGCCTTCGCCAAAGAACTCGGCGGGGATGCCGATGCGCAGGCCGTCGATGCTGTCGTTGAGCTTGGCGCTGAAATTCTCGGCGGGCACGTCCAGGCTGGTGGAGTCGCGGTCCGGGTCCGGGCCGCACATGGCGGACAGCAACAGTGCGCAGTCTTCGGCCGAGCGGGCCATGGGGCCTGCCTGGTCGAGGCTGGAAGCGAACGCGATCATCCCGTAACGGCTGGCGCGGCCATAGGTGGGCTTGATGCCGGTGATGCCACAGAACGACGCGGGCTGGCGGATGGAGCCGCCGGTGTCGGTGCCGGTGACGGCCGGGGCCAGGCGCGCGGCCACGGCCACGGCGCTGCCGCCGGACGAGCCGCCGGGGATACGGTCCGTGGCCCAGGGGTTGCGCACCGGGGCGGGGGCGTCAAAGCCCACGGGGGCGACGGCGGAGTTCTCGTTGGCCGAGCCCATGGCGAACTCGTCGCAGTTGAGCTTGCCCAGCGTCACGGCGCCCGCGTCGGCCAGCTTGGTGACCACGGTGGCATCAAAGGGCGACTGGTAGCCCGCGAGCATCTTCGAGCCTGCGGTGCTGGGGAAACCTTTGGTGACAAAGATGTCCTTGTGCGCGATTGGCACGCCCGCCAGCGGGCCGGCGGTGCCTGCGGCAATGGCGGCGTCCTGGGCGCGGGCCTGGGCCAGGGTGATGTCCGGGTTCACGGCCACGTAGGCGCCCAGGTTCTGGTGGGCCTGCGCACGGGCGAGGAAATGCTGGGCGGCCTCTACGGCCGAGACGCGGCGCTCGCGCAGCTCGGCAGCCAGCTGGGCCACGCCCAGGTCATGCAATGCGGTGGAAGTCATGCGGCGGGGCTCTTACTCGATCACTTTGGGCACGAGGAACAGGCCTCGTTCGACGGCGGGGGCGCTTTGCTGGTTGGCTTCGCGCTGGTTGGGCTCGCTGGCCACGTCCTCGCGCAGCCGCAGGGCCACGTCCTGGATAGCTGCGACGGGGTGGGCCAGGGGCGTGACGCCCGAGGTATCCACAGCCCGCATCTGTTCCACGATGTCAAAGAAGCCATTGAGCTGCGTGAGCATGCGCTCACTTTCGGAGGGCGTCAGCTCAAGCCGCGCCAAGTTGGCAATGCGGCCGATGTCCTGGGGGGTCAGTGCCATAGGGAGGAGAATCTAGAGAAACCAGAAGTAAAGCTGTGATCCGGGCTGCGCCGGAGGGAGTTATTCACAGGGGATGGGGTATTATCCCGGCTTTGCCGCAAAGCTCCTGGAATGGGAGTCAATTGCGTGAAAAAAGCCCATAAACACCCCCCTGAATACCTGGCGATGGCAGGCCGACGCGCATGCCGTGCCCGAGAGGATTTTTGAATGTTCGGAGCTTTCCGTCGGTATTTCTCCACCGACCTGGCCATTGACCTTGGCACAGCCAACACCCTCATCTTCGCCCGCGACAAAGGCATCGTGCTCGACGAGCCCTCCGTTGTCGCCATCCGCCACGAAGGCGGGCCCCATGGCAAGAAAGTCATCCAGGCCGTAGGCCACGAGGCCAAGGCCATGCTGGGCAAGGTGCCCGGCAACATCGAAGCCATCCGCCCGATGAAGGACGGCGTGATCGCCGACTTCGTGATCACCGAGCAGATGATCAAGCAGTTCATCAAGATGGTGCACCCGCGCACGCTGTTCACCCCCAGCCCGCGCATCATCATCTGCGTGCCCTGCGGCTCCACCCAGGTCGAGCGCCGCGCCATCAAGGATGCGGCCGAGGCCGCAGGCGCCACGGCGGTTTACCTGATCGAAGAGCCCATGGCCGCCGGTATTGGCGCGGGCCTGCCGGTGTCGGAAGCCAGCGGCTCCATGGTCGTGGACATCGGCGGCGGCACCACCGAAGTCGGCGTGATCTCACTGGGCGGCATGGTCTACAAGGGCAGTGTGCGCGTCGGTGGCGACAAGTTCGACGAAGCCATCATCAGCTACATCCGCCGCAACTACGGCATGCTGATTGGCGAGCCCACCGCCGAAGCCATCAAGAAGAACATCGGCTCGGCCTTCCCGGGCTCTGAAGTGCGCGAGATGGAAGTCAAGGGCCGCAATCTGTCCGAAGGCGTGCCACGCAGCTTCACCATTTCTTCTAACGAAGTGCTGGAAGCCCTGACCGACCCGCTGAACCAGATCGTCTCGGCCGTGAAGAACGCGCTGGAACAAACCCCCCCCGAGCTGGGCGCCGACATTGCCGACCGCGGCATGATGCTCACCGGCGGCGGCGCGCTGCTGCGCGACCTGGACCGCCTGCTGGCCGAAGAAACCGGCCTGCCCGTGCTGGTGGCCGAAGACCCGCTGACTTGCGTGGTGCGCGGCTGCGGTATCGCCCTGGAGCGCATGGACCGCCTGGGCAGCATTTTCACGAGCGAGTAAGTCGGCAGGCCTGTATGCTGCAGGCACTTTTTTTGCGCTCTGAATTGCATGACTGCACCTGCTCCAATGCTTGTTTCTGAGCACCCGCCCGTGGAGCCCGCTCCCCGCGGCAGATCCTGACCGCTGCGCACCATGCCCTTGGGTACTCTGGAGCGCAGCGCTCCCCCTTTCTTCAAACAGGGCCCTTCGGCCCTGTCGCGTTTGGCCGTGTTCAGTGCGCTGGCGCTGTTCCTCATGGTGGCCGACGCACGCTTTCAGATTACCGGCCCCTTCCGTCAGGCCGTGGCTACGGTGCTGTACCCGGTGCAGTGGCTCATGCTGCAGCCGGTGGAGTTCGCGAGCCAAGGGCGCAGCTATTTCCAGTCGCTGCAAACCGCGCAAGAAGACCTGGATGCCGCCCGCAAGAAGATGACCGTGATGGGCCAGCGCGCCAACCAGGCCGACCAGCTGGCCATGGAAAACCAGCGGCTGCGCAAACTGCTGGAGCTGCGCGACCGGCTCCAGACCCCCGCACAGGCGGCCGAAGTCATCTACGACACCGCAGACCCCTACACGCGCCGTGTGGTGCTGGATCGGGGGCAGCTGGGTGGCGTGGAGCTGGGCGCTCCGGTGATGGACGAGGCCGGCGTGCTGGGCCAGGTCACCCGTGTGTTTCCGCTGGTCAGCGAAGTCACGCTGCTGGTGGACCGTGACCAGGCGATTCCGGTGCTGAACATCCGCACCGGCGTGCGCGGCGTGGCCTATGGCGACCCGGTGGCGGGCCATGGTGGTGGCATGGAGCTGCGCTTCATGCCCGCCAACGCCGACATCCGCGAAGACGACCTGCTGACCACCAGCGGCGTGGACGGCCTGTATGCGCCGGGCCTGCCCGTGGCGCGCGTGGTGAAGGTGGAGCGCCGTGCCGACTCCGCGTTTGCGCGCATCTACTGCGTGCCTTTGGCGCAGGTGCAGGGTGCGCGCCATGTGGTGGTGCTCAAGCCCCTGGCCGACAACGAATTGCCCCGCCCGGATGCGGCCCCCGCCGCGCCCGCGAACAAACGCGGGGGCCGCAAATGAGCCGCCGCCTTGCCCCGATGACCCCGACACAAGGAGGCCCTCGATGATCATGCCGCGGGGTGAGCCCCTGCTGATGCCGGTGAACCCGATGTTCATCTGGGCCAGTCTGGCTGCGGGTCTGGCCATCAACATGCTGCCGCTGGGCCGCGTGGTGTGGATGCCTGATCTGCTGATGGTGTTGCTGGTGTTCTGGGGCGTGCACCAGCCGCTGCGCATTGGCATGGGCGCGGCGTTTGTGCTGGGTCTGTGCATGGACGTGAGCCAGTCTGCGCTGCTGGGCCAGCATGCGCTGTCCTACACCGTGCTGTCGTTCGGAGCCATTGCCGTCCACCGCCGTTTGCTGTGGTTCAGTGTGCCGTCGCAGGCGCTGCAGGTGTTTCCGCTGTTTGCCGTTGCTCATGCCATCGAGCTGCTGCTGCGCATGGCGGCGGGCGGAATTTTCCCGGGGTTCTGGAGCTTTCTGGCCCCGTTCCTGGAGGCGCTGCTGTGGCCCCTGGCCAGTTGGGTGCTGCTGGCGCCCCAGCGCCGCCCGCCCGACAAAGACCAGAACCGGCCGTTGTGAACATGAGGCAACAACCCCCTGAGCGGCAGCGCTGCCTCCCCCTTGTCTCGCAGTGCTGCGCGCTGCGGGAAGGGCTGCCACGCGCTCGCGGCGGGGCGACCCTTGCTCGGCGTCCCCTGGCCTGGGCCGCGCCAGTCACACAGGCAGCCAGCTTCTGGGCCGTGTTTTCAGGGGTGAGGCCATGACCGAGGTGCGCAGCAGCGAAGCCGACGCCTCGCGGTTCCGGGTGCGCGCCGTGGTGGTGGGCCTGGTGGTGATGGCGGCGTTCTGCCTGGTGGCGGCGCGTCTGGTGTACCTGCAGGTGGTGCGGCATGAGGACCTGGCAGCCCAGGCGGAGAGCAACCGCACGGCCGTGGTGCCCATCGTGCCCAACCGGGGGCTCATCCTGGACCGCAACGGCGTGGTGCTGGCCACCAACTATTCGGCCTACACGCTGGAGATCACGCCCTCGCGTGCCGGCGTGCTGGACGAGACCATCGATGCCCTGTCCAAGGTGGTGGACATCCAGGCGCGTGACCGCCGCCGCTTCAAGCGGCTCATGGAAGAGTCGCGCAACTTCGAATCCCTGCCCATCCGCACCCGCCTGACGGATCAGGAGGTGGCGCGTTTCACCGCCCAGCGCTACCGCTTTCCGGGTGTGGACATCAAGGCGCGGCTGTTTCGCAACTACCCGCTGGGCGACGTGGCCAGCCATGCGATTGGCTACATCGGGCGCATCAACCAGACCGAGAAGGCCCGCATCCAGGACTCGGAGGACGAGGCCAACTACCGGGGCACGGAGTACATCGGCAAGCTCGGCATCGAGCACAGTTTCGAGTCGGCCCTGCATGGCGCGACAGGTGTGGAGCAGATGGAAACCTCGGCGGGTGGCCGTGCCGTGCGCAAGCTCTCCAGCCACGCCGCCACCCCCGGCGACAGCGTGATGCTGTCCATCGACATCAAGCTGCAAAAACTCATCGAAGAGCTGTATGGCAGCCGCCGTGGAGCGCTGGTGGCGATCGACCCGCGCAATGGCGAGATCCTGGCGCTGGTGAGCAAGCCCACCTTCGACCCCAACCTGTTTGTCGAAGGCATTGACGCCGAAAACTGGGCCGCGCTCAATGAGTCCATCGACAAGCCGCTGCTCAACCGCGCCCTGCGCGGCACCTACCCGCCCGGCTCCACCTACAAGCCCTTCATGGCGCTGGCGGCGTTGCAGCTGAACAAGCGCTCGCCCAGCCTGGTGGTGAACGACCCCGGCTTTTACACCTTCGGCGGCCACACCTTCCGCAGCCACGAGGGCGGGCTGGGGGGCGTGGACATGCACCGCGCCATCCAGTTCTCCAGCAACACCTACTTTTATTCGCTGGCCGTGGACATGGGCGTGGATGCCATCCACGACTTCATGAAGCCGCTGGGTTTCGGCCAGTCCACGGGCATCGACCTCAACGGCGAAGTGCGGGGCACACTGCCTAGCACTGAGTGGAAGCGCAACACCTACAAACGCGCCGACATGAAACGCTGGTTCCCGGGCGAAACGGTGTCGCTGGGCATTGGGCAGGGCTACAACAATTTCACGATGCTGCAGCTGGCACTGGCCGAGGCCACGCTGGCCAACGGAGGCATCCGCTATCGCCCCCACATGGCCAAGGCGGTGAAGAATGCGGTCACCGGCGCCATCACCGAGATCGTGCAGCCCCCTGGCATCAACCTGGGCTACCAGGCCAAAAACGTGGAGCTGGTGCGCAATGCCTTGGTGGCGGTGAACAAGGGCGGCACAGGCACGCGGGTGTTCATGGGCGCGCCCTACACCTCGGCCGGCAAGACGGGCACCGCCCAGGCCGTGACCATGGGCCAGAACGTGAAGTACAACGCCAAGGCGCTGGAGGAGCACCAGCGCGATCACTCGCTGTTTGCGGCCTTTGCCCCGGCCGAGAACCCCACCATCGCCCTGGCCGCCATTGTGGAGAACGCAGGCTTTGGTGCTGCCCACGCCGCTCCGATTGCGCGGCGCGTGTTTGACTATTGGCTGCTGGGCGAGTACCCCAGCGAAGAAGACATCGCCGCCGTGCAAAAGGGCCTGGCCAGTGCGCCCATGGGCAAGCCCCGCAAGGCCAGCGAGGTGCCGTTGGTCGCTCCTTGATCCGGCACTGGATTGCAATCAAATTGATAGCTATTGACGCAGTATCGACTAGCGCTACAAGCTGTTTTTGCTTCAAAAGCGCCTGCTAGGCACCGGCAGCGCGCGGTGACGGCTGAAGCTGGCTGAACACCAGCGCCGCCACAATCAGCGCCGCCCCGCTCAGCCCGGCCCAGCCCAGCTGCTCACCCAGCAACATCCACGCCGTGAGTGCGGCAAACACCGGCTCCAGCCCGAACACGATGGCGCTGCGCATGGCGTCCACGCGCTGCTGGCCCCAGGCCTGCAGCGTCACCACCACCACGCTGGCCAGCAGGCCCAGGTACAGCAGGGCCAGCAAGGCGTCCACCGGCAGCTGGGCGGCAGAGTGCAGCCACTCCATGTTGCCGCTTTGCACCAGCAACAGCGCAGTGGAGGCCAGTGCCATCACTGTGGCCTGCGCGGCGGCCATGCGGGTGGCACGCAGGGGCTGTGCGGCCGTGCGGCGCGCGCATTCCTCCAGCGCCAGGATGTACAGCGCATAGAACACGGTGCTGGCCAGCGTCAGCGTATCGCCCAGGTTCCAGGGCTCGTTCTCGTGGAACATCAGCGCCATGCCTGCCAGCGCCATCACGCAGGCGCCCCACAGCCGCCAGCCGTAGCGCCGCCCCAGCGCTGCCATGGCGATCAGCGGCACCACCAGCACGTTGAGCCCGGTGACAAAGGCATTGCGGTTGCTGCTGGTGCGCGCGAGGCCCTCGATCTGCAGCCAGAACGCCAGGAACAGCAGCAACCCCAGCGCGCAGCCCCAGCGCCGCTCGTGGCGCAGCATGCCGCGCCACAGCGGCGCCAGCACCAGCAGTGCGATCACAAACCGCAGCCAGATGATCTGCAGTGCGTCGAGGTGCGCCGAGAGCAGTTTCATCGCCGGGAAGGTGGTGCCCCACACCACGGTCACAGCCAGCAGGGCCATCAGGCCCCAGCGTTCAGTACGCATTGGAAGAATTCTCCAAACCAATAAGAACCTGTTCAAAGAAAAAGGGCCACCGGTTGCCCGGTGGCCTCTGCTTTGCAGAGTGTGCAGCGTGCCCGTTCAGTGGCTGACCTGGCCCAGGAACGCGCGGATGCGGTCGTTGGCCGGGTTGCTGAAGAACTCCTGCGGCGGGGCATCGTGCGCGATACGACCCTGGTCGAAGAACATCACCCGGTCGGCCACCTCGCGCGCAAAGCCCATTTCGTGGGTCACCACGATCATGGTCATGCCACCACGGGCCAGGCCACGCATCACGTCCAGCACTTCCTTGACCATCTCGGGGTCGAGGGCCGAGGTGGGCTCGTCAAACAGCATCACCTTGGGTTGCATGGCCAGTGCGCGTGCAATGGCCACCCGCTGCTGCTGCCCGCCCGACAGCTGCCAGGGGTACTTGTGTGCATGGTCCTGCATGCCCACGCGGCGCAGCAGCTGCATGGCCTCGTCGTTGGCCTGGGTGCGCGGGGTGCGGCGAATGCGGCGGGGCGCCAGCGTCACGTTGTCCAGCACGCTCATGTGGCCGAACAGGTTGAACTGCTGAAACACCATGCCCACCTCGCAGCGCTGGCGCTGCAGGGTGGTGAGGTCGTCGCACACCTCGACGCCATCGATGGTGATACGCCCGCTGTCGTGGGGCTCCAGGCGGTTGATGGCGCGCAACAGCGTGCTCTTGCCCGAGCCCGAGGCGCCAATGATCACCGTCACCTCGCCGGTGTGGAACACGGTGGACACGTCCTTGAGCACCTGGTGCGCGCCAAACGACTTGCACACGCGCTCGGCCACGATGTAGGGCTTGGGTGGAACGTTGGAGTTCATTGGTTGCGGCCCTCCACGTCAAAGCGGTACTCGACGGCGTTGGAGATCTGTGTGACCAGTGTGGTCAGCAGCAGGTAGGTGATGGCCACCGTGGTCAGCGTAGCGATGGGCTGGAACGTGGCCGACTGGATGCGGTTGCCCACGTTGGTCAGCTCCACCACGCCGATCGCGTAGGCCAGCGAAGAGTCCTTGAGCAGCGCCACAAAGTTGCTCACCAGCGGCGGCAATGAGATCTTGAACGCCTGCGGAAACACCACGTCCATGAACACATGCATGCGGCCCAGGCCCAGCGCCCGGGCGGCCTCGGTCTGCCCGCGTGGCACGGCCAGCAGGCCCGCGCGCAGCGCTTCGGCGTTGTAGGCGCCCACATTGAGCCCCAACGCCACGACGGCGGCGGCAAAGTCGGGCAGGTTCAGCCCTGGCACCAGCACCGGCAGCGCAAAGTACACAAACAGGATCTGCACCAAGAGCGGTGTGCCGCGAATGGCCCAGATGTACACGCCAGCAATCCAGCGCACGGGCGTCCAGCGGGCGGTGCGGGCCAGCGCCGCAGCTGTGCCCAGCACCAGGCCCACGGCACCGCTGACCAGCGTGAGCCACAGCGTGGTGCGCGCACCTTCAGAAAACGCCTGGGCATTGGGGCCGATGGGGTCAGGGAAGAACGACAGCAATTGGCCCAGCAACGAGAGGGCCAGCACCATCACCACCAGTGCAGCGACCAGCGTGGCATTGCTGCGCTGCTGTCGGGACCAGCTTTGTGGCCAAAGAGCGAGAAGCATGGATCAGACGACCAGAAGGTCTTGGTTGGAAATCGGGTGGGCGGCAGGGACATCGGCCTGCGCCGCCACAAAAGGCAAAAGGTGCGCAGAGGCTCCCGGCCTTCTGCGCACCCCATGTGCCGTCATATCAATTGCAGCGCACGTCTTCGTTGAAATACTTCTTGGAGACGGCGGCGTAGCTGCCATCGGCCAGCACTTCGGTGAACGCCTTGTTCCAGGCATCGGCCAGGCCGGTGTTGCCCTTGGCCATGGCGGGGGCGATGCGCTCGATGAACAGCATGTCGCCCAGCTTGAAGCCGGCCTTGGCGTTCTTGGCAGCGGCTTCCTTGGCCACGAACTTGTCGCTGACCCAGGCGTCCACGCGCTTGGAGATCAGGGCACGCTGAGCGTCGGTGTCTTGCGGGAAGTTCTTCACTTCCTTCACGCCGCTGACCTTCTTGACCTGCTCCAGGTAGCTGGTGCCGGTTTGCACGGCCACGACCTTGCCGGTCAGGTCCTTGGCGTTGCGGATCTTGTCGTCCATGGCCACGATGATGCCGCCCGAGCAGTAATGGGGGTTGGCAAAGGTCACGGCCTTGGAGCGCTCGTCGGTCACACCGTGCGAGGCGATCACGGCGTCCCAGCGGTTCTGGCCCAGGCCGGTCAGCAGGGCGTCAAAGCCCAGGGTCTTCCATTCGAGCTTCAGGCCCATCTTCTTGACCACCAGCTCCGCCACTTCCACCTCAAAACCCGTCAGCTTGGTGCCTTCGAAATAGTTGAAGGGAGCGAACTGGCCCTCGGTGGCCACGATGATCTTGCCGTCCTTCTTGACTTCGTCCAGCGTGCGGGCCTGGACGGCGAGGGCAGCGCACAGCGCCACGGCGGTGACAACGGCAGACTTGAAAAATTGCATGACAGGTTCCTGTGGGGGTGGTTCAGGTACAAAAAATCCGGCCTGCGGGTAGGCAGGCCGGAGCGGGTGGATGCGGACATCGCCATTGGCGATGGGCCTCGTCATCAAACGGAAACGTGCGGAAATTATAGGACGCGCGTTCACATTCGGGCCATGCAGGGCAACCCCGATGACCTCGGAGCGCCCTGGTGGTAGGCCTTGCAGGGCGTTGCAAGTTGGGTGCCACCCTGGCAACCGACACCCGGTGCGTGAAGTGCAGGCCTACCGCAGAAAGGCGTCGTACCCCGTCTTCAGGATCAGGGTGCTCACCACCACGATGAAGATGCCCCGCACAAAGCCGGTGCCGTGCTTGAGCGCCATGTGGGTGCCTAGCAGGCTGCCCAGCACGTTGGCCACGGCCAGCGTCACCGCAAAGTGCCACCACACATGGCCCTTGGCGGCAAACAGCGCAATGGCGGCGACGTTGGTGGCGCAGTTGAGCAGCTTGGCCGACGCCGAGGCATTGAGAAAGTCGTAGCCCAGCAGCCGCACGAACAAAAAGACGAAGAAGCTGCCGGTGCCCGGGCCAAAGAACCCGTCATAAAAACCGATGAGCACACCAATCAGGCAGGCGGCGATCACCTCGGCCCGGCCCGCGAACCGGGGGGTGTGGTGCCGCCCCAGCTCCTTCTTGGCCAGGGTGTAGAGCAACACGCCCAGCAGCACCAGGGGCAGCAGCTTGCGTAGGAAGTCGGCCGACACCACGGTGACGGCCCAGGCGCCCACGAACGAGCCGGCAAAACCGGCGGCTGCAGCCGGCAGCATGGCCGACCAGCGAATCTGCACCTTGCGGCTGTATTGCCAGGTGGCCATGGCGGTGCCCCAGACCGAGGCCGCCTTGTTGGTGCCCAGCAGGGTGGCTGGGGGCGCCCCCGGAAAAGCTGCAAACAGCGCGGGCACCATCACCAGTCCACCGCCCCCCACGATCGCATCCACAAAGCCCGCGAGCAGCGAGGCCAGGGTCATCAAAATCCATTCCATCGCAGGATTGTCGCACCGGGCCTGCTATCGATTCAGGACCGCTCAGGATCGAGCGGGCAAGAAAAAGGCGCTGGGATCGCCAGCGCCTGAAAGGGTTCACACCTCGTTGGGTGTTTTGAATGTGGTTCTTGGTAGAAAGGTTGTCTCCTCGGGCCCCTCGCTTGGCACACCGAAGCGCGCTTTCGAGTGCCGTGACTGTAACGGCTGCACCCTGCTGGTGCATTGGGGGTTTCCCGCCCCCCGTTGTTGGGCGCCGGACGGCTTGCGGGGGCGCCCGGTGCCCCGATTCGGTGGCAACTGGCTGGCATGGCTCGTGCAATGCGCTTGTAACAAATTGCGAAAGGGAGCGTGCATGCGTGCAGTCAACCACCGGGTGTTTGCGGTCGTGTCGTTGTGTCTGGGGCTGTGCACCTGCGCGCTGGCCCAGGGCGTGCCAGAGGCTCCTGCAGTCGCGGCGCCCCTCACGCGCCCCGCCCTGGTGGCCCAGGACACGGTGAATGCGGCCCATACCGGCTGGATGATGACCTCCACCGCCCTGGTGCTGTTGATGACGCTGCCAGGTATTGCGCTGTTTTACGCAGGCATGGTGCGCAGGAAGAACGTACTCAACACCATGGCCAGCGTGGTGGCCATTGCAGCGCTGGTCAGCCTGTTGTGGTTTGCGGCGGGGTATTCACTGGCCTTCACACCGGGCAGCGCCTGGCTTGGCGGCTGGGACCGTGCTGGCTTTGCCGGGCTCGACTTTCAGCTGGAGGCGGGCAAGCTGGCCGTGAGCCACATTGCGCCGCTGATCCCGGAGTCGGTGTACGCGATGTTCCAGCTCACCTTTGCCATCATCACGGCCGCGCTGCTGGTGGGCGCGTTTGTGGAACGCATGCGGTTTTCGGCCATGCTCGTCTTCATCAGCCTGTGGACACTGGTGGTCTATGCGCCCGTGGCGCACTGGGTGTGGGAGCCGGGTGGCTGGCTGGCGCAGATGGGCGCGCTGGATTTTGCGGGCGGCTCGGTGGTGCACGTGAATGCGGGCGTCGCGGGGCTGGTGTGCGCCTGGTTTCTGGGCCGCCGCGCGGGGTATGGGCGTGAGCCGTTTGAGCCCTACAACCTGGGGCTCACCATGGCGGGCGCGGGCATGCTGTGGGTGGGCTGGTTTGGCTTCAACGCGGGCTCTGCGGTCGCGGCCGATGGGCGTGCCGGGCTGGCCATGGCAGTGACGCACCTGGCCGCTGCGGCCGGTGCGCTGTCGTGGATGCTGGGTGAGTGGGTGGTGCGCGGGCGCCCGTCGCTGCTGGGGCTGTGCTCTGGCCTGGTGGCGGGGCTGGTGGCCATCACACCTGCCGCCGGTTTTGTCACGCTGCGCTCGGCCGTGGTGATTGGGCTGGTGGCCGGGCTGGCCTGCTACTGGGGCGCGACGGGGCTCAAGCGGCTGCTGCGGGTGGATGACTCGCTCGATGTGTTTGGCGTGCATGGCGTTGGCGGCATCGTGGGGTCGCTGCTCACCGGTGTGCTGGCCAGCAAGACCGTGGGCGGGGTGGCGGGCAGCCTGCTGACCCAGGCCATCGGCGTGGGCGCCGTGGCGGCCTACAGCCTGGTGGTGACGGCCGCGCTGCTGTGGGTCATCAACTTTGCGATGGGCCTGCGGGTGGACGAACAGAGCGAACAGACGGGGCTGGACATTGCCCAGCACCGCGAGCGCCTGGGCGGCTGAATGAGCCCCGAGAGACCCGGCAGGCCTTCCCCGCTCCCGCATCGTTGTGCAACGCGGGCCAGCGGGTGCAGTCCGATGGATGACCCCAATGCATTAAGGAGCCGACCATGTCCGATTCCGACAAGCTGGCAATTGCCGCCCACCTGCATGTGCTGTTGCGGCGCAAAACGGGTCGCGTGACCGATACCGAATGGATGGCGGTCAACGCGGACTATGCGCAGGAGATCGTGCGGTTCGCGCGCCAGCGCGCTGTGGACGACAACGCGCCCGATCTGGCTGAGTGGGCCGACCGCCTGGAGCACGCCCTGCACGCCACTCCCCTTGCAGCGCCGCGCCGTCCGCTGCTGGACGTGGCGGCGCAGGCTGTGCGCTCGCGCCCCGCACCGACGCCTGAGCCCGCCCCCGAGGTGCCGCGCTATGTGGGCGGCATCCGCTGAACGCTGCAGCGACCTGGGCGCCAGGGCTTGCAAAGATCAGTGGGGCGCCGTGCCTTGCGTGAACAGCCCGGCCGTGGGCAGCAGCCCGGTCAGCTGGTTGTCGCCGTAGGTGCGCAGCACCTGCGCAATCACCACCTGGTAGCCATTGAGCCACTGCGCCTGCGCGGCCTTGGCCTTCAGGTGCGCGGGGTGTTGCATCAGCGTTTGCAAGGCTTCCAGCGACTGCCAGTAGTACACGTTGGACACCAGGCCGTTGCCCGTGTCCGTCCAGGACTCCTCGCCCAGGTAGCCGTCGATGGAACGGGCGGCGGTGGCAATCGCCTCGTCCAGGCGGTGAAAGGCGTCGTCGAATTGAGAACCTGTTCAAGCTATGTTCGGGGATCGCGTTGGAGTGCAATCGGGATGAGTGGATGCTTCGGGTGCGCCGCATGGGCTCGTGCCCATGCAAGCAGCCGGGGCGTTCAATCACCCGATTTCACTCCAACCCTTCGGGCAAGTGCCTTGCCGGGCGGTCTGCGGTGTTGCGGCGCTTGTGGATAGCCAAGCTATCCACCGCGCACCGCGCCTAGCACCCCATCCCGGCAAAGCGCTTGCGCGACCCCGAACATAGCTTGAACAGGTTCTTCGTCGCAAAGATGAAAGTGGAGGAGTACATCGGCGCGATGGTACTCACGCCGCCCGCCTTGCCTGGATGATCCACTCCGCCGCCTTCTCCGCCATCATCAGCGTGGGCGAGTTGGTGTTGCCGCTGGTGATGGTGGGCATGGCGCCCGCATCCACCACGCGCAGGCCGGCCACCACGCCGCCGCGCCCATTGCGCACGCGCAGTTGCGCGTCCAGAACGGCCATCGGGTCGCCGTCGCGGCCCATCTTGGTGGTGCCCACGGGGTGGAAGATGGTGGTGGCAATGTCACCCGCCAGGCGCGCCAGGTCTTCGTCGCTTTCAAACTGCACGCCGGGCTTCCACTCCTGCGGCTGGTATTTGGCCAGCGCGGGCTGGGCCACAATGCGGCGCGTGACGCGCAGGCTGTCGGCGGCCACCTGGCGGTCTTCGGGCGTGCTGAGGTAGTTGGGCGCGATGGCGGGCGCGGCCTTGAAGTCGGCGCTCTTGATGTTCACCGTGCCCCGGCTGGTGGGGTTGAGGTTGCACACGCTGGCGGTAAAGGCCGGAAAGCTGTGCAGCGGCTCGCCAAACGCATCGAGCGACAGGGGCTGCACGTGGTACTCGATGTTGGGATAGGGCTGGTCGGGGCTGCTGCGGGTGAACGCACCGAGCTGCGAAGGCGCCATGCTCATGGGCCCGCTGCGCTTGAGCGCATATTCGAGCCCGATCTTGGCCTTGCCGGCCAGCGAGTTGGCCATGGTGTTGAGCGTCTGCACCCCTTGCACCTTGAACACCGCGCGGATCTGCAGATGGTCCTGCAGGTTGGCGCCCACGCCCGGCAGGTCCACCGCCACATCGATGCCATGCTGGCGCAGCAGTGTGGCGGGGCCGATGCCCGACAGCTGCAGCAGCTGGGGCGAGTTGACGGCGCCTGCGCTCAGGATCACCTCGCCCGCCGCGCGGGCCGTGACCATCTCGTGGCCGTCCCACACCAACACGCCGGTACAGCGCTGGCTGCCATCGGGCTGGGTCTCGATGATGAGCTTGGACGCCTGCGCGCTGGTCCACATCTCGAAGTTGGGCCGGCCATAGCAGGTGGGACGCAAAAAGGCCTTGGCGGTGTTCCAGCGCCAGCCGCTTTTCTGGTTGACCTCGAAATAGCCCACGCCTTCGTTGCTGCCGCTGTTGAAGTCGTCGGTGGCGGGGATGCCGGCCTGCTGCGCGGCGTGGGCAAAGGCGTCGAGCACGTCCCAGCGCAGGCGTTGCTTCTCCACCCGCCACTCGCCGGTGCTGCCGGTGGCCTTGTTGCCGTGCAGGCGTTTGAAATTTTCGTTCACGCCTCCGGGCTGGTCCAGGCGCCAGTGGTCTTCGTGGCGGCGGAAGTAGGGCAGGGCGTTGTCCCAGCGCCAGCTGGCGTCGCCCGTCAGCTCGGCCCACAGGTCATAGTCGCGCGCCTGGCCGCGCATGTAGATCATGCCGTTGATGCTGCTGCAGCCGCCCAGCGTCTTGCCGCGTGGGTAGCGCAGGGTGCGGCCGTTCAGGCCCGCGTCGGGCTCGGTGTTGTAGAGCCAGTCGGTGCGCGGGTTGCCGATGCAGTACAGGTAGCCCACGGGGATGTGGATCCAGTGGTAGTCGTCCTTGCGGCCGGCCTCGATCAGCAGCACGCGGTGGCGGCCGTCGGCGCTCAGGCGGTTGGCGAGCAAGGCACCGGCTGTGCCTCCGCCGATGATGATGGTGTCAAACGTGGTGTCGCTCATGGAGGAGGGGCGGTGCCGATCAAAGGTGGTAACGGTGGGCCATTGTGCGGATGGGGCAGGCCCTGTCGATAGGGTGTGTGCCTATTGCTACACTTTTGGTAGCTGCTGATGCTTGAATTGATTGCGCTTGGCGCTGATTTGATAATAATTACACGCTTCGCCGCCTGTCTGTGCTTGACAGGCTCGTGTCCGACAGCGCGTGCAGGATTCGCTCCGCTACCATGCACGCTCTTCCTTGCTGCTTCTTGACGACCCCACCCCTGCGGCTGCCCTGGCGGCCAGACCCATGACCGACCACGCTCCCCACATCGTCCGCGCCGATACGCCCCAAGGGCCGTGTGCGCAGCTGCGTGGGCGCTGGGGTGCGGCCGAGCTGGGCAACGCGGCGCAATGGGAGGCCGTGTCGGACCAGCTGCGCGGCGCACCCCCCGCCCCCACGCTGGGCTGGGACCTGCGGGAGCTGCAGTGGCTGGACCATGTGGGCGCGCAGCTGCTGTGGAACCACTGGCAGCACGCCTGGCCCGCAGAGCTGGCCTGCACCGACAGCCAGCGCACCATGCTGGCACGGGTGGCTCAGTTCACCTGTGTTGCACCGCCGCCTGAGCCTTGGCGCCTGGGCGAACAGGTCGATCACCTGGGCGTGCTGGTGCTGCACGGTGTGGACCACGCCCGCCACCTGCTGGAGATGGTGGGCCAGCTGGTGCTGGACCTGGGGCGCCTGGCACGCGCACCGCGCAAGGGGCCATGGCGTGATGTGTCCGGCCATCTGTACCGCATGGGCGCCACGGCGCTGCCCATCACGGCGCTGGTGGGGTTCCTCATCGGTGTGGTGCTGGCCTACCTGATGAGTCTGCAGCTGCGGCAGTTCGGTGCCGAGTCATTCATCGTCAACATCCTGGGCATCTCGCTGATCCGCGAGCTGGGGCCCATGCTGGCGGCCATTCTGGTGGCGGGCCGCTCGGGCTCGTCCATCACCGCGCAGATCGGTGTGATGCGGGTGACCGAGGAGCTGGACGCCATGCGCGTGATGGGCATCCCGCACGGGTTCCGGCTGGTGATGCCGCGCACCTTGGCGCTGGCGCTGGCGATGCCGCTCATCAGCGTGTGGACCACGCTGGCGGCGTTGGCGGGCGGCATGCTGGCGGCCGACATCTCCATGGACATCTCGCCGTCGTACTTTGTGCAGGCACTGCCCGCAGCGGTAAAGATCGGCAACCTGGGCCTGGCCATGGCCAAGTCGGTGGTGTTTGGCGCGTTCATTGCGCTGATCGGTTGCCACTGGGGCCTGCGCGTCAAGCCCAACACCCAGAGCCTGGGCGAAGGCACGACGGCGTCGGTGGTGTCGTCCATCACCATGGTGATCATCGTGGACGCGCTGTTTGCCATAGCGTTCAAGAACATCGGCATATGACTGAGCGCATCGCCAAGCCCGAACACATCGCCGTCGCGCCCGGCGAGCCGCCCATCGTGGACGTGCAAGGCCTCTGGACGCAGTTTGGCAAGGGCGATGAAACCTTCACCGTGCACCAGGACCTGAACTTCACCGTGCAGCGCGGCGAGATGCTGTCGCTGGTGGGCGGGTCGGGCACAGGCAAGACGGTGTTGCTGCGCCAGATCCTGGGCCTGGCCCGGCCCACGCGCGGGCAGGTCACCGTGCTGGGCCGGCCCGCGTCCGAGATGGGGCGCGAGGGGGCTGCCAGCCGGGTGGGCATGCTGTTCCAGCACGGTGCGCTGTTTTCGGCCTTCAACGTGCTCGATAACGTGGCCTTTGCGCTGCGCGAGCAGGGCACGCTGCCGCCCGAGCTGGTGCGCGATGCCGCGCTGGTCAAGCTGCAGATGGTGGGCCTGCAGCCCGAACACGCCACGCGCATGCCGGCCGACCTGTCGGGGGGCATGGTCAAGCGCGTGGCGCTGGCCCGCGCGCTCATCATGGACCCACCGCTGCTGCTGCTGGACGAGCCCACGGCGGGCCTGGACCCGAGCAGCTCCGACGACTTCTGCGCGCTGCTGCGCGAGCTGCGCGCGGCGCTGGGGCTCACGGTCATCATGGTCACGCATGATCTGGATACGCTGTTCGCGCTCAGCACCCGCGTGGCGGTGCTGGCGGACAAGAAGGTCACCGTCACTGGTCCGCCGCACGAGGTGGCGCACTTTTCGCACCCGTTCATCGAGCACTTCTTCATGGGCGAACGTGGCCAACGCGCCATGGCCCCCGTGCCCCCTGTGCAGCAGGCCCCGGTGCAGACCGCCGCCGCGCCTGCGCCCGACAAGGAACATCCCTGATGGAAAACAAATCCCACGCCCTCGCCGCAGGCATCTTTGTGCTGGTGGTGGCCGCCATGCTGGCAGGCCTGGCCATCTGGCTCACGCGCGACAACGCCAACTACGAGCAGTACGAACTCTCCACCCGCGACGGCGTGAGTGGCCTGCAGCCCCAGGCCACCGTGCGCTACAAGGGCGTGGCCGTGGGCAAGGTCACGCGCATCGGGTTCGACCCCCAGGTGAGCGGCAACGTGCTGATCCGTATTGCGGTCAACGAACAGGCGCCCATCAGCCCCACCACCTTTGCGGTGCTGGGCTACCAGGGCGTCACCGGCCTGGCACACGTGCAACTGGACGATGCCGAGAAGCCCTACCCCGAGCTGCCCCCCGGCCCCAGCGGCCTGCCGCGCCTGCCGCTCAAGCCCTCGCCGTTTGGCAAGCTGGCCGAACAGGCGCCCGCCATCCTCGGCCAGGTCGAAGAGGCCACGCGCCGCATCAACCAGCTGCTGGGAGACAACAACCAGCAAAAGCTCACCGAGGCGCTGTCCAGCATCGGCCAGGCCGCCAGCAGCGTCAACACCCTGACCCAGCGGCTCGATGCCACCGTGGCCCAGCGCCTGGACCCGGCCCTGGCCGCGCTGCCGCCCCTGGCCAGCGATGCGCGCCAGACCCTGCAGTCATTGCAGCAGGCGGGTGCCAGTGTCTCGGCCCTGGCGGTGGACTTGGGCAAGACCAACCAGCGGCTCAACGCCGACGGCGGCCCCATTGACCAGATCACCGCTGGCACCCAGTCGCTGGCGCGCGCAGCGGACCAGTTCAGCACCGCGACCCTGCCCCGAGTGAACCGCGCCGCCGACGACACGGCCCGCGCCGCCCGCCAGATGGGCCGGGCGGCGGGGGGCATCAGCGACAACCCGCAGCTGTTCATCTATGGCTCGGGGCGCATCCCGCCCGGGCCGGGTGAGCCAGGGTTTGGCAGCGCCCCGTGAGCTGGCCCCCCTCCCGCGCTGCATTGGTGGCGCAGGCCCTCTGTGAGGAGTGAACATGAATACTATTAAAAATATAGCAATCAAGGCATATTCATCTGGCGCTACCGTGCTGTGGGGCTGTGGTTTGGCGGCGGTGCTGGTGCTCACGGGCTGCTCGGCCCTGCCAGCGCCTCCGGCCCGCCCCGTGCTGTATGACTTTGGCCCCGGCCCGCTGGCCACCGTGCCCACCGACCGCCGTGCGCCCCTGCCTCCGCTGGCGATGGCCGACATGGACGCCCCCGGCCTGCCCGAGGGGGGGAACGCCGTGCTGTACCGCCTGGCCTATGCCGACGCCCAGCAGCTGCGCCCCTACAGCCAGGCCCGCTGGAGCCAGCCGCCTGCACAGCTGCTGCAGCAGCGCCTGCGCGAGCAACTGGGTCAGCGCCGCGCCGTGCTCAAGGCCGACGACGGCGCCGCCCAGGCCCGCGAGCCCGCCCAGGGCAACAAGTTGCCCCTGGTGCTGCGCACCGAGCTGGAGGAGTTCAGCCACCTGTTCACCAGCCCCAGCGACAGCGCCGGGGTGGTGCGCCTGCGCGCCACGGTGGTCGAGCTGACCCCGGCGGGCGAATCGCTGCGCGGCCAGCGCGTGTTCATCATGCAGCAGCCCGCCAAGTCGGCCGATGCGGCGGGCGGCGTGGCCGCTCTGGCAGCGGCGTCGGGCCAGCTGGCCAGTGAGCTGGCGGCGTGGGTGGAGCAGGTGGGGCAGTAACGCAACAGATATTTGTGGCGAGAGCCTGCAGGCAAGGCGCTGGCTTTGGCCGTTGCGCCACGCAGCGCGCGTGGCCGTCAGGTGCCCGGCGGTGTCGGGGACGGGGGCGCGGTCTCATGGCGTTCAATGCCCGTCACCACCCGCGCATAGCGCGCAAAGCTCCAGTACGCCCAGGCCCAGTCCAGCAGCACCACCAGCCGGTTGCGAAAGCCGATCAGGAAGTACACGTGCGCAAACAGCCAGAACAGCCACGCAAAGTAGCCTGAGAACCGCACTGGCCCGGCGGGCGAGGTGAGGTCCACCACGGCGGAGTTGCGGCCGATGGTGGCCAGGTTGCCGTAGTCGCGGTAGCGAAACGGCTGGGTGGGCTGGCCCGCCAGGCGGCGCAGGATGTTGGCCGCCGTGGCGCGGCCCATCTGCTTGGCGCCGGGCGACACGCCGGGCACGGGCGTGGGCTCATGGCCTGCCACGTGGCTCTTGGCGGCCGCCAGGTCGCCGATCACGCTGATCTCGGGGTGGCCCGGCAGCGTCAGGTCGGGCTCCACCACCACGCGGCCCGCGCGGTCGGTGCTGGCACCGGTGGCATCCGCCAGGTGGCGGCCCAGGGGTGACGCAGCCACGCCAGCGGCCCATACAATGCATTTGCTATTTATTTGATAGCTGTTTGCGCTTGATGTACTAGCGCTTGCAGGTGACTCGACCTTCAAGCCATCGCTGTCGATGGCGGTGACGCGGGCGCCCAGGCGCACGTCCACGCCCAGCTTTTCCAGTTGTTCCTTGGCGCGCTGACTCAGGGCCTCGGGCATGGCCTGCAGCACGCGTGCACCGCCTTCGAGCAGGATGATCTTCGCGCTCGCGGGGTCGATGTGGCGGAACTCGCCAGGCAGCGTGTGGCGCGCAATCTCTGCCAGCGTGCCGGCCATCTCCACGCCCGTGGGGCCTGCGCCAACGACCACAAAGTTGAGCCAGTCTGTGCGGCGTGCGGGGTCGGGCTCCTTCTCTGCCGCCTCGAACGCCAGCAGGACGCGGCGGCGGATCTCGAACGCGTCGTCCAGCGTCTTGAGCCCGGGCGCGTAGGCCGCCCAGTCGTCGCGGCCAAAGTAGCTGTGTGTGGCGCCGGCGGCCACGATGAGGTGGTCATACGGCAGCGTGGCGCCGTCTGCCAGATGCACGGACTGCTGGCCCACGTCGATGCGGATGACCTCGCCCAGCAAGGTGGTCACGTTGCGCTGCTGCCGGAACAGATGCCGAATGGGCGCCGCAATGGCCGGGGCCGACAGCCCGGCCGTGGCCACCTGGTAGAGCAGGGGCTGGAAGAGGTGGTGGTTGGTCTTGTCCACCAGGGTCACATCCACCGCCGCGCCTTGGAGGGCCCGGGCGGCTTCAAGGCCGCCGAACCCGCAACCGATGATGACCACGCGGGGGCGAAGCGGGGAAGCAGAGGGAGTCGTCATGCTGCCATTATTGGGGAGCCGGGTGGTGGCCCAGGCCCTTGCCGTGGTCGCGACCTGCAGGCCCCCGGGTCACGGGGGCTCCATCGAGTTACAGGAACCCCAGATCCACCGGGTAGTCCGGCCGCCCCGCCGCTGCGCCAAAGTGCGTGATGTTGGGCAGCACTCCCGCCATTTCGTTGTCGGCCACGCCAAACCACTTGGCAAGAGTGGCGGCGTACTGGTCCACCGAGGTGGACGGCAGCAGGCGGCCCTGGCCCACGTGCCACTGGTCTTCTGGGGCTGCGGTGCTGCCCACACTCACCGGCGGCGCGCTGCCGTAAAAGGCCTTGCCCTTGACCGCGCCGCCCACCATCAGGTGGTGGCTGCCCCAACCGTGGTCTGAGCCGTCGCCATTGGAGCTGAGCGTGCGGCCAAAGTCGGAGGCGGTGAAAGCCGTGACTTTATCGGCCACTCCCAACTCCACGGTGGCGTTGTAGAACGCCGTCATGGCCTCGCTCACACGCTGCAGCAGGCCTGGCTGTTGCGCGATGAGGTTGTCGTGCAGGTCAAAGCCGCCCAGTGACACCATAAACACTTGCCGCTTGCTGCCCAGGGTGCTGCGCGCACCAATGAGGCGCGCCACCATCTTGAGCTGGTTGGCCAGGGAGTTGTTGCTGGGGAAGGTGGTAGCCAGCGTCACGCCAGCGAGACCGTTGGTGATCTGGCTTTCGGCCGCCACGGCACGCGTGGTCACGCGGTTGTACTCGTTCTCCAGCGTCTGCGCGCGTGGCTGCTGGATCAGCGAAGTCAGTGCGCTCTGCACGGCAGATGACCCGTAGACCCGGTTCTTCACACCATTGATGGCCACGGCCCCATTGGTGCTGACCTGGTACTGCAGCGCCGAGTCGCCCGACAGGAACACCGCATTGCCCGTGACCGAGATGCAGGTGAACAGCGAATTGCCGTTGGAGGACAGCGCCAGGTCGCCAATGTTGCCACCCCAGCCCACGGTGGAGCCCTCGGGCGAGGACGATTGCCATACCGACTGCTGGTCGTTGTGCGAGAACAGCTTGGGCGGCACCGGGTAGGTGGCGCGGTCGGCACTGTTGTACTGGGCGCGCGTCAGCGGTACCACCAGCGGGCCCACGTTGAGCTGCACGGCCGCCTTGCCGCTGTTGAACAGGCCGGCCAGCCCCGTCATGGCCGGGTGCAGCGCGTACTGGCGGCCGCCGGGCAGGGGGACGGTGGGCGTCAGCAGCGTGGGGGTGAGGTCCGCTTTGGCGAGCGCGATTCCGCCAGCGCTCTGACCCGCCCCACCGCCCCGGATGGCGCTGTAGCGTGTGTAGCTGTCGTCGTCATAGGTGATGACGGTGTTGGCATAGTCGTTGCCGCCGTACAGGAATACGCAGACCAGCGCCTTGTAGTCCGTGGCGTTGAAGGCTGCCGCCTCTCCCATGGCAGCCAGGTTGAGCGCAAAGGGCAGGGCTGTGCCCGCAAGGCCCAGCTGGGTGGAGCGGCGCAGAAACGCGCGGCGGGTGTGGAGTTCGGGTTGAAGCAGGTGCATGGCAGGGCTTACTTTTGAACGAGGTATTCGGCCGAAGCCATCACCAGAAAAATGGCGGCTGCTACACGGTCGAGCTTGACGGCGTCGGTGCTGGCGGCGGTGACGGGCGTTGCCTTCAGCGCGTCCGTAATGAGCTTGACGGTGGCTGCAGACAACTGGACTGCGCACATCAGCAGGTTGATGCGTGCGACCAGCGCGTCCGCATCCGCCACGATGGCCAGCTCGTTGGCGTAGCTGGCCTTGATGTCGTATCCGTTGTTGGCGGTGCTGCCGTTGTTGGGCAGTTCGGGGGCATTCACGTAGATGCCGTTGCGGATCACGCCCTGCATGTAGTTGAGGTAGCCCCCTACGCTGCTCTCATTGACCAGCTGGAATTCGGGGGCTACAGCGCCTGCGGTAGCCAATGCCGTGGACGGCGGCACATAGCCGGGCCGGAAGAAATTGAACACGGAGGGAGATCGCAGTGGGCTTTGGCCCAAACGGGACCCCAGATCGCTCAGGTCGCCAATCTTCCAGGTGCCTCGGGCGGAGTTCAATCCAAAGGTGCGGCCCCATTGCACAAAACGCAGCATGGGCTCGCGCAGCTTGCCGAAGGTCGGCTGAGTAAGCCCTGCCGGTGAGCGGGCCTCGTCGTCCAGCAGGATAGCCATGATCACCGCACGCATGTCGCCGCGCACCCCCGCCCCGTTGTTGTTGAACACTGATGCCACTCGCGCCACATAGCCAGGCGATGGGTTGCTGGTGACCAGGCGCTGGATGAGCTGCTTGCCAATGAATGGGCCCACGTTGGGGTGGTTGAAAAGCGTATCCAGCGCGCTCTTGAGGGCGGCTGCGCCCGGCGTGTTGGCGGGTATGGTGGCGCCCAGGAAAGTAGCCGCCAGGGTGGAGTGGCGAGACGCATTGAGCGCCATCGGAAGGCGCGTGTAGGTAGTGTTGGGGACCACGCGCGTCGTACCTGGAACCGTGATCGGAACGTTTTGTGACTGGTCGTAGTCGTAGCCTGTGAACACCCTTGCCAGGTTGGTCACGTCATTCATGGTGTAGCTATCGATGGGTTTGCCGTTGCCGTCCAGTCTGGGCGTGCCATCAAGATTCAGCTCTACCAGCCCGATGGACATGAGCTGCATCACCTCACGCGCGTAGTTCTCGTCGGGCTGTCGGCCGGTGGCAGCGTTTTCCTTCTGGTTGCCGCGGGTGTTGAGGTAGTAGCCCATGGCGGCGTTCAGCGTCACGTTCTCCAGCACGGAGCGGTAGTTGCCAAACGCGTTGTTCACCAACTGGTCCCAGTACCAGGCCATCGCATGGCAGCGCCAATTGATATCCACGCCATTGGTGGAGACCACGCAGATCTCCGAGAGTGCGAGCGCAACGCGCTTTCGCAGGCCATCGGTTGACTTCATGAGCTGATACCAGATCATGTAATCGGCGGGGTAGGAGTTGTCGTAGTAAGCCGTGTCGTTGCTGACAGCTGCATAGCCGCGATCATTCAGCCAGTCCCAGCCGCTGGCGCCCGGGTGTCCATTGAATTGTCTGCTCAGCCAATCGGCGTATGTGCTCGAGCGCAGCGCCGCTATCTCTTCCGTGGATGCCGAAAACTGGGCCTGCAGGAGAAACCGGGCAGCCTCGCTGTCGGTGGTCGGAGCGGGATAAGAAAACCCATCGGATATGGGCCGTGGCATGACCCCTCCGTCCAGCGCGCGCGTGGTGTTGTTGTCGGCACTTCCGCCTCCGCAGGCGGTCACTGCGCTGGCTGTCGCTAGTGCCGCTAAAAACGGCGCCGAACTACCTGGACGCTGGGCAGGAACGGAATCGGGGATGAAGGCGGCGCCCTCTGTTGTCTCTGCGACCTCGGTCGTCAGAGTTTCCGCGTATGAATTGGTCATGGTGATTGAGATGGAAACCCGCGCAAAGCAGAGTGCGCAGGCACCACTTAATCACATGCCGCGACCACTTGCAAACACAAGTGTTACCAAGAGAAACATTGCTGGAGGTTCCTTGAGAAGCAGGGCATCTGGTGATGGGCGGTTGCAACACTTTGTACCCCTGGTGAGCCCTTGTTGGGCATCCGCCAGAGGGCGGGCACCGTTGCATCGGCGATGTCCGTCACGCCCGTAGTCCTGTGCTGACGCGTGCTGCGTGGCATGGACTACGGCGCCGTCGCCGGATCATTTTTACAGTGAATTCCATCGCATCACGCAAAGGTTCCACGCACTCCGAGTGGATGGCTGAAGCGAAGTTTTTTGAGGAGTCACACCATGAATGAAGACACCATCAAGGGCAACTGGAAGCAGTTCAAGGGCAAGATGATCGAGCAGTGGGGCAAGCTCACGAACGACGACTTCGATGTCATCGACGGCAAGCGCGAACAGTTCCTGGGCAAGCTGCAAGAGCGCCAGGGCATCGCCCGCGACGTGGCCGAAAAGCAGCTCAAGGAATGGCAAGACCGACACCCCGACTTCCGCTTCAACGACTGATAGCGCGACCGCGCTGCGGGGCCTTCGCCCCGCGCCCGCCAGGCCACCCCTGGCGCACCGCCCCTACAAGATCCACACCCATTGCATTCAATTTCATCGAGGAGAAAACCATGACATTCCAACGCACCCTGATCGCCGCCTGCACCGCCGGTTTGATGGCCACCACCGCTTTTGCCATGACCCCCGCAGAGCACAAGGCCGCCAAGGACAGCATCTCGGCGGACTACAAGATGAACAAGCAAAAATGCGATGCCCTCAAGGCCAACGCCAAGGACATCTGTATGAAGGAAGCCAAGGGCACCGAAGACGTGGCCAAGGCCGAGCTCGAAGCCCAGTACAAGCCCAGCGCCAAGGCCAGCCAGAAGGTGGCTGAAGCCCGTGCCGACGCCGCCTACGCTGTCGCCAAGGAAAAGTGCGACGACCTGACCGGCAACGCCAAGGACGTATGCGTGAAAGATGCCAAGGCTGAGCATGTGAAGGCCAAGGAAAACGCCAAGGTGGCCGCCGCCCAGGCCAAGCCTGCAGACACAGCGGCCGAGAAGGCCGCCAACGTGGCCGAGGCCCGCAAGGACGCCACCGCCGAGAAAAATGAAGCCAACTACAAGGCTGCCAAGGAGCGCTGCGAGACGATGACTGGCGACCTCAAGTCCAAGTGTGTGGACGACGCCAAGCGCATGTACGGCCAGAGCTGATGGGGCGGGTGCTGAGCACCCAAATCCCTTGCACTACCAGGCCCTGCCCGCCACGCGCGGTGCAGGGCCTGGCTGCGTATGGCGTTGCCATGACCTGCATCAACACCCGGCCGGGCCGGGGCTTCTAAGCTCGCACCTTCGTTTGATCTGCCCGCCCAAGGAGTCCCATGGCCCACCTCGAATGGTCTGATGCGTTGAACCTCGACCTGCCCCTGATGGATGACACCCACCGGGAGTTCGTCGACTTGCTGGCCGCTGTGGACCATGCCGGTGACGCCGACCTGCTGTCTCGCTGGTGCGCGCTGGTGGAGCACACCGAGCAGCATTTCGGGCAGGAAGACGACTGGATGGCCTCCACCCGATTTGCATCGGGCAACTGCCACAGCATGCAGCACAAGGTGGTGCTGCAGGTGATGCGTGAAGGCACGGCCCGCGCCGAACAGGGCGACCTGAAGGTGCTGCGCGTCATGGCCAGCGAGCTGGCGCTGTGGTTTCCGCAGCATGCGCAGAGCATGGATGCCTCGCTGGCCCTGCACCTGCGCCGTGTGGGGTTTGACCCTGTGACCGGCGTGGTGCACGCTCCCGGTGCGTTGCCGGGTGCGTTGATCCACGGTTGCGGTGGGGCCACGTGTTCGGACGCCGACGCCCCGGGTGCCAGCGAGCCCGCTGCCCAATGCGATATCGCGCCCGCTGTGGCTGCCTGACAGCGACGCAGCTACGCTGTCTGCCCGCAGCGGCAAGCGTCAGCAGACGCTGAACGAACAAACGAGAGGCAGGCACGGCACGGCCAGAGCACCACTTTGGCGTGACCCGGGGGCCATCGGGCTTTCACCCGTGCAGCCGTCCTGCTTGTGTGGCATGCTGCCCCATCTCAAGGCAATTGGGGGCGGCGCGGCCGCTTCGCATCATGGCCGACACCACCCCTCCCGACGACCCCTGCGACGATACGGCCCGTCTCCAGGCCCTGCAGCGCTACGGCATTCTCGACACGCCCATGGAGCCCGCCTACGACGAGCTGGCCGACCTGGCGGGCTACGTGTGCGAAGCGCCCGTGGCATTGATCAGCCTGCTGGACAGCCAGCGCCAGTGGTTCAAGGCCGCCCGTGGGTTTGCGCTGCGGGAAACCCCGCTGAGCGAGTCGGTGTGCCGCTATGCCATCCGCCAGTCCGGTGTCTTCATCGTGCCCGACCTGGCCCAAGACCCGCGCTTTGCGCACTATGCGATCGTCACGCAGAAGAACCCACTGCGCTTTTACGCCGGGGCGCCGCTGGTCACGCCCGATGGCTTTGTGCTGGGCACGCTGTGCGTGCTGGACCACCGGCCGCGCGAGCTGTCAGCCAAGGTGCAGGACCTGCTGTCCGCCCTGGCGCGCCAGGTGATCCGGCTGCTGGAGCTCAAGCGTGCCAACGACCGCCAGGGCCAGATGCTGATGGAGCTGGAGGCGGCGCGCCACCAGATGGCGGTGCTGGCCCACACCGATGTGCTGACCGGGTTGGCCAACCGCCGCTCGTTCACCGATCGCCTGCGCCAGGAATGGGCACTGCTGCAGCGCGGCAATGAGCCAGCCAGCCTGCTGATGATGGACCTGGACCACTTCAAGCGCGTGAACGACGTGTACGGCCACCATGTGGGTGACCAGGCGCTGCAGCTGTTTGCCACCCTGTGCCGCGACGTCTTCCGGGCGGCCGATGTGCTGGGGCGCTGGGGGGGCGAGGAGTTTCTGGCCCTGTTGCCCGCCACCGGGCTCGACCAGGCACAGGTGGTGGCCGAGCGTGTGCATGCGACGCTGGCCGCCCACCCGTTGCCCGGCATCGAGCCGGCGCTGGTGCTGTCGGTCAGCATGGGGCTCACCCTGTTCGACCCGCTGCGGCCGCTGGACATCACCCTGCGCCTGCTGGACTCTGCGCTCTACACCGCCAAGCGCGAGGGGCGCAGCCGCACTGTGGTGGTGTAGATGCTCTGCTTTTAATAGCTGCTGGCGCATATTGCACTAGCGCTACCACCCGTTTTTACTAAAAATTGTGCCCCAGGGGCCTGCGCACGGCCCCCGGGACACCTTCAGAACTCCGGGCGGCGCGGCAACAGCAAGGCCGCTGTGCGCCACGCCAGGTCGCGCAGCGCCCGGCGCAGGGCGGGCGAATCTGCAGCGCCGCTTGCACGCCCTCCGTGGCTGTGGTCCGCCTCGGCACGGTGGGGACAAAAGGCTGCGTCCAGCACCTGCTGCTTGGCGCAGTGCAAGGCCAGCCGGTCCTGCGACCGCAGGGCCGCCATCAACTGGTCGCGGTGGCGCTGCACGCGGGCCGCTTCGGCGGCGGTCAGCGCAGGGCCCCTTGCGGGGCCGGTGCTGGCGGGCGGCGTCAGGGCCTGGGCCTGGGCCAGGTACTGGGCCCAGCGGGTGGTCTGCGGGGCGGCGTTCATGCAGCCTCCGCGCGCGGGGCTGCGGGGCGCTGCACGGGCGGCATGGTGGGGCGCGGGGGCGTGCCGCCCTGCGACAGGCCGTACCAGTTCACCTTGCGCGTCAGCACCATCACCGCTGCCAGCACCAGGAAGAGCGCAATCGCACCCACCACCAGCGCTGTCTGCTCCAGCTGCAGCAGCACGTACAGCAGGCCATACAGCAGCGCAATGCCCGCCCCCAGTGGCACACCGCGCGTGAGCCCGCCCAGCATGTGGCTGGCGTAATAGGCCAGCAGCAGCACACACGCGCTCGCGGCCACCGCGTACGAAATGCCAAACGGCAGGTGCTCCGACAGGCTCACCAGCAGCAGGAAGAAGCTGCACAGCGCGCTGCCCACCAGCAGGTACTGCACCGGGTGCACGCGCAGCTTCTTCATCAGCTCGAACAGGCCCACGGCCACGAAGGTGAGGGCGATGAACAGCACACCGTACTTGGTCGCGCGGTCCGACAGGGAATAGGGATTCACCGGGTCGATGAAGGCCACGCTGAAGCTGTCGGCGCAGTCGCCCGGCGTGGCCCCGCTGTGTGCATAGTCGCTGCCCTCATCCGCGCCCAGGCAGATGCGCTTGCCGTTCGCAATGTCGGCCTGCGCCGTGGTGGCCAGGGACGACAGGCGCCACTGGGCCGAAAAGCCGGTCTTCTTGACCTCGCGTTCCGAAGGCAGAAAGCGCCCGGCAAACGACGGGTGGGGCCAGCTGCTGGTCATCAGCACCTCGGTGTTGCCGCCCAGCGGCACGATGGCCAGGCGCTCGGTGCCCACCAGTTCCAGATCCAGCGTGGCGGTCAGGCCATCGGCCTTGCCGCGCACGGATTCGGGCAGCACCGCGTGCAGGCCCCGGCTGTAGGTGGGGTGGAAGGTGCCGGGCTTGAGGGCCAGCGCCTGGCTGCCCATGGTGAACTGCGCGGTGCGGATGCCGCGCGCGTCGCCTACGGCCATCATCACAATGGGTGCGCCGCAGTGCATGCGCGAATTCTTCATGCTGCTCTGCGGCAGCAGGCTGGCCAGCGAACCCCATTGCGCCGTCACGTTGGCCTTGAGGTTGTAGGTGTTCACCTTGTGCAGCCCGCGTGCGCGTTCCTCCATCGCGGCGCCGGTGGTGAGCTTGAGCTGCTCGGGCATGGCGGTCAGGATGAACTCGCGGCGCCTTTCGACCATGCGGCGCTCGTCGCCCTTGCCGACTTCTTCATCCCAGCTTTCCACGCAGGCGCTGTGGATCATGGGGCCCATCAGCGTCTGCGGCCCCGCCAGGCTCTCGGCCACGCTTTGCGCGGTGATGCTGCGGTAGCGCAGCCGGTCGCGCACCACGTCTTCGATCAGGCCCAGGCCAAAGAGCAGCAACACGGTGATGGCGGTCAGCGCCGCCAGCTTGGTGAACAAGGGGTGTTTGAACAAAAGATCCTCCACAAGTGACTGTTGTGGGGGCAGTGTTGTGGCGCGCTGTGAGGGCGCTATGAAGTTTGTGAGGCCAGTGTGAAGTGGCGGGGGTGACGTGCGAAGTGCGAAGTGGGGCGCTGGCAGAATCGACCGCCTGTGTCATCCGCCTAGGGAGTGCCATGCGAAAAACAGCGTCCCGCTTCATGCCCTCGGTGGCTGTCCGCCCGCCATTGCGCTGGCCGGCGCGGTGCTTTCTGGCCGTGATGGCGGTGGCCTTCGTGGCCGTGTTCTGGATGCATCCCGTGGCGGTGGGCGGCTCGCTCCTGGCGCTCGGCAGTCTGGTGGCCGTTCTGAGCCGGCGCGAGGCCCTGCGCCTGGCCCGCATGGCGCAAAGCCGGGCGGGCGAGTCTATCTGCCAGTTCGCCCGCTCCATTGACTGCCGCCGGGTGGACACCTGGGTGGTGCGCGCGGTGTACGAAGAACTGCAGCGCAGCCTGTCTGCCGTAGTTGCCGTGCCTTTGAGATTGACCGACCACCTGCAGCGCGACCTGCGTCTGGACGCTGACGACCTGGATGACCTGGTCGTTGACATGGCCCAGCGGGCCCGCCGCAGCCTGGCCGACACATCGGCCAACCCCCTGTTCGGCAAAGTGACCACGGTGGGCGACCTGGTCGAATTTCTCCAGGCTCAGCCCCGCCTCACGAACAGCGCGGTTTAGGCTCTGCGGAACTCCAGCGCCACCCGTAGCCCCGGCGCCGTGTTGCGCGCCACCATCTGCCCGCCGTGCAGCGCCATCACGCGCTGCACAATCGCCAGCCCCAGGCCCGATCCGCTGCGCTCGCCGCCCGGCCGTGCGGTGGTGAAGAAGCGCTCGCCCAGGCGCGGCAGCGCGTAGTCGGGCACGCCGGGGCCGCTGTCCTGCACGGCTACCGTGGCACCGTCCAGCTCCACCCGCACCGTGCTGCCTGCGGGTGCAAAGTCGATCGCGTTGTCCAGGAGGTTGGTCAGCGCCAGCGTCACCAGTTCAGCCTCCCACGGGCCGCTGGTGCCGTGTCCTTCCATTGCCAGCGTGATGCCGCGCTGCCCCGCGCGGGCGCGGGTCTGGGCAATGGCGGCCTCGGCGCAGTCGTGCAGCGCCACGGGCGCGCGGCCTTCGGCGTGCTGGCGCTGCTCCAGCTTGGACAGCTCCAGCAGCCGGTCGATGATGCGCTGCAGGCGTTCGCTTTGCTGCACCACCTGGGTCGCAAACTCGGCGCGGTCGGCGGCGGGCAGCTCGTCCTGCAGCAGCTCGCCCGCGCCCCGGATGGCGGCCACGGGGCTTTTGAGTTCGTGCGTGAGCGCGCGCACATAACCCTCGATGTAGTCGCGCCCCTCCAGCCGCGCGCGCATGCGGTCCATGGCGCGGGCCAGGTCGCCCAGCTCGCCGGGCACCTCGGGCACAGCCAGGGCCGTGGGGGGCGGAAGATTCGGGTCGTGGCGCTCGCCGTCGGCCGGGCCCTGCACGCTCAGGGCGTAATCGCGCAGGCGGCGCACGTTCCACACCATCCACAGCGTCACCGCCACGCCCACGGCGGCCGATAGCGCCAGCAGCAACAGCCCGCCCATGAACACCTTGCGCTCGGCCCGATCGATGAAGCGCTGCACCGTGCGCGTGGGCTTGGCCACGGTGAGCACGCCCGCGATCTGGCTGTTCACGTAGATGGGCGCCGCCACATGCATCACGCCGCTGGTGTCGTCGTCCTCCACATCGCGCGTAGAGCGCGCGCCGTACTCGCCGCGCAGCGTGCGCGCCACATCGCGCCAGCGTGAGTAGTCGGCGCCCACGGCGCGGTTTTCCGAGTCGAACAGCACGCGGCCCGTGGTGTCGGTCACGTAGATGCGGTAGTCGAGCGACTGCTTGGAAAAGCCCCAGATGGCCGCATCAACGGGCCGCGTGGCGTAGCGCCGCACATGCTGGGCAAACGGGCTGGTGCTGCTGTTGTTGGCCTGTGCCGCCAGCCGCCCGGCGGCCAGGTCCTCGCTGGCCAGCTCGGCCAGGATGTTGGCCGTGTCCACCATCATGTCTTCCATCACCTCGCGCACGCTGGGCTTGATCTCGGCCATGAACACGCGCAACACAAAGAACGCGGCGATGCCGTTGATGAGGAAGAAGGCGAACAGCAGGCGGATGCCGAGGCGCATGGTGCGTTACTTCAAAAACAATAGCTGCCAGCGCTTCTTAAATGGGCGCCAGCGGGCAATTTGACTTCAGATGTTCAGGCAGTAACCCATGCCCCGGTGCGTGCTGATGTACTCGCGCGCCGGGTCCACCTCGCGCAGCTTGGCGCGCAGGGTCTTGATGTGGGTGTCCACCGTGCGGTCGGTGCTTTCGCTGTCGTCGCCCCAGGCGGCGGCCAGCAGGGCGTCGCGCGAATGGATGCGGCCTGCGCCGCGCAGCAGGTGGGACAGCAGGCGGTACTCGCGCCGGGTCAGCGGCAGGGCCTGGCCGCGCAGGCTGATGCGCTGGCCCGTCTCGTCGTCGTGGAACAGCGCGGCGGCCGTGGCGGCGGGCGCTGCCGGGTGGCCGTTGCCGTGACCCGCGCGGCGCAGCAGCGCCTTCACGCGCGCGGCCAGTTCGCGCGGGCTGAAGGGTTTGGTGAGGTAGTCGTCGGCGCCCAGTTCCAGGCCCAGCACGCGGTCGATTTCTTCGCCGTGGGCGCTGAGCATCAGCACGGGCAGGGCGGCGGTGGGCGCGGTGTTGCGCACATCGCGCAGCAGGTCCAGGCCGCTGCCGTCGGGCAGGCCCACGTCCAGCACCAGCAGGTCAAACCGTGCGCTCTGCAGCTGCTGGCGCGCGTCGTGCACCAGCAGGCTGTGCGTGACGGTCAGGCCATCGCGCTCCAGCGCATAGGCCACGGTGCGGGCGATGGCAGGGTCGTCTTCGAGCAGCAGCAGGCGGGCGGACATGGAGGGTCAGCGTGCGACGAGGATGGGGAACAGCTTGCCCAGCCCATCGGCCATCACTTCCACGGCCAGCGCAGCCAGGATGAGGCCCATGAGGCGGGTCATCACATTGATGCCGGTTTTGCCCAGCACGCGCGCAATGGGGTCGGCCAGCGCAAAGCACACGGCCGTGGCCAGCGCGATGACCACGCCGTAGCCCACCAGCGCGGCGTGCTGCCAGAAGGTCTGCGCGCGGTCGGCATAAATCACCACGGTGGACATGCTGGCCGGGCCGGTGAGCAGCGGGATGGTGAGCGGCACCACGGCGATGCTGCTGCCCGCAGCAGCCTTTTCGGCGCCTTCTTCAAACTCGTTGGTGCTGGGCTTGGCCTCGGCGGGCTGGGCGTTGAGCATGTTCATCGCGCTGATGAGCAGCAACATGCCGCCGCCCACCTGGAAGCTCTGCAGCGAGATGTTGAAGAAGTCGAGGATCTGCAGGCCCAGCAGCGCGCAGGCTGCAATCACGCAGAACACGCTGAAGCTGGCCACCTGGATGGTGCGGCGCCGCTGCGGGTACGAGAAGCCCTGCGTGTAGTGGATGAAGAACGGCACGATGGCCAGCGGGTTCACGATGGCCAGCAGGGTGATCAGGGGTTTGAGGTCCATCAGGGCGCTCCCAAGGGCAAGTGGGCAGGGTGGTTCTTCGGGGGGGCTCAGGCCAACGGCAGATGAGTGTGGCGCAGCCCGGGCTGTGGGCGAGTATGCGGTGTTTTCTGCGCCGTTTGGTACTCAGGCATGCTGCGCTGCAGCGTGCCTGCTACTGGGTTGTGCGATGCCCTGCGCGCCCTAGCGCCCGCCCGACACATCCATCAAGGTGGCTGTGGTGTAGCTCGCTGCGGGGGACATCAGCCAGACGATGGCCTCGGCCACCTCGTCGGCCGTGCCGCCGCGCTGCATGGGCACCTGGTGCGAGAGGTCGCGCACCCGGTCGGGCAGGCCGCCGCTGGCGTGGATGTCGGTCTCGATCAGGCCCGGACGCACGGCGTTCACACGGATGCCCTCGGCCGCCACCTCGCGCGCCAGGCCGATGGTGAAGGTGTCGATGGCGCCCTTGGCGGCGGCGTAGTCCACATACTGATGGGCCGAGCCCAGGCGCGAGGCGGCGCTGGACACGTTGACGATGGCGCCACCACTGCCGCCGTGGCGCGTGCTCATGCGCAGCACGGCTTCGCGGGCGCAGACGATGCTGCCGATCACGTTGGTGTCGAACATGCGGCGCAGGCGCTCGGTGCCCATTGCGTCCACCCGGGCGGTCACGTCCACCACGCCGGCGTTGTTGACCAGGGCGCTGATGCGGCCCAGCTGCGTGTCCACCGCCTGGAACATGGCCAGGATGTCGGCCTCGTTCGCCACATCGGCCTGCACGGTGATGGCGGTGCCGCCGTTTGCCCGAATGTCATCGACCACGCTCTGCGCGGCGGCCTCGTTGGCGAGGTAGTTGACGGCTACAGCCCAGCCATGTTTTGCGGCCAGCCGTGCGGTGGCGGCGCCAATGCCCCGGCTGGCGCCAGTGATTAGTGCGATCTTCTCCATGGGGTGGGGTCTCCTGCAAGAATGGCGCATTGGAACAGGTTCTGCCCCCCGCCGCGCAGCGCCCGCACCCATAGCGCGGACCCTCTGCGCACCATACCTACCAAATCCAAGGAGCATTCAGCATGGGACAGTTTGTCGATCTGACGTCGAGTGACGGTTTTGTGGCCCCCGCCTGGGTCGCCAGGCCCGAGGGCACGCCCCGTGGCGCTGTGGTGGTGCTGCAAGAAATTTTTGGCGTGAACTCGCACATCCGTTCGGTGGCCGACCGCTACGCAGCCCGCGGCTACCTGGCCGTGGCGCCATCCACCTTTCACCGCGTCAAGCAAGGGGTGGAGCTGGGCTACACCGGTGACGACATGCAGGCCGGCATGGGCCTGAAGGCCGCGGTCGAGGCCCTGCCTGCCCCGGGCGTGATGCCCGACATCCAGGCCGCCATCGACTACGCCGCGCAGCACAGCGGCGGCAAGGTGGGCATCGTGGGCTACTGCTGGGGCGGCCTGCTGACCTGGCGCTCGGCCTGCCAGCTGCAGGGCCTGTCGGCTGCCGTGCCGTACTACGGCGGTGGCGTGACCACACCAGAAGAAGTGGCTCGCACCCCCAAGGTGCCGGTGCTGGCCCACTTTGGCGAGCGCGACCACTGGATTCCACTGGACAGCGTGCAGGCCTTCGGCAAGGCCCACCCAGAGGTCGAAGTGCATGTGTACGCCGCCGACCACGGCTTCAACTGCGACCAGCGTGGCAGCTATGACGAGGCCGCCGCCAACACGGCGCGCGAGCGCACCTTGGCCTTCTTTGCCAAGCACCTGGGCTGAGACCGCCCCAGTGACAGAGACGGCGACACGGTAGCGAACGACCAACGGAGGGGGACATGGCGGATTTCAGGCTTTTTTGGTCCCAAGCGCCAGTCCGTCATGCGCTGGCAGCTATGGGTTTGATAGCGCTATGCGCCACCACCCACGCGGCCGACTACACCGGCCCCCTGTTTGACGCCCACCTGCACTACAACGAGGAAGCCTGGGACGGCCGCTCAGGCCCGCACCCACCCGCCGATGTGCTGGCACGCATGAAGGCCAGCAGCGTGCGCGCCATCGTGGCCAACTCGCGGCCCAATGCCGGGTCGCTCACCCTGGCGGGCCTGCCGCAGACCCGCGAGGCCGGCGTGACGGTGGTGCCGTTTGTGCGGCTGTACCGCAACCGCGCCGACTACACCGGCTGGTTTGCCGACGACACCATCTACGACATGGTGCAGACCGAACTGGCCCGGGGCACACCGGCCGGCCCGTACCGGGGCCTGGGCGAATTCCACCTGTACGACAGCGCCAACGCCAACGGCCCCGTGGCCAAAAAGCTCATGGCCCTGGCCGAGCAGCGGGACCTGGTGGTGCTGGCCCATGTGGACGACACCGCCATCGACCTGCTGATGGCCAACACCCCGTCCCAAGGCCAGAAGGCCCGGCTGATCTGGGCCCACACCGGCATTGGCGGCGCGCCTGTGGAGCGGGTGGACGCCCTGATGGCCCGCTACCCGGGCCTGGTGGGCGAACTCTCGTACCGCCCCGGCCTGGTGTGCGACGACAACCAGCTGTGCCCCGCCTGGCGCGCGCTGCTGCTCAAGTACCCCACGCGCTTCGTGGTCGGCTCGGACACCTGGGTCAACCAGCGCTGGCAGCACTACGAAAGCCTGATGCAGGGCTACCGCCAGTGGCTGGGCGGCCTGCCCGCCGATGTGGCGCGCAAGGTGGCGTGGGACAACGCGGCGGGGTTGTTTGGGGTGGCCAGGCCATAACGCACTGGAGCGCGCGCTCCTTGGTCTGGCTGACGCCCCGCGATACGGGTGCTGACCCAGCCGCTCAGGGGGATGTCACCTCGTCCTCGCCAGATACCGCTTGCGCCAGAACAGCAGCACCAGCGACACCGCGATGAACACCATCGACCCCATGGCCCACCAGAAGCCATCGGCCTTGTGCACCAGTGGAATGAACTCGAAGTTCATCCCGAAAATGCCCGCAATCAGGTTCAGCGGCAAAAACACGGCCGTGAGCGCCGTGAGGGTGCGCATGATGTCGTTGGTGCGGTTGCTCTGCACCGAAAAGTGCATCTGCACGGCGGTTTCGGTGCTCTGCTCCAGGCGCCGCACGTGGTGCACCACGCGCTCGATGTGCTCCAGCACGTCGCGGCTGCGCACCTTGAGCAGGTCCAGCTCGCGCAGGCCCGCCGGGGTGTCGGGCAGGGCCCAGGTTTCCAGCGCGTCGATCCAGTCCTGCACGGCGGTGCGCTGGTCTTCGCAGATCTCGTCGAGCATGTGCAGCGACAGGCGCGCTTCGAGCAGCGAGGTCCAGTTCACGTACCGCGCGCGGGGTTTGAGCAGTTCGGTCTGCCAGTGGTCCAGCTGGCGGGTGAGCTCGCGGCGCAGGTCCAGGTAGCCGTCCACCATCTGGTTGACCACGCGCAGCATCAGGTCGGCGGGGCTGGTGGGCAGGCGTGCGCCCGAGATCGGGCTGCTGCGGCCCTCGCCCATGCCGGGGCTGGCGTGGGCGTTGCCGTGGGCTGCGTGGCTGCCGGTGGCGTTGGTTCCATTGCCATTGGCCGGGGTGGCCGCCAGCAGCCGCGTCGCGTAGGCATCGCGCACCGCGCAGTCGGTGGGATGCACGGTCAGCAGCAGCTGGTCGAACACTGCAAACCCCACGGGGCTGGTGTCGATGCGCCGCAGCACGGGCGGGCCGCTGCGCTTGACGGGGGCGTTGGGGTTGTTGTCAGGCTCGGCGGCAACGGCCGGTGTGGCGGGGGCAGCAGGCCCGGGCTGCCCGGGCTGCCCGGCCTGCGCAGCATCGCCCTGCACCGTGGCCAGGCGGCGGAACACCAGCAGGTCGTACTGCGAGGTGTAGTCGTAGTGCGAGGGCAGCTGGGCGTTGAGCAGATCGGACACATGCAGGTCCACCAGCTGCAGCCCGATCAGCGCCTGCAGGCGGCCCTGGATCTCGGCGAGCCGCGCCTGAAAGGCCGGACGGGCGCAGGCGATCCAGAGGAAACCCTGCGCCGGCATCTGGGCGGGCAGGGCTGTCAGCTCCTGCACGCCGCTGCTGTGGATGTGAAAGATGCGCATGGACACCGTGGTTTCAGTCAAAAGCGCCGGTAGCGCTAGTGGAATATGCGCTGACAGCTATTATTTTTGTAGCTTGCGTGCCGCGTCGCGCGCAAAGTAGGTCAACACGCCGTCGGCGCCTGCGCGCTTGAAGGCCAGCAGGCTTTCCATCATCACGGCGTCGTGGTCCAGCCAGCCGTTGGCGGCAGCGGCCTTGATCATGGCGTACTCGCCGCTCACCTGGTAGGCAAAGGTGGGCACGTGGAACTCGTCCTTCACGCGGCGCACGATGTCCAGGTAGGGCATGCCGGGTTTCACCATCACCATGTCGGCGCCTTCGGCGATGTCGATGGCCACTTCGCGCAGGGCCTCGTCGCTGTTGCCGGGGTCCATCTGGTACACGTTCTTGTCGGCCTTGCCCAGGGCGCCGCGCGTGCCCACCGCGTCGCGGAAGGGGCCGTAGAAGGCGCTGGCGTATTTGGCGCTGTAGGCCATGATGCGGGTGTGGATGTGGCCCTGCACCTCCAGCGCCTCGCGGATCGCACCGATGCGCCCGTCCATCATGTCGCTGGGGGCGACGATGTCCACGCCCGCCTCGGCATGCGTGAGCGCCTGGCCAGTGAGGATCTCCACCGTCTCGTCGTTGATGATGTAGCCGGTCTCGTCCAGCACGCCGTCCTGGCCGTGGCTGGTGTAAGGGTCCAGCGCCACGTCGGTCATCACGCCCAGGTCGGGAAACTCCTTCTTCAGCGCCCGCACCACGCGCGGGATCAGGCCGTCGGGGTTCAGGGCTTCCTTGCCGTCCGGCGTCTTGAGCGACGGGTCAATCGCCGGGAACAGCGCCAGCACCGGGATGCCCAGCTTCACGCAGTCTTCGGCCACGGGCAGCAACAGGTCCAGGCTCAGGCGGTCCACGCCGGGCATGGAGGTCACGGCCTCGCTGCGGTTTGTGCCCTCGTGCACGAACACGGGGTAGATCAGGTCGTCCGCGGTGACCACGTTCTCGCGCACCAGGCGGCGGGTGAAGGCATCGCGGCGCAGGCGGCGGGGGCGGTTCTGGGGGAAGGGGGCAGGGCTTTGGAGGTGCATCATCGGATTATGAAGCCCCCCTGTGGCGCTGCGCGCCTTCCCCCTGGAGGGGCGCCACCCCTGGACCGGCAAAGCCGGATCCACGGCGGCACTGGCAGGGGGCGGTGGCGGTGGTTGGCGCTCCGGCGCTCTGTGGAAAAGCCGCTTGTAACCGCCCATGCCCAGTGCTAGATTGGTGCCGGGCGGCTTGCCGCCCCCCGCTTTTCCTCCCTGAGCGGGACCTGGGCTGCAGCGATGCGGCACAGGCTTTCCCGGCCCGGCGGATCTGCCGGGCTTTTTTTTGGTGTTGTCCCGTCGGAGTGGCGTAGGCCCGTAAACTGCCCCCATGCTCTGGGTCAAAGCCTTTCACATCGTTTTCGTGGCCAGCTGGTTTGCGGGCCTGTTCTACCTGCCGCGCATCTTCGTCAACCTGGCGATGGTGGCGCCCGGCTCGGCCGCCGAGCGCGACCGCCTGCTGCTCATGGCACGCAAGCTGATGCGCTTCACCACCCTGCTGGCCGTGCCCGCCATTGCGCTGGGACTGTGGCTGTGGCTGGGCTACGGCATCGGCCGGGGGCCCGGCAATGGCTGGATGCACGCCAAGCTGGCCGTGGTGGTGCTGGTCATCGGCTACCACCATGCGTGCAGCGTGCTGCTGCGCAAGCTGGCCGACGGCACCAGCCGCCGCAGCCATGTGTGGTTCCGCTGGTTCAACGAAGTGCCGGTGCTGCTGCTGCTGGTGGCCGTGGTGCTGGTGGTGGTCAAACCCTTTTGACGGAGACGCAGAGGGCGCATGCACAAAACCTCTGCCTGGCCGCTCGCGCTGACGTATACGGCGCTGATCGTTTTTGCCAGCCTGTTCCCGTTTGACGGGTGGCGCGAACAGGGCATCGACCCCCTGGTCTTCCTGCTGGCCCGGTTGCCCCCGCCGTACTGGACGGGGTTTGACGTGGTCACCAACCTCGTGGGGTACGCGCCCCTGGGCTTTTTGCTGGTGCTGGGCCTGTTGCGCTCGGGCTGGCGGCGTGTGCTGTGGGCGGTGGCGCTGGCCACGCTGGTGGGCACGCTGCTGTCGCTGTGCATGGAGTTTCTGCAGATCTACCTGCCCCGGCGCGTGCCCTCCAACCTGGACCTGGCGCTCAACGCGCTGGGCACGCTGGCCGGTGCGCTGAGCGCCGCGCTGCTGGAGCGGCTGGGGGCGCTGGACCGCTGGAGCGACTTCAGGGCGCGCTGGTTTGTGTCCGACGCTTCGGGCGGCATGGTGCTGCTGGCGCTGTGGCCGCTGGCGCTGCTGTTTCCGGCCGCGGTGCCCTTTGGCCTGGGCCAGGTGCTGGAGCGGCTGGAGGCCGCGCTCATCGACCTGCTGGCCGATACGCCGTTCCTGGAGTGGCTGCCGCTGCGCGAGACCGAGCTGGACCCGCTGTCACCCAGTGGTGAGCTGCTGTGCGTCACCCTGGGGCTGCTCATCCCCTGTCTGCTGGGGTATTGCGTGATCCGCCAGATGGGGCGGCGCGCCCTGTTTGCGCTGGCGGTGGTGGGGGTGGGCATCGTGCTGACCGCGCTGTCCGCCGCACTCAGCTGGGGCCCCGTGCACGCCTGGGAGTGGATGGACCTGCCCGTGCGCGTGGGCGTGTGGGCGGCGCTGGCGCTGGCCCTGCTGATGCTGGCCCTGCCGCGCCGTGCCTGTGCTGCCGTGCTGCTGCTGGCGCTCACCTGGCATCTGGCACTGCTGAACCAGGCGCCCACCAGTGCCTACTTTGCCCAGACGCTGCAGATCTGGGAGCAGGGCCGTTTCATCCGCTTTTATGGTCTGGGACAGTGGCTGGGCTGGCTGTGGCCCTACTTGACGCTGCTGTATGTGGTGTTTCGGGTGTCCCGGCGAGAGGGCGGGGCCTGAGTCGCAGGGCGATGGCCTTCGGCTTTCTGGGTGGCCGGGCAGGGGCTTGCGGCGTGGCCTCGCCCGCTTGGAGAGGCAGGGGTCCTTAAAATGCAGGGATGAGCGACACCCCTTCCGCACCGGCCGCAGCGCCCGGTTATTACCAGCGCCACATCTTCTTCTGCCTTAACGAGCGCACCAACGGGGAAGACAGCTGCGCGCACCACAATGCACAGGCGGGTTTTGACCGCTGCAAGGCCCAGGTCAAGGCCGCCGGGCTGGCGGGTGCGGGCAAGGTGCGTGTGAACAAGGCCGGTTGCCTGGACCGTTGCGCGGGTGGCCCCGTGGCGGTGGTCTACCCCGAGGGCACCTGGTACACCTATGTGGATGCGGCGGACATCGACGAAATCGTCGAATCGCACCTCAAGAACGGCCAGGTGGTGGAACGTCTGGTCACGCCAGCGGAACTTGGCCGCTGAGCGCGGCTCCATCCCTGTCTTGGAACGATTTTGGCAGCAGGCGCTAGTGGATCATGCCCCTGTTGCTATTGATTGAGTAGCAAATCCGTGAATGCCCAGACCGAACGCCTGACCCTGTCCGGCCCCGCAGGCGCCATCGAGGCCGTGCGCGACAGCGCCACCCTGGCCGATGGCGCGGCGCCCCGTGGCGTCGCCATCATCGCCCACCCGCATCCGCTGTTTGGCGGCACCATGGACAACAAGGTGGTGCAGACCCTGGCGCGCGCGTTTGTGCAGTGTGGCTGGACGGCGGTGCGCTTCAACTTCCGCGGCGTGGGCGCCACGGCCGGCGTGTACGACGAAGGCCGGGGCGAGTTGCAGGACCTGCTGGCGGTGGTAGAGCAGGTGGCTCCCGCCGCCGAGGGGCAACCCCTGGCGCTTGCGGGGTTTTCTTTCGGTGCGTTTGTCACCAGCCATGCGCTGGAGGCACTGTGGCCCACGCAGCGCGTGCAGAAGGCCGTGCTGGTCGGCACGGCCGCCAGCCGCTTCACGGTGGCCCCAGTGCCGCCCGATGCCCACCTGCGCACGCTGGTCGTGCACGGCGAGCAGGACGACACCGTGCCGCTGTCCGCTGTGATGGACTGGGCCCGGCCCCAGATACTGCCTGTCACAGTCGTCCCCGCAGGCGGTCATTTCTTTCACGGACAATTGCCGCTTCTGAAGAACCTGGTGGTCCGCCACCTGCAATCGGGCGCCTGAGGGGCGCCGCCCGGACCGGCTCCGGCCGTCCGTCGTCTTCCCTCTCCCGCCGTCTCTCCCACCCTTTTTTCGAGCCTCTCCAGCCCCCTCCTGCCCCATGAAACGAATCCTGTCTGCGTTGCGATCCCTGGCCGTCTTTGCTGCGGTGGCCCCGGCTGCCTTTGGCGCCTTGGCCCAGGCACCCCAGCCCCCCGAAATCGCCGCGCGCACCTACCTGCTGGTGGATGTCACCGCCAACCAGGTGCTGGCCGCCAAGGACATCGACGCGCCGGTGGAGCAGGCCTCGCTCACCAAGCTCATGACGGGCTACCTGGTGTTCGACGCCCTGCGCTCCAAGAAGATCGCGCTGGACCAGAAGCTGCCCGTGAGCGTGCGCGCCTGGAAGATGCCCGGCTCGCGCATGTTCATCGACCCCAAGATGCAGGTGCCGGTCGAAGACCTCATCAAGGGCATGATCGTGCAGTCCGGCAACGACGCCACCATGGCCCTGGCCGAAGGCGTGGGCGGCACGGCCGAGAACTTCGTCAAGCTCATGAACGACCAGGCGCAGGCGCTGGGCATGAAGGGCACGAGCTACAAGAACCCCGAAGGCCTGACGGAGCCCGGTCACACCACCACGGCGCGCGACCTCTCCGTGCTGGCCATGCGGCTGATGAAGGACTTCCCGGAGTACATGCACTACTACTCCACCAAGCAGTACAGCTACCCGGGCACTCCGGCATCGAACGGCAGCAACCGCAATTCGCTGCTGTTCCGCGACCCCACGGTGGATGGCCTCAAGACCGGCCACACCGCTGCGGCGGGCTACTGCCTGGTGGCCACGTCCAAGCGTGAATTCCCCGGCGTGGGCCAGCGCCGTCTGCTGTCCATCGTGCTGGGTGCCGCGAGCGAAAACGCGCGCGCGAACGAAAGCCAGAAGCTGCTGAACTGGGGTTACACCGCGTTCGAGGCGGTCAAGTTGTTTGACGCAGGCAAGCCGGTGGCGACCCCTGCCGTCTGGAAGGGCAAGGACAGCGTGCTGAAGATCGGCCGCGAGGAGGCCATCGTGGTCGCCGTGCCCGCCGGCAGCGCTGGCAAGGTCACCACCCAGATCGCCCGCCCCGACCCGTTGGTGGCGCCTTACACCAAGGGTCAGGCCATTGGCACCCTCAAGGTCATGCTGGGCGACCAGTCCATCGGCGAAGTGCCCCTGGTGGCGCTGGAGGCGGTGGAGCAGGCCGGCATCCTGGGCCGTGCCTGGGATGCCATTCGCCTCTGGATCAAGTGACGCTGCCTTGCAGAAGGTGGCGAACCACTTCTGAAACCATAGCTGGCTGCGCAGGTCCGGCATATGTCGGGCCTGTTTTTCGCTCCTTTTGCGGCCAGTTCCTGTCAGATCACCGGGATGGCTGCAGGTGTCAGAAACTGCTGCAAGCCGCAGTGGGCTTGCCTTTCAGGGGGCATCCTGCTACATTAGAAGGCTTTTCGGAATTTCCGAAGGGATTCACGTTTTCGCTTTCACGAAGCAAATTCACGTTTAGGGACGTATTTCATGCCAACCATTAATCAACTGGTCCGTCAGGGGCGCGAGGTCGAAAAGACCAAGTCCAAGAGCCCTGCGATGGAAAACTCTCCACAGCGCCGTGGCGTGTGCACCCGTGTGTACACCACGACGCCTAAGAAGCCTAACTCCGCTCTGCGTAAGGTCGCCAAGGTGCGCCTGACCAACGGTTTTGAGGTGATCTCCTACATCGGCGGTGAAGGCCACAACCTGCAGGAACACAGCGTGGTGCTGGTTCGCGGCGGTCGTGTGAAGGACTTGCCCGGTGTGCGTTACCACATCGTGCGTGGCTCGCTGGACTTGCAAGGCGTGAAAGACCGCAAGCAAGCCCGCTCCAAGTACGGCGCGAAGAAGCCAAAGGCCAAGTAAGCCCTGGCCCTTTCGGTCTGAAGAATTTTCGGTGCTGTTTTTCCGCGTGGCGCGGAAGTGCAGCGTAGTGACCCCAAACGCAGGTGTTCTGCGCGGGTCGAGTAAGTGGGAGTCCAGAGATTGGCTCTCGCGGTGTCTGAAAAGATGCCAACTGAAGCAAAGATAGAGGTAAAAAATGCCACGTCGTCGCGAAGTCCCCAAACGTGAAATCCTGCCGGATCCCAAGTTCGGCAATGTAGAGCTGTCCAAATTCATGAACGTGATCATGGAAGGCGGCAAGAAGGCAGTTGCAGAGCGCATCATTTACGGCGCCCTGGAACTGATCGAGAAGAAGCACCCCGATAAGGACCCTCTGGAAGCCTTTACCGTTGCCATCAACAACGTGAAGCCCATGGTGGAAGTGAAGTCCCGCCGCGTGGGCGGTGCCAACTACCAAGTGCCCGTGGAAGTGCGCCCTGTCCGTCGTTTGGCCCTGTCCATGCGCTGGATCAAGGAAGCCGCCCGCAAGCGTGGTGAAAAGTCGATGGCCCAACGCCTGGCCAACGAACTGCTGGAAGCCACCGAAGGCCGTGGCGGCGCCATGAAGAAGCGTGACGAAGTGCACCGTATGGCCGAAGCCAACAAGGCATTCAGCCACTTCCGCTTCTAAATCGACGACCTTTCCTCGTCGCCAGACGCAAGGCTGCAAGCATTTTTGCCTGCAGCCTTGTGGCGATTGAGGTGGTCACAAAATTGACGGGTTGCAGCGCCACAATGGTCGCCCCGTCCCCCGAATAACACGACCCATCCAAGGATCCACCATGGCTCGCAAGACTCCCATCGAGCGCTACCGCAATATCGGTATCTCGGCCCACATTGACGCTGGCAAGACCACGACCACCGAACGTATCCTGTTCTACACGGGCGTGAGCCACAAGATTGGTGAAGTGCACGATGGCGCTGCCACCATGGACTGGATGGAGCAGGAACAAGAGCGTGGCATCACGATCACGTCCGCTGCCACGACCTGCTTCTGGAAAGGCATGGACAACTCTTACGAAGAGCACCGCTTCAACATCATCGACACCCCCGGCCACGTGGACTTCACGATCGAAGTGGAGCGTTCGATGCGCGTGCTCGACGGCGCCTGCATGGTGTATTGCGCTGTGGGTGGCGTGCAGCCCCAGTCGGAAACCGTTTGGCGCCAGGCCAACAAGTACAAGGTGCCTCGTCTGGCCTTTGTGAACAAGATGGACCGTACCGGTGCCAACTTCTTCAAGGTCTATGACCAGATGAAGCTGCGCCTGAAGGCCAACCCCGTGCCCGTGGTGATCCCGATCGGTGCCGAAGACAAGTTCACCGGCGTGGTCGATCTGCTCAAGATGAAGGCCATCCTGTGGGATGAAGCGTCGCAGGGCATGAAGTTCAGCTACGAAGAAATCCCGGCTGACCTGGTGGAATCCGCCAAGGAATGGCGTGAAAAGATGGTGGAAGCTGCTGCCGAAGCCTCTGAAGAGCTGATGAACAAGTACCTGGAAGAGGGCGACCTCTCCGAAGCCGAAATCAAGTTCGGCCTGCGTACGCGCACCATCGCCACGGAAATCCATCCCATGCTGTGTGGCACCGCGTTCAAGAACAAGGGCGTGCAGCGCATGCTGGACGCCGTGATTGACTACCTGCCAGCACCGACGGACATTCCTGATGTGACGGGCACGGACGAAGACGAAAACCCAGTCACCCGCAAGGCGGATGACAACGAGAAGTTCTCGGCCCTGGCATTCAAGCTGATGACTGACCCCTTCGTGGGCCAGTTGACCTTCGTGCGCGTGTACTCCGGCGTGCTGAGCAAGGGTGACACCGTTTACAACCCGATCAAGGGCAAGAAAGAACGTATCGGCCGTATCGTGCAGATGCACGCCAACGAGCGTCAGGAAGTCGAAGAAATCCGCGCTGGCGACATTGCTGCCTGTGTGGGCCTGAAGGACGTGACCACCGGTGAAACGCTGAGTGATCTCGATTCCCAGATCATTCTGGAGCGCATGGTGTTCCCTGAGCCTGTGATCACCCAGGCCGTGGAACCCAAGACCAAGGCCGACCAGGAAAAGATGGGCATCGCTCTGCAGCGCCTGGCTGCAGAAGATCCATCGTTCCGCGTGAAGACCGATGAAGAATCGGGCCAGACGCTGATCGCCGGCATGGGCGAGCTGCACCTGGAAATCATCGTGGACCGCATGAAGCGTGAATTCGGCGTGGAAGCCAACGTGGGCAAGCCCCAGGTTGCTTACCGCGAAACCATCCGCAAGACGGTGGAAGAAGCCGAAGGCAAGTTCGTGCGCCAGTCTGGCGGTAAGGGCCAATACGGCCACGTTGTGCTCAAGATCGAACCCAACGAAGCCGGCAAGGGCAACGAGTTCGTCGATGCCATCAAGGGCGGTGTGGTGCCTCGTGAATTCATCCCGGCCGTGGAAAAGGGTTTCAACGAAGCCGTCACGCAAGGCGTGCTGGCCGGTTACCCCGTGGTGGACGTCAAGGTCACGCTGCACTTCGGTTCGTACCACGATGTGGACTCGAACGAACTGGCGTTCAAGATGGCTGCCATCTTCGGCTTCAAGGAAGGCTGCAAGAAGGCCGGTCCGGTCATTCTGGAACCCATGATGGCCGTGGAAGTGGAAACGCCTGAAGACTACGCCGGCAACGTGATGGGCGACCTGTCCAGCCGCCGCGGCATGGTGCAGGGCATGGACGACATCCCAGGCGGTGGCAAGGCCATCAAGGCCGAAGTGCCCCTGTCCGAAATGTTCGGCTACTCCACGACCCTGCGCTCCATGTCGCAAGGTCGCGCTACCTACACGATGGAATTCAAGCACTACAGCGAAGCCCCTCGCAACGTGTCTGAAGCCATCATGGCCGCGCGCGCCAAGTAAGTAAGCACTTCGCCCGGGCCCTCGTGGTCCGGGCTTTGTTTTGTCTGCGATCCGGTGCCACTCTGTTCCCTGTGCGGAGTGAATCAGCAACCAGATGCAGACGTAAAACCACTACACAGGGATTGCTCTTTGGAGAATTGAAATGGCAAAAGGTAAGTTTGAACGCACCAAGCCCCACGTGAACGTGGGCACGATCGGTCACGTGGACCATGGCAAGACGACGCTGACGGCAGCTATCGCTACCGTGCTGTCCGCCAAGTTCGGCGGCGAAGCCAAGGCCTACGACCAGATCGACGCTGCGCCCGAAGAAAAGGCCCGCGGTATCACGATCAACACCGCCCACGTGGAATACGAAACGGCCA
>NZ_JACUZU010000030.1:0-463 GCF_014851475.1 Acidovorax sp. ACV02
AGCAGTTGGTCTGCCAAATTACATGGCGCTGAATTCGCCCGAAGGGATCTGGCCGGTGCGCACGGCTTCGGCAGCCTGTGCACGCACGGCAGCGCGGTCAGCGGTGAATTGGTAGGTCACCACACGCGAGCCTGCGGGTTCCATGTTGTGGGTCTTGGCTTCCACTACGGCTTCGGCTTGCACTTCAGCGCGGGTGCGGTTGGTGTCGAACTTCAGGGCAAATTGCGAGCCATCGGCTTCATCGGCATGGGCGCCAAAGGCGGCGAAAGTGGCAACAGCGGCGACGGAGAGGAAACGGGCGGTCTTGTTCATGATGAAAATCCTTAAAAGCTAAAAAAGCGTCTCAAAAAAGCCGGGTCAAAAACGATTCCTGAACCGGGTTCGGTGAGTCGCCTTGCGGGTTCGGCTCATCGATGGGATGAACTGTACGCCGATGGTGTTCAGGGAAAAACCACCCAGTCGC
>NZ_JACUZU010000031.1:0-447 GCF_014851475.1 Acidovorax sp. ACV02
TCCTTGTCCTTCACCGCCACCCTTCCTCTTTCTTTTCTCCCTCTCCTTTTTCTTCCCTTTCTTCCTTTTTCTCCTCTCTTTCTCTTTCCTTCCTCCCTCCTCTCTTCCTCTTTCCTCTCCTTCTTTCTTCTCTTCCCTTTTTCCTCTCTTTTTCCCCCCCCCCCCCTCTTTCTCCCCTTTCTTTTTTCCCCTCCCCCTCCTTCTCTCTTTCCCCTCCTTCTCTTTTTTTCTCTTTTCCCCCTTCTTTTCCTCCTCTCCCTCCCCCCTCTTCCTCTCCCTCCTCCTCTTTCTTCCTCTCCACCCCCCCCTTTTTCCCCTCTTTTTCTTTCCTTCCTTCTTCTTTCTCTTCCCTCTCCCTCCTTTTCTTCTCTTTTTCCCTTTCCCTTCCTCTCTCCCTTCTTCTCTTTTCTCCTTCTTTCTCTTCTCCCCCTCTTCCTCTTCCTCCCC
>NZ_JACUZU010000032.1:0-445 GCF_014851475.1 Acidovorax sp. ACV02
CTTCGGGGTAGTAGAACTCCACCATGTTCAGCGTTTTGTTCTTTCTTCTTTTTTTCCTCGTGGACCCTTTTCTCCCCTGCGTCTCCCCCTCCCCCATGCTGTGCTGTTCCCTCTTGCTCCCTCTTTCTCCCTTCTTTTTCTTCTTTCCCTCTCTTTCTTCTCTCCCTTCTTCTTTCCCTCTTTCTTCCCCTTTTCTTCCTTCCTTTCCCCTTCTTTTTTCTCCCCCCCCTTTCTTCCCTTCTTCTTTCTTTCCTCCCTCCCCTCTCCTCTCTTCTCCTTTTCCCCCCCTTCTCCTTCCTTTTTCCCTTCTTTTTTTTCTCCTTCCCCTTCCTTCCTTTCTTCTTTTCTCTTCCTCCTCTTTTTTCCCTCTTTCTCTCTCCCTCTCTCTCCCCCCCCCCTTCTCTTCCTTTTCCTTCTTTTCTCCTTCCTTCTCTTCCTCCCCTTT
>NZ_JACUZU010000033.1:0-348 GCF_014851475.1 Acidovorax sp. ACV02
CCGGCCTGCTCTCGTTCCCCATCACCGACTTCGACGAGCAGGGCAACTTCCGCCCCAAGACCTACATCGAGCGCCTGGAGTGGCTCGCCCCCTATGGCGCCAGCGCCCTGTTTGCCGCCGGTGGCACGGGTGAGTACTTCTCGCTCTCGGGCCCCGAGTACAGCGAGGTCATCAAGACGGCCGTGGACACCTGCCGGGGCAAGGTGCCGATCATTGCCGGGGCCGGTGGCCCCACCCGCACGGCCATTGCCCATGCCCAGGAGGCCGAGCGCCTGGGCGCCCATGGCATCCTGCTGTTGCCGCATTACCTGACCGAAGCTGGCCAGGAAGGCCTGATCGCCCATGTGG
>NZ_JACUZU010000034.1:0-311 GCF_014851475.1 Acidovorax sp. ACV02
ATTTTTAAGGATCCCAACAAAACAAATCAGACCAAAATCTTCTTCATTTTGCAAACCTCGCTGCGATCAGCGAAGCCTTGAATTCTAGCACAGCTTTTAAAGAACTGTCAAACTTTTGCTTTCTTTTAACCCATCTATGCAATGAATCAAAAGAAAACACCCAGTACAACACTGGGTGCTTCTTGCTGTAAGAGCCTGACGATGACCTACTTTCACACGGGAACCCGCACTATCATCGGCGCAAAGTCGTTTCACTGTCCTGTTCGGGATGGGAAGGAGTGGGACCAACTTGCTATGGTCATCAGGCATAA
>NZ_JACUZU010000035.1:0-226 GCF_014851475.1 Acidovorax sp. ACV02
ATTTTTAAGGATCCCAACAAAACAAATCAGACCAAAATCTTCTTCATTTTGCAAACCTCGCTGCGATCAGCGAAGCCTTGAATTCTAGCACAGCTTTTAAAGAACTGTCAAACTTTTGCTTTCTTTTTTCACCCTGCTTCAACGATCATCTGCAATCCGCAGCAACCATCTCCACCGAGCGAAGCCTTGTATTCTATACCGGTTTTAACCACCAAGAAGACAAAAC